>NZ_JBSFDP010000002.1:0-640683 GCF_053593975.1 Streptomyces sp. NPDC002004
ATCGGGAAGACGTAGGCGAAGTTCCCGAAGCCCTTCTTCCACGCGAGTGCGCGCACCGCCGCGTACGAACCCGCGAAGCCGATGCCCGCGATGATGAGCGCACCGGTGACCACCACTCCTATGAGTATCCGGTGCATTCGTGTCAGCTTCAGTGGCCCGGCCACACGTCTTCCCCTCCCTGGGAGCTGCCGTTGTGCGCGGGACAGCCTGGCACATGCGTGCGGTTGATCGTCGGCCGGTACGGCAGGAGCCCGGCCGCCGAGCGGGGCCGGGCTCCTGCACATCCGGAATGGGCGACCAAAGCGGTCAGTTGCCGCTCTTGCTGCCGCTCTTCGAGCTGCTCTTCGTGTCGCTCTTCGCGCTGCTGCTCTTGCTGCTGCTCGGGGAGGCGCCGGAGCCGTTCGCCTTCACGATCGCCGCGACGGCCTCCTTCGCCGCCGCCTCGGCGTCCTTCAGCAGCTCGGCGCCGTCCGGGGTCTTGTCGCCCGCCAGGCCGGCACCGTTGTAGTCGATCGTCACGACGACGTTCTGGGCGCGGGCGACGATCGTCTGCTGCTTGAAGGAGCCTTCCTTCTTCTTCAGGTCGTAGTGGACCGCCGTGGCCTCGTCGCCGGTGCCCGTCACCGGCTCCGTCTTCGCGTTCTTGGCGCCGTCGGTCGCCTGCGCTTCCGAGACCTGCTTGGCGTAGTACTGGCTCGCGAGCTTGTCGCCGCTGCCGCGGGCCTGGTCCGACTCGAAGCGCAGCATCGAGACGTTCAGCCAGCGGAACTGCGATCCCTTCACGCCGTTGTTGTCGAGGCTGCTCCAGGAGCAGGTGCCACGCAGCGAGGTGTCGTCGGACTGGCCCTGCTTCCCCGACTTCGACTCCGGCACGAGGCCGCGCAGCGTCTTCTTGGACAGCACCGAGCACGGATCCGGCAGGGTCTTGTACGTGGCCGGCTTCACCTGGGACCCGGCGTCACCGCCCGTCGCGGACGAGGAGGCGGAGGCCTTCGGGTCGGAGCCCGTCTTGGCGGCGTCGGACGAGCCCGAGTCGGAGGAGCAGCCGGAGGCGGCGAGGATCACCGGTACGGCGGCTGCGCAGGCAAGGATGCGGGTGAGTCGCTGTGCTGGTCGGTGCATGGTTCCTTCACTCTGACGGGTGGCCGGGTCCGAGGGGCCACCGTACGCCGAAGCAGGCGCGCGCGGCTCTGGTTCCGCGTTCCCGGCCGCCCGTCGCGAGACGGTGCGAGCCGCCGTCAGTCGCCGATCTCGTCCGCCAGCGTTCCCGCCAGTTCCCTGGCCCTGTCCTGCATTTCCTTGCTGTCCGGCACGTCCGTGGTGTGCGCGGGCTGCTCGTCGTACTCGATGGTCACAATCACGTTCGACGTGCGGAACACCACAGTCACGGTGCGGTGGCGGGCCGCCGAGGCGGACGTGGCGAGCCGGTCGTCGAGGAACGCGGCGTCCCCGAGCCCGTTGAGGGTGCGCGGCGCGAGGCTGTCCGGCGGGACGCCGTCGTCGGAGGGGTCGGAGGAGTCGGCTCCATCGGATGAACCGGACGAACCGGCCGATCCGGAGGGGTTGGGAGAATCGGATGTATCGGGCGTATCAGAGGAATTCGCCAATGCAGGGCCCGACTTGGCCGAGCCCTGGTCCGCCGAGATCTTCGCGGCGTTCTTCGCCGACGGGCCCTTGGTGTCCTTCGCGCCGTCCTTGGCGCCGTCCTTGGCCGGGGATGCCGTCGGCGAGCCCGAGGCGGACCCGGACGGTGTGGTGCTCCCGCTCCGGCCCGGCGTCGGCTCGGACAGGCCCGCCGCGGTGCCCTTGGACGCGAAGACCTCCGACGCGCGTGCGGCGTCGCTGACCGCCGGGTCGTACGACACGACCCGCTCGAAGTCGATGCTGAGATGGCGGGTGGCGTCCGCCGACTCCACCTTCCAGTTGCAGCCGACGCGGCGGTCGGTGTCGTAGGTGACCTCCGCCGTGCCTTCGTAGGTCTTCTCGCGCTGATCGGGGTCGGTGATCTCCTTGATGCCCGGGAGCATCTTGTCGAGGGAGCCGTGGTCCACCTCGCCGCAAGGCTCCGGAAGCGTGCGGTACTTGCCCGGGGCGGCGGCCGGAGCGCTCACACCGGCCTCCCCGGCCTTCGAGTCGGGCGCCTCGTCCCCGGCGTCCGAAGTGCCGGTACAGCCCGCGAGCAGCGCCGCGAGGAGCGCGGCGGCGCCCGGTAGGTACACCTTCCGCTGCATCGTGATGACTCCTCTCGCCGTCGGACCGCTGTCGATCGCCGGTTGTCGTCGATCGCTTCGCGCCGTGATATTCGCTTGCCGCCCTCGGGCGGCCGGTGGACACAATGTCTATCGCACGCAGTGCCGTGGACGCCGGTCCGTTGTCCCATTCCTCGACCTTGGCGCAGGTATGTGCGATATGTGCGCGTCACAGACTTCCAAGACTTTGCATGTGGTTCGGGGGAAAGAAGCGATATGTCCTATGTAGAGATGTCCGGTGCGAAGGTTCCGATCCGGATGTGGACGGACCCGGCCACGGTCGAGGACGGGGCCCTCCAGCAGCTCCGCAACGTGAGCACGCTGCCGTGGATCAAGGGCCTGGCCGTCATGCCGGACGTCCACTACGGCAAGGGCGCCACGGTCGGCTCGGTCATCGCCATGCGCGGCGCGGTCTGCCCGGCCGCGGTCGGCGTCGACATCGGCTGCGGCATGTCGGCCGTCCGGACGTCCCTGACCGCCAACGACCTTCCGGGCGACCTCTCCCGCCTCCGCTCGAAGATCGAGCAGGCGATCCCGGTCGGACGGGGCATGCACGCCGACCCGGTCGACCCCGGCCGGCTGTACGGCTTCCCCGCGGCCGCCTGGGACGACCTCTGGGACCGCTTCGACGGGATCACCGACGCGGTCAAGTTCCGTCAGGAGCGCGCCGCCAAGCAGATGGGGACGCTCGGCTCGGGCAACCACTTCATCGAGGTCTGCCTCGACGAGGACGGCGCCGTCTGGCTGATGCTGCACTCCGGCTCCCGCAACATCGGCAAGGAACTGGCCGAGTTCCACATCGGCGTGGCCCAGCAGCTCCCGCACAACCAGGGCCTCGTCGACCGGGACCTGGCGGTCTTCGTCGCGGACACCCCACAGATGGCGGCGTACCGCAACGACCTGTTCTGGGCGCAGGAGTACGCGCGCAGCAACCGCGCCGTCATGATGAGCCTGCTCAAGGAGGCGGTCCGCAGGGAGTTCCGCAAGGCGAAGGTCGCCTTCGACGAGGAGATCTCCTGCCACCACAACTACGTGGCGGAGGAGCGGTACGAGGGCATGGACCTGCTGGTCACCCGCAAGGGCGCGATCCGCGCCGGCAGCGGGGACCTCGGCATCATCCCGGGCTCCATGGGCACCGGTTCGTACATCGTGCGCGGCCTCGGGAACGACAAGTCGTTCAACTCCGCGTCGCACGGCGCGGGCCGCCGGATGAGCCGCACCGCCGCGAAGCGCCGGTTCTCCACGCGCGACCTCCAGGAGCAGACGCGGGGCGTCGAGTGCCGCAAGGACTCGGGTGTCGTCGACGAGATCCCGGGCGCCTACAAGCCCATCGAGCAGGTCATCGACCAGCAGCGCGACCTGGTGGAGGTCGTCGCCAGGCTGAAGCAGGTCGTCTGCGTGAAGGGCTGAGGCGCCCACGGCGTCCGTACGCCCCGGTCCGCGCCGCCCGCGTCCGGGTGCCCGTGGCCCTACCAGGCCACGGGCAGTTCGAGCGGGAAACGCCGGATGGTCTCCGTGTCCCAGCGCACCTCCTCCGCCGGAACGGCGAGCCTCAGGTCCGGGAACCGCTCCAGCAGCCGGCCGATCGCCACCTCCAGCTCCGCCATGGCCAACGGCATGGCGATGCACCGGTGTCCGCCCCAGCCGAAGGTCATGTGCGGCATGGAGGGCCGCTCCGGGTCGATGGTGTGCGGGTCCGGGTAGCGCTCCGGATCGCGGTTCGCCGTCAGATACGAGACGTGCACGAACTCGCCCGCCCGGATCTGCACACCGCCCAGCTCCACGTCCTCCAGGGCCACCCGGGGAATGCCGACGCCCTTGCGGAAGGGGATGACGCGCAGCAGCTCGTCCAGGACGCCCGTGAGGCTCTCCGGCCGGATCTTGATGTGCTTGACCAGTTCGGGGCGGGTCAGCAGCAGGTAGGAGATGTCGCTGATCTGGCAGGTGGCCGTGTCCTGCCCGCTGAGCATCAGGGTCAGCGCCATGATCGCGAGTTCCTGGTCGTCGAGCGCGTCCTCGCCGTCCCTGGCCGCGGCCAGCGAGCTGATGAGGTCCTTGCCGGGGGAGCGCCGCCGCTCGTCGATGAGCCCGAGGAAGTACGCCCGCAGGTCGTCCTTGGCCTGCGCGGCCTTCTGCCGACCGTCCGGGCCGGTGGAGAGCAGCTGGTGGCAGTACTCCTCGATCCGCGGCCACTCGTCACGGGGGACGCCGAGGAGTTCGCAGATGGTGTGCTGGGGGAGCGGGTTGGAGAGGTGCTGCACCAGGTCCGCGGGGGACCCGGCAGCGGCCATCCCGTCGAGCAGGTCGTCGGCCAGCCGGGCGATGGACCGGCGCATCCGCTCCACGTGCCGCTTGGTGAACGCCTGGGAGGCGAGCCGCCGCACCCGGTTGCTGTCCGGCGGGTCCATCACGTTGATCGACTCCGGCGAGACGATCGGCTCCGGCGTCATCCGGGGATAGTCGGTCCCCATGATTCCGGCCCGGCTGAACCGCTGGTCGGTGGTCACCCGCCGCACCTCGTCGAACCCGGTGACCAGCCAGGCCTCCCCCTCGCCGTACGGCAGCCGGATCCGGGTGATGGACTCGTGGCCCATGAGCGCCTGGAGCGAGGGGTCGAACTCCAGCGCCTCGCTGAAGTCGAACGGGCACATCGTCGATTCGCTGCTCGGGGTCATCGCGCAGTTCTCCAGTTCCACGCAGGGGCGGGAGGCGGATGGATGCTTCCCTGAGTTCCTGCATAGGCCCTGGATGCGGAGGGTGACAGCCGAGCGCGGCCACCCGCGTTACGCGGACTCCCCCGACGGGCCGCGCCCGAACGGGTACGCCGGTCCGCCGTGGGCTATTTCCCGTGGCGGATCGCGTAGATCATGACGAAGGCGACGACATGGATGCCGAAGAGGAAGTACGCGAGGTACCACCACACGTACCGCTCGTTCCTGGTCTCCTCGGCCAGCCGCTGCCGTTCCCGGGCCGGGGATCCGTCCCGGCCGGACGCCGTCACGGCTCTCGGTGGAGCTTGGTGTTGGAGGCCTGGGCGCGGGGGCGGACCACCAGCAGGTCGATGTTGACGTGGCTGGGGCGGCTGACGGCCCAGGTGATCGTGTCGGCGACGTCCTCGGCGGTGAGCGGGGCCGCCACGCCCTGGTAGACCTTCGCGGCCTTCTCGGCGTCGCCGCGGAAGCGGGTCACCGCGAACTCGTCGGTCTTGACCAGGCCCGGGGCCACCTCGATGACCCGGACCGGGGTGCCGACGATCTCCAGACGCAGTGTCTCGGCGAGGACGTGCTCGGCGTGCTTCGCCGCGACGTATCCGCCGCCGCCCTCGTACGTGCCGTGGCCCGCCGTCGAGGAGACCACCACGATCGTGCCGTCGCCGCCGGCGGTGAGCGCCGGGAGCAGGGCCTGTGTGACGTGCAGGGTGCCGAGGACGTTCGTCTCGTACATCAGCCGCCAGTCGGCCGGGTCGCCGGTGGCGACGGGGTCGGCGCCGAGTGCGCCGCCGGCGTTGTTGACCAGGACGTCGCAGTGGTCGAGGGAGGTGGCGAAGGCGTCGACGGCCGCGCGGTCCGTGACGTCCAGCGGGTACGCGGTGGCTGTGTGCCCGGCGGCCGTCAGCTCGGCGGCCAGTGCCTCTATACGGTCCTTGCGGCGCGCGGTGAGGACGACGTGGAAGCCGGCCTCGGCCAGTCCGCGCGCGGTGGCGGCGCCGATGCCACTGCTGGCTCCGGTGACGACGGCGGTACGGGCGGCGGTGCTGGGCGCGGCGTTCGCGGCGGTCATGGCGGCTGCTCCTCGGCCTGGTGGTCGGACGGCCAGGATAGGCGGCCGCTGTCACCTGTTGGACGGCGCCTTGCAGGGGGTGAGGCGTGGGATACATCCGATGTCCGGGCGCCGTCCGGATGCGGTGATGCCCGGGGCCGGGCCGTGGCCCCATGGACACGGAGGAAATCCATGCGGGTGGTCGTGCGTGCTGCGGGGGCGCTCGGGGTCGCTGTGGGGCTGGTGCTCGCCGTGGGAGCGGCGGTTCCGCCGGAGGCGGCGGTGGCGGCGGAGAAGGCGGTGGCGTCCGGCCATGGCGGGGCGCAGGGGGCGTCCGGCCACGGCGGGGCGGAGGGCGCCCCGGTCCGCGGCAGGGCGCAGGGGGTGTCGGTCGCGGAGGCCGACCTCGCCTTCCACGGCATCGTCTCGATGGACAAGGGCGTCATGTCCGTCACGATCACACCGCAGAACTACGGCCCTTCGGACCTCGACGAGGCCGCCGTGCGGCTGCGCTGGTCCGTGCCGCTCGCCGCGCGCCAGACGATGCCCGCCGGGTGCGTACGGACCGGGGCCAGGACCGTGCTGTGCAAGACGGGCGCGGTCGACGCGGGGGGCACGGGTCCGTCCTTCTCGATGCGGGCCCGGCTCGCGGGCACCCCGCCCGAGGCCTCCCTGCGGATCGAGACCGCGTGGAACGGCGGGGCGAAGGACCGGAACCCGCAGAACAACGAGCACGATGTGCTGGCCCTGGAGACGGGCGACTTGTACGTGTTCTGACCCGGGTCCCGGCCGCGGGGTGCGCACCGCGACCGGCACCCCGGCGGGGCCGAGGTGGGCGTGGCCGTGGCGGTGCACCGGCGGGTGCGGGCCGGATGGTGTGCCGGTCGGCGCGGGCCGGGCGGCGTGCTGCCGTCGCGGGGGTCGTGCTCAGTCCTGCGGCGTCGTGTCGTAGCGCTCCCGCGCCTCGTTGACCGCCTCGATGTGGGTCTCGGCCCAGTCCTTCACCGCCGTGAGCAGACAGCTGAGACTGTGGCCGAGCGGTGTGAGCGCGTAGTCGACCCGGACGGGTACGGACGGGGTCACCGTGCGGCTGACGAGGCCGTCGCGCTCCAGGGAGCGCAGGGACTGCGTGAGCATCTTCTGGCTCACGCCGGCGATCTTCCGGCCGAGGTCGCTGTAGCGCATGGGGCCGTCGGCGAGCGCGCTGACGATCAGGCTGACCCATTTGTCGCTGATCCGGGCGAGCAGCTGGTTGGTCGGGCAGTTCCTGATGAACGCGTCGTACTCGATCCGTGCCTGCTCGCGGCGCTGGGCCGCGGTCGTCGTCGTCATGGCGCACCTCCGGGTGACGTACGCACTTCCAGGTACGTACTTACCAATGGAGAGTAGCTCTCTTTACGGTTGTCCTGTCAACGCCAAGTGCGGTGCGATCCAAAGGGAGTTGTCGTGAGTGTCAGCGGTGTGAGCGGTGTCAGTGGCGCCCGCGGTGTCATGCGTGCGGCCGTGGTGCCGGGGTTCGGCGGGCCGGAGATGGTCGAGGTCGTCGAGACGGGGCTGCCCGAGCCGGGGGCCGGGCAGGTGCGGATACGGGTGACCGCGGCCGGGCTCAACCCGGTCGACGCGGCCGTCCGTGCGGGGGTGTTCGGCGGCGCGGGGAAGCGGCTCGGGCTCGGCTGGGACGTGGCCGGGGTGGTCGACGCGACCGGTGCGGCCACCGGCTGGTCGGCCGGGGACAGGGTGATCGGCCTCGCGTACGGGCCCGCGAAGACGACCGGGACGCACGCGGAGTACGTGGTGCTGGACGCGTCGGCGCTGGCTGCTGCCCCGGCGTCGGTCGACGACGTGCATGCGGCGACCCTGCCGCTGAACGGCCTCACCGCCGTCCAGGCCCTGGAGCTGCTGGAACTGAAGCCCGGGCGGAGTCTGCTCGTGACGGGAGCCGCGGGCGGCGTCGGTGCCTACGCGGTGCAGCTGGCCGCACGGCGCGGGGTCGAGGTGGTCGCGCTGGCCGGGGAGGGTGACGAGGAGTTCGTGCGGGGGCTGGGTGCCGCACGCTTCGTGTCGCGGCAGGCGGGCGCGCGGGGTGCGGCGGGGGTCGAGCCGCGGAGCGTGGACGCCGTCCTCGACACGGCCGTGCTGGGGGCCGAGGCACTCGGTGCGGTGCGCGACGGGGGCGTGTACGTGGGAGTGCAGCCCGGGCGGCAGCCGGCCTCCGAGCGAGGGGTGCGGAGCGACGCCGTGGAGGTCCGGGCCGACGGCGAAAGGCTGGCCGCGCTGGCGGCGCTGGTGGACTCGGGGGAGCTGACGCTCCGGGTGGCCGAGACGTTCGGCCTCGACGAGGCCGTCAAGGCACACGCCCGGCTTGCCGAGGGTGGTCTGCGTGGACGAGTGGTGCTGGTGCCCTGAGCGGGTGGTGGGGCGCCGAGGGGGCGGCTGGGGCGTCGAGGGGGCGGCTGGGGCGTCGAACCGGCGGCGGGGGTGCCGGCGGGGCGGCGGGTGTGGAGATGGCGGCAGGGCGGCGGGAGGCGAGGTGGTGGCGGTGCCGGCCGGGGTCGGGGTGTCGAGGCGGCGGCGCGGCGGTGGGTGCCGGACCCGGGCCGGTGTCCGGTGCGGTGCGGGCGTGAGGGGTGGGGGAATAGCTCCCTGCCCGGTGCGGTTCTCCGCGGTGTAGTTGAAATATCAACCATCTCTGGAGAGGGAGCGCCATGCAGTTCGGGATCTTCACCGTGGGCGACGTGACCACCGACCCGACGACGGGGCGTACGCCGAGCGAGCACGAGCGGATCAAGGCGATGGTCGCCATCGCGGAGAAGGCCGAGGAGGTCGGCCTGGACGTGTTCGCGACCGGTGAGCACCACAACCCGCCGTTCGTGCCGTCGTCGCCCACCACGATGCTCGGCTACGTCGCCGCACGCACGGAGAACCTGATCCTCTCCACCTCCACCACCCTGATCACCACCAACGACCCGGTGAAGATCGCCGAGGACTTCGCGATGCTCCAGCATCTGGCCGGTGGGCGGGTCGACCTGATGATGGGCCGTGGCAACACCGGTCCGGTGTACCCGTGGTTCGGCAAGGACATCCGCGACGGCATCGACCTCGCCATCGAGAACTACGCACTGCTGCACCGTCTGTGGCGCGAGGACGTGGTGACCTGGGAGGGCCGCTTCCGGACGCCGCTCCAGTCCTTCACCTCGACCCCGCGGCCGCTGGACGGGGTGGCGCCCTTCGTGTGGCACGGCTCCATCCGCTCGCCGGAGATCGCCGAGCAGGCCGCGTACTACGGCGACGGGTTCTTCCACAACAACATCTTCTGGCCCAAGGAGCACACCCAGCAGATGGTGGCGCTCTACCGGGAGCGGTATGCGCACTACGGACACGGCACGCCCGAGCAGGCGATCGTCGGGCTCGGCGGGCAGGTGTTCATGCGCAGGAACTCCCAGGACGCGGTACGGGAGTTCCGGCCCTACTTCGACAACGCGCCCGTGTACGGGCACGGGCCGTCCCTGGAGGACTTCACCGCGCAGACGCCGCTGACCGTCGGGTCGCCGCAGCAGGTGATCGAGCGCACTCTGTCGTTCCGCGACTATGTGGGCGACTACCAGCGGCAGTTGTTCCTGATGGACCACGCGGGGCTGCCCCTGAAGACCGTGCTGGAGCAGATCGACATCCTCGGCGAGGAGGTCGTGCCCGTGCTGCGCGAGGAGTTCGCGAAGGGGCGCCCGGCGAACGTGCCGGACGCGCCGACCCACGCCGCGCTCGTGGCACGCAAGGACGGCGCCGCCGGGGACCGCGGCGGGAACGACAACGGCAAGGAGGTGGCGGCAGCATGAAGGTCGTCGTCGTATCGGCGGGACTGAGCGTTCCGTCGTCCACCCGGCTGCTGGCCGACCGGCTCGCCGAGGCGACGGTACGCCGGGCAGGGGAGGCGGGAACCGGGGGCGAGGCCGGGACCGAGGTCGTCGAACTGCGCGACCTCGCCGTCGAGATCGCCAACAACCTCGTCACCGGGTTTCCCGGGCCCGCCCTCCGTGCCGCGATCGACGCGGTGACCGGGGCCGACGGACTCATCGTCGTCACTCCGGTGTTCTCGGCGTCGTACAGCGGACTGTTCAAGTCGTTCTTCGACGTGCTGACCGCCGAGGGCGAGGACGTGCTGGCCGGGAAGCCCGTGCTCGTCGCGGCGACCGGCGGTACGGCCCGGCACTCGCTGGTGCTCGACCACGCGCTGCGTCCGCTCTTCTCCTTCCTCCGGGCGGTCGTGGTGCCCACCGGGGTGTACGCGGCGTCGGAGGACTGGGGAGCGGACGGCCTCGCCGAGCGCGTCGAACGCGCCGCCGGAGAGCTGGTGGGACTGGTGCGGGGCTCCGCGGGACGGGTTCCGCAGCAGGGGCGCGAGGACCGCGTGGTCCCGTTCGAGCAGCGCCTGGCGGCCCTCCGGGCGCAGTAGGTGCCCTCGGCGCCGGCGGCCGGGCGTGCACACAGGCGCCCCGGGGCCGCCGCGCGGCCTGGCGGCTCGGGTCAGTGCGCGACCCACGCGGTCCAGTGGGTGCCCGGCAGCGGGTGCGGCGTCCAGTCGCGCGCATAGGAAGGCGGCTCGGCGTGGGCTCCGGTCAGGGCCGCCGTGGGACGGCGGGCGGCCAGACGCAGGAGTTCCGTCCGGGTGACGGACCGGTTGTTCCCGGAGGTCTGGGCCGAGGCGCAGCCCGCGGCGTACGCGACCGGAAGGGCGTGCGTGCCGGTGACCAGGCACGGCGGACGCAGGCCGAGGGCGTGCAGACCATGGGCGGCCGCCCGGTACTCGGCGTTCACCGCCGCCGTCGAGCGGGCCATGCGGTCCAGGACCACCTGCTGGCTCGCCAGCTGCGCGAGCACGAGCACGGCCACCGCGGCCACCGCCGTGCGGCGGGTCCGCCCGTCCGCGGCCGCCCGTACCAGCCGTGTCGCGAGCCCCGCGACGGGCAGGGCGAGCAGCGCGTACGACGGGAGCAGGAAGCGCGGCGCCGCGTAGTCCAGCAGCAGGAGGTAGGGGACCGCGAGCGAGGCCGCGCAGGCCACGGGGAGCACCGTCGCGCGGGGTGCCCGGTCCCGGAGGGAGAGGGCCAGGGCCGTCGCGGCGAGCACGGGGAGCGCGAGCCACCAGAGGGTCAGCTCGGGGTGGGTGAGCGGGACCGTGCAGGGTCGGCACAGCTGGGGGCCGTTCAGGGCGCGCCAGGCGTTGCCGACGTTGAGGTGGAGGCCCATGCCGCCCTCGGTGGCGCTGGACACGTGCAGCCGCGCGGGGACGGAACCCCAGCGGACGTAGGCCTCGGCCGTCCACTGGGCGGCGCCGAGCGCGAGTCCGCCGAGCAGATACGGCAGGGTGCGGCGCCAGGAGCGCATGAGCACCGCGCAGACCAGGAGCGGCAGGGCCAGCCACCCCGCGTCGGGGGTGCGGACCAGGGCGGTGGCGGCGAGGCAGCCGGCCAGCCACCAGCCCGCGCGGTTGCCGCGCGCGGAGCCGCCGGCAGGAGGCGGGAGGGGTGAGGCGCCCGCGGGGGCGCCACCGGGGGAGTCCTGTGCGCGCGGGTCGCGCGGGGAATCACCCGGGCGTGTGACGCCGGTTGCGCGGTTCGTGCGCGGGGCGCCGGGAGCGCCGCCGTCCGGGCCGGGGACGCAGGGGAAGCGCAGGAACCAGCCGACGGCCGCCACCGCGCCGAACGCCACCCACAGATTGGGCATGGCCTGCGCGCCGGATATCCCGGTCGTCCACACCCCGGCGAACAGCAGGGCCGCGAGCGCCGTGGTGCCAGGTCCGACGATCGTCCGCCACACCCGGAAGGACGCGTACAGCGCGGCGGCCGATGCCGCGGTGAGCGCGAGACGCAGGGCGAGCACGGACGGTGTGGCGGCGAGGACGGGTGCGACCAGGAAGCTGATGCCGCGGGAGCGCGGCGCGCTGAAGAAGGCCGCCGGAGTGCGCGGGTCCACCTGGGAGACGTACACGCTCTCGTCCCAGCCGAGCGTGTGCCCGATGCGCGGCACGACCACCAGCAGCTGGAGGAGGGCGTACACGGCGGCGACCAGGCCGAGCCAGGGTATTCGGGCGCGGGGCCCGTCCCCCGGCCCGGCCCGGGAGGCGGGCCGCCGCCGTCGTACGCCGGCCCGCCTTCCGGGGGTCTCACCGGGCCATGGACGGACGGGCTCCGTCCGTATGCCCGCGCTCCGGTCGGGGCGCAGGTCGGGGGCACCACTTCTCATACGTCTCACCCACCTCTCGTACGCCGTACCGGCAGGTCATGCACGTCGGGGCTGCTCCACCTGGCTGCGCGGCGCGGTCGTCAGAGCCCGCAGCCGCCGGCGCACGGAACGCGTACGACGGCGCAGCGACGACGTCGCACGGGCGCGGGTGCGCTGCCAGCCGCGGCGGTGGCGGGTGGCGCGGAGCTCGTCGAAGAGCAGGTCGTAGCGGTCGACGATCGGGGCCGGGTCGTAGCGGCGGGCGCTCTCCATCGCGGTGCGGCCCATCTCCCTGCGGTACGACTCGTTCTCGATCAGGTCGACCATCGCCTCGGCGAGCGCCCGGGCGTCGCCGACCGGCACGAGGCGTCCGTCGACGCCGTCGCGGATGATCTCGGCGGGGCCGAGCGGGCAGTTCGTGGAGATGACCGGGACGCCTACGCGCATCGCCTCGACCAGGGTCATGCCGAAGGACTCGGCGTCCGAGGCGCTGACGACGAGGGACGACTTGGCGAACTCCGGTTCGATCGGGGAGTGCGGGCCCATCAGGGCGGCGCGGTCGGTCAGGCCGAGGCCCTCGATCAGCGACTGGAGCCGCTCCTGCTCGCCGCCGCCGCCGTAGATCCGCAGCTGCCACTCGGGCTCCTTCGCCGCCACCGCGGAGAAGGCCTCCAGCAACAGGTCGAAGCGCTTGCCGCGGGCGAGCCGGCCGGCCGCCGCGATCACCTTGGCCGTCTGGTCGGACGGGGCGCAGTCCGGGGCGGGCACGATGTTCGGGACCGACATGACGGGGACGCCGGGCAGCCGCATCTTCCTGCGGTACACGGCCGCATCCGCCTCGGTCATCGTGATCAGCGCGTCGAGGTCGCGGTAGTGGCTCGCGAGCACCGCACGCAGCTTCTTGCTGTGGGCGTCGTGCCGCAGGTGCTCCTGGGCGATGCGCAGGGCCCGGCGCGGTCCGAAGAGGGACAGGTAGACGTTGATCCCGGGGCGGGTGCCGATGAGCACGTCCGCGTCCGACGCGGTCAGGTACTCGCGGACCCGGAGGTCGACCAGACGGCTGTACTGGCGGTACCGCTTCTCGGTGTCCGGGAAGTCGACGGCGGGCTGGGAGTACGCGGGAAGCCGTGCGTCGTCGCCGCCGATCCGGGTGTCCACCAGGGGGACCAGGGAGATCCGGGGGTCGACGGTGAACCGGGGGTCCTCGCGGTGGCGCATCATCGACACGATCTCCACGTCGTGGTGATCCGCGAGCGCCGTCGCGAGATTCAGCGTCGTCCGTACGGTGCCGCCGATCGCGTACGCGTTGTGCAGCAGGAACACGATCTTCATCCGGTGGTTTCCCCCGACCTCATGCATGCCCTCCTTGCCCTGTTGCATCGTCTTTCAGGTAAATGTGACGAATGTCGCATGTGTGCGCGCGAGTGCATAACGCATCGCCCACGACATACGGCACTACCTGGGCACACACTCACTCCGAGAGGTAAGCCGACGCTCCGTCACGGGTGAGAGGCAGGTAAGAAGGGGGGTGCCGGGTTCCCGGCCGGAGCGGCCGGCGGCCCGGACTTGGCAGACTGGGGGGTGCCCCCGACCAGCGAACGGAGCCCTTCCGAGATCGTGAGCGTGCCCAGCACCGTGAGCGTGCCCAAGACCGTGAACACCGTGCTCCTCGCCGAGGACGACCGGGCCATCCGGCACGCCCTGGAGCGCGCGCTCAGCCTGGAGGGCTACGAGGTGACGGCCGTCGCCGACGGCATCGAGGCGATCGCCCAGGCGCACAGGAGCCGGCCCGACGTGCTCGTCCTCGACGTCATGATGCCGGGCATCGACGGCCTCCAGGTGTGCCGCGTGCTGCGCGCCGAGGGCGACCGCACACCCATCCTGATGCTCACCGCACGGGTGGAGACCGCGGACCGGATCGCCGGTCTCGACGCGGGCGCCGACGACTACGTGGTGAAGCCGTTCGACATCGAGGAGGTGTTCGCGCGGCTGCGCGCCCTGCTGCGGCGCACCGGAAACGGCGCCGGGGCCGGCCCCGAGGTCTCCCACGACATCCCCGACGGCCAGGTGACCGCCGCCGACCTGCGGATCGACGGGCAGGCCCGCCGCGCCTGGCGCGGCGAGCGGGAGCTGGAGCTGACCCGGACCGAGTTCGACCTCCTGGAGCTCCTCGCCCGCAACGAGGGCATCGTCCTCGACCACGCGACCATCTACGACCGGATCTGGGGCTACGACTTCGGGCCCGGCTCGAAGAACCTCGCGGTCTACGTCGGATATCTGCGGCGCAAGGTCGACGAACCGGGAAAGCCGCCGCTGATCCACACGGTGCGGGGCGTCGGATACGTCCTGCGGGAGAGCTGACCCCGGCATGTCCGGGAACCCCAGGACGGCCGGGGCGCGCGTGATGCTGCGGCGTGCCGGTTCCTCCCTGTTCGGATCCTCCTCGCTGCGGACCACGCTCGCGCTGTCCTTCGCGGCGGTCGCGGCGGTGGTCACCCTGCTGGTCGGATTCCTCAGCTACGGCGCCGCGGCACGGCTCGTCCGCGTCGACCAGCAGGCGCTGTTCGACGAGATCGTGCACGACCTGCGCACCGAGGTGCGCAAGGCGCCGCTGGCGCCCGCCGACTTCGCCTCGTCGGACGGGGACCACGACGGGCCGCGCGACGAGCTCACCCGGCCCACCCGCACCGACGTGCAGATACTCGGACCCGGCGGGAAGGTCGTCGACCCGGGCAAGCCACGGCTCCCCGTCGGCGCCCCCGAGCGCACCGCGTCCGACGATCGCACCTCCGGCGTCCTGGTCGACGAGCGGGAGATCGCGACCGCGGGCGACCGCTTCCGCGTCGTCACCGTTTCGCTGGGCGACGGGCGCGGAGCGGTCCAGGTCGCCCAGCAGTTCAGCGACAGCGAGGACCTGCTGCGGGACCTCCAGCAGCGCACCCTGCTGTCCGCGACCGCCGTCGTCGTCGCGGCCGGCCTCGCCGGATGGTGGCTCGCGCGGCGCATCACCGGACGCCTGGTCCGGCTGACCGGGGTCGCCGAGGACGTGGAGACCACCGGCGACCTCGACGTACAGGTGCCGGTCGCAGGACGTGACGAGGTGGGGCGGCTCGGTCGCTCCTTCGACCGGATGCTCGGCCGGCTCGCCCGGTCCGAGGAGGACCAGCGCCGGCTGGTCCAGGACGCGGGGCACGAGCTGCGCACACCGCTCACCTCGCTGCGTACCAACATCTCGCTGCTGCGCCGCATCGAGGAACTGCCGCCCGCCGAGCGCGACGCGCTCGTCGACGACCTCGCGCAGGAGTCCCGGGAACTCACCGACCTGGTCAACGAACTCGTCGACCTCGCCGCCGGACAGCAGGACGACCAGCCGGTGGAGGAGGTCCTGCTCGGCGAGATCGCCGAGGACGTGGCGGTGGCCGCGCGGCGCCGCACGGGGCGGGTCGTCACGGTCGTGGTGGAGGGACCGGCGGACACCGCCGTGCGGGGCCGCCCCGCCGCGCTCCAGCGCGCCGTGTCGAATCTCGTCGACAACGCCGCCAAGTTCGACCCCGGCGGCACCGAGCCCATCGAGATCGTCGTCTCCCGGCGCCGCGTCGAGGTGCGCGACCGGGGGCCCGGGATCGCCGAGGGCGACCTCGTCCGCGTCTTCGACCGCTTCTACCGCGCCGCCGACGCGCGCAGCCTGCCCGGCTCGGGCCTCGGCCTCTCCATCGTCCGCGACGTCGCCGCGGCGCACTCCGGGAACGCGTACGCGGCTGCCCGGGCCGGGGGCGGCGCGGTCATCGGTTTCACGGTGGGCATCACGGTGTGATGCGGGCCGCGGTGTGATCCGGTCTTGGCGTGATCCGGTCTCCGCGTGATCCCGCCTTTGCATGAGCCGGTCTCCGCGCGTGATCCGGTCTCGGCGTGATCCGGTCTCAGCGAGATCCGGCCTCCGCTCGATCCGGGCTCTCCGCTGCCGGCTCAGGCCCACCGGGCGAGGGCGTGTTCCAGCCGTGCGGGGGTGGTGAAGAGGTGGCCGTGCAGGCCGGTCGCCTCGGCGCCCCGTACGTTCTCCTCGCGGTCGTCGACGAAGAGGATGCGGTCCGGTTCGGTGCGCAGGGCCCGTACGCACCCGTGGTAGGCGTCCGGTTCGGGCTTGGCGTGGCCGGTGCGGCAGGAGAAGGCGCACACCCGGAACCGCTTCAGCCAGGGGTGGTGGGCCTCGTAGTGGGCCGCCAGCTCCTCGGGGATGTTGGAGAGCAGCGCGACCGGCCGTCCGGCGGCCGCGAGTCCTTCGACCAGGGCCACCATGACGGGGTCGACCGCGCTCCAGCTCGCGATGTCGGCCTCGACGAGTGCCGCGGTCCGGCGCTCGTCGAACCGGGTCCCGAGTGCGTCGGCCACCTGCCGCCAGTAGCCGGGTCCGTCCACCTCGCCCCGGTCGTAGGGCGGGCGCAGCGCCCAGTACGCCTCCCAGAAGTCCGGGGCGGGAACGCCCGCGGTTCCGACGAGCCTCGTCCTGCCGTCGGCGGACTGGTGACGGGCGATCACGCCGAACAGATCGAAGAGCACGGTGCCGGCCACGGGATCACACCTTCCGTACGGTCACGCCCGCGGCGGCGATCGCCTCGGTTTCGTCCTGCGGGGCACCGGTGTCGGTCACCACGGCGTGCAGGGCCGCGGCGGGCGCGACGTGGGCGAGCGCGGTGCGGTGGAACTTCCCGGCGTCCGCGACGGCGATGACACGGCGTGCGGAGGCGATCGCGGCACGCTTGACCGCGGCGTCGTCCAGGTCGTAGGCGGTCAGGCCGTCGGCCGCACCCAGCCCGCAGCAGCCGATGACCGCCGTGTCGAAGCGCAGGGCGGCCAGCGACGCCTCGGTCAGGGGGCCGGTCAGCGCCAGTTCACCGGGACGGGGCCGTCCGCCGGGCACGAGCAGGGTGACCTCCGGCGCCCCGGTGAGGGCGTTCACCGCGTGCAGGGACAGCGGCATCACGGTCACCCGGCGGAACCGGAGCGCGCGGGCGACCTCCAGGCAGGTGGTGCCGCTGTCGAGGACGACGGACTCGCCGTCCGCGATCAGTGAGGCGACCTCGGCGGCGATACGCCGCTTGGCGTCGAGTCCGTCCTGGGCGCGCAGGGCGAAGGGCGGTTCCTCGCCGCGCAGCAGCAGAGTCCTCGCCCCTCCGCGGTAGCGCTCCAGAACGCCCTGGTCGGCCAGTGCCTCGAGGTCGCGGCGGATGGTCATCTCCGATGCGCCGGTCAGCTCGGCCAGTTCCGCGACGCCGACACGCCCCGCTTCCCGTACGGCCTCGGTGATGCGCCTGAGTCGGTCTGTGCTCCCCATGCGAGAAGTAAACAGCTGGCATGCTCGAAAATCAATCTTTCGAACATCGAGTATGTTCGTTACGTTCGATGCATGGAGAGATCCCTGCGGGCCGGACGGCTGGCCACCTTCGTGTACTTCACCCTGAACGGCTTCGTCATGGGCATGTGGATCGTCCACATCCCCGGAATCGAGCACCGCGCGGGCATCGGCCATGCCGTGCTCGGGCGGCTCCTCCTGCTGCTCGGCGCGGGGGCGTTCGCCGGGATGCAGCTCGCCGGACCGCTCACCGACCGCTTCGGGGCCCGCGTGGTGGTGCCGCTGAGTGCGGCCCTGTGCAGCGGCGCGGTGGTCCTGCCGGGACTGGCCACCGACGCCTGGACGCTCGGCGCGGCACTGCTCGTGCTCGGCCTCGGCAACGGCTGTCTCGACGTCGCGATGAACGCGCACGCCGTGCAGGTGGAGCGCGGCTTCCGGCGGCCCGTGATGTCCGCCTTCCACGCGGCCTTCTCCGTCGGCGGTGTGCTCGCCGCGCTGACCGGAGCCCGTGCCCTCGCCGGGGGATGGGGCCCGTCGGCCACCCTCGGCGCGGTCGCCCTCGCCGGCCTCGTCGTCGCCGCACTGGCGGCCCCCGCCCTGCTGGAGTCCGACGGGCACGGCGACCCGCAGGCACCCCCCGGCGCCCGGGTCCGGCGCCGGACGCCGCGACGCATCTGGGCGCTGGCCGCGCTCGCGCTGATGATCATGCTGTGCGAGGGCGTCGCCAACGACTGGAGCGTGCTGCATCTGCGCGACACACTGCACGCGTCCGCCGCCACCGCCGCCCTCGCCTACGGGGCCTTCGCCACCGCCATGACCGTGGGCCGGCTGCTCACCGACCGGGTGGCGGAGCGGATCGGCCCGGCGGCCGTGCTCCGTCTCGGCGCGTCGGCCGCCGCGCTCGGGCTGGCCACGGCGGCGCTCTCCCCCTCGGTGGTCCCGGCGCTGATCGGCTGGACCGTCTTCGGTGCGGGGCTCGCCGGCTGTATCCCGCAGCTCTTCAGCGCCGCGGGCCACGCCGACCCGGGCGCCGCCGGCACCAATGTCTCCCGTGTCGCCGGCCTCGGCTACCTCGGCATGCTCGCCGGGCCCGCCGTCATCGGCCCGCTCACCCGCCTCGTCCCGCTCAACCTGACGCTCCTGCTGCCCGTGGCGTGCTGCGCGATCGCCGCATGCGCTGCAGGCATCCTGAAGCCCCGCCGCGAGGCCGTCGCGGTAGCGGGGGAGACGGCGCGGGACGTGATCGCCGAGGGGCGCGGGCCCGCCCGCTGACGAGCCGCGGCCCGCCCGTCCGGGCCGCGCGGTCTCAGGCCGCCTGGTGCTCCTCCTCCAGCGCCTCCTTCAGCCGCTGGAGGGTGACCTTCATGGCCTGCCTGTTGTGGGTGGCCCGGTCGTGGACGCCGGTCACCACCGACCCGAGGAAGCGCATCAGCAGTCCTCGTTGGTCGATCCAGGTCTCGGTGACCCTGGTCGCCCCGCCGGAGCCGGCCGGCGCGAAGTCATAGGCCCAGCGGGCGACACGCAGGCCGACCGCGCGGACCTCGAACGCGAAGCGCTCGCCCGGATCCGCCGCCACGACGGTGCAGCGGGTCGACCAGGGGCGCTGCCGGGCGGAGACGTTGTGCCCGGTGAACCGCATCCCGGGCCGGACCTCCGCATGACCGCCGTCCCCGACGTCGGCTCCGGTGCACTCGGGGCTCCAGCGGCCCATGTCGGCCACGTTGCTGACCGCGCCGTACACCACGGCCGGCGGGACCTCGATCACTGTGCTCTCGGACACTTCCTGCTGCGGCATCGGCCGGCTCCTCGAAGTCGAATGGCTGACAGGGCACAGCGGTGCCCCCGCCGAAGCGAACGTGCCCGCCATGTGCCGCGACCGCCCGGCTGTCCCAGCCGGCTGCTGTCGGCACATGACGGGGCGGGGCCCGAAAGCCCCGCCTGAATCCTGTTGAAACCCCGCTCAGGGCCACACCAGGCAGTACGGCTGATGTCCCGCCTCGTGCAACCGATGGCTGAAGTCCTGCCATTCATGGAGCAACTGGTACACGTTGAACGCGTCCCGCGGACCGCCGCGGTCCGGGACCGTGGACCATATGAAGGCGGCGGCGCCGACGGCCTCCTCGCCGACGTCGCGCAGCGGGTCGACCACGGTCATGGGCAGCTTCACGACGGCGTAGTCCGGGTGGAGGACGACCAGCTCCAGCGGCGGGACCTTGTGCAGGGGTATGCCCTCGATGCCCGTGAGCACCATCGCGGCCATGGTCTCCGGCTTGATCTTCGTGAACATGCCGCCCATGCCGAGCTCGTCCCCGCCCAGCTCCTCGGGCCGCATCGAGATGGGCACCCGGGCGGCCGTCGCGCCGTCCGGTGCGCCGAAGTACTTGTAGGTCACCCCCACCCGGCCACTCCCGCTTCCCATCCGCGTCCGGTCCGCCGCGCCCTGCGCGTGCGTCCCGTCCGCCTCGATCCCCGGATGCGGGGCTCCCGTCTCCGCTGCTGCTTCCGCGTCGCGCCGGTGCCTTCCCCGCCGGGCACGTCGGGGGCCCAGGTCGTCGGTCCCCTCGCCCAGTCCGCCACCGCGATGCATATCTCCACCCGACTGCTTTTCTAGGGCGCGCAGCCCCCGCCGCGCAACCCGATCATCGTGACAGTGACCTCCCCCACGGCCGCACGACGAAACGTACGGCCAAAGACCAGTCCGCGGGACGATGCGGGCCTCTGACACCATGGCTTGTGTGAGCTATCCGTTCGAAGCCCCAGTTTCGCAGACGCGAGGGGGCTGACGCCCGGTCGAATGTGAGGAGACCGGCCGCCCGCCGCCCGTGCGGCGGCTCCGCTCCTCGTCACATGCCTGCCCACCCCGTTCTCGCAGATCAGGACCAAAGTGCCGTATCCATACGAAGCCCCAGCCTCACAGAGCCTCTTCGACCGCGCGGCGCGCGTGACGCCCGGAGGCGTGAACTCTCCCGTGCGCGCGTTCCGCGCCGTGGGCGGTACGCCCCGGTTCATGGTGTCCGGCACCGGTCCGTATCTGACGGACGCCGACGGCCGTGAATACGTCGACCTCGTCTGCTCCTGGGGGCCGATGATCCTCGGGCACGCGCACCCCGAGGTCCTCGCCGCCGTGCAGGAGGCCGTCGCCCGCGGTACGTCCTTCGGTACGCCGGGTGAGGGCGAGGTCGCGCTCGCCGAGGAGATCGTGGCCCGGGTCGCGCCGGTGGAGCAGGTGCGCCTCGTGTCGAGCGGTACCGAGGCGACCATGTCGGCGATCCGGCTGGCCCGCGGCTTCACCGGCCGCGCCAAGGTGATCAAGTTCGCCGGTTGCTACCACGGCCATGTCGACGCCCTGCTGGCCGCGGCCGGCTCCGGCGTCGCCACCTTCGCGCTGCCCGACACGCCCGGCGTCACCGGCGCCCAGGCCGGGGACACGATCGTGCTGCCGTACAACGACCTCGCCGCCGTGCACGAGGCCTTCCACGCCCACCCGGGCGAGATCGCCTGCGTGATCACCGAGGCCTCGCCCGGCAACATGGGCGTGGTGCCCCCGCAGCCCGGGTTCAACGAGGGCCTGAAGGCCGCCTGCGCGAAGAACGGCGCCCTGTACATCTCCGACGAGGTCATGACCGGCTTCCGTACCTCGAAGGCCGGCTGGTTCGGCGTCGACGGCGTGGTCCCCGACCTGATGACCTTCGGCAAGGTCATGGGCGGCGGCTTCCCGGCGGCGGCGTTCGGCGGCCGGGCCGACGTCATGGCGCACCTCGCGCCCGCCGGCCCCGTCTACCAGGCGGGCACCCTGTCCGGGAACCCGGTCGCGACCGCGGCGGGCCTGGCGCAGCTGCGGCTCCTCGACGACGCGGCGTACGCCAAGGTGGACGCGGTCTCGAAGGAGATCCAGGGGCTGGTCACGGCCGCGCTCGCCAAGGAGGGCGTCGCCCACCGGCTGCAGAACGCGTCCAACATGTTCTCCGTCTTCTTCACCGACGGGGACGTGCGCACGTACGAGGACGCCAAGCGGCAGGAAGCCTTCCGCTTCAATGCCTTCTTCCACTCGATGCTCGCGGACGGCGTGTATCTGCCGCCGTCGGCGTTCGAGTCCTGGTTCGTGTCGACCGCCCACGACGAGCAGGCCGTCGAGCGGATCGCCGCCGCACTGCCGAACGCCGCCCGCGCGGCCGCCGAGGCCAAGGCTCCGGAGGGTGCGGCATGAGCGCCAAGGACATCACCGTCGTCCACCTGATGCGGCACGGAGAGGTCGCCAACCCCGACGGGGTGCTCTACGGACGGCTGCCCGGCTACCACCTGTCCGAGCTCGGCCGGCAGATGGCCGACCGGGTCGCCGAGCACCTCGCCCCGCGCGACATCACGCATGTCGTGGCCTCCCCCCTGGAGCGCGCCCAGGAGACGGCGACGCCGATCGCCAAGGAGCACGGGCTGGACCTGGCCACCGACGAGCGGCTCATCGAGGCGGACAACGTCTTCCAGGGCAAGACGTTCGGCGTGGGCGACGGTGCCCTGCGCAAGCCGGGGAACTGGAAGCACCTGGTCAACCCGTTCAAGCCGTCCTGGGGCGAGCCCTACGTCGACCTGGTGGTCCGCATGATGGGCGCCCTGGACGCGGCGAAGGACGCGGCCCGGGGGCGCGAGGCGGTGTGCGTCAGCCATCAGCTGCCGATCTGGATCGTGCGCAGCTACGTGGAGCGGCGACGGCTGTGGCACGACCCGCGCAGGCGGCAGTGCACGCTCGCCTCGCTGACCACGTTCACGTACCAGGGCGACAAGATCGTTTCGGTCGGATACTCCGAGCCGGCCCGTGATCTCGTCCCGGCTCATCTGCTCGCCGGGGCCAAGCCGGTGAAGGGGAAGGACAAGGCCTTCGGGGCCTGAACCAAAGACTCCTTCTGCCGACTCCCAGCTCTCTGCAAAATTCCTCACACATGTTCGACCTGCCGGAACCTTTCTGTTCCCTGTGCCCTCTCAATAGTTGTCCATCTCGCACGTGGACACAGGGCGAGGAATACAGGGGAACGGAATGCGCGAGGTCAATCGCAGGGGAATCATCGGGCTGGGGGTCGGCGCCGCGACGGCGCTGGGGCTGTCGGCGTGCGGGGCCGGCGGAACGTCGGGCTCGGGGCATGAGGGCGGAGGAAAGGACGGCGGCGCCTCCGGTGCACCCAAGCCCAAGGCCCGCCCGATCGGCGACGGTTCGACTGCCTTCACCGGCAAGCAGCCCAACCAGCCCGCCAAGCCCGTGCCGCTGGAGCCGGGCGAGACCCCGCCGCAGTTCGTGGTGTTCTCCTGGGACGGTGCGGGCGAGGTCGGCAACGGTCTCTTCCCGCGTTTTCTGAAGGCGGCCGAGGACCACGGCGTCCATATGACGTTCTTCCTCTCCGGGCTGTATCTGCTGCCCGAATCGAAGAAGCGGCTCTACCGTCCGCCGAACAACCCGGTCGGCGCCTCCGACATCGGCTATCTCACCGATGAGCACGTCAAGGCGACGTTGCAGAACGTGCGCCGGGCGTGGCTCGAGGGGCACGAGATAGGCACGCATTTCAACGGGCATTTCTGTTCCGGTTCCGGCACGGTCGGCAACTGGACGCCCGCGCAGTGGCGCAGCGAGATCGACCAGGCCAAGTCCTTCGTCAAGGAGTGGCGGACGAACACCGGCTGGCACGAGCTTCCCTCGCTGCCGTTCGACTACGACAAGGAACTCGTCGGCGGCCGCACCCCGTGTCTGCTCGGCCAGAACAACCTGCTGCCCACCGCGCGCCAGCTCGGCTGGCGTTACGACGCGTCCTCGCCCGGCGGCCGGCAGCGCTGGCCGGAGAAGAAGATGGGCATCTGGGACCTTCCGCTCCAGCAGGTCCCGTTCCCCGGCCACAGCTTCGAGGTCCTGTCGATGGACTACAACATGCTGGCTAACCAGTCCGTGAACTCGACGAAGGCGCCCCCCGCCAACTACCCGGGCTGGCGCACCCAGGCGGCCCAGGCGTACATATCCGGCTTCAAGCGGGCATACGAGTCGAACCGCGCGCCCTTCTTCATCGGCAACCACTTCGAGCAGTGGAACGGCGGCATCTACATGGACGCCGTCGAGGAGGCGCTGAAGCACATCGCCGCGCAGCGGGACGCCCACAAGGACATACGCCTCGTCTCCTTCCGGCAGTTCGTCGACTGGCTCGACGTGCAGGACCCCAAGGTGCTCGCCAAGCTCCAGGGCCTGGACGTCGGACAGCAGCCCGTGGGCGGCTGGAAGAGCTTCCTGGCGGACACGAAGGGCGCCTCGGCGCCCAGCGGCGGCGGTACGCAGGGCACGACCGGCAAGGGCGCGGGGAACGCCGCCTGAAATGGGGTTTTCCACCCCAGAGGGGGGTGCGGAAGATCCCCGAATCGGGCATGCGAAACTTTTCACATGAGTGCCGCCTGCCGTGCCCCCCACTCCCGCGCACACCGTCGCGACCGCAGCCGAGCCGCCCTGCTGACCGCAGGGGCCGCGCTCGGCGCGCTGACCCTGACGGCGTGCGGCTCCGGCGGTGTCCAGGGCGGATCCGGGAAGACCGGGTTCGTGACCAGCACCGGGGGCATCGCCACGGTCAAGAAGGCCGACCGGGGGCCGGCCCCGAAGATCGCGGGCGAGACCCTGGAGGGCAAGAAGCTCGACGTCGCCCAGTACCGGGGCAAGGTCGTCGTCCTCAACGTCTGGGGCTCCTGGTGCCCGCCGTGCCGCGCCGAGGCGCCGGGCTTCGCCAAGGTGGCCAAGGAGACCGCGGCCAAGGGCGTCCAGTTCGTCGGCATCAACGTCCGCGACGACAGCACGGGCCCGGCGAAGGAGTTCGAGGCCAACTACGGCGTCCCGTACCCGAGCCTGTACGACCCCAACGGCAAGCTGATGCTGCGCTTCCCCCGCGGCACGCTCAACCCGCAGACCATTCCCTCCACGCTCGTCCTCGACCGGGAGGGCAGGGTCGCCGCCCGTTCGCTGCGGCCGCTGAGTGAGGAAAGCCTGCGGAAGATGACCGACCCGCTGATCGCGGAGAAGTGATCGGCGTGCCCGCACTCCTCACCGCGTCCACCCTGGCGGCCGCGCACACCGCGGCCGCCGTCCCTCCTCAGAACGAGACGGTCTACAGCGGGGCCCTTCTGGTGGCCCTGCCGATCGCCGTGCTCGGCGGTCTCGTCTCCTTCTTCTCGCCGTGCGTCCTGCCGCTCGTGCCCGGTTACCTCTCCTACGTCACCGGGGTGAGCGGCACCGACCTCGCGGAGGCCCGGCGCGGGCGCATGGTCGCGGGCGCCGCCCTCTTCGTGCTCGGCTTCACCGCCGTCTTCGTCTCCGGCGGCGCCCTCTTCGGCTACTTCGGCTCCACGCTCCAGGAGTACCGGGACACGCTGTCCAAGGTGCTGGGCGTGCTGATGGTCCTCATGGGCCTGTTCTTCATGGGGCTGCTGCCCTGGCTGACCCAGCGCGAATTCCGCTTCCACACCCGCCCGGTGGCGGGCCTGGCGGGCGCGCCGGTGCTCGGCGCCCTGTTCGGCGTCGGCTGGACCCCCTGCCTCGGGCCGACGCTGACCTCCGTGAACGCGCTCGCGTGGGAGCAGGCGAGCGCCGCACGCGGCTCCCTGCTCGCCGTCGCGTACTGCATCGGTCTCGGCCTGCCGTTCGTGCTCGCCGCCGTCGCCTTCCGCAAGGCGCTCGGCGCCTTCGGCTGGGTCAAGCGGCACTATGCGTGGGTGATGCGCATCGGCGGCGGGATGATGATCGTGATCGGTCTGCTGCTGCTGACCGGGGTCTGGAACAGCATCGTGCAGGACATGCAGGCGTGGTCCGACGGCTTCTCGGTGGGGATCTGATCCATGAGTACGACACCTCCGACGCAGGGCACCGACGTGCAGGACGCCGACGCTCGGACCGAACGGACCGAGGACGACCTGGGAGCCGCGGGTTCCCAGCTGTCCACCGCGCCGCAGGAGGAACTCTCCGCGCCGAACCTGCCCTCGCTCGGCGTGCTGGGCTGGATCCGCTGGTTCTGGCGGCAGCTCACCTCCATGCGGGTCGCGCTGCTGCTGCTCCTGCTGCTGTCGCTCGGCGCCATCCCCGGCTCGCTGATCCCGCAGACCGGCATCGACGAGCTCAAGGTCGCCGACTTCCGGAAGGCGCACGGCACCCTCGCGCCGGTCTACGACAAGCTCGGCCTCTTCCACGTGTACAGCTCGGTGTGGTTCTCGGCGATCTACATCCTGCTGTTCATCTCGCTCATCGGCTGCATCGTGCCGCGCACCTGGCAGTTCGTCGGCCAGCTCCGCGGCCGCCCGCCGCGCGCCCCGAAGCGGCTGACCCGGCTGCCCGCGTACGCCACCTGGCGCACCGAGGCCTCGCCCGACGAGGTCCGCGAGGCGGCGCTCGCGCTGCTGAAGCAGCGCCGCTTCCGCGCCGATGCGACAGACGACGCGGTCGCCGCCGAGAAGGGCTATCTGCGCGAGGCGGGCAACCTCGTCTTCCACATCGCGCTGATCGTGCTGCTCGTCTCCTTCGCCTGGGGGCAGCTGTACAAGTCCGAGGGCGGCAAGCTGATGGTCGAGGGCGGCGGCTTCTCCAACGCGCTGCCGATGTACGACGACTTCAAGTCGGGCAGCCTCTTCGACTCCGACAACCTGGAGCCGTTCAGCTTCCACCTCGACAAGTTCGAGGGGACGTACGAGCGCAACGGCCCGAACAAGGGCACCCCGCGCACCTACCGCGCCGACATCACCTACAGCAAGGGCGTCGACGGCAAGGACGTCAAGGGCGCGATCGAGGTCAACAAGCCGCTGGAGATCGAGGGCTCGAAGGTCTACCTCATCGGCCACGGCTACGCGCCCGTCGTCACCGTCCGGGACGGCCGCGGCAAGGTCGTCATGCACCAGGCCGTGCCGGTGCTGCCGATCGACTCGAACGTCACGTCCACCGGCGCCATCAAGGTGATGGACGGCTACCGGGACAAGGACGGCAAGAAGGAGCAGCTCGGCTTCAACGCGTTCTTCGTGCCGACCTTCGCGGGCTTCGGCAAGGGCCAGATGTTCTCGCAGTTCCCGGCGCTGGACTTCCCCGTGCTCGCGCTGTCCGCGTACCACGGCAGCCTGGGCGTGAACGCCGGCCTCCCGCAGAACGTGTACCAGCTGGACACCTCCCGGATGAAGCAGTTCAAGGGCGCCGACGGCCAGCTGCTGAAGACGCGGCTGCTGCCCGGCGAGACGATGAAGCTGCCGAACGGCGCCGGCTCCATCACCTTCGACAAGGGCGTCAAGCAGTGGGCCAGCTTCCAGATCTCCCAGCAGCCGGGCCAGGGCTGGGCGCTCGGCGGCGCCATCGCCGCGATCGGCGGCCTCGCCGCCTCGCTGTTCATCCAGCGCCGCCGCATCTGGGTGCGTGCCACCGCCGGAGCCGACGGGGTCACGGTCGTGGAGATGGCGGGCCTCGGCCGCAGCGAGTCGGCGAAGCTGCCGGAGGAGCTGGGCGAGCTCGCGGCGCACCTGCACGACCGGGCGCCCACGGCACCCGACCTCTCGGACCCGGACCCCTCGGACCCGGAAGCCGCGGGCCCCGACCCCGCGGAGCCCGATCCCGCCACCGACGCCCAAGCCGCATCTGCCGAAGGGGCTGAGAAGTGAATCTCGCCGCCGGAACCAACGAGCATCTCGCGCACACCAGCAATGTGCTGATCTACTCCTCGATGGCCGTCTACACGCTGGCCTTCTTCGCGCACATCGCAGAGTGGCTCTTCGGCAGCCGCAGCAAGGTCGCCCGTACGGCCGCCGCGCTGACCGCCGAGGGCGACGGGGCCGCCGCCAAGGCGCCCGCGGTCACCGTGCAGACCAAGGGCGGCACCGCCGTCCTGGAGCGGCCCAAGGTCGTCACGCGCTCCGCCTCCGGCGCGCGGGACGTCCCGGACGGCCCCGGTGCCTCCGGCGGCGACGAACAGGGCGACCTCTACGGCCGTATCGCCGTGTCCCTCACCGTGCTCGCCTTCCTCGTCGAGGCCGGCGGCGTGCTCACCCGCGCCCTGTCGGTGCAGCGGGCGCCGTGGGGCAACATGTACGAGTTCAACATCACGTTCTCGACGGTCGCCGTCGGCGTGTACCTGGTGCTCCTCGCCCTGAGGAAGAACATCCGCTGGATCGGCCTGCCCCTGGTCACCACGGTCCTGCTCGACCTCGGCCTCGCGGTCACCGTCCTCTACACCGCGAGCGACCAGCTGGTCCCCGCCCTGCACTCGTACTGGCTGTGGATCCACGTCTCCACCGCCATCCTGTGCGGCGCGGTCTTCTACGTCGGCGCGGTCGGCACCCTCCTCTACCTCTTCCGGGACTCCTACGAGAACAAGCTCGCGAGCGGCGGCAAGCCCGGCTCGTTCGCCACCTCGGTCCTGGAGCGGCTGCCCGCAGCGGCGACCCTCGACAAGTTCGCCTACCGGGTGAACGCCGCGGTCTTCCCCCTGTGGACCTTCACGATCATCGCGGGCGCCATCTGGGCGGGCGACGCCTGGGGCCGCTACTGGGGCTGGGACCCCAAGGAGACCTGGTCCTTCATCACCTGGGTCGCCTACGCCTGCTACCTGCACGCCCGCGCGACCGCCGGCTGGAAGGGCCGCAAGGCCGCCTACCTGGCGCTGATCGCCTTCGCCTGCTGGCTCTTCAACTACTACGGCGTCAACATCTTCGTCACCGGCAAGCACTCGTACGCGGGCGTCTGACCCGCGGAGGGCGGGCGACACGAACGACGGCGGCCGGACGCACCAGGGGGTGCGTCCGGCCGCCGTCCGCGTGACGCTGGTGTCATGAGCGAAGCCGTCGCGCAGGGCACCAGCCGGACCGCTGGGAACACGCAGACGCTGCAGTTCACGGTGCGTCCTGCCCACCCGGTGGAGGAGGTCTGGCGGGCCGTGGCCACGGCCCGGGGGCTGCACGGCTGGCTGGCCGCCGCCGACACCTTCGAGCCCCGCCTCGGCGGCGCCATCACCCTGCGCTGGCTGAACACCAGCACGACGGGCGAGGTGACGGTCGCTTCCGGTCAGATCACCGCCTGGGACGTCGAACGGGTCGCCGAGTACACCCTGAAGCCGTACCACGGCCGGGTCCGCTTCCATCTGGAGCCGGCAGGCGGGAACGCGACCACGCTCCGCTTCACCAACGAGTTCGACGGCGACGACGAGCTGCGTCTCGACTGCCTCGCGGGCTGGCACAACCACTTCGAGTTCCTGGCCGACGCACTCGACGGGCGGCCCAAGGACTGGTCCACGTGGACGTTCGACCGGTGGGAGCAGCTGCGGGAGCTGTATGCGTCATCGGGGTGAGGCGCACCCCGTGATGCGGGCGGGCCGCGGCCGGTCGCCGCATGCGCTCACTTCACCGTGATGGCGTCCAGCTTCTCGCGCAGATACGTGTGCGAGTCCACCGGCGGATACACGACCCGGCCCGGGGGTGTGGGCACCGACTCCACCCTGGTGTGCGGATCGCACTCGTAGAAGTACACCAGCGACATCAGCTCCTCGGCGGGCGCGTCCACCGGCGGCGGCAGCACCCGGTGCCGGCCCGAGCGCCAGCGGTCGCCGGTCCAGCGCGCCATCAGATCGCCGATGTTGACGGTGAGGGCGTCCGGGTCGTACGGGGCGTCCTCCCAGCCGCCCTCGTCCGTGAACACCTGCAGCCCGCCGCTGCCGGCCTGCCGGTCCAGCACGGTCACGGTGCCGAAGTCGGTGTGCGGGCCGATGCGGAACTGGCCGGGCTCCGGGGCGCCCACGACCTCCGTACCCGGGTACCAGTTGATGTTGAAGCCCCAGGTGGGGTGGCCGGTGTGCCGGGTGAAGAAGTCCTCCGGCCCGCCCAGTGCGGTGCCGAGGAGTTCCAGGAGCAGGTCGGACAGGGCCCGCATCCGCGTCAGGTACTCGACGACCGGGGCCTTCAGCTCGGGCACCTCCGCGGGCCAGGTGTTCGGCAGGAACCACTCCGCGCCGGCCGCCGCAGCACCGGAGGCGCCGTCCCGCTCCGCGGTGGCGGGGGGAGGCTCGTCCGCCGCGAAGGAGAGGGACTCCTTGAGGTCGGGCGGGGTCGCGGTGCCCTCCGCATAGCCGTTGGCCTCCGCGCCGGGGCCGAGCCAGCCGCGCCCGCCGACCTGCACGGCGTACGGCTCCTTGGCGGACGCGGGGAGCAGGAAGAAGGTGCGGGCGGCCCGCCGGATCCGGGCCCGCAGCGCCGGGTCCACCCCGTGCCCCGTGACGAGGAGGAATCCGGCGGTCCGCAGGGCCGCGTCCACGGTGGCGGCGATGCGGGCCCGGGCGGCCGGATCCCCGGCGAGCCACGGTTCCAGGTCGACGGTGGGGATACGGGGGCGGGCGGCGGCGCCGTGCCGGGTGCTCATGCCTTCACTCTTCCGCCGTCGCCGCGCCGGGGCAACGGCGCCTGCGGCCGCCGTCAGCCCGCGGCGACCCGCAGCAGCAGCTTGCCGGTGCTCGTGCGGGTGCCCATGAGGCGGTGCGCATCGGCGGCATCGGCCAGCGGGAACTCCGCCGTGACGGGAAGGGTCACCGCACCGTCGGCCACCGTGCGGAACGCCCGGGCGGCGATCTCGCGCAGTGTCTCCGGGGACTGCCCGGCGAGCGTGAGGATGGAGAACCCGGCCACCGATACGCCGGACGGGTACAGCTCCGGCTGGCCCACCCGCCACGGCTCCGCCGAGCTCGCGTTGCCGAACGAGACGAGCCGCCCGAAGACGGCCAGCGAGTCCAGGGTGCGCCGGAAGGTGTCGCCGCCCACCGGGTCCAGGGCGAGGTCCACACCGCGGCCCCCGGTGGCCCGCCGCACGTCGTCCGCGAAGCCGTCGCCGACGAAGACCTCGTCGTACCCGTGCTTCAGCGCGTACTCGGCCTTCGTGGCGCCCGACACGACGCCGTACACCCGTCCGGCGCCGCCCGCCTTCGCCAACTGGCCGAGTACGGTGCCGACTCCGCCCGCCGCCCCCTGCACGAGGACGGTCTCGCCCTCGCCGAGCCGTCCCACCTCGTGCAGCAGTGCGTGCGCCGTGGGCAGCACGGTCGGCAGCGTCGCGGCGGTGCGCAGGTCGACTCCGTCCGGGACGGCGAAGACGGTCGCCGCGTCGGCGACGGCCACCTCCGCGTACGCGCCGCCCTCGGTGAGCGCGGCGACCTCCTGGCCGACGGCGAGTCCGGTCACGCCCGCACCGAGCGCCCGTACCCGTCCGGACACCTCGAGGCCGGGCACGAAGGGGAGCGACGGCACGCGGTAGCCCTCGGCGCGCGCCTTGAGGTCGGCGAAGTTCACGCCGACGTAGGCCACGTCGATGCTCACCCGGCCCGGGCCGGGCTCCGGGGTCCGGGTCTCCACGGGCCGCAACACCTCGGGACCGCCGTACTCCTGGAACTGGATCGCATGCATCACGGGCACCCCTCGTCGAGTGTTCAACGGAAAGCGAACACTCGGAGTGTATGGTTTTCACCGAACACTCGCCAGGTTTTACGGAGAGCGCGAGGCCGAGAGGGGATGCGAGGCATGACGGAACGCACCGGGCACAGGGCCGCCCCGCAGCACGCGCACCCCGACGAGGTCTCCGTGCAGACCGCGCTCGCCGCGCTGGCCGACCCCGTCCGTCTTCACCTCGTGCGCGAGCTCGCCGGGTCGGCCGACTGGTCCCGTACGTGCGGGAGTTTCGACGTGCCCGTGGGCAAGGCGGCGCTCAGCCACCACTTCGCCGTGCTGCGGGGGGCCGGGCTCGTCGAGCAGCGGGACGAGGGAGCCAAGCGCGTCAACCGGCTGCGGCGGGAGGAGTTCGAGGACCGGTTTCCCGGGTTGCTGGCGCTGGTGCTGAGGGCGGATCCGCGGGGGTGACGGCCGGGCGGGCCGGCCGCGGGCGCCCCGCGCGCCTCAGGAGCTGTCGTCCGAACCGCGCTCGCGGCGGCGGAGTTCCTCCTCGCGGCGGCGCAGGTCCGCCTCCCAGTCCTTCAGCAGGGCCTCGTCCTTCTTGTTCTCCTCGCGGAGCGACTTGAGGAACTCCGGGTTGTCGTCCGGCGCGACCCAACTCCCGGTCGCGCGGTGGTTGCGGTGCCACTCCGAGGGGGTGGAGCCGCCCGTGGGGGCGCGGCGGCCCTTGCCCGCCGCGAGCCACGCGACGGGGCCTATCAGCACCTCGCCGAAGAGCAGGATGATGATGACCCAGACCACCTTGGGCAGGTGCCGGACCTGTTCCTCCGGGGTGTTGAGGCAGTCGATGAATGCGTAGATCCACAGTGCCAGGACCAGCAGGAAGGGCAGATACCTGAGCATGGCGGTGCGATCCCCCAGCAAGCGACGGCGGGGCGCTCGCGTCGGCCCCCTTGACGTGTCGCCGGGCCGCGCGCGGGCCCCGGTGACCGGGCCAGAGTAGCGGGTGGTGTCCATGCCATCCCGCGGGGACCGGCGCCCGGCTGCCGCCGAGCGGCGGGCCGTGACCCCGGAGGGGGCGGGGCGCGCGACACCGCGGAGCGGGCCTCGGCGATACTGGACGGCATGGCTTACGACGATCTTCGCTCCCTGCTCCGGGCGCTGGAGCGCGAGGGCGATCTCAAGCGCATCAAGGCCGAGGTCGACCCGTATCTGGAGGTCGGGGAGATCGTCGACCGGGTACAGAAGGCCGGCGGGCCCGCGCTCCTCTTCGAGAACGTGCGCGGGTCGGCCATGCCGCTCGCGATGAACGTCTTCGGAACCGACCGGCGGCTGCTGAAGGCCCTGGGCCTGAAGTCGTACGACGAGATCAGCGAGAAGATCGGCGGACTGCTCAAGCCCGAGCTGCCGCACGGGTTCGTCGGGGTGCGCGAGGCCTTCGGGAAGCTCGGCGCGATGGCGCATGTGCCGCCGAAGAAGGTCAAGGACGCCCCGGTGCAGGAGGTCGTCCTGCGCGGCGACGAGGTCGACCTCGACCTGCTGCCCGCCCTGTTCACCTGGCCGCAGGACGGCGGGTCCTTCTTCAACCTGGGGCTCACGCACACCAGGGACCCGGAGAGCGGCATCCGCAACCTCGGGCTCTACCGGCTCCAGCGCCACGACAAGCGCACCATCGGCATGCACTGGCAGATCCACAAGGACAGCCGCAACCACTACCAAGTGGCCGCCCGGCGGGGCGAGAAGCTGCCGGTCGCGATCGCCTTCGGCTGCCCGCCGGCCGTGACGTACGCCTCCACCGCCCCGCTGCCCGGCGACATCGACGAGTACCTCTTCGCCGGGTTCGTCTCGGGCCGGCGGATCGAGATGGTCGACTGCAAGACGGTGCCGCTCCAGGTCCCGGCGAACGCCGAGGTCGTGCTCGAAGGGTGGCTGGAGCCGGGCGAGATGCTGCCCGAGGGCCCGTTCGGCGACCACACCGGTTTCTACACGCCGCAGGAGCCGTTCCCCGCGCTGACCATCGACTGCGTGACGATGCGCAGGCGTCCGCTGCTCCAGTCGATCGTCGTCGGACGGCCGCCGACGGAGGACGGCCCGCTGGGCCGGGCGACGGAGCGGTTCTTCCTCCCGCTCCTCAAGATCATCGTGCCGGACATCGTGGACTACCACCTGCCCGAGGCGGGCGGATTCCACAACTGTGCGATCGTCGCGATCGACAAGAAGTACCCGAAGCACGCCCAGAAGGTCATGCACGCCGTCTGGGGCGCCCACATGATGTCGCTGACCAAGCTGATCGTGGTCGTGGACTCCGACTGCGACGTGCACGATCTGCACGAGGTGGCGTGGCGGGCCCTGGGCAACACCGACTACGCGCGCGACCTCACCGTCGTCGAGGGCCCGGTCGACCACCTCGACCACGCCTCGTACCAGCAGTTCTGGGGCGGCAAGGCGGGCATCGACGCGACGAAGAAGTGGCCCGAGGAGGGCTATACGCGCGACGGGGGCTGGCCCGACATGGTGCTGCCGGACCCCGAGACGGCCGCGAAGGTCGACCGCCGCTGGAAGGAGTACGGCCTGTGAGCGCGGCCGAAGGAGTCATCGGCGAACCGGAACCGGTACAGCCCGGCAGCAGGGTCAGGGCCTTCCTGCGCCTGGTGATGATCGAACACTCGGTGTTCGCGCTGCCGTTCGCGTACATCGCCTCGCTGACCGCGATGTACGAGTGGGACCGGAACATCCACTGGGGGCGGCTGCTGCTCGTCACGATCGCGATGGTCGGACTGCGGACGTTCGCGATGGCGTGCAACCGCATCATCGACCGCGAGATCGACGCGCGGAACCCGCGCACGGCCGGCCGGGAACTCGTCACGGGTGCGGTCAGCGTCAGGTCCGCCTGGACGGGGGCACTCGTCGCGGTGGTCGTCTTCCTGGGCGCCGCCGCGCTGCTGAACCCGCTCTGCCTGGCGCTCGCGCCGGTCGCGGTGATCCCGATGGTGGTCTATCCGTACGGCAAGCGGTTCACGAACTTCCCGCAGGCCATCCTCGGCCTCGCCCAGGCCATGGGGCCGGTCGGCGGCTGGCTGGCGATCAGCGGCACCTGGTCCTGGGACGCGGTGGTGCTGGGGCTCGCCGTCGGCATCTGGATCGGCGGCTTCGACCTGATCTACGCCTGCCAGGACGTGGAGACCGACCGTGAGATCGGGGTCATGTCCGTCCCGGCCCGCTTCGGCATCCCGGCGGCGATCCGGGGCGCGCGTGTGTGCCATCTGATCACCACGGCCCTCTTCGCCTGGTACGCGGTCGCCACCGGAGCCGGCCCCTTCTTCTGGCTCGGCCTGCTGATCGTGGCGGGCGCCTTCGTCTACGAGCACAGCATCGTGCGCCCGCACGACCTGTCCCGCCTCAACCGCGCCTTCTTCAGCGTCAACGGGTTCATCGGCATCGCGCTGTTCGTGTGCGCGCTGCTGGACCTGCTGGTGCGCGGGCTCACGGTGTGACCCGGTGGATAGGCTCGGCCCTGTGGAGGAGCAGCAGCCAGTGAGTGGGCAACGTCGCCCCTGGGTCGTCGGGGTGTCCGGCGCGTCCGGAACGCCGTACGCGGCATCGGTGCTGCGTGCGCTGCTGGCCGCGGGCGAGAGCGTGGATCTGGTGGTGTCGCGGGCCGCCCGGCTGACCCTGCTGGACGAGACGGGGCTCTCGTTCCGGGACGCGCACTGGCAGCAGGACCTGCGGGACTGGCTGGCGCGCGGCGCGGACGGCAAGCCGGACGCGTACGACGCGGTCGACACATCGGACGTGCGGTACTGGGCGGCGGGCGATCTGGCGGCCGGGCCGTCGTCCGGCTCCTATGCCGTGCGGGGGATGCTGATCGTGCCGGCGTCGACGGCATGCGTGGCGGGAGTCGCGCTCGGGCTGTCGAAGGACCTGTTGCAGCGTGCCGCGAGCGTGACGCTCAAGGAGGGGCGGAAGCTGGTCGTCGCAGTGCGCGAGACCCCGCTGAACGGGCAGACGCTGAAGCATCTGGTGACACTGGACGAGGCGGGCGCGATCGTGCTGCCCGCCTCGCCGGCGTTCTACGCGGGGGCGACGCACATCCAGGATCTGGTGGACTTCGTCGCCGGGCGGGTGCTGGACGCGGCAGGGGTGCCGCACCGGCTGTACCGCCGTTGGGAGGGAGAGCTCGGAGGTGGCTCTCGGGGGGCTTAAGCCTTCTTGGCGGCGCGCTTCCTGCCGAACAGGGAAGTGCTGCGGCGCGGCGCGGCGGACTGGTGGGCACGCGAGCGGTTGGCCAGGTCCTGAAGCTCGCGCATCCGGGCGTAGGCCATCTCGATCGAGTACACGGGGAAGCTCATCTCCTGAAGATATGAAGGATCGTCTTTGATCGTCTGAAAGATTCACAGGGTGTCGGCCCTGTGTGCCTTAGATTCTACACGTAGAATCGGCGTACTGCTGAATAATGAAAGGCATCGGACCTATGGACGCCGTGGATAGGCAGCTCATCCAGGCCCTGCGGGAGAACGGCAGGGCCTCCTACGCCGAACTCGGGCGGCTCGTCGGGCTCTCCGGCCCCAGCGTGACCGACCGCATCAACCGCCTCGAGGCGGCCGGCGTCATCACCGGCTACCGCGCGACCGTCGACTCCGCCTCGCTCGGTCTCGGCGTCACCGCCCTCATCGGCATCTCGCTCTCCGATGCCGCCGACCACGAGGACGTCGCGCGCCGGCTCAAGGACCTGGGCGAGATCGAGGACTGCTGGTTCATCGCCGGCGACGACTCCTACATGCTCAAGGTCCGGGCGCCCGACGTGGACGGGCTGGAGAAGACCATCCGGCGGCTCTCCGGCACCAAGGGCGTGTCCCGCACCCGTACGACGATCGTGCTCTCCACGAAGTGGGAGAACCGCGTCGGGGAGCTGCCGGAAGAGGTCTGAGGCGGGGCCCCGGTGGGGGCGCTCCGAAGGTGTCGGGGCGGGGGAGTACGGTTGCCGAGGCTGTCACCAGTCGTCAGGAAGAGGTAGTGGGCATGGACGTGGGGCTCAAGCGCGAGCTGGAGGACAAGGTCAGGGCCGGTGAACGGCTGACCCGCGAGGACGGCATCGCGCTGTACGAGTCGGACGACCTGGCCTGGCTCGGCGGCCTCGCGCACGAGGTGCGGACGCGGAAGAACGGCGACGTCGTCCACTTCAACGTCAACCGGCACCTCAACATGACCAATGTGTGCACCGCGTCCTGCGCGTACTGCTCGTTCCAGCGGAAGCCGGGCGAGAAGGACGCGTACACGATGCGGATCGAGGAGGCGGTGCGCCTCGCCAAGGCGATGGAGGGCGAGAACCTCACCGAGCTGCACATCGTCAACGGCCTGCACCCGACGCTGCCCTGGCGTTACTACCCGCGCTCGCTGCGCGCGCTCAAGGAAGCCCTTCCGCAGGTCTCCCTGAAGGCGTTCACGGCGACCGAGATCCATCACTTCGAGAAGATCTCCGGCCTGTCGGCGTCGGAGATCCTCGACGAACTCATCGACGCGGGCCTGGAGTCGCTGACCGGCGGCGGCGCCGAGATCTTCGACTGGGAGGTCCGGCAGCACATCGTCGACCACGAGACCCACTGGGAGGACTGGTCCCGGATCCACCGGCTGGCGCACGAGAAGGGGCTCAAGACGCCCTCCACCATGCTCTACGGCCACATCGAGGAACCGCGTCACCGGGTCGACCACGTCCTGCGGCTGCGTGAACTCCAGGACGAGACCGGCGGCTTCCAGGTCTTCATCCCGTTGCGCTACCAGCACGACTTCGTCGACATGAAGGACGGCAAGGTACGCAACCGCCTCCAGGCCCGGACCTCGATGGCGACGGGCGCCGAGGCCCTGAAGACCTTCGCGGTGTCGCGGCTGCTCTTCGACAACGTCCCGCACGTCAAGGTCTTCTGGGTCATGCACGGCGTGCAGACGGCGCAGCTCGCGCTCCAGCACGGAGCCGACGACATGGACGGCTCGGTCGTCGAGTACAAGATCACGCACGACGCGGACAACTACGGGACGCCGAACAAGCTGACCCGGGACGACCTGCTGGACCTGATCCGCGAGGCCGGGTTCCGGCCCGTGGAGCGCAACACCCGCTACGAGGTCATCCGCGAGTACGAGGGGCCCGACCCGGCGCTGCGCGACGAGCCCCAGCCGATGCGCGTCTGACGGCCTCCCGGCCGTTCCTCCGCCCTTCCGGGGCGAGAGTGCCGAGCGCCCTCCGCCCCACCGGAGCCCCGCCCGCAGGCGGGGCTCCGGTGTTTCCCGGGACACCCGACCCCCTGGCGGAGCACCTTTGCCCCCCGTGCTTCACTGGAGCCTGCGCCCATTTTCGGAACGGAAGAGTGGATTGACATGCTCCGCTACACGCTGATGCGCCTCGGCATCTTCGCGGGCTGCCTCCTGGTCGTCTGGGGCCTCGTCTACTCCGGCATCGCCCCGCGCGGCCTCGGCGGCTCCAACTACCTCTGGGTGGTCGTGCTCGCCCTGGTCATCTCGGCGCCCATCAGCTTCGTGGTGCTGCGCAAGGAACGGGACCGGGCGTCGGCCGAGATCGTCGAGCGCGTGGACCGCGCCAAGGCCAACCTGGAGCTGAACCGCGGCCAGGAGGACCTGATGGACGACGCGGCGCGCACCAAGGGCTGAGCCCGTCCGGCCCGCCCACGGCCGGCCCGCGACCCGCTGCGGGGCCGCCCCAACGGATCTCAAAGAAATACTTTGAACTCCTCAAAGTTCAAGTGTTAACGTGCTCGGCATGAAGTCCGCAGCCGCGCGTCCCTTCGTCATGGGCCGGAAGCCCGTGACCGCCGTGAGCGTTCCGCTCGTGGCGCGCCTGCACATCGACCTCTGCCGCAGTTCGTCCGCGGCGTGTCGCCGCCTCTGAAGCGACTTCCAAGCGACAGCGACCCAAGCGACATCGCAGCGGCGAACCCCCGAAACCTCCGGACGCCTCGGGCTCTCCGGCACTCCGGCGTGGACGCCGCACCCCGCCCCGCCCGTACCCCCGTGTGCCCCGGAGTGCCCCCGTGTCCTCATCCCCCACGCCCTCGGCGTCCCCGGAGCCGGCAGAGTCCTCGGACCTCTCGGCCCCTTCCCCGTCCCCGAAGTCCGGTGTCCCGTTCTGGGCGCAGATCATCGCCGGTCTCGTACTCGGCGTGCTCCTCGGCTGGATAGCCCGGAGCCAGGACGTGTCCTGGCTGGTCACCACCCTGGAGAAGATCGGTGACACCTTCGTCGGCCTGCTGAAGCTGGCCGTCGCACCGCTCGTGTTCTTCGCGATCCTCGTCTCGATCACCAACCTCCGGAAGGTCAACAACGCGGCCCGACTGGCATCGCGCACCCTCCTGTGGTTCATGATCACGTCACTGATCGCGGTCAGCATCGGCCTGGTCATCGGTCTGCTGACCAACCCGGGCGCGGGCACCGGCCTGACCCCGAAGGACGGCGCGAAGCCCGATCACACCGGTTCCTGGATCGACTTCCTGACCGGCATCGTGCCGACGGACGTCATCACGCCGTTCACCGAACTCAACGTCCTGCAGATCGTGTTCATGGCCGCCGTCGCCGGCATCGCGGTCCTTCAGATCGGCGAGAAGGCGCAGCCGGTCCTCGCGCTCAGCGAGTCGGTGCTCGAACTGCTCCAGAAGGCCCTGTGGTGGGTCATCCGCCTGGCCCCGCTGGGCACCGTCGGACTGATCGGCCGGGCCATCGCCACGTACGGCTGGGACCTGATCGGCAAGTACGCCACCTTCACCGCCGACATCTACGTGGGCTGCGCGATCGTCCTCTTCGTCGTCTACCCGACGCTCGTCGCGACCGTCGCGAAGGCGAACCCGCTGCAGTTCTTCAAGGGTGCCTGGCCGGCGATCCAGCTCGCCTTCGTCTCCCGCTCGTCGGTGGGCACGATGCCGCTCACCCAGAAGGTGACGGAGCGCCTGGGCGTGCCTAAGGAGTACGCCTCCTTCGCCGTCCCGTTCGGCGCGACCACCAAGATGGACGGCTGCGCCGCGATCTATCCGGCGATCGCCGCGATCTTCGTCGCCCAGATCTTCGACATCCGGCTCGGTGCCGGCGACTACCTGCTCATCGCCTTCGTCTCGGTCGTCGGCTCGGCCGCCACGGCGGGCCTCACCGGTGCGACGGTCATGCTGACCCTGACCCTCTCCACCCTGGGCCTGCCCATGGAGGGCGTCGGCCTCCTGCTGGCCATCGACCCGATCCTCGACATGATGCGCACCGCCACGAACGTCGCCGGGCAGGCCCTCGTGCCGGTGCTCGTCTCGGCCCGCGAGAACATCCTCGACCGCGACCGGTACGACGCCGTGTCGGCTTCGCCCTCCGACGAGCCGCAGGCGGTCGCCGTCGCCGCCTGACGTCCCCCGGCTCACGCGAACGCCCCGCACCGGACGACCGGTGCGGGGCGTTCCCTTTTCGTGCGGAGCGCCGGGCGCGTTCGGAGTCCCGGGCGCAGCTCGTGTGACGGCCCGGTGGGAACTTGGTGTGAGGTGCCGCTGGCCTGGGGGAACCCATGGGCGTCGGGCGGCGTGGCTGATATGTGAGCTGTCCGTCTTGAATGTGACCGTCCTCCGAGGACGGAGGAGCCTACGCCTGGAGCCGCCCCATGCCGTCCCTGCGACCCCCGCACCGTGGCGCACCCGCCGCCCGCCCGTCCCTCGTCGCCCCCGATGTCCGCAGGGAGGGCGGGGTCGTGCGCGAGGCCTCCGTGCCGACACTGGCGGCGGCCGTGACGGAGGGGTCGCTCGCGGACATACCGTTCGACAACGCGCGCGAGGCCCCCGGCGACGCCGTGCTCGCCCGCAAGGGGGCGGACGGCCGCTGGCGGGACGTGAGCGCGGCGGAGTTCGCCGACGAGGTGCTCGCGGTCGCGAAGGGGCTCGTGGCCCAGGGGCTCGCTCCGGGGGACCGGCTGGCCGTCATGGCACGCACGACGTACGAGTGGACGCTCCTCGACTTCGCCGCCTGGGCGGCGGGCCTGGTGACCGTCCCCGTCTACCCCACGTCGTCCGCCTTCCAGACCCGGGTGATCCTCCAGGACTCGGGCGCCGTCGCCCTCGCCGTGGAGACGGTCGCGCAGGCGTCGGCCCTCGGTCCGGAACGCGACCGCCTGCCCGACCTCGACCACCTCTGGTGCTTCGAGCGGGGGGACATGGCCCGGCTGGCCGAGGCGGGCAGGGGCCCGCAGGCCGTGCCGGACGCGGACATGGAGGCGCGCCGCGGCGCGCTCACCCCCTCCACCATCGCCACGCTCATCTACACCTCCGGCACGACCGGCAGTCCCAAGGGCTGCGTCCTCACCCACGGCAACTTCTTCTCCGCGGTGGACAACGCGATCGAGCTGCTGCACCCGGTCTTCCGGTCGATCACCGACGAACCGGCGTCAACGCTGCTCCTCCTCCCCCTCTCCCACGTCTTCGGCCGCATGATCGCCATCGCCTGTCTGCGCGCGCGGATACGGCTCGGGCACGCCCCCTCGCTCAGCACCCAGGACCTGCTGGCCGATCTCGCGGGGTTCCGGCCCACCTTCCTGCCCGTCATCCCCCATGTGCTGGAGAAGGTCTTCAACTCCGGGCGTGCGGCCGCCGAGCGGGCGGGCCGTGCGGCGGTCTACGACAGCGCGGCCCGGGTCGCCCGCCGCTACGCCGAGGCCGTCGAGGCCGCGGAGCACGGCACGGGCCCGGGCCCCGGCACGGCCCTGCGCGCCGCCCGCGCCCTGTACGACCCGCTGGTCTACCGGCGCATCCGCGCCGCCCTGGGCGGCCACGTCCGGTACGCGATCTGCGGCGGCTCCCCGCTGGGACGGCGGCTCGCCGCGTTCTACGCGGGGGCCGGGATCACCGTCTACGAGGGCTACGGACTGACGGAGACGACGTCCGCCACGACCGTGTCCCCGCCGCTGAAGTCACGTATGGGCACGGTGGGTCTGCCGTTGCCGGGCACACGGGTGCGGATCGCCGAGGACGGGGAGGTGCTGCTCGACGGCGGGAACGTCTTCGCGGGGTACTGGGACGGCCGGGCACGCGAGGCCGTGCCGCTGCACAGCTCCGTTTCGGACACCGGCACCGGCTTCGACCAGGACGGCTGGTTCGCCACGGGCGACATCGGCTCCCTCGACGACGAGGGCTACCTCAGCATCACGGGCCGCAAGAAGGACCTCCTCGTGACGACGGCCGGGAAGAACGTCGCTCCGGCGCCGCTGGAGGACTGGCTGCGCGCGCACCCCCTGGTCGGCCAGTGCCTGGTCCTGGGGGACAGCCGGCCGTACGTCACCGCGCTCCTCACGCTCGACCCGGACGGGCTCACCCACTGGTGCCGTATGCGGGGCAAGGACGCCGCACCGGAGGAGCTGGTGGCCGACCCCGACCTCCGTGCCGCCCTCCAGCGCGCCGTCGACGAGACCAACAGGCTTGTCTCGCGCGCCGAGTCCATCCGCCGCTTCGCCGTTCTCCCGGTTCCCTTCACCGAGGAGTCGGGCCACCTCACGCCCTCGCTGAAGCTCAGGAGGGCGGCGGTGGAGCGGGACTTCGCGTCCGAGATCGAGGCGCTGTACGCCCCGTAGGGCGCGGGCGCGTGGCGGGTGGGGGAGCGGGGCTGTGGTGCGCACGCGCGGTGCGCACGCGCGGTGCGCACGCGCGGTGCGCACGCGCGGTGCGGGCCAGTGGCGCGCGCCCGCGGTGCCCGGTCTGCGGTGCCCGGTTCCTCGTGCGCGCCCGGGGTGCAGGCCCGTGGTGAACCCCCTAGGAGACCCCTGCCGCCCGCAGCGCCGCCGTGGTCACCGCGGCCCCCAGCACCACCGCGACGAAGGGTGCCCTCCGCCATGCCAGCAGCCCGCCGACCGCCACGCCGGCCGGCCGGGCCCAGCCGGCGAAGCCGCCCGCCTGGGTCAGGGCGCCGGTGGCGAGCAGGGCCACGAGGAGGACCGTGGCGCCGCGGGCCAGCAGACGCTGGACGTGGGCGGGGAGTTCGAGCCGTCCGTGCAGGGCCGGGCCGGCCAGGCGGAAGGCATAGGTACCGGCCGCGAGGGTCAGCGTGGCGATCAGCAGCGGTGTCATGAGCGTGACTTCCGGAATCGAGGGAGGCCGGGTGTGCTGCCGGAGAGAAGGAGACCGGTGAGCGCCAGCAGGACCGGGATGCCGGGCGGCAGCAGGGGCGCGGCGGCGAGGGCCACCGCGGATCCGGCGAGCGCGGCCCGTCGTGTGTCCCGGTCGTCGCGCAGCGCGGGCAGGACGAGGGCGAGCAGGACGGCGGGGTAGGCGGCGTCGAGACCGAGCGCGTCCGTGTCGCCGAGCGCGCTTCCCGCCAGGGCGCCGCCCAGGACGCAGACGTTCCATACGGCGAACAGGGCGAGTCCGGAGAGCCAGAACGCGCGCCGCCGGCGCGCCGGATCCGGCTGGGCGAAGGCGAACGCCGCCGTCTCGTCGGTGACCAGATGCGCTCCGAGGAACCGCGCCGCACGACCGGGGCCGAGGACGTCGGACACGGCGAGACTGAACGCCGCGGTACGGGTGTTGAGCAGCAGTCCGGTCGCGGCCGCCGTCAGCGGGCCGCCCCCGGCCAGCAGGATCGCGACGGTGCTGAACTGGGCGGCGCCCGCGAACACCACCAGTGACATGAGCACCGGCAGCCAGGCCGGCAGCCCGCCGGCCACCGCGATCGCGCCGAACGACACTCCGACGACACCGTCGGCCAGACAGACCAGGGCCACGTCACGGAGCAGCCGGCGGTCGGCCCGGGCGGCAGCCCCGTCGCCCGTCGTCCGCGGCGCGCCGTCGCCGCCGGGTCCTGGTGGAGCCTTCCGTGTTCGGAGTAGCGAACGCATGTTTTCTACAATGAACAGAGAGTCGCCCGTTCGTCAAGGCGAACGGGCGTACCGGCAGAGCGAACGGAGTGTGCGGATCATGGCTGAAGGGTCCCCGGGCCTGCCCCTCGACCGGATCGCGGCGGCACTGCGCCGCGAGCGCACCCGCGCCGGGCTCTCCCTCTCCGAGCTGGCCAAACGCGCCGGGATCGCCAAGTCCACGCTGTCCCAGCTGGAGTCGGGCGCCGGAAATCCGAGCCTGGAGACCATGTGGGCGCTGAGCGTCGCCCTCGGGGTCACCTTCAGCGTGCTGGTCGAGCCGCCACGCCCGGCCGTCCAGGTGATCCGGGCCGGCGAGGGTCCCGCCGTGCCGTCGGAGCGCGCCGAGTACACGGCCACGCTGCTGTCCGCGAGCCCGCCCGGTGCGCGCCGCGACGTGTACTTCCTGAACGTGGAGCCCGGGACGGTGCGGGAGTCGGAGCCGCATCTGCCCGGGACGGTCGAGCATCTGGTCGTCGCCTCGGGGCGGGTCGAGACCGGGCCGCGGGACGCGCCCGTGGAGCTCGGGCCGGGGGACTACATCTCGTACCCGGGGGACGTTCCGCACGTCTGCCGGGCGTTGGAGGCCGGCACGACCTGCGTGATGATCGTCCAGCACGGCTGACCGCAAGGGTGTCCGGTGGCCGACCCGGGGCAGGCGCGGTGACCGCGGCCGGAGGCGGAGTGGCCCGGCGCCAACGCAGGGGAAATGTCCCGGACGTACGGGTGTCCGGCACAAAGGCAGGAGCCCCGCACCGTCAGGTGCGGGGCTCCTTGGGTACTGCTATCCGTTCCGGATCAGGAACCCGAGTTCATGACCTCGGTACCGCCGCTTAGATCGGGGTGACGTTCTCCGCCTGCGGACCCTTCGGGCCCTGCGTGACGTCGAAGCTCACGGACTGGTTCTCCTCGAGGGAGCGGAAGCCAGTCGCGTTGATCGCGGAGTAGTGGACGAAGACGTCGGGGCCCCCGCCTTCCTGGGCGATGAAGCCAAAGCCCTTTTCGGCGTTGAACCACTTCACGGTTCCGGTAGCCATAAGCCCTCCTTGGGCCAAAGGGTTGCCCTGCTCCAGAACCTGCTGTTGTAACAACTGCAAAAGTCTGAAAACGACAAGAGCCTGCGGGTCACATGCTCCGCAGGCTCTGTACTGCAAGGGAAACCAAACTGCAACTTGCGGCGAGCCTAGCACGCGCGCGCGGGAAAGCGATAGAGGGAAAGATCACGTCACCCGGATGTTTGAGTCTCCGTTCACCCGGGTTGACGGAAGGGGTCACCCCTGCATCGGGTCCATCCTCGCACGGGGTCTAGCCTCGCGATGTGGACAATCCTCCCTCCGACTCATCCGTCGGCTCCCGTCGCCCCCGGCCGCGCGTCGGCCACATCCAGTTCCTGAACTGCTTGCCCCTGTACTGGGGTCTGGCGCGGACCGGGACGCTCCTCGACCTCGAGCTCACGAAGGACACCCCGGAGAAGCTCAGCGAACAGCTCGTGCGCGGCGACCTCGACATCGGGCCGGTCACCCTCGTCGAATTCCTGAAGAACGCCGACAAGCTGGTCGCACTCCCCGACATCGCCGTCGGCTGCGACGGCGACGTCATGTCCTGCGTGATCGTGTCGCAGGTGCCGCTGGACCGCCTCGACGGCGCCCGGGTGGCGCTGGGCTCCACCTCCCGGACGTCCGTCCGGCTGGCCCAGCTGCTGCTCCAGGAGCGCTACGGCGTACGCCCCGACTACTACACCTGCCCGCCCGACCTCGGGCTGATGATGCAGGAGGCGGAGGCCGCCGTCCTCATCGGCGACGCCGCGCTGCGCGCCAACCTGCACTACGGCCCGCGCCTCGGCCTCGACGTGCACGACCTGGGCCGGATGTGGAAGGAGTGGACCGGGCTGCCGTTCGTCTTCGCCGTCTGGGCGGTCCGCCGCGACTACCTGGAGCGCGAGCCCGCCGTGGTGCGCAAGGTCCACGAGGCGTTCCTCGCATCCCGGGACCTCTCCCTCGAGGAGGTCACCAAGGTCGCCGAACAGGCCGCCCGCTGGGAGGCCTTCGACGAGTCCGTCCTCGAGCGGTACTTCACCACCCTCGACTTCCGGTTCGGCGGGCCCCAGCTGGCCGCTGTCCAGGAGTTCGCCCGCCGCGTCGGTCCCACGACCGGATTTCCCGCGGACGTGAAGGTGGACTTGCTGGAAGTCCTGTGAAGTTCCCGGGTGCGCCGTCGTGGGATGCGGAGTTGTCGACGCGAAGGTGAACGAGAGTGAATCCGTACGGGAATTCAGTCCGACGAATTCCCGTACGGAACGTCATCGCCCGCCCTGCGCCGGTCTTTGACCGACCCTCCGTCCCCACCGCCTTCCGGCTTCGCATTCTTCCCGGAATGGCACGGTCGAGTTAGACGCCGTCGGCGCCTCGGACCGCCGCCGGGTGCCTTCGTCCGCCGCCCGCACGGTAATCGCGGCACGGGGGTCGAACTCCCGTTCGTGATACGTGTGCGTTTCAGGCGTCGCGGGGCAGGCGGGAGTTCGCCGGCACCGCCTAGGCTGCTGTGCACACTCGGTACAGGGGGAGGCGGATGCCGTGCAGCCGAGCACCGTACGGCCGCTGGAATCCGGCGAGCCGACCGCCATCGGGCCCTACCGGCTGCTCGGCCGGCTCGGCTCGGGCGGTATGGGCCGCGTCTATCTGGGACGCAGTGCGGGCGGGCGCACCGTCGCGGTGAAGGTGGTGCACCCGCACTTCGCGCTCGACGAGGAGTTCCGTGCCCGCTTCCGGCGCGAGGTCGAGGCCGCGCGCCGGGTCGGCGGGGCGTTCACGGCCCCGGTGCTCGACGCGGACCCCGACGCGCCCGTGCCGTGGGTGGCCACGGGCTATGTGGCGGGCCCCTCGCTGGCCCACGCCGTCGGCTCGCCGGACGGCGGGACACCCCTGCCCGAGCACTCCGTACGCGTCCTCGCCGCCGGACTGGCCGAGTCGCTGGCCCATGTGCACGGACTCGGCCTCGTCCACCGCGACGTGAAGCCGTCGAACGTGCTGCTCGCCCTCGACGGGCCCCGCCTCATCGACTTCGGCATCGCCCGCGCCACGGAGGGCACCGCCTCGCTGACCTCCACCGGTGTCTCCGTCGGCTCGCCGGGCTACATGGCGCCGGAGCAGATCCTCGGCAAGGGCGTGACGGGTGCCGCCGACGTGTTCTCGCTGGGCGCGGTCATGGTGTACGCGGCGACGGGCGTGCCGCCGTTCTCCGGTGACTCCTCGGCGACGCTGCTCTACAAGGTCGTCCACGAGGAACCCGAAATCGGTCCGATGGGCGAGGAGTTGCGGGAACTGGCGACCGCCTGCCTGGCCAAGGGGCCGGCGTCCCGGCCGTCGCCCGCCGAACTCGCCCGCCGTCTCGCCCCGCAGGGCACTGCCCGCCTCGCGTCGGCGGGCTGGCTGCCCGGGCCGCTGGTGGAGGAGGTGAGCCGCAGCGCGGTGTCCCTGCTGGACCTCGACGCGGCGCCCGGCCCCGAAGCGCCCTCCGGCCCGGTCGAGTTCACGACCCCGGCCGTCGGGGCCTTCGGGCCACCGGATCCGTCGTACGACGGTGGACCGAGGGACGCCGCGGCCGTCGCGCCGTACGGGAACGGTGAGCCGGGGAAGGAGGCGGGGGCCGCGTCGCACGGGCGAGGCGGGCCGGAGCGCGGCCCGGGTGCTCCGGCGCACGGGGACAGCGGCGCGGAGCCGGGCCCGGCCGCCGGATCGCACGGTGCGCCGTCCGCCCCCGTGCCGCCGACCGTTCCGCCGGCGCCCGCGGAGGTGCCGCATCCCCGTACCGAGGTCTCCGACGGCGGGCCCGGCAAGCTCTCCGTCAGTCTCACCGCGGCCTCCGCACAGGGGCCCGACGGCCGCGGGCGCAGGCTGAGTTGCACCGTCGCGCTGGCGGTGGCGGGTGCGCTGGCCGCGGTGACCGTCGGCTCGGCCTTCCTCTTCGACCTCCTGCCCGGCGGCACCGGCGGGAGCCATGACACGGCGAGCGGCGGCCACTCGCCGGTGGCGACCACGCCCGGCGCCGGCGACCCGGGCCGCGGGACGACCCCCAGTGCCTCCCGGACCCCGAGCCCGACCCCGACCCGGACCCCGACGGCCACCGCCGCTCCCGCCGGCGGGGTCCCCACGGCGTTCCTCGGTACCTGGAAGGGGCCGGCCACCGGGCTGGGCGGCAGCCTCCCGATGGGGACCTTCGAGCTCGCCGTCCACCGCGCGTCCACCGGCCAGGAGTTCGCCACGTTGACCCAGACCGACGCCCTGGGCGGCGTGTGCGAGGACGTCCTGACGCTGGAGAAGGCAGCCGGCGACCGGCTCGACGCCACCGGACGGGGCAAGGGCACCAACCCGGACCACTGCTCCCAGACCCCGCACGCCATCCGGCTCGCGCTCCGGGGCGACGCCCTCACCTACGCCTCGGACGACCCGAAGGCGGGGAACCCGCAGGCGACGATGGCGCGCGTCACGAAGCCGTAGCCGGTGCCGGGCGGATCACGCCGGGCTCGCGGGGCCCGGCCCGTCGCCTCCAGGACCCGACCGGCCTGGCGTCGGCCGGGCACAAGGGCTGACGTAGTCTGGATCGGTCCGTCAAGAACCGTGACCAATCGGTCCGGATCAGCTGACGAACCCGTCCAGACCCCTTAAGAAAGGGACGCCCGGTGACCGAGAAGGCCGATCTCCAGCCCATCCTGGACCGTGCTGCCGCCGGCGGGCGGATCACTCCGGAAGAGGCGCTCGCGCTGTACCGAGACGCCCCGCTGCACGCGCTGGGCGCGGCCGCCGACGCCGTGCGGCGGCGCAGGTACGCGGGTGTCGAGCACATCGCGACGTACATCATCGAGCGCAACATCAACTACACGAACGTCTGTGTGACGGCGTGCAAGTTCTGCGCCTTCTACGCGCCGCCCAAGAGCGACAAGGGCTGGACGCGGGACCTGGACGACATCCTGCGGCGCTGCGCCGAGACCGTCGAGCTGGGCGGCACGCAGATCATGTTCCAGGGCGGACACCACCCGGACTTCGGCGTCGAGTACTACGAGAAGCACTTCGGGGCCATCAAGAAGGAGTTCCCGCAGCTGGTCATCCACTCCCTGGGGGCCAGCGAGGTCGAGCACATGGCCCGTATCTCCCAGGTGTCCGTGGAGGAGGCCATCCAGCGGATCCACGCCGCGGGGCTCGACTCCTTCGCGGGCGCCGGCGCCGAGCTGCTGCCCGAGCGGCCGCGCAAGGCCATCGCGCCGCTGAAGGAGAGCGGTGAGCGCTGGCTGGAGATCATGGAGACGGCGCACCGGATGGGCGTGGAGTCCACCTCCACCATGCTGATGGGCACCGGCGAGACCAACGCCGAGCGCATCGAGCACCTGCGCATGATCCGCGACGTACAGGACCGTACGGGCGGCTTCCGCGCCTTCATCCCGTACACCTACCAGCCCGAGAACAACCATCTGAAGGGCCGCACGCAGGCCACCGTCTTCGAGTACCTGCGGATGATCGCGATCGCCCGCATCTTCCTCGACAACGTGGCCCACATCCAGGGTTCCTGGCTGACCACCGGCAAGGAGGCCGGGCAGCTGTCCCTCCACTACGGCGCGGACGACCTCGGCTCGGTCATGCTGGAGGAGAACGTCGTGTCGTCCGCCGGTGCCAAGCACCGCTCGAACCTCATCGAGATGATCGACATGATCCGCAAGGCCGACCGGGTCCCGGCCCAGCGTGCGACCACGTACGAGCACCTCGTCGTGCACGACGACCCGGCGAACGACCCGGTCGACGAGCGGGTCATGTCCCACATCTCCTCGACGGCGATCGAGGGCGGCACGGCCCACCCCGAGCTGAAGCTCGTCCCGTCCAACTGAGCCACCCACCGATCCGCCAACCGAACCCGAGCGAGCCGGATTTGCTCACGCTGCACGTCGCCGAGGCCGCGCCCGAGGCCGCCGTCCTGGTCGACGGCGCACTCGTCGCCGCCGTCGGCCCGTACGAGGAGCTGGCCGCCGCCCATCCGCAGGCGCGGGTGCGGCGCTGGCCCGGCATCCTCACGGCCGGGCTGCTCAACCCGTACGGGCCCGAGCTGCTGGAGGGCATGTACCACCCCGACCCGCGCGAGGCCGACGCCCTCGGCACCGATCCGATCGGTGGTGAGCGGGCCCGGGCGCTCTTCCGCGCGGAGCCGTCCCGCAAGGGCGCCAGCGCGCGCCGGGGCGTGCAGCGCCTTCTCGCCCACGGCACCGTTGCCATCGCGGGGGAACTGCGCGAGCGGGCGGCGCTGGACGCGGTGCGGCGCGCCGGGCTCGTCGTCGGCCGTCGCCCCGCCGCGCTGCCGGGCCCGCCGTCCTTCTCCCCGGCCCCGCTGGTCCTGCTGCCGCCCCTGACCGCGGGAGCGCCCGCCCGTTTCGCCGTCTTCGCCGTGCCCGACCGGGCAGCTCTGGTTGCGGAGGGCGCGGCGACCTGCGTGGCGACCGTGCTCGGCGGACGGCTGGTGTACCGGGGTCGGTGAGGGCCGGCGCACCGGAGCCGGTGACAGCCGGTCGTCCGGGGCGGCGACGCACCGGCGGCCCGGCGCCGCCGCCCGGTGACCGGGCTGCCAGAATGGCCGGGTGACCCGCGCATCCCTGGACAAGCAGCCGCACGAAGTCGCCTCGATGTTCGACGACGTGGCGGAACGGTACGACCTCACCAACGACGTGCTGTCGCTCGGCCAGGCCCGGCTGTGGCGCAAGGAGGTCGCCAAGGCGGTCGACGCCCGGCCCGCGCAGAAGATCCTCGACCTGGCGGCCGGTACGGCCACGTCCTCGCTGCCGTTCGCGCAGACCGGCGCCTATGTGGTGCCGTGCGACTTCTCCGTCGGCATGCTCCAGGTCGGCAAGAGGCGGCACCAGTGGCTGCCGTTCACGGCGGGCGACGCGACGAAACTGCCGTTCAAGGACGACACCTTCGACGCCGTGACGATCTCCTTCGGGCTGCGCAACGTCCAGGACACCGGTGCGGCGCTGCGCGAGATGCTCCGCGTCACCAGGCCCGGCGGCCGGCTCGTCATCTGCGAGTTCTCGGCACCGACCTGGGCGCCGTTCCGCACCGTCTACACCGAGTACCTGATGCGCGCGCTGCCGCCGGTCGCGCGGGCCGTGTCGTCCAACCCCGACGCGTACGTCTATCTCGCCGAGTCGATCCGGGCCTGGCCCGACCAGCCGGGGCTGGCGGCGCTGCTGCGCGAGGCCGGCTGGTCGAAGGTGGCGTGGCGCAACCTGACGGGCGGCGTCGTGGCACTGCACCGGGCCTACAAGCGGGGCTGAACGGCCGCGCGGTCGCACGGCCGGGCGACCGCATGGCCGTGCGCACCGGCAGGGGCGGGCGACCGCGCGGACGGACGGTGGGCCGAGCGGCCGTTCACCATCCGGCCGTGATCGCCTCGCCCGGCTCGTCGAGCTCCCGCCGCAGCCCTCCGGAGGGCGGACGGGGGATGCGCGGCTCGCGCACCCCGGAACCGCCCCCGCCCTCCCCTTCGCCGAAGTCGAACCACACGGTGACGACGGCACCGCGCGGCACCTCCACGCCGGGCGGCGGGTACTGGCGCACGACGTGGTCGACGACGGTGAGATGGAAGTCGGGGCGGTCGGGCGCTGCCAGCAGGACGCCGCGCGCCTCCGCGGTCTCGCGCGCGTCCACGGCCATCAGGCCGACCAGCCGCGGTACGCGCACTTCGGGTGTCTTGGGTGTCATGTGCACAAACTCACCCCCAGCGGTACTCGCAGGGTAACTCCGGCGCCCGCTTCCGTGGAGTCCCGCGGGGTCTGCGGGGAGTCACAAGTCCAGCCGGAAGCAGTACGCCTCCGTCCCGGAGACCGGTGAGGTGAGCGTGTCCGCGAGTTCCATGCCGAGGCGGCGGGTGACGGCGATGGAGCGCTCGTTACCGGCCGCGACCATGGCGACCACACTGCGTACACCCGCCGTGTGCAGCCGTTCCAGCGTGATCCGGGCCGCCGCGGTCGCGTATCCCCGGCCCCAGTGGGCGCGTCCGAGCCGCCAGCCGATCTCGATCTCGCCCGCCGGGCCCCACGCGTGCGGCCACGGCTGGGCGCCGGCGAAGCCGATCACCCGGTCGTCCTCGTCGGTCGTCGTCCACAGGCAGAAACCGAGCTCCGCGTCATGCTTGCGCTGCCGGGCCGTCAACTCCTCGTACACGGAGACCTCGGCGGACGCGCCACCGTGGAACTCCATGACCTCCGGGTCGTCGAAGACCCGGTGCCAGGCGAACGCGTCCTCGTCGGTGGGGACACGCAGCCGTACGACGGGGAGTACTCGGTTCATGGAACGGCCCTTCGGCTGGCTGATCAGTACCGCTGCATAGACTGCACGTGTCCTGTGCCCCTCGGCACGCCATTTCCGGTCTTCGATTTCTTTCGACGGCTGCTACGACTCGTGGGGAGAACCCGCAGTGACCGAGCCCCTCTCCGAACACTCCGCGGATGTGATCGTCGTCGGTGCCGGCCCCGCCGGTTCGACGACCGCGTACCACCTGGCGAAGGCGGGACTCGACGTCCTGCTGCTCGAGAAGACCGCCTTCCCGAGGGAGAAGGTCTGCGGCGACGGGCTGACCCCGCGTGCCGTGAAGCAACTGGTCGCCATGGGCATCGACATCTCCGAAGAGGCGGGCTGGCTGCGCAACAAGGGTCTGCGGATCATCGGCGGCGGCAGCCGGCTCCAGCTGGACTGGCCGGATCTCGCCTCCTTTCCGGACTACGGACTCGTCCGCAAGCGCGACGACTTCGACGAGCAGCTGGCGCGGCAGGCGCAGAAGGCGGGTGCACGGCTGTACGAGCAGTGCAACGTCGGCAGCCCGATCATCGACGATCGCACCGGCCGTATCACCGGCGTGCACGCCAAGCTCGGCGACGAGAAGACCCCGGTCACCTTCCATGCGCCCCTGGTGGTCGCCGCCGACGGCAACTCCACGCGCCTCTCGCTCGCCATGGGCCTGCACCGTCGCGAGGACCGCCCGATGGGCGTCGCCGTGCGCACCTACTTCACCTCTCCCCGGCACGACGACGACTACCTGGAGTCCTGGCTGGAGCTGTGGGACCGGCGCGGCGGCCAGGAGCGGCTGCTGCCCGGCTACGGCTGGATCTTCGGCATGGGCGACGGCACGTCCAACGTCGGCCTGGGCGTGCTGAACACCTCCGCCTCCTTCAAGGAGCTGGACTGGCGCGAGGTACTGAAGGCCTGGTGCGCCTCCATGCCGGAGGACTGGGGCTACGTCCCCGAGAACATGACCGGCCCGATCCGCGGTGCCGCCCTGCCGATGGCCTTCAACCGCCAGCCCCACTACACGCGCGGTCTGCTGCTCGTCGGCGACGCGGGCGGCCTGGTGAACCCCTTCAACGGCGAGGGCATCGCGTACGCCATGGAGTCCGGCCAGATCGCGGCCGACGTCATCGTCCAGGCCCACGCCCGTGCCACCGACGCCCAGCGGGAGCTGGCCCTCCACCGCTACCCGAAGGTCCTCAAGGACACCTACGGCGGCTACTACACGCTCGGCCGCGCCTTCGTGAAGCTCATCGGCAACCCGAAGGTCATGAAGATCGCGACCCAGCGGGGCCTGACCCACCCGGTCCTGATGAAGTTCACGCTGAAGATGCTCGCGAACCTGACCGACCCGACGGGCGGGGACGCGATGGACCGGATCATCAACGGTCTGAGCAAGGTGGCGCCGAAGGCGTGAGCACGGCGTGCGCCGACGGCGCACGCGCTCCGGCGGGGCAGGCGCTCCGGGGAAGCGGTCGCGGCCATGGGCCGGGCCGCTTCCCGTCGTTTCCGCCCCGGAGCCCTCCGGGGGGCGGCCTCCGTGCGGCCTCCGGCGCCTCGGAGCGCCGTCGGGGCGCCGTCGGGGCGCAGGAGCGCCCCGGGGCGCTGCCCGCCCGCCGGAGCCGGCGTGGACCGAGCGGCCGACCGGAGGCGCTTTCGGAGCACACTGCCCCATAGGTGCGTTCTGTGGCGATGTGCCCGAATGCTCCGGGCGGGCACGGGGGTTGCCGGAAGCACGACGAAGCCGCCGCTCCCGCGGGGGAACGGCGGCCTCATGCCCGGAGGGCGGGTACGGGTCCCGTCAGAGAACGCGCACCGCGCCCGTCGCCGGGTAGCCGGAGAGGTCCTGGATGACGACGCCCTTGGAGGGGTTCGCGGCGTCCAGGTACTGACCGTTGCCGATGTAGACGCCCACGTGGTACGCGGAACCGGCGCTGCCCCAGTAGAGGATGTCGCCGACCTGGATGTTGGAGAGCGAGACCGGCGTACCGGCCGTCGACTGCTCCTGGGAGACGCGGGGAAGGCTCACGCCGGCCTGCCGGAAGGCGGCCTGGACGAGGCCGGAGCAGTCCCACGAGTTCGGCCCGGTGCCGCCCATGACGTAGGCGTCGCCGACCTGGGCCTTGAGGAAGCTGATGACCGTCGCCACACTGCCGCTCGCCGGAGCGGACACATCGGCGGATGCGGAACCACCCGAAGCGGAGGCGCTGAGCGTCGTGCGCGCGGAGGACCGCGAGGCGCGCGCCGTCTCCTCGGCCTTCCGCTTGGCCTCGGCCTCGGCCTTCTTCTTGGCCTCCGCCTTCCGTGCGGCCTCGGCCTGGTCCTTCTTGGCCTGCTTGGCGGCCTGTGCGGCGGCGGAGTCCTGCTCGGCCTGGAGCTCGTAGGCCACGGCGGCCTGCTGCGTGGCGGCCGCGGACTGGGCGACCTGGACGGACAGGTCAGCCGTCAGGGTGGGCATCTCGATGGTCTCGGTCACCGGCTCGGCGGCGTTCGCCGAACCGGACGCACCGGCCACTGCCAGGGTGCTGAGGACGCCACCGGCAACTCCGGCGCGCAGCGCCAGCTTCGACGCGCTGCGGCGGGGCTTCCGGTGGCTGGGTATGTGAGCGGTGTGGGACATGGGTACAACGGCTATCAGGGCCTCCCCGAAACCTTCAAGAAACGTGTGGTCCGCCACAGTTGCCGTTCACACTCCCGAATCCCGGGTGTGTCGCTCTTTATTGACGCCGTAACGGGCAATGCGGACACAGCCGATCATGCGTGTGATCATGGGCTTTCTGCAATACGTCCGAATTGCCCTCCGCCTACCACTCGTTGAGCCGGTTGGCCAAGCCCGGTATTTCGGACGACTCTGTCGATGTGGTGCAGGTCACGGAACGGTCACTCGTGGGCCTGCGTCCCGCTCGTGAATGTGTGCACGCGTCCACATCGAGACGCCCTGATCCCTCCGTCGTGTGACGGCGCCCCTTTATCAGGTGGATCGGTCCAACACCAATTTGCCCGCGATGGCGATGGCTTGATAGTGCACGGCGCCTCCCGCAACCCTCCTACCAGGGGTAACGGATCAAAAAGTCACCACTGGTGATCAGTCAGGCGCTTCGCGTGTGAAGATCACCGCTCATCCGACTTCATGATCCTTCGCCGGGTGGTGGAGATCACAAAGGTGATGATGAACCCCGTGTCGCAGATCACAGACCGACAGGCATAGGATGCGAGGCAGCTGGGCTTGTGACCTGCTTCACATGCACACGATCTCCGGGCGAAATCCCGGCGGTTGGCGGGGCCCGCGAGACCTGAGGGTCTGGTGAGGCCCGTGGTGCTCGTGAGGTGTGTGAGGCGGACCGCTCGCCCGGCGCCGCCGAAACAGTCAGTGCCGACTGAGAGGAGCGAGGAGCGGTGAACGCGTATGCGCCCATCCTCGTACTGGGAGCCCTCGGGGCAGGCTTTGCGATCTTCTCCGTGGTCATGGCCACGCTAATCGGTCCAAAGCGCTACAACCGGGCCAAGCTCGAGGCCTACGAGTGCGGTATCGAGCCGACGCCGACACCGGCCGGCGGCGGACGATTCCCGATCAAGTACTACCTGACGGCGATGCTCTTCATCGTCTTCGACATCGAGATCGTCTTCCTCTACCCCTGGGCCGTCTCGTTCGACGCCCTGGGGATTTTCGGGCTCGTGGAGATGCTGCTCTTCGTGCTCACCGTCTTCGTCGCGTACGCGTACGTATGGCGGCGCGGCGGCCTGGAATGGGACTGAAACCCGCGAGGGACGAAGGGGTCTAGGGGCCACCAATATGGGACTCGAAGAGAAACTGCCGAGCGGTTTTCTGCTGACCACCGTGGAACAGGCCGCGGGCTGGGTGCGCAAGGCGTCGGTCTTCCCCGCCACCTTCGGCCTCGCCTGCTGTGCCATCGAGATGATGACGACCGGCGCGGGCCGCTACGACCTCGCGCGCTTCGGCATGGAGGTCTTCCGCGGCTCACCGCGGCAGGCGGACCTGATGATCGTCGCCGGACGCGTCAGCCAGAAGATGGCGCCGGTGCTGCGGCAGGTCTACGACCAGATGCCGAACCCGAAGTGGGTCATCTCGATGGGCGTCTGTGCGTCGTCGGGCGGCATGTTCAACAACTACGCGATCGTCCAGGGCGTCGACCACATCGTCCCCGTCGACATCTATCTGCCCGGATGTCCGCCGCGGCCCGAGATGCTGTTGGACGCCATCCTCAAGCTCCACCAGAAGATCCAGTCCTCGAAGCTCGGCGTCAACGCGGAGGAAGCGGCCCGTGAGGCCGAGGAAGCGGCACTCAAGGCGCTCCCCACGATCGAGATGAAGGGGCTGCTGCGGTGAGCGACGCGAACAGCAACGGCAACAGCGGCGCGGGCGGGAACGGCGCGAACCCCGAGCGGGACCCGAACGCGACCAACCTTCCCGGCCAGCGCGGCGACCAGGGCGAGGAGATCCGCGTCCAGCGCGGCATGTTCGGCGCCGACAACGGCGGCGACACCTCCGGCTACGGCGGGCTCGTCCGCTCCGTCCGGCTGCCCGGCCCGGCCACCCGGCCGTACGGGGGGTGGTTCGACGAGGTCGCCGACGAGCTCGAGGGCGCCCTGGAGGAGCAGGGTCTCTTCCCGGAGAACGCGATCGAGAAGACCGTCGTCGACCGTGACGAGCTGACCTTCCACATCGCGCGCGACTACCTGGTGCGGGTCGCCCAGACGCTGCGCGACGATCCGGCCCTGCGCTTCGAGCTGTGCACCGGCGTCTCCGGAGTGCACTACCCCGGGGACAAGGGCCGCGAGCTGCACGCCGTGTACCACCTGCGCTCGATCACCCACAACCGGCTGATCCGCATCGAGGTCAGCGCTCCGGACGCCGACCCGCACGTCCCGTCACTCGTCCCGGTCTATCCGACGAACGACTGGCACGAGCGCGAGACCTACGACTTCTTCGGCCTGGTCTTCGACGGCCACCCGTCGCTGACGCGGATCATGATGCCGGACGACTGGCAGGGCCATCCGCAGCGCAAGGACTACCCCCTCGGCGGCATCCCCGTCGAGTACAAGGGCGCCCAGATCCCGGCTCCGGACCAGCGGAGGTCCTACTCGTGACCACTCCATCTGCGACTCCCCGCGAGACCACCGAAGGCACCGTCTACACGGTGACCGGAGGCGACTGGGACGAGGTCGTCCAGTCCGTGTCCAAGGCCGACGACGAGCGCCTCGTCGTCAACATGGGTCCGCAGCACCCGTCCACCCACGGCGTGCTCCGCCTCATCCTGGAGCTGGACGGCGAGACGGTGACCGAGGCCCGGTGCGGCATCGGCTATCTGCACACCGGCATCGAGAAGAACCTCGAATACCGCACGTGGACGCAGGGCACCACCTTCGTCACGCGCATGGACTATCTGACGCCGTTCTTCAACGAGACCGCGTACTGCCTCGCCGTCGAGAAACTGCTCGGCATCGAGGACGAGGTCCCGGACCGCGCCACGATCATCCGGGTGCTCCTGATGGAGCTGAACCGGATGTCCTCGCACCTGGTCTGCATCGCCACCGGCGGCATGGAGCTGGGTGCCACCACGATCATGATCTACGGCTTCCGTGATCGTGAACTCATTCTCGACATCTACGAGCTGATCACCGGCCTGCGCATGAACCACGCGTTCGTCCGGCCCGGCGGACTCGCCCAGGACCTGCCCCCGGGCGCGGTGGACCAGATCCGCGAGTTCGTGAAGAAGATGAAGAAGAACCTCCCCGAGTACGACAAGCTCGCCACCGGGAACCCCATCTTCAAGGCCCGCATGCAGGACATCGGCTACCTCGACCTCGCCGGCTGCATGGCACTCGGCGTCACCGGCCCCATCCTGCGCTCCGCCGGCCTCCCGCACGACCTGCGCAAGGCACAGCCGTACTGCGGCTACGAGACGTACGACTTCGACGTCCCGACCGCCGACACCTGCGACTCCTACGGCCGCTTCCTGATCCGCCTCGAAGAGATGCGGCAGTCGCTGCGGATCGTCGAGCAGTGCCTGGACCGGCTCGAGCCCGGTCCGGTCATGGTCGCCGACAAGAAGATCGCCTGGCCCGCGCAGCTGGCCCTCGGCCCGGACGGCCTCGGCAACTCCCTCGACCACATCAAGAAGATCATGGGCACCTCCATGGAGGCCCTGATCCACCACTTCAAGCTGGTGACCGAAGGCTTCCGCGTCCCGGCCGGACAGGCCTACACCGCCGTCGAGTCGCCCAAGGGCGAACTGGGGGTGCACGCCGTCTCCGACGGAGGCACCCGTCCCTACCGGGTCCACTTCCGGGACCCGTCCTTCACCAATCTGCAGGCCATGGCGGCGATGTGCGAGGGCGGCATGGTCGCCGACGTCATCGTCGCCGTCGCGTCCATCGACCCCGTGATGGGAGGCGTCGACCGGTGACCGCCACACCTTCCGATCAGGGCGTGAGCCTGGGCATGCCCCAGCTCCCCGCGCCCGAGTACCCGGCCGACGTCCGTGCGCGGCTGGAGTCGGACGCCAAGGACGTCATCGCCCGCTACCCGGACTCCAGGTCGGCGCTGCTGCCGCTGCTGCACCTGGTGCAGTCCGAGGAGGGCCACGTCTCCCGGACCGGCATGCAGTTCTGCGCGCAGATGCTCGGTCTGACCACGGCCGAGGTCACCGCGGTCGCCACCTTCTACACCATGTACCGGCGGCGGCCGGGTGGTGACTACCAGGTCGGTGTCTGCACCAACACGCTCTGCGCGGTCATGGGCGGCGACGCCATCTTCGCCGCCCTCCGGGAGCACCTGGGCGTCGGCAACGGCGGGACCACCGAGGACGGCAAGGTCACCCTCGAGCACATCGAGTGCAACGCGGCCTGCGACTACGCACCCGTCGTGATGGTCAACTGGGAGTTCTTCGACAACCAGACCCCCGAGTCCGCCAAGCGTCTGGTCGACGACCTGCGCGCCGGAGCCGAGGTCGAACCGACCCGCGGTGCCCCCCTGTGCACCTACAAGGAGACGGCCCGCATCCTCGCCGGCTTCCCCGACGAGCGCCCCGGCGCGGTCGAGGCCACCTCCGGCGCCGGCCCGGCATCGCTGGTCGGCCTGCGCCTCGCCAGGGGCGAGGAGCACCGTCCGCATGTGGTGCACCCGCGGGCCGGCGGTCCGCGGGCTCCCCAGGACGAGCCGCCGGCCGGGCATCCCAGCTCGCACGACGCACCGCAGAGCACGTCGGACTCCGACCCGGATCACCCGGCCGGTCCGGTCAGCAAGGAGGGGGAGTGATGACCGTGACAACAGAGGACGGGGGTACCGCCCGCCCGGGCGGAATCGCAGGCGGGGACACCAGCCCCGAGAAGCTGCTGGTCCCGGTCCTGTCGGCCTTCTGGGACGAGGACGAGTCCTGGACGCTCGACACCTACCGGCGGCACGAGGGGTACGAAGGGCTGCGCAAGGCCCTCGCCATGTCGCCGGACGACGTCATCGCGTATGTGAAGGACTCCGGTCTGCGCGGCCGTGGCGGCGCGGGCTTCCCCACGGGCATGAAGTGGCAGTTCATCCCCCAGGGCGACGGCAAGCCCCACTATCTGGTCGTCAACGCCGACGAATCGGAGCCCGGGACCTGCAAGGACATCCCGCTCCTCTTCGCCAACCCGCACAGCCTCATCGAGGGCATCGTGATCGCCTGCTACGCGATCCGGTCGTCGCATGCGTTCATCTATCTGCGCGGCGAAGTCGTCCCCGTGCTGCGGCGGTTGCACGAGGCAGTACGCGAGGCCTACGCGGCGGGCTACCTCGGCGAGAACATCCTCGGCAGCGGACTCGACCTGACCCTCACCGTGCACGCGGGCGCGGGCGCGTACATCTGCGGCGAGGAGACCGCGCTGCTCGACTCGCTGGAAGGCCGCCGTGGCCAGCCGCGACTGCGACCTCCCTTCCCTGCCGTGGCCGGTCTCTACGCATGTCCCACTGTGGTGAACAACGTCGAGTCGATCGCTTCGGTTCCCGCGATCCTGCACAAGGGCAAGGAATGGTTCAGGTCGATGGGCAGCGAGAAGTCCCCGGGCTTCACGCTCTACTCGCTCAGCGGCCATGTCGCCAGCCCCGGCCAGTACGAGGCGCCGCTCGGCATCACCCTGCGGCAGCTGCTCGACATGAGCGGCGGCATGCGCCCCGGACACCGGCTCAAGTTCTGGACGCCGGGCGGCTCCTCGACCCCGATGTTCACCGACGAGCACCTCGACGTCCCGCTGGACTACGAGGCCGTGGGCGCCGCCGGCTCCATGCTCGGCACCAAGGCCCTGCAGTGCTTCGACGAGACGACCTGCGTGGTGCGGGCCGTGACGCGGTGGACCGAGTTCTACGCCCATGAGTCCTGCGGCAAGTGCACGCCCTGCCGCGAAGGGACGTACTGGCTCGTGCAGTTGCTCCGCGACATCGAGGCCGGCAAGGGCGCCATGAGCGACCTCGACAAGCTCGCCGACATCGCCGACAACATCAACGGCAAGTCGTTCTGCGCGCTCGGCGACGGCGCCGCATCGCCGATCTTCTCCTCGCTCAAGTACTTCCGCGACGAGTACGAGGAGCACATCACCGGCCGGGGGTGCCCCTTCGACCCGGCCAAGTCGACCGCCTGGGCGGACCAGCACACGGAGGTGAACGCATGACTGTGACGACGGGCGCTCCCTCCGGGGGCGGCGCGGCCGCGGTCCCGCCCGAGGACCTCGTCACGCTGACGATCGACGGCATCGAGATCAGCGTGCCCAAGGGCACCCTGGTCATCCGGGCCGCCGAACTCCTCGGCATCGAGATCCCCCGCTTCTGCGACCACCCGCTCCTCGACCCGGCCGGCGCCTGCCGCCAGTGCATCGTCGAGGTCGAGGGCCAGCGCAAGCCGATGGCGTCCTGCACCATCACGTGCACGGACGGCATGGTCGTGAAGTCCCAGATCACCTCGCCGGTCGCCGAGAAGGCGCAGCGCGGTGTGATGGAGCTGCTGCTCATCAACCATCCGCTGGACTGCCCGGTCTGCGACAAGGGCGGCGAGTGCCCGCTGCAGAACCAGGCGATGTCGGTCGGCGAACCGGACACCCGGTTCGAGGGCAGGAAGCGCACCTACGAGAAGCCGGTCCCGATCTCCACGCAGGTGCTGCTCGACCGCGAGCGCTGCGTGCTGTGCGCCCGCTGCACCCGGTTCAGCAACCAGATCGCCGGCGACCCGATGATCGAGCTGATCGAACGAGGCGCCCTGCAACAGGTCGGCACCGGCGAGGGCGACCCCTTCGCGTCGTACTTCTCCGGGAACACCATCCAGATCTGCCCGGTGGGAGCGCTCACGTCGGCGGCCTACCGGTTCCGCTCCCGCCCCTTCGACCTGGTGTCGTCCCCGAGCGTGTGCGAGCACTGCGCGGGCGGCTGCGCCACGCGCACCGACCACCGGCGCGGCAAGGTCATGCGACGGCTCGCGGCCAACGAGCCCGAGGTCAACGAGGAGTGGATCTGCGACAAGGGGCGGTTCGGCTTCCGCTACGCACAACTGAAGGACCGGATCACCACGCCGCTGGTGCGCAACGCGGAGACGGGTGAGCTGGAGGCGGCGAGCTGGCCCGAGGCCCTGGACGCCGCGGCCCGCGGGCTCGCCGCCGCGCGCGGCCTGGCCGGTGTGCTGACCGGCGGCCGCCTCACCGTCGAGGACGCCTACGCGTACAGCAAGTTCGCGCGCGTGGCCCTGGACACCAACGACATCGACTTCCGCGCGCGGGTGCACAGCGGCGAGGAGGCGGACTTCCTCGCCTCCCGGATCGCCGGCCGCGGCCGGGACATCGACGGCACCGGGGTGACGTACTCCGCCCTGGAGAAGGCCCCGGCCGTGCTGCTCGCCGGGATCGAGGCCGAGGAGGAGGCACCCGGCGTCTTCCTGCGGCTGCGCAAGGCCTGGCGGGGGCACGGTCAGAAGACCTTCGCCCTCGCCACGTACGCCACCCGCGGCCTGGAGAAGGCGGGCGGCACGCTGCTGCCCGCGGCGCCCGGCACCGAGACCGAGTGGCTGGACGCACTCGCCTCCGGGACCGGCCTGGACGACCTGGGCGCGAAGGCCGCCGAGGCACTGCGCTCCGACGGCGCCGTCATCGTCGTCGGCGAGCGGCTGGCCTCCGTGGCGGGCGGGCTCACCGCCGCGGTGCGGGCCGCGACCGCGACCGGCGCCCGGCTGGTGTGGATCCCGCGCCGGGCCGGCGAACGGGGCGCCGTCGAGGCGGGCGCCCTGCCGTCGCTGCTGCCCGGCGGGCGCCCCGCGACCGACCCCCGCGCGCGGGAGGAGGTCGCCACCGCCTGGGGCGTGGGCGAACTGCCGCACCGCTACGGCCGTGACACCGGACAGATCGTCGAGGCCGCCCTGGCCGGCGAGCTGCGGGCCCTGCTGGTGGCGGGCGTCGAGGTCGCCGACCTCCCCGACCCGGCACGCGCGCGTGCGGCACTCGACGAGGCCGGCTTCGTCGTGTCGCTGGAGCAGCGCCCCAGCGAGGTCACCGAGCGGGCCGACGTGGTGCTCCCGGTCGCCGCCGTCGCCGAGAAGGCGGGCGCCTTCCTCAACTGGGAGGGTCGTACGCGGTTCTTCGAGGCCGCGCTCAAGCCCGACCAGATGACCCGCCGCCTGGCGCCCACCGACGCGCGCGTCCTCCAGATGGTCGCCGACGCGATGGACGTCCACCTGGGGCTGCCCGATCTGCGGACCCTGCGCGCCGAACTGGACCGGCTCGGGGCCTGGGAGGGACCCCGCGCCGAGGGGCCTCAGGAGAGCGCGATGCCCCTGCCGCGCCCCGCCTCGGGCGAGGCCGTCCTCGCCGGCCACCGGCTGCTGCTCGACAACGGCCGTCTCCAGGAGGGCGACGAGGCGCTCGCCGGCACCCGGCACGCCGCCGTCGCCCGGCTCTCCGAAGCGACCGCCGTCGAGGCGGGCGTCAAGGACGGCGACGTCCTCACCGTCACGGGCCCGGCCGGTGCGGTCGCACTGCCCCTGCAGATCACGGAGATGCCCGACCGGGTCGTCTGGCTCCCGCTGAACTCCGTCGGGGGAGGCGTCGCCGTCGACACGGGGGCGCGCCCCGGCGAACTCGTCCGTATCGGCCCGGCCACCGCGCCGGTGTCCCAGGAGGTCACGGAGGTGACGTCGTGACGCCCCTGGCGCTGACGCCGCTCGCGACACCGCTCGCCGTGGAAGACCTGTCGCTGTTCGGCCGGGACCCCTGGTGGCTGGTCGTCATCAAGGCGGTCTTCTGCTTCGCCTTCCTGATGCTGACCGTGCTGTTCTCGATCGTCTGGGAGCGCAAGGTCGTCGCCTGGATGCAGCTGCGCATCGGGCCCAACCGGCACGGCCCCTGGGGCATGCTCCAGTCCCTCGCGGACGGCATCAAGCTGATGCTCAAGGAGGATGTGATCGTCAAGCGCGCGGACAAGGTGGTCTACGTCCTTGCTCCGATCGTCGCGGCGATCCCCGCGTTCATGGCGATCGCGGTGATCCCCTTCGGGCCGGCCGACAACGAGATCTCGATCTTCGGCCACCGCACCACGATGCAGCTCACCGACCTGCCGATCGCGATGCTGTACATCCTCGCGGTCGCCTCCGTGGGCATCTACGGCATCGTGCTCGCCGGCTGGTCGTCCGGCTCGACGTACCCCCTCCTCGGGGGCTTGCGCTCCTGCGCGCAGATGATCTCCTACGAGATCGCGATGGGCGCCGCGTTCGCGTCGGTGTTCCTCTACTCGGGCTCGATGTCGACCTCGGCGATCGTCGAGGCGCAGAAGGACCGCTGGTTCATCCTGCTGCTTCCGGTGTCCTTCCTGATCTACATCGTGACGATGGTCGGCGAGACCAACCGCGCCCCCTTCGACATGCCGGAGTCCGAGGGCGACCTCGTCGGCGGCTTCAACACCGAGTACTCGTCCATCAAGTTCGCGATGTTCATGCTCGCCGAGTACGTGAACATGGTGACGGTCTCGGCCGTGACCACGACGCTGTTCCTCGGGGGCTGGCGGGCGCCCTGGCCGATCAGCTCCTTCTGGGAGGGCGCGAACCACGGCTGGTGGCCGCTGCTCTGGTTCGTCATCAAGGTGCAGCTGCTGCTGTTCTTCTTCATCTGGCTGCGCGGCACCCTGCCCCGCGTCCGCTACGACCAGCTGATGAAGCTCGGCTGGAAGGTCCTCATCCCGGTCTCCGTGGTCTGGCTGATGCTCGTCGCCACCGTCAGGGCGCTGCGCAACGAGCACTACGGCTTCAGCTCGATCGTGCTGTACGTCGCCGGAGGCGTCCTCGCCCTGCTGTTGCTGTCGTTCGTCGTCGACGTCTTCCGCGACAAGCGGGCCGCCGACCGGGCACCGGACGAGGAGCCCGCCGCCTTCGACCCGATGTCGGGCGGATTCCCGGTGCCGCCGCTGCCCGGCCAGGAGCTGCCGCCCGTCCCGCGGCGCCGCTCGCGCCGGGAGCGGGAGCTGATTGTCAGTGGCGGGTCCGACACTGTCAGTGACGGTGATGTTCACGGAAAGGAGGCGTCCGATGGCTGAGCAGCCCAGCGAACCCAAACAGGGGTTCCAGAATCCCGTCGCCGGCTTCGGCGTGACCTTCAAGGCCATGTTCAAGAAGCGGCTGACCGAGCAGTACCCGGAGCAGCAGAAGACCACCGCTCCGCGGTTCCACGGCCGGCACCAGCTCAACCGCCATCCGGACGGCCTGGAGAAGTGCGTCGGCTGCGAGCTGTGCGCCTGGGCCTGCCCGGCGGACGCGATCTACGTGGAGGGCGCGGACAACACCGACGAGGAGCGGTACTCGCCGGGCGAGCGGTACGGCCGCGTGTACCAGATCAACTATCTGCGGTGCATCTTCTGCGGTCTGTGCATCGAGGCGTGCCCCACGCGCGCGTTGACGATGACGAACGAGTTCGAGCTGGCCGACAGCAGCCGCGCCGACCTGATCTTCACCAAGGAGCAGCTGCTCGCCGGCCTCGACGAGGGCATGGTCGACAGCCCGCACGCGATCTACCCGGGCATGGACGAGCAGGACTACTACCGCGGCCTCGTGACCGAGGCCGCGCCCGGCACGGTCCGGCAGGTCGCCGTCTCCAAGGGCGAGCAGCCCGAGGGGTCCTCCGAGGCCGGACACCGGCAAGAGGAAGGGGCGGAGGCATGAGCCAGCTCGCCGCCTACACCACCTCGACCGGCGAGGCGTTCCAGTTCTGGGTCCTCGGGACGGTCGCCGTGATCGGCGCCCTGTGCACGGTCCTGATGAGGAAGGCCGTGCACAGCGCGCTCTGCCTCGCCGGGACCATGATCGTCCTGGCGGTCTTCTACCTGGCCAACGGCGCGTACTTCCTGGGCGTCGTGCAGATCGTCGTCTACACCGGCGCGATCATGATGCTGTTCCTCTTCGTGGTCATGCTGGTCGGTGTCACCGCCGCGGACTCGCTGAAGGAGACCATCAAGGGCCAGCGCTGGCTGGCCGCCCTGTGCGGCCTCGGCTTCGGCGTGCTGCTGCTCGCCGGCATCGCGAACGCCTCCCTGAAGAACTTCGACGGCCTCGGCACAGCGAACGCCGCGGGCAATGTGGAGGGCCTGGCCGCCCTCATCTTCACGAAGTACGTGTTCGCCTTCGAAATCACCGGCGCCCTGCTCATCACGGCCGCCGTCGGCGCGATGGTGCTCACGCACCGGGAGCGCACCGAGCGCGCCATGACCCAGCGAGAGCTGGCCGAACAGCGGGTGCGCGAGGGCAAGCACCTGCCGCCGCTCCCGGCACCGGGCGTCTACGCCCGGCACAACGCGGTGGACATCGCCGGTCTGCTCCCGGACGGCACCCCGTCGGAGCTGACGGTCAACAAGACGCTGCGGTCGCGGGGCCAGATCCGCGACGTGTCGAAGGAGGCGCTGGGCGATCTGAAGGCGCTGGAACAGCGTGCGGAGGACCGCCTGGAGCGGACGCGGCCCGAGGAGGCGTCCCAGTGAATCCGGTCAACTATCTGTATCTCGCGGCCCTGTTGTTCACGATCGGCGCCACCGGGGTGCTCATCAGGCGGAACGCGATCGTCGTGTTCATGTGCATCGAGCTGATGCTGAACGCCTGCAACCTCGCGTTCGTCGTCTTCTCCCGGATGCACGGCAATCTCGACGGCCAGATCATCGCCTTCTTCACGATGGTCGTCGCCGCCGCGGAGGTCGTCGTCGGGCTCGCGATCATCGTGTCGCTGTTCCGTTCCCGCCACTCGGCCTCGGTCGACGACGCCAGCCTGATGAAGCTGTGAGGGGTCGCTGAATCGTGGAGAATCTGATTGCGCTGCTGATCGCGGCGCCTCTGCTCGGAGCGGTCGTCCTGCTGTGCGGCGGGCGTCGGCTCGACCGCGTCGGCCACTGGATCGGCACGCTGCTCGCGGCTGCCTCCTTCGGGATCGGCGTCGTCCTCTTCGTGAACATGCTCGGCAGGAGCGCCGACGACCGGACCCTGCACCAGTTCCTGTACAGCTGGATCCCCGTCGAGAGCTTCCAGGCGGACGTGAGCTTCCAGCTGGACCAGCTGTCGATGACGTTCGTCCTGCTGATCACGGGTGTCGGCTCGCTGATCCACGTCTACTCCATCGGGTACATGGAGCACGATGAGCGGCGCCGCCGCTTCTTCGGCTATCTCAACCTGTTCCTGGCGGCGATGCTGCTGCTCGTCCTCGCCGACAACTACCTGCTGCTGTACGTCGGCTGGGAGGGCGTGGGCCTCGCCTCGTACCTGCTGATCGGCTTCTGGCAGCACAAGCCCAGCGCCGCCACAGCGGCGAAGAAGGCCTTCCTGGTCAACCGCGTCGGCGACATGGGCCTGTCCATCGCGATCATGATCATGTTCACCACGTTCGGCAGCTTCGCCTTCGGGCCGGTGTTCGCCTCCGTGGACAGGACCGGCGAGGCCACGCTCACCGGGATCGCCCTGATGCTGCTGCTCGCCGCATGCGGCAAGTCCGCCCAGGTGCCGCTGCAGTCCTGGCTCGGGGACGCGATGGAGGGCCCGACCCCGGTCTCGGCCCTGATCCACGCGGCCACCATGGTGACCGCCGGCGTGTATCTGATCACCCGGTCCGGCGCGATCTTCAACGCCGCTCCCGACGCCCAGCTCGCCGTCACCGTCGTCGGCGCCGTCACGCTCCTCTTCGGTGCGATCGTCGGTTGCGCGAAGGACGACATCAAGAAGGCCCTGGCCGGTTCGACGATGTCGCAGATCGGCTACATGGTGCTCGCGGCCGGGCTCGGCCCCATCGGCTACGTCTTCGCGATCATGCACCTGGTGACCCACGGCTTCTTCAAGGCCGGGCTGTTCCTCGGTGCCGGTTCGGTCATGCACGGCATGAACGACGAGGTCGACATGCGGAAGTACGGGGCTCTGCGCTCGTACATGCCGATCACCTTCATCACCTTCGGGCTCGGCTATCTGGCCATCATCGGCTTCCCCGGACTCTCGGGCTTCTTCTCCAAGGACAAGATCATCGAGGCGGCGTTCGCCAAGGGCGGCACCGAGGGCTGGATCCTCGGCGGCGCCGCCCTGCTGGGCGCGGCCATCACGGCCTTCTACATGACGCGCGTGATGCTGATGACCTTCTTCGGCGAGAAGCGCTGGCAGCCGGACGAGCACGGCCACAAACCGCACCCGCACGAGTCGCCCAAGGTCATGACGGCCCCCATGATCGTGCTGGCCTTCGGCTCGGTCTTCGCCGGTGCGCTGTTCTCCTGGAACAGCTCCTTCGTGAAGTGGCTGGAGCCGGTCACCGGTCACTCGGAGGGCCACTCCCCGGTGAGCGCCCTGACGGTCACCCTGGCGACCACGGTGTGCCTGGTCATCGGCGTCGCCCTGGCCTACGCCCAGTACGGCAGGCGTCCGGTCCCGGTCACGCCCCCGCGCGGCTCCCTGCTCACCCGGGCCGCCCGCCGCGACCTCCTCCAGGACGACTTCAACCACGTGGTGCTGGTGCGCGGCGGCGAACACCTCACCCGGTCCCTGGTGTACGTCGACCACACCCTGGTCGACGGCGTCGTCAACGGCACGGCGGCCTCGTTCGGCGGCCTCTCCGGTCGGCTGCGCAAGCTGCAGAACGGCTATGCGCGCACGTACGCGGTCTCGATGTTCGGCGGTGCGGCGGTCATCGTCGCCGCGACCCTGCTGATGAGGGCGGTCTGATACCGATGTCCTTTCCACTGCTGACAGCGACGGCGGCGCTCCCGGCGGTCGGGGCGATCGCCACGGCCGCCGTACCGGCCGCCCGGCGCACGGCCGCCAAGTGGCTGGCGCTGCTCTTCTCGCTCGCCACGCTGGCCCTCGCCGCGGTCGTCCTGGTCCGGTTCGACCCCGGCGGCGCCCAGTACCAGCTCACCGAATCGCATGCCTGGATCGCGGACTTCGGGGTGCGGTACGAGCTGGGCGTGGACGGCATCGCGGTGGCGCTTCTCGCGCTGACCGCGCTGCTGATCCCCTTCATCATCCTCGCGGGGTGGCACGACGCCGACCCGCAGGAGACGGGTTCCAGGCGCTGGCGGCCCACCCAGGGCTTTTTCGCCCTCATCCTCGGGGTGGAGGCGATGGTGATCCTCTCCTTCGAGGCCACCGACGTCTTCCTCTTCTACATCTTCTTCGAAGCCATGCTCATCCCGATGTACTTCCTCATCGGCGGCTTCGGGGACCGCGCCCACGCGGGCGGCGACCAGGCGGCGGCCACGCAGCGTTCCTACGCCGCGGTGAAGTTCCTCCTGTACAACCTGGTCGGCGGCCTGATCATGCTGGCCGCGGTGATCGGGCTCTACGTCGTGGCGGGCAACTTCTCCCTCCAGGAGATCGTGCAGGCGCGGGCCAACGGCACGCTGGACATGTCGACCAGCACCGAACGGCTGCTGTTCCTCGGGTTCTTCTTCGCCTTCGCGGTGAAGGCCCCGCTGTGGCCGCTGCACACATGGCTGCCCAATGCCATGGGTGAGGCCACCGCCCCGGTCGCCGTACTGATCACGGCGGTCGTCGACAAGGTCGGCACCTTCGCGATGCTGCGGTTCTGTCTCCAGCTCTTCCCGGAGGCCTCCAAGTGGGCCACACCCGCGATCATGGTGCTGGCGCTGATCAGCATCGTCTACGGGGCGCTGCTCGCGGTCGGCCAGCGCGACATCAAGCGGCTGGTCGCCTACGCGTCGATCTCGCACTTCGGGTTCATCATCCTGGGCATCTTCGCGATGACCTCGCAGGGCCAGTCCGGTGCGACGCTCTACATGGTCAACCACGGCATCTCGACCGCCGCCCTGATGCTGGTGGCCGGCTTCCTGATCTCCCGGCGGGGCTCGCGGCTCATCGCCGACTACGGCGGCGTCCAGAAGGTCGCCCCGGTGCTCGCCGGAACCTTCCTGATCGGTGGCCTGGCGACCCTGTCGCTGCCGGGACTCGCCCCGTTCGTGAGTGAGTTCCTGGTGCTGGTCGGCACGTTCTCGCGCTATCCGGTGCTCGGCATCATCGCCACCTTCGGCATCGTCCTCGCCGCGCTCTACACGCTCGTCCTCTACCAGCGGACGATGACGGGCCCGGTGAGGCCCGAGGTCTCTGCGATGCCCGATCTGCGGGCGCGGGAGCTGTTGGTGGTCGCCCCGCTGATCGCGCTGCTGATCTTCCTGGGCGTCTTCCCGAAGCCGCTCACGGAGATCGTGAACCCGGCGGTGCAGCACACCCTGTCCGATGTACATCAGAAGGACCCCCAGCCCGAGGTGGAGGCGGCCAAGTGAGCGCATCAGCCGTCCACAGCCTGTGGACAACGGCGGCGGCAGCGCCGTTGACGGACCAGATCCAGAAGATCGACGCACCGAAGATCGAGTACGGGCAGCTGTCGCCCACCCTGATCGTCATCGGCGCGGCCCTCGTCGGGGTGCTCGTCGAGGCCTTCGTGCCGCGCAAGTCCCGCTACTACGTGCAGGTGTTCGTCTCCGTCGTCGCTCTCGCCGCCGCGTTCGCCGCGGTGGTCGGGCTCGCCGCCGACGGCTACGGCACCACCAAGGCACGCATCGCCGCGATGGGCGCGATCGCCGTGGACGGTCCCTCGCTGTTCCTCCAGGGCACGATCCTGCTCGCCGGACTCGTCGCGATCTTCACCTTCGCCGAGCGGCGTCTCGACCCCGCGGCGCACGGCAACCGGGTCGACTCGTTCGCGGCCCAGGCCGCGTCCGTGCCCGGCAGCGACAGCGAAAAGGCCGCGGTGAAGGCGGGGTTCACCACCACCGAGGTGTTCCCGCTCGCCCTCTTCGCGATCGGCGGCATGCTCGTCTTCCCCTCGGCGAACGACCTGCTGACGCTGTTCATCGCCCTCGAGGTCTTCTCGCTGCCGCTGTACCTGCTGTGCGCCCTGGCCCGCCGCAAGCGGCTGATGTCGCAGGAGGCCGCGGTCAAGTACTTCCTCCTGGGGGCCTTCGCCTCCGCGTTCACCCTCTTCGGCATCGCCCTGATGTACGGCTACGCGGGCTCCGTCTCGTACGCCACGATCGCCCAGGTTGTCGACGGCACCGTCCAGACCGTGGACCCGGCGCTCGCCGACACCATGGGCAACGACGTGCTGCTGCTGATCGGCGCCGCGCTGATCGTCATGGGTCTGCTGTTCAAGGTGGGCGCGGTGCCGTTCCACATGTGGACCCCGGACGTCTACCAGGGCGCGCCGACCCCCGTCACCGGCTTCATGGCGGCGGCCACCAAGGTGGCGGCCTTCGGGGCGCTGCTGCGGCTGCTGTACGTCGTCCTGCCGGGGCTGCGCTGGGACTGGCGGCCGGTCATGTGGGCCGTCGCGATCGTCACCATGCTGGGCGGCGCGATCGTGGCGATCACCCAGACCGACATCAAGCGGCTGCTCGCCTACTCGTCGATCGCCCACGCGGGATTCATCCTCGCGGGTGTCATCGCCACGAGCCCGGACGGTGTCTCCTCGGTGCTCTTCTACCTGGCGGCGTACTCCTTCGTGACGATCGGCGCCTTCGCCGTGGTCACCCTGGTGCGGGACGCGGGCGGCGAGGCGACGCACCTGTCGAAGTGGGCGGGTCTCGGGCGGCGCTCGCCGCTGGTCGCCGCGGTCTTCGCGGTGTTCCTGCTGGCCTTCGCCGGCATCCCGCTGACCTCCGGCTTCGTCGGTAAGTTCGCGGTGTTCAAGGCGGCGGCCGAGAGCGGAGCGGGCGCGCTGGTGGTCATCGGTGTGATCTCGTCCGCGATCGCGGCGTTCTTCTACATCCGTGTGATCGTGCTCATGTTCTTCAGCGAGCCGAAGCCGGAGGGACCGACGGTCGCTGTGCCGTCCCCGCTGACGATGACGGCGATCGCCGTCGGCGTGGCCGTCACGCTGGTGCTGGGTCTGGCGCCGCAGTACTTCCTGGATCTGGCGGGCCAGGCGGGGGTGTTCGTCCGCTGACGCGCCTGCGCCTTCCGCCGCCGCCCGGCCCCCGGTTCCCCGGGAGCCGGGCGGCGGCGTGCGAGCCCTGCCGCGGCGCGGGGGTCATCCGCTCGGGCAGCAGCCTGTGGATAACTCTTCGGCTGTCGGCCCGGCCCCCTATCGTGGCTGTGGTGGCCGAAGTACGGCACACGGGGGACGGACGATGCACGGGACGGGCGGGATCGGCGTGATGGCCGAGGCGGACGGGATGAGCGGGACCGGAGTGACCGGGGCCGGGACGGCCGAAGCGACCGGTGCACCGGGCGCGGGCGAGGCGTCCGGCACCGCGGAGGCGGGCGGCAGCGAGGCGCTGCGGACCCTGCACCGTGTGTTCGGGTACGACGCCTTCCGCGGCGAACAGGAAGCGATCATCGAGCACGTCGTCGCGGGCGGCGACGCGGTCGTGCTCATGCCGACCGGCGGCGGCAAGTCGCTCTGCTACCAGATCCCGGCACTCGTGCGCCCCGGCACCGGAATCGTCGTCTCCCCGCTGATCGCGCTGATGCAGGACCAGGTGGACGCGCTGCGCGCGCTGGGCGTGCGCGCCGGGTTCATCAACTCCACACAGGACTTCGACGAGCGCCGACTCGTCGAGGCCGAATTCCTGGCCGGCGAGCTCGACCTGCTCTACCTGGCCCCGGAGCGGCTGCGCGTGGAGGCCACCCTCGATCTGCTCTCGCGCGGCAGGATCTCCGTCTTCGCGATCGACGAGGCCCACTGCGTCGCCCAGTGGGGCCACGACTTCCGGCCCGACTACCTGGCCCTGTCGCTGCTCGGCGAGCGCTGGCCGGACGTGCCGCGGATCGCGCTCACGGCGACCGCCACCCGCGCCACGCACCAGGAGATCACCCAGCGGCTCGGGATGCCGTCCGCGCGGCACTTCGTGGCGAGCTTCGACCGGCCCAACATCCAGTACCGGATCGTGCCCAAGGCCGACCCCAAGAAGCAGCTGCTGTCCTTCCTCCGCGCGGAGCACGCGGGCGACGCCGGCATCGTCTACTGCCTGTCGCGCAACGGCGTCGAGAAGACCGCCGAGTTCCTGACCCGCAGCGGCGTCGAGGCGGTGCCGTACCACGCGGGCCTGGACGCGGGGACGCGCGCCGAGCACCAGGCCCGGTTCCTGCGCGAGGACGGGCTGGTCGTCGTCGCGACCATCGCGTTCGGCATGGGCATCGACAAGCCCGACGTGCGCTTCGTCGCGCACCTCGACCTGCCGAAGTCCGTCGAGGGCTACTACCAGGAGACGGGCCGCGCGGGACGTGACGGCCTGCCGTCCACGGCCTGGATGGCGTACGGCCTCCAGGATGTGGTGCAGCAGCGCAAGCTCATCCAGTCCGGCGAGGGCGACGAGGCGTTCCGGCGGCGGGCCGCGTCGCACCTGGACGCCATGCTCGCCCTCTGCGAGACCGCCGAGTGCCGCCGCGCCCGGCTGCTGACGTACTTCGGCCAGGAGCCGGACGCTCCCGCGTGCGGCAACTGCGACACGTGCCTCACCCCGCCGGAGACCTGGGACGGCACGGTCGCGGCGCAGAAGGCCCTCTCGACCGTGGTGCGGCTGCAGCGGGAGCGCGGGCAGAAGTTCGGCGCCGGGCAGATCGTGGACATTCTGCTCGGCCGCAGGACCGCGAAGGTCATCCAGTTCGACCATGACCAGCTCTCCGTCTTCGGCATCGGCGAGGACCTGTCGGAGGCCGAGTGGCGGGGCGTGATCAGGCAGTTGCTGGCGCTGGGGCTGCTGGCGGTCGAGGGCGAGTACGGCACGCTGGTGCTCACCGACACCAGCGGCACCGTGCTGCGACGTGAGCGTGAGGTACCACTGCGCAAGGAACCCAAGAAGCCCACCGCACAGCGGTCCGCGGGACCCAAGGGCGAGCGCAAGGCCAGGACGGCCGCGGCCGATCTGCCCGAGGAACTGGTGCCGGTCTTCGAGGCCCTGCGGTCCTGGCGTGCCGAACAGGCGCGCGAGCAGGGCGTGCCGGCGTATGTGATCTTCCATGACGCCACCCTCAGGGAGATCGCCACCATCCGCCCGGCCTCGGTGGGCGAGCTGGGCGGCATCAGCGGCGTCGGCGAGAAGAAGCTGGCGACGTACGGGGAGGGCGTGCTGGGTGTTCTCACCTCCCTCGACGGACCGGCCGCCACCGGCTCCGCCATGTCGAGCGCGGAGCCGGGCGACGACCGTCCCGACTGGGACGCGCCGGAGGAGGAGCCGGACGAGCCGGAGGACCTGGGCTGGTAGGCCCGGGCGGTCCGGAGCGCCATGGGGCGCCCGGGACCCGTGGCGGTGTGTCACAGGGCCCGTGAGGCGTATGCCCGTACGTCCGCGTCCGTGTCCGTGACCGCCGTGGCCAGGGCGGCCCCGGCGTCCGGTGCGGCAGCGGCGTGCCGGGCGAGGGCGAGTACGGCGGCCTTGCGGACGTCCGCGTTGGGGTCGCCCAGCGTCTTGGCGAGGGCGGGGACGGCGGCTGAGGGGGCCGCGGCGCCGAGCGCGGTGGCGGAGCCCGCCCGCACCTGCCACGCGGGGTCCCCCAGCGCCAGCACGGCGGCCTCGGCGAGCCGCTCCGGGCAGCCGGTCGCGGCGAACGCCTCGAACGCGGCTCCGCGCACCAGCGGGTCGGCGTCATGGGCGAGACGGTCGAGGGTGAGCAGGACGGGATCCGGCTCCGGCTCCGGCCCAGGGGCGTTCGCCGCCGCTGCCGGTCGGGAGCCGAGCGTCGCGAGAGCCTTGGCCGTGGCCACGCGGACCTCGCGGGAAGTGTCGTCGACGACGCGGGCCAGGGCCTGCGTCGCGTGGACGGACACCAGGGCGCGTACCGCGGCGATGCGGACGGTGACATCGTCGTCCGTGAGCGTGCGGGCGTAGAGCGCCGTGTCTCCCAGGTGCAGGGCCCGCAGGGCGTCGAGAGCGGCGGCGCGTACGCGTGGGTCGTTCCCGGCGACGGAGGCGACGAGGCCCTGACGCAGGGACGGCTCCGGCGGGAGCGTCTCGACTAGTTCCCGCAGTGACGCGGCCGCCGCCGCCCGGACGTCGCCGTCCGGGTCGCGCAGGGCGCCCGCCAGCGCGGGACCCGTCCCCGCGGGGACGGTCTCGGTGAGTGCGGCAACGGCGGCCCGCCGCACCTGCGGGTCGGGGTCGTCCAAATAAGGGCGAAGCTCGGCGAGTTCGGGCTCCCGCTCGGCGAGCGCGACGACCTCGAGCAGGCGGGGCGAGGCGCTGGAGACTTGGCGGGCCTCGCTCCGGGCGGTGTCGTGCGGGCGGCCCGAGCCCACGGGGGCCGCCTCGCGGGCTCCGGCGGTGGCGATCTGTTCCGGCCGGACCTCACCCAGGTCGCGGGACGGTCCGCCGGCCGGCGCGTAGCCGTCGACGGGGACGAGATAGGGAGCCACGGGGCGGGCGGTGAACTCCATCGCCCCCGAGGAGGACTTGCGCAGGTCGAGATGGTGGAACCACGCGGTGTCGTCGCGGCGAGGGTGGTCGGTGCGCTCGTGGTACAGGCCCCAGCGCGACTCGGTCCGCGCGAGGGAGGCGCGCGCCGCCATCTCGGCGCAGTCCCGGATGAAGGTGACCTCGGCGCAGCGCATCAGCTCGTGCGGGGTGCGCGCACCCATCTCGGCGATGTCGGCGCGCATCCGCTCGAAGGCCTCCAGGGCCAGCGACAGCCGGGCGCCCGACTTGGGGGGCGCGACGTAGTCGTTCACGAAACGCCGCAGCTTGTACTCGACCTGGGGCTGCGGCGGACCGTCGGGGTTGTGCAGCGGACGGTAGATCAGCTCGTGCGCCTCGCGCAGCTGGTCCTGCGGCAACGCGCCCTCGTAGGCCCGGTACCGGGCCGCGTCCGCACCCGCGAGATCGCCGTAGACGAACGCTCCGATCATGTAGTTGTGCGGTACGCACGCCAGGTCCCCGGCGGCGTAGAGACGAGGCACCGTGGTGCGTGCGTGGTCGTCGACGCGGACGCCGGAGGCCGAGTGGCCGCCGCAGAGGCCGATCTCGGAGATGTGCATCTCGATGTCGTGGGTGCGGTAGTCGTGGCCGCGGCCCGCGTGGAAGGTGCCGCGGGTGGGGCGTTCCGTGGTGTGCAGGATGGATTCCAGGGCCGTCACGGACTCCTCGGGGAGATGGCTGAGCTTCAGATAGACCGGGCCGCGGTCCGACGCCACCTCCGCGGCGAACTCCGCCATCATCTGGCCCGACCAGTAGTCCGAGTCGACGAATCGTTCCCCGTGCCGGTTCACCTGGTAGCCGCCGAACGGGTTGGCGACATAGGCGCAGGCGGGGCCGTTGTAGTCCTTGATCAACGGGTTGATCTGGAAGCATTCGATACCGGTGAGTTCGGCCCCCGCGTGGTAGGCCATGGCGTAGCCGTCGCCGGCGTTCGTCGGGTTCTCGTAGGTTCCGTAGAGGTAGCCGGACGCGGGGAGGCCGAGCCGTCCGCAGGCACCGGTCGCGAGGATCACGGCGCCCGCGCGGACCGTGACGAAGGCCCCGGTGCGGGTGTGGAAGCCGGCGGCGCCGACGGCCCGGCCACCGGCGGTCAGCACGCGCACGGGCATGACGCGGTTCTCGATGCGGATGCGTTCGCGCATCTCGCGCCGTCGCAGCTGCCGGTAGAGGACCTTCTTGACGTCCTTGCCCTCCGGCATGGGCAGTACGTAGGAACCCGACCGGTGCACCTGGCGCACCGCGTACTCGCCGTGCTCGTCCTTCTCGAACTTCACGCCGTACGACTCCAGCCGTCTCACCATCGCGTAGCCGCGTGTCGCCGTCTGGCGGACCGTGGACTGGTCGACGATGCCGTCGTTGGCGCGGGTGATCTCGGCGACGTAGTCGTCGGGTTCGGCGCGGCCGGGGATGACGGCGTTGTTGACGCCGTCCATGCCCATGGCGAGCGCTCCGGAGTGGCGCACGTGGGCCTTCTCCAGCAGCAGGACCTGCGCGCCGTGTTCGGCGGCGGTGAGTGCCGCCATGGTCCCGGCGGTGCCGCCGCCGATGACGAGGACGTCGCAGGAGAGTTCCTCGGCCGAGCCGAGCGCGGGGATCTCCTGGGGGCTCTTAGGGGGGCGCTCCTGCTCCATGGGAAGCCGCCTTTCGGGATGGTGCGGGGGCCGCGGGCATGACCGCGGCCGTGGAGGTGGCGCCGAGCCGCGGATCCGGCTAGCCGCTGAGGGATGCGAGGATCTCGCGGCGCAGCGCGACCGTCGCCGGGTCGCCGTGCGCGGTGCGCTCGCGGGGGCGTGGCACGTCGCGTACGGCCAGGACGTGTCCGGTGCCGAGGAGCGCAACCCGGTCGCCGAGGAACAGCGCCTCGTCCACGTCGTGCGTGACGAACACGACGGTCGCGCCGGTGTCGCGCAGCACATCGACCAGGAGGTCCTGCATACCGGCCCGGGTCTGCGCGTCGAGCGCGCCGAACGGCTCGTCCATGAGGACGGCGCGCGGCTGCCCGGCGAGGGCGCGCGCGAGCTGCACCCGCTGCCGCTGGCCGCCGGAGACGCGGTGCGGCAGCTGCCGCTCGTACCCGGCGAGGCCGACGCGGGCGAGCCAGGAGTCGGCGCGGGCGCGGCGCTCGGTGCGCGGTGTGCCGCGTATCGCCAGGGGGAGTTCGACGTTGGCGCGGAGGGTGCGCCACGGCAGCAGCGCGTCCTCCTGGAAGACCAGGGCCCGGTCGGCGGACGGTCCCAGGATGGGCCGCCCGTCCTGGTCGGCCTGCCCGGCGAGCGGCGGGAGCAGGCCGGCGAGGGTGCGCAGCAGGGTCGACTTGCCGCATCCGGACGGCCCCACCACGGTGAGGATCTCGCCGGCCGCGACGGCCAGGCGCACGTCGTCGAGAGCGGTGGCCCCGGGGCGGCCCAGCGAGGCGCCGCGCAGGGCGAGCCCGGCACCCCGACGGGTCTCAGACGAGGTGGTCATGGGGCACCGGATCCTTCCGAGGCGCGGCGGGGACGGTGGACTCCGGCGGCGGACCCACGGGACGCACCCGTGTCCCGGGCACGTGGTCCGTGCGCGGCAGCCAGCGGGTCAGACGTCGCCCCAGCAGCTCGACCGCGGTCGAGGTGAGCCAGCCCAGGACGCCGATGGTGACCATCCCGACGAAGACACCCGGGTAGTCGACGACCGTGTAGTCCTGCCAGGTGCGGTAGCCCACGCCGTACTCGCCGGAGATCATCTCGGCGGAGATCACACAGATCCAGGCGACGCCGATCCCCACCGACAGGCCGCCGAAGATGCCGGGCAGCGCGCCCGGCAGCACCACCGACCCGAGCACGCGCCGCCGGCCGCCGCCCATGGTGTGCACGGCCTCCTCCCACACGGGGCTCAGCGCGCGCACCGCGTGCCGCGTGGAGACCATGACGGGGAAGAACGCTGCGGTGCAGGTGATGAAGACGATGCCCTGTTCATTGCTGGGGAACAGCAGGATCGCCACCGGCACCAGCGCGATCGCCGGGACGGGCCGTATCACCTCGAGTACGGGGCCGAGCAGGTCCTCCACCAGCCGTGAGCGGGCCACCGCCGTGCCGGTCACCACGCCCAGCACGGCCGCCAGCACGAACCCGGTGACGATCCGGGTGAGGCTGTCGGTGAGGTCCTGCCAGTACGTCCCGCCGCCCAGCCGCTCCCCGAACGCACGGGCGATGTCGACGACGGTCGGGAACTGTCCGAACCGCAGCCACAGGGTCACGTGCAGAGCGGTCACCAGCTGCCACAAGCCGAGCGCGACGGCCAGCGAGAGACCGCGCAGCGCGTAGCGGCTCATGACACCCGCCTCAGCGCCGTGCGGTAGGCAACGGTGCGGGCCCCGGGATGGCCCGCGATGTACGCCCGCGCCGTCTCCTGTGTCACGAACGGCTTCAGCGTGCTGCCGTCCACGACCCATACGGCCTTGTCGGCGAACCACGGTGTACCGGTGGTCGCGTCGGGGACGTAGGCCGCGCGTATCCGGTCGCGGTGCGTGGCCACGTACCGCAGCAGGGCCTCGGGCGCGGCGAAGTCACGGGTCCGGGTGGCACCCCGCTCCCACACCTCGCCGCGCGCGGGGCCGGCCGTCTTCGGCGTCCGCCGCCCGTACGCGGAACCGAGTGCACGCTTCGCGTAGCTGTCGTCGACGAACGCGTCCACGTCGACGCCGCCCACGAGCTTCTCCGACTTCAGCACGGCGACGTCCTTCTTCAGGGCGTCGACCAGCCGGGGTTCGAGGGCCGGGTCGAAGGTGGCGATGCCGTGGGCGCCGTTGTAGAGGTAGACGACCTCGGCCGGCAGGCCGGTGGCCTTGGCGACGGTCTCGGCGGCGGCCACGGGATGATCGTGGAGATACCCGGTGGTGTCCGCCTGGGCCCTGAGGAACGCCTCCAGCACGGCCGGGTGCTTCGCGGCGAAGTCCTGGCGGGCGGTGACCCCGTGGAACGTCGGCAGATTCAGTTCGGCGCCGTCGTACAGCGCCTTCGCCTTCCCCTGGTAGGCGAGGAGCCCCGGCCAGGCCACGAACTGGGAGAGCGCGTCGACGCTGCCCGAGGAGAGCGCGGAAGCCCCCACCGCCGGCTGCTGATTGAGCTTGTGGATGCCGGTGTCGGGGTCGATCCCGGCGCGCTGGAGGGCCCTCACGAGGGTGCCGTCGGCCGCGGAGCCGACACTTGTCGAGACCTTCTTGCCGCGCAGCCCGGACAGTGAGCGGATCTTCGAATCCGGAGCGGTGACCACGGTGTTGAGCCCGCCGCGCAGGTTGTACCCGGTGACCGACACCAACCGGGTCGGGCGGCGCAGCTGGGTGCCCCTGGCCGCGTTGATCAGCAGCGGGAAGTCGCCCATCGAACCAATGTCGACCTTCCCCGCCGTCATCTGCGCGGTGATCGGAGCCCCTGTCGCGTAGTCCTGCCACCGCACCCGGTAGGTGACCCCGTCCCGCTTGCCGAGCGCCTTCAGCTCGCGTTCGAAGGTGCCTCGGGCACGGAGCAGGGTGCCTGCCGTGACGGTGTTGATGGTCTTCGACTGGTAGCCGACGGTGACTGTCAGGGCCGAGTCGTCACCGGCCTCGGCACTGCCGCCGCATCCGGCGAGGGGGACGAGGAGCGCGACGGCCGCCAGCGACGGCCAGAGTGTTCCGGGGGTTCTGGATTTCATGATGGTTCGGGCCTCTCACCGGAGCAGATAGGGCATGTTGACCGTGACGGCTCCGGTGGGACAGCGGGCCGCGCACGGACCGCAGTACCAGCACTCGTCGACGTGCATATAGGCCTTGCCGCTGTCCTCGTCGATGGCGAGGGAGTCCAGCGGACACATGTCGACGCAGAGTGTGCAGCCGTCGATGCACTTCGACTCGTCGATGGTCACGGGCACGTCGGCCCGCTGGGGCGCCAAGGGCATGGCTGTCTCCGGAGGTCGCGCGAGGCGGGATGGGGTGTGGGGTGGCGGTGTTGCCGGGCAGCGTCAGAGGGAACGGCGCAGCAGGCCGCTCATGGTGATGCGGTCGCCGCGGAAGCGGATGAACTCCAGATCCACGGGCCGGCCGTCGGCGAGGTGCGTCAGCCGCTCCAGCATCAGCACGGCGGCGCCACGGGGCGCCTGCAGGACGGCCGCGGAGTGCACGTCGGCGTTGACGGCCTCCAGGGTCATCTCGGCATGGCCGAGCGGCTGTCCCGTGATGTCCTCCAGCAGCCGGAAGACATCGGTGTTCTCCAGATCGGCGCCCAGCAGCGCGGCGCCGATGTCGGCGGGGATGTAGGTGAGGTCGAGCGAGAGCGGCAGCCCGTTGAGCCGCCGCAGCCGCTCGATGTACAGGACGTCGGCGCCGGTGGGCACCCGCAGTCGCGCCGCGACGGGCGCGGGAGCGGCGACCGGGCCGACCGTGCGCACCTCGTTGGTGACCCGGCCGTGTTCGCGCAGGGTCTCCGCGAGTCCCATCAGCCGGTCGAGCCCGTGCGGGTACTTCTCGGCGACCACGATGGTCCCGACCCCGGGCTGCCGTTCGATCAGTCCTTCGGCGCGCAGCAGGTCCAGCGCCTGCCGCACGGTGTTGCGGGAGGCCCGGTAGTCGCGTGCGATGGCCTCCTCGTGCGGCAGCGTGCCCTCGGGGAAGCCACCTGTCAGCACCAGATGGCGCAGCAGATCGGCGAGCTGCCGTGCCCGGTCCGCGCGCAGCCGTCGCCTGTGCGCGGCGACGGTGGTCGCCCGGGCACCGGCGTGCTCTCGGATGCGTTCGGCTGGCATGCCACGGACCATACCGACGCCGCCCGGCTTGTGGTGTTGCCACAGTGTTGCGCCACTCGCGCCGACCCGCACACCTCTACGACCTGCGGTTTCGCTTCGGCCCGCACAAGATCTGCCACCGCCCCGCACATCGGGATGTGCACGGTTCGCGGGGGGCGTGGTGTCTCACCGGGAGCCGCCCACGGTGCGGGGCGTGCCCCTCAGAGGGCCCGAGGGTGGGCAGGCTCCTACCCGCGCCCGGCCCTCGCCGCGTCGAGCGCCTCCCGCACGGCCGTCTCCACCGCGGTGTCGTCCGCGCCCAGCGCCCGCGCCGCCGCGGCGAACTCCTGGGCCAGTTCCCGCAGTCGCCCGGGGTCCGGAGGTGCGGCGCCCTGGGGCAGCGGTGCCACGCGCGTCCCCGCCCCCCTGCGGGTGCGGATCAGCCCGGTCGCCTCCAGCTCGCGGTACGCCCGGGCCACGGTTCCGGCGGCGAGGCCCAGGTCGGCCGCGAGCTGGCGCACCGTCGGCAGCCGTTCCCCCTCGGGCAGACGGCCGGTGGTGATCAGAGCCGAGAGCTGGGCGCGGATCTGCTCGTACGGCGGGACGGGGCTCGCCGTGTCGACGCGCACGACCGCGCCGGTCACCGGCGGATCGCCCGGGGGGAGATCACGGTGAACAGGCTCCACGCCAGGGTGAGCACAGCGGTCCCGGCCACGGGCACGAGCACCACCCAGGCGGCGACCGAGCCGGTCGTGCCGTCGCAGCGCAGACTGAGCAGCGCCCCGGCGGCGGTGGCGGACGCACCGGCGAGCGGTGCCGAGACGAGGACGCCCCAGGCGCCGGTGATCGCGTGTGCCCGGTCGTGACGGGATTCTTCCGGGCCGGGGCGGAGCGCGATCCGCCGCAGGGCCCAGGCGCAGGCCGCGCTCCCCACGGCGAGCGAGACCAGGACCGGTATGCCGTAGAAGGACCCTGGCCAGGCTCCGGCGGACTCGGACATTCCCGCGCAGGTGGCCGCTATCGAACGTCCGCTGCGGCCCAGGTCGTCGGGTGAGGCGACCGTGGCGGCGACGGTGAGGAGCGCGGCCAGTGCGACGGCCTCACCCAGCAGCAGCGGGGTCATGCGGCGCGGAAGGTAGTCGCGGACCCGGCGCGGTGCGAGCCCGGCGGTGCGCACCGCGCCCCGCGAGGGGGCCGCCAGAGCGTCGCCCGCCACGACTCCGGCGACCGCGCTCAGACCGAAGGCCAGCACGGCGTACAGGATGCCCACGCCCAGCCCGTCGTCCCGCGACAGGAAGAACCGGCCGGCCACGACGCCCGCGAGGAGCCCGGCCCAGCGGGCGTAGCGGTCCAGGCGGGACAGTGGGCCGTACACCGGTGAATCCGGTGGATCCGATGAATCGGGCATGGAATGCATGGAGTTGAGCATGAGTGATCCCCCGTTCACGGCTGACGCCGTCGCTTGTATCAAGCGCCGAGTACAAGATGCATCCTCGCGGCGCCTTGTGTCAACTGCTCGATACAAGCGGCGTGGGGGTGGTCGGATCAGAACGGATCGGCACCGATCCGTGTCGATCAATGCCGATCGGCGCCACCGACGCTGTGTCGATCAACGTCGCCGGGGCGGTGCCGGTCGGTGCCGCCCCGGCGACGCCGGACTCACCGTGCCGGCGCGATCCGCCCCCGTACCTCGCCCAGCTCCACCCGCGTCCCGTCCGGGCCGGGTGCCCAGGCGGTCAGCGTCACCTCGTCGCCGTCCTCGAGGAACGTCCGCTTGCCGTCGGGCAGTTCGAGCGGATCGCGGCCGTTCCAGGTCAGTTCCAGCAGCGAGCCCCGCTCACGCTCGGTCGGTCCGCTCACCGTGCCCGATCCGTACAGGTCGCCCGTGCGCAGGGACGCGCCGTTCACGGTCATGTGCGCCAGCTGCTGCGCGGCGGTCCAGTACATCGTCGAGAAGGGCGGCTCCGAGACCACGTGTCCGTTGATCGCGACGGAGATGCGCAGGTCGTAGCCGCCCGGCTCGTCCTTCGCCGACTCCGCTGCGTCGTCGAGGTAGGGCAGCAGCTCGTGGGTGCGCGCGGGGGGTGCGACGCGGGCGGCGTCCAGTGCTTCCAGCGGCGTGATCCACGCGGACACCGACGTCGCGAAGGACTTGCCGAGGAAGGGGCCCAGCGGCACGTACTCCCAGGCCTGGATGTCGCGCGCCGACCAGTCGTTGAGCAGGCAGAGGCCGAACACGTGCTCACGGAAGTCGCTCAGCGCGACCGGGGAGCCCTGCTCCGAGGGGACGCCCACGACGAAGCCGACCTCGGCCTCGATGTCGAGGCGGACCGACGGGCCGAACACCGGTGCAGGGTCGGCCGGGGACTTCCGCTGGCCCGAGGGGCGTACGACCTCCGTGCCGGACGGCACGACCGTGCCCGACCGGCCGTGGTAGCCGATCGGCAGGTGCTTCCAGTTGGGCGTCAGCGAGTCCTCCGCGTCGGGGCGGAAGATCTGGCCCACGTTCCGGGCGTGGTTCTCCGAGGCGTAGAAGTCGACGTAGTCCGCGACCTCGAAGGGCAGATGGAGCGTCACGTCGGAGAGCGGGTACAGCAGCGGCGCCACAGCGTCCCGGTGCGCCGGGACCGTCACCCAAGCCGTGAGCGCCCGGCGTACGTCGCTCCAGGCCGTCCGGCCCGCTGCGAGCAGCGGGGTCAGCGACGGCTGCGCGAGCAGCGACGCGTACGGCGAGCCCAGCGCAGTGGCCGCGGCGCCCGCGTCCAGGACGTACGAACCGAGCCGTACCCCGACCCGCCGGTCACCCTCCGAACCCGTGAGCGAGAACACGCCGTACGGAAGGTTGTGCGGGCCGAAGGGGTCGCCCTCGGGAAGGTCGAGCGGGGTCTGCTCGTGCTGCGGGAGCTGCTCGGGCATCGGGTGCTGCCTCGCTTTCCGTGTGGTTGAGCACCACGGTACGGGTGATGCGAAGGGTTGGGCAGTGCCTAAAGAGTTAGCAATGTCCGAATAGGCCGCCTTGCCGGAGTGTTCAATTCCGGCTTAGCGTCCCATCGGGGCGCGGACGGGGTGGATCCGGGTCCAAAGGGGGACACGTGGGGGGACCCGTGGCCAGAAGCGCCAGCAGCGTGCCATTCACCGCCGACCGAGATGTGCCGGGCCTGATAGTGAAGTTCGGCGACTATCCACTGCACCACGGCGGGGTGGGTGCGATACGCAGTCTGGGGCGCCTCGGCATCCCCATGTACGCCATTACGGAGGACCGCTACACGCCTGCCGCGGCCTCCCGTTATCTGCGCCGTCCGTTCGTGTGGCCGACCACCGGGACGGAGGAGCCGGAGCGGCTGGTCGAGGGGCTGCTGCGCATCGGGCGGGCCATCGGAAGGCCCACGGTGCTCGTCCCCACGGACGAGGAGGCCGCGGTGCTCATCGCCGAGCACCAGGACCAGCTCGGAGAGGACGGACGGTTCCTCTTCCCGCGCGTGGAAGCGGGCCTGCCGCGCCGCCTCGCCAGCAAGCAGGGCCTCCACGAACTCTGCGTGGAGCACGGCATCCCGAGCCCGGCGGCAGCCTTCCCGGACTCCCGTGCCGACATCGAGGAGTTCGCGAAAACGGCGCGCTTCCCGGTCGTCGCCAAGAACCGTGAGGCCTTCGTCCGCCGCGAGCGGCCCGCCGTGAACGGCACCACGCGCATCGCCACGCCGGAAGGGCTGCTCACGCTCGCCCGCGACTGGGGGGAGCAGCCCGGAGTCATCCTCCAGGAGTACCTGCCCCGGGAGGAGGCCGAGGACTGGATCGTGCACGCCTACTTCGACGCCGACTCGACACCCCTCGCCATGTTCACGGGGGTGAAGGTGCGCTCCTGGCCCCCGCACGCGGGCATGACGGCCAATGCGTACGTCGTCGACAACCCGGAACTCGCCGATCTCGCCGCGCGTTTCATCAAGCAGATCGGCTTCACCGGCATCATCGACCTGGACCTGCGCTTCGACCGGCGCGACGGCCAGTACAAACTGCTCGACTTCAACCCCCGCATGGGCGCACAGTTCCGCCTCTTCGAGAACGAGTCCGGGATCGACGTCGTCCGCGCCATGCACCTCGATCTGACCGGCCGCACCGTCCCGGAGGGCGAACAGCGCGCCGGCCACCGCTACATCGTCGAGAACATCGACCTGGCCGCCCTCATGGCCTACCGCCGCAGCGGCTACACGACCCCGCACGCGCCCGAGCGCGCGAGCGGCACGGAACTCGCTTGGCTCGCCTCGGACGACATGAGGCCCTTCTTCACGATGCTCGCCCGGTTCGTACGACCCGGCGCGAAGCATCTGTACCAACTGTGGCGCACCCACCGGAGGGGTGGCGGCACCCCCAAGTAGGGGCCGTTGCCGGGGGGACGGAGCCGCACCGTGGGACGCCACCGTGCACCCGTCCGCAGCGCCGCGCCGGAAGCACACAGCACAACGCGAAGTAGGCACAGCACAAAGTGACGTCCTGGGGAGGGACTTCGTGATTCGTCCGGTAGCAATCATCGGGGCAGGGCCGTTCGGCCTGTCCACCGCCGCCCATCTGCGGGCGCGCGGCATCCCGGTGCGGGTGTTCGGCGAGCCCATGGTGAGCTGGCGTTCGCACATGCCCGCGGGGATGCTCCTGAAGTCGACCCCGGCGGCATCCAACATCGATGCGCCGCAGCGCGGTCACAACCTCGTCGACTACTGCGACGCGGCCGGCATCAAGCGGCTCGTCACCGACGAGGACATCGTCCCCGTCGAGACCTTCGTCGACTACGGGGAGTGGTTCCAGCAGAAACTCGTGCCCGAACTCGAACGTGTCCGGGTCGTGTCCGTCGACCGGCGCGGCAGCGACGGCTTCGAGCTGAAGCTCGACTCCGGGGAGCAGTTCACCGCCCGGGCCGTCGTCGTCGCCACGGGCCTCTCGGGCCTCGCGCACCTGCCGTCGGAACTGAGGGGAGCCGCGCCCGACGGACCCAGCCCCACGGGGCCGCTGTCGCACAGCTCGCAGCTCCACGACCTGACGCGGTTCTCCGGCAAGCAGCTGATCGTCGTCGGAGCCGGGCAGTCGGCGCTGGAGACCGCCGCGCTCGCCGCCGAGGCGGGCGCGCGCGTGCGTGTGGTGGCCCGGGGGAAGGGGGCCGTCGCCTTCGGAGCACCGCCCTGGCAGCAGCCGCGGCTGCGCCCCGAGTCGCCCTTCGGGCGCGCCTGGTCCCTCTACGCCATCAGCTACTACCCGCACCCCTACCGGTACCTGCCGCCGCAGGCCCGCCACTACCTGGTGCGCCGCATCCTCGGGCCGCTCGGTGCCTGGTGGCTGCGCGACCGCTTCCAGGACAAGGTCGCGGTGCGTGAGGTCCGCCGGATCGTGCGTTCCGGCGTGCCCGAGGACGGCCGCCCCACGATGGCCGTGGAGACCCTCGGCGGGCGTATCGAGGAGCTCTCCGCGGACCATGTGGTGGCCGCGACGGGCTACCGCGTCAACCTCTCCGCGATGGACTTCCTCGGATCCGGTCTGCGCGCGCGGCTCGCGGTGAGCCGCGGCACGCCCAGGCTCGGTACGGGGTACGTCTCGTCGGTGTCCGGGCTGTACTTCACCGGGCTGCCGGCGGCGGCCTCGTACGGTCCGGTCATGCGCTTCGTGTGCGGCACCGAATTCGCCTCGCCGCGGCTCGCCCAGCACCTCGCGGCGGCCCATGGGTGACCCCGGTCCGGCCGGCTCCGCGCGGCGCGCACCGCGCGGAGCCGGGCCGCACCCTGCGCCGGGGCCGTGCCCGCCGGGCTCAATCGATCGCTGATTACTGTCAGTTGGCGGGTCTCCGTATCCTTGGATCATGGGCACCCCACCGCCGTACGAGCTGATCGCGACCGACCTCGACGGCACGCTGTTGCGTGCCGGGGACACGGTCTCCGACCGCTCACGGGCCGCACTGGCCCGTGCCGCCGCGGCGGGCGCCCGGCACATCGTCGCCACCGGACGTCCCGTGCCCCAGGTCCGGCCGCTGCTGGCCGACCTGGGCTATCGGGGGATCGCCGTCTGCGGTCAGGGCGCGCAGGTGTACGACGCCGGGGCCGGTCTCCTGGTGTGCTCGGTCGAACTCGACCGGGAGCTCGCGGAGGTCGCCGTCGACAAGCTGGAGGCGGAGGTCGGGGCGGTGTTCCTGGCGGTGAACCAGACCCGGGCCGATGGGCTGACGCTAGCCGAGCCCGGGTACCGGATGCCGCATCCGGCCCTGCCGGCCACCCGGGTGGACCGGCGCGGCGCCCTGTGGGCCGAGCCGGTCAACAAGGTGCTGGTGCGGCATGCGGAGCTGTCCGACGAGGAGCTGGCGGCCACGGCCCGCAGGATCGTGGGAGACCTGGTCACGGTGACCATGGCCGGTCCCGACATCGTGGAGCTGCAGCCGTTCGGGGTGACCAAGGCGACGGGGCTCGCGCTGGCCGCGGAACGGCTGGGGGCCGATCCGGGGCGGGCGATCGCGTTCGGGGACATGCCGAACGACGTTCCGATGTTCGAGTGGGCCGCCTGGGGGGTCGCCATGGGGAACGCCCATGCGGAACTCAAGGCGGTCGCCGACGAAGTGACGTCGTCGAACGAGGACGACGGGATCGCCGTGGTGCTGGAGAGGCTGTTCGGATGAGGCCCGGGCCCTGAGCCGCCCGGCGCCGCCGACCGGGGCCGGGAAGTCCCGCCCCGGTCGGGAACCGGCATCCCCTAACCGGACGTTCTCGGGATGCGTCTCTCCCACGTCCTGTGGAAGACCACCTCGTCCCCGTCCCGGCACACGATCTCGTTCGTCACCACGAAGTGCGCGGCGTCGCACGTGATGGCGGAGTCCGACTCCACGCGGGCGTCCCAGGCTAGGTCGGGCCGGTGATGGCGGAGGGTCCAGTGGGAGTGGGTGCGGGCCGAGAGGGGGTCGGCGTCGTTGATCGTGTACGTGTCCGTGGCGTCCTCGGTGCATTCGAGGCCGTCGGGGTACATCCGGGTGCCGCCGTAGCGAGGGACGACCTCGAGGCGCCATTCGCCCTGGGCGACGTCCCGTACGACCAGGCGTTCGGGGCGCTGCTCGTCGAGTGCCGCGGGGGAGAAGACACCGAGCGGGGCGGCCTGTTCCGGCTCCTCGAAGGAGACGGCCGGGTCCGTCGTCCGGGAACGGACCGGGAGGACCAGGGAGCTGCCCCCGGGATCCAGCGTGAAGCCGGCCTCGGAGCCGGGCTGCGGCCAGATCCACGGCCAGTAGGCCGAGGACACCGCGAGGCGGATGCGATGACCGGCCGGGAACGCGTGCCCGATGGCGTTCAGTTCGAAGACGACGTCCTCGGTGGCTCCCGGCGGCCAGACCACTGCCTCCTCGGGCCCGTGCCGCAGGGCGAGATTGAGCGCACCGCGCGTGATCAGGGTGGAGGAGCCGTCGGGCGCCACGTCGCAGAGGCGGGCCACGACCTGGCCGCGCGGCACGGGACAGGTCAGCCTCAGCCGTACCCGCGGGCGTCCCAGCACCCAGATGTCCTCGGTGACCTCGAACTCGAAGCACGCCGACCGGGCGTCCTCGTCTCGCTGGTCGGGCGGAAGGTCCGCGTCGTCGCCGAGCGGAAGGAAGCGGCCCGCGTCCAGCCCCGTGTGCTGCGGGGACCGGACGAGCACCGGGTTGCCCTGGAGGGCATACATGACGGGTGTGACGTTCGGGGAGGGCCAGGAGGGCTCGTCCACCCAGCGGCCCGGGAGCTCCCGGTACGCCGTCGCGGGCGGGTGGGTGTCGCCGAGGTATGCACGCAGCGCCGGCCCGGCCGTCCCTCCGTTCCCGGACCCCGGCTGCAGCCACCGGTCCCACCAGTGCAGCGTGTGCTGGAGGAAGCCGATCGCCGGGCCCGGAAGCCCGTGGTCCGGGTACTGGTGCGACCAGGGCCCGATCAGCCCCCGCACCGGACCGGGCAGGTGTTCGACGAGGCGGAGGACCGTGTCCCGGAACGGGTCGTGCCAGCCGCCCACCGCCAGCACGGCCGCCTCGACCGCGGTCCAGTCCTCGCGGACCGCGCCCTGCCGCCAGTAGTCGTCGCGCGTCTGGTGGTCGAGCCAGTCGTGCACGAACGGCTCCACGGCCTCCAGCCGCTCGAGCCACATCTCGCGCCAGGCCTCACCCACGACCTGTGGATCCGGGGGCCGGGAGGTGAGGGCGAGCATGGTCGCCGCCCAGGCGTGCATGTCCACCGCCAGGACGGAACCACCCATGTAGTGCACGTCGTTGTCATAACGGTCGTCGGCACAGCAGACGGCGACGACCGCCTTGAGCGGCTCCGGCGCGAGGGCCGCGATCCGCAGGGAGGTGAGACCACCCCATGAGATCCCGAACATCCCCACGCGACCGCTGCACCAGGGCCGGGCCGCGAGCCAGTCGATCACCTCGACCCCGTCGGCCAGCTCCGTGCCGGAGTAGGGCGGCGTCGGGCGGCCCCCGGAGTTTCCGTGCCCACGGATGTCGACGCGCACGGACGCATAGCCGTGGCCCGCGTACCAGGGGTGCCGCTGCCGGTCGCGGGGCGCGGTCCAGTCGGTGAGGCGGTAGGGCACGTATTCGAGGAGGGCGGGCACGGGGTCGTCGGTCAGCGGGCGCCACACGCGTGCGTACAACTGCGTGCCGTCCGGCATCGGAATGAGGGCGTCCTCGTGGGTCGTCCCGTAGGGAAAGGTGGTGCGGATCTTCATGCGCGTGACCTCGTGCCGCTCCGGGCCGGCGCGCCGGGCCCGCCGATCGCACGCGGCACGGTCTTCGTGGCGTTGCGGGACACAGCCTCCGCCTCCGGGGACTCCGTGCTCCGGCCCTCCGCCCTTCGTGGCCGCGTTGGGCCAGGAGGGCGTATGAGGACGCGGAAGAAAATATGGCCGGAAAGGTGATGATCCGGTCATGAACATACTCGTGGTCGTCGCAGGCCGCGCGGCCTGGCCGTGGAATCGAGGGGACGCATTCGTGACGTCGGCCGATGGAGTTCGAAGGCGTGTCGGGCGGGGTGGTGGCCGGAGACGGGCGGGGGCTCACGGTGATCGAAAGGCGACCGGATACGCTGACTTGAGTGATGGCAGCGACACATCGACAAACCGTGTGATCGACCTTGTGACCACCGTGCGATCGAGTTGTGATCGTCAGCAGACAGGAGAACCCCTCGTGACCGTCGTCGGGCCGTTCGGGCTGAGCGTGCGGGACCAGGCCGTCGAAGCCGAGGTCCAGGCCGGATTGGCGGCTGTCGAGGAGGGCCTGCTCGAGGCCACCAAGAGCGAGGTCCCGTTCATCACGGAGGCCGCGCAGCATCTCGTGCGTGCGGGCGGGAAGCGGTTCCGGCCGCTGCTGGTCATGCTCGCGGCACAGTTCGGCGACCCCTATGCGCCGGGCGTCGTGCCCTCGGCCGTCGTGGTCGAGTTGACCCATCTCGCGACGCTGTACCACGACGACGTGATGGACGAGGCCGAGGTGCGGCGCGGTGTCGACAGCGCCAACAGCCGGTGGGGCAACTCGGTCGCGGTGCTGACCGGCGACTTCCTGTTCGCCCGGGCCTCGCACATCCTCGCCGACCTCGGCCCCGAGGCCGTGCGCATCCAGGCCGAGGCGTTCGAACGTCTGGTCACCGGCCAGATCCTGGAGACCGCGGGTCCGCGCGACGGCCGTGACCCCGTCGACCACTACCTGGACGTACTCGCCGGCAAGACGGGCTCCCTGATCGCCGTGGCGTGCCGCTTCGGAGCCATGATGTCGGGCGCCGACGAGACCGTCGTTGACGTCCTCACCCAGTACGGCGAGCGGCTCGGCGTCGCCTTCCAGCTCGCGGACGACGTCCTGGACATCGCGTCGGAGTCCGTCGAGTCCGGCAAGACGCCGGGCACCGACCTGCGCGAGGGCATCGCGACGCTGCCCGTGCTGCGGCTGCGCGAGCGCGCCGCCCGGCTGGGACTCCCCGAGGACATCGAGCTGTGCGAGCTCCTCGACTCCGACCTGAGCGACGACGCGCGGCACGCCGAGGCGCTGTCCCGGCTGCGCACCCACCCCGCCCTGGAGCAGGCGCGGCGCGACACCGTGCGGTACGCGGAGGAGGCCCGGGCCGCCCTCGCGCCGCTGCCCGAGTGCGACGCCAAGGCGGCCCTGGTGGAGCTGTGCGACGCGGTGGTGCACCGGGCGGGCTGAGGCCCGTACGAGGCCGCCCGACGGGCGGTGGACGGCGGCAGTGACGCCCATGGGCGCCCGTACGACGCCGCCCGATGCGCGGTGGACGGAGCGTGGCGCGGGCCGCGGATGCGCAGGGCGCCGTGTCTCTCAGTACCCCGGGGCCCCGCTGCTGCTCGTGCCGCTCGCGCCCATGGCCTTTGCGCCGGTCGGTGTGGCCGCGAACCAGGTGCCGTCCACACCCTGCCCGTAGGCCTCGTGCGGTTCGTCGTCCCGGGTGTACCGGTAGAGCGGCCAGCCCGCCAGCGTCATCTGTGTGCTGCCGTCCGGGCGCTTCACGGTCGACACCAGCTTCGGGTCGATCCCTGTCGCGGTGATCTTGCCGTTCACCTTCTCGGGCGGCCAGAGCGCGGCGCAGTCTCCCGTGCAGGTGGACTTCGACGGCTTGGCGCTGTCGTTGTCGAACCGGTAGAGCACGAACCCCTTGCCGTCCGTGACGACGGTGCCGAGCTTGTCGACCTTGAAGGTGGTGAGTGTGGTGCCGCCGGCGGTCGCGCCCGTGCCGGCGGTCGTCCCGGTGCTCCCGGCCGGTTTGGCGCTGCCGCCGCTGTTCCCGCTGCTACCGCATCCGGCGAGGGTGAGTGCCAGGGCGGCGGTGCCCGCGGCCGCGTATCCGGCGATCCGTGTGATGGTCCAGGTGGTGGGCATGGCGACCCCCTTGCTGCGGTCACTTCTCGGCCCTGTCCGGTGCCTTCACTGATGCGTACGGAGAAAGGGGCGTTTCGGCTCGTATCGGATGTGGGCCGATTGCGTCGCGCGGATGCCGGATCTACGCCGGATCGCGACGGATGTGCGCCGCTCGGTGGCGTCGCGGTGGTCCGATGCGGTGTCGCGCGGCCCGCCAGTGGTGCACGGCGGCCCGGTGGCGGGTGCCGTGGTGGCGGCATTTCCAGAATGTGCCGCATATCACATTTGTTGATCGAGTCCAGTCTTGGACATGATCCGTATGCATGTCCGAAGGCGGGCGCGGCGGGTCCGAACGCGGGGCCGCGGCGTCCGGCCGGGCCCCGAAACCGGCTAGGGGCGAGCGCGGTGGCCGAAGCGGCCGCGGCGGGACGGCCCTCGTCACAGGGCATCGAGCAGGCCGTCGAGGAGTCATGGGCCGCGCTCGCGCGTGGCAATGACGCACCGGCGTCCCGCACTTGGGCCGCGTCACCCCTAAGGGAGGGGGGAGGCATTGCCCCCGGATGTCATACCGCGGTCGTACATGGAGTTGATCCCGCGGGTTGACGCTTCTGCACGGCCGATTTGGTCGGATGGGAGGCACCATCCCGAGCAATTCGGGTGAGAATGGCGGCGTGGGGATGGGGCGCCCCGGGCATCGAGCCCCGGGGCGGAACGCACGGAGACGAAGGCCGCCGCCGAACCACGGAGGTAGGGCACAGATGGCACCGTACGAATCCGGCAACACCTCGACCGGGGGGCCCGGCGAGCGCGAAGGTGCGGACGTCACGGACCTGCGCGCCGGCCGCCGCAGGGCGGCGCGGTACGTCGTCCCGGTCGCGGTGGTGGGCATAGCGGCGGCGACGATCGGGCTCGTCCCGGCGCTCGCCGACTCCGGCGACCCCAAGCTGCCGAAGATCACCGCACAGGAACTCATCGAGAAGATCGCCAAGTCGGACGTCCAGCAGGTCTCCGGCACCGTGAAGGTCAGCACCGACCTGGGGCTGCCGAACCTGGGCGGCCTTGCGGGCGGCTTCACGCCGCCCGGCGGCAAGGGGGGCGACCACGGCTCGTCCGCCGACCCGCAGGCCAAGCTGATGGAGCTGGCGTCCGGCACCCACACCCTGCGTGTCGCCGCCGACGGCCCCGACAAGCAGAAGCTGTCCATCCTGGACGACTCGGCCGAGTACAGCATCATCCACAACGGCGCGGACATGTGGGCGTACGACAGCGCGTCGAACGAGGCCTACCACGCCAAGGACCCGGCCTCCGGCGAGCGGGCCCACAAGGAGTCGCCGAAGGGCCTGCCGAAGGATGTCCCGGCCACTCCCAAGGAGTTCGCCGACGAGGTCCTGAAGGCGGCCGACGACACCACCTCGGTGACCGTCGACGGCACGGCCCACGTCGCCGGCCGTGACGCGTACAAGCTCCTCGTCAAGCCGAAGCAGTCCGGTACGACGGTCGGCGCGATCACCGTGGCGGTGGACGCGAAGACCGGGACCCCGCTCAAGTTCACGCTCACCCCGTCCAGCGGCGGCGCCGCCGTGGTCGACGCGGGCTTCACCACGGTCGACTTCGGCAAGCCGGCCGCGTCGACCTTCCGCTTCACGCCTCCCAAGGGCACGAAGGTCACCGAGGCCGACGGCCCCGGGGCACGGGGCAAGGGTCACGAGCACGGGGACTTCGGGAAGTTCCACGACCCGGCATCCGGCAAGGTCCCGGGCAAGGGCGCCGGCGACGGCGAGCACGGGGACACCAAGGTCATCGGCAAGGGCTGGAACTCCATCGCGGTGCTCGAGGCCCCGGGCGGCAAGGGCCTGCCGTCGGCGAAGTCCGGCGACACCCCGCCGGAGGCACAGAAGTTCATGGACGCACTGGGCGCCCAGGTGCACGGCAAGTTCGGATCCGGCACGGTCTTCTCGACCCGCCTGATCAACGCCCTCGTCACCGACGACGGCAAGGTCTACGTCGGCGCCGTCACCAAGGACGCGCTGGTGAAGGCGGCGAACGCGGCCAAGTAGCTCCGGCGGACCGCCGTCGCCCCATGAGGCCGGGCATGCGCATCCGGGCGCACGACCGGGCAGCGCGGCATCCGGGCGGCGGCGCAGCCGTGGTGACGCGGCGTCGGCGGCGTCGTGACGCCGTTGCGGTGGCGCTGTTCGGGCGTCATGGTGTCGGCGGGCCACGGGCCGCACGGCGTCGGCGGGCCACGGGCGACCTCGGGTCGGCGCCCCGGCGACCTGTCCGGCGGCGGACGCACCCACGCCGGGCCGCCGAGCAGAATGAGGTACGGGAACGGTTGGGGGAGTCGATGGAGGAGCCGACCGCGGCGGCGGAGGGCACGGTGATCACCACCCGTGCGCTCACGAAGCGGTACCGCGGCGGGCAGCTCGCCGTCGACCGGCTGGACCTGACGGTCCCGGCCGGCAGCGTGTTCGGCTTCCTGGGGCCCAATGGTTCCGGCAAGACGACCACCATCAGAATGCTGATGGGGCTGATCGAGCCGACGTCCGGTGCCGCCCAGGTGCTCGGCCGCCCCATGCCGCGCGCCGCGCGCACGGTGCTGCCGCAGGTCGGCGCCCTCATCGAGGGCCCCGCGCTGTACGGCTTCCTGTCCGGCAGGGACAACCTCCTGCGGTACGACGCCGCAGACCCGACCGCCGATCCGCGCACCCGGCGAGCCCGGGTCGGGACCGCCCTGGACCGCGTGGGTCTGACTGCGGCCGGGGGCAAGAAGGCGAAGGCGTACTCGCTGGGGATGAAGCAGCGACTCGGCCTCGCGGCCGCGCTGCTCCAGCCCCGCAGGCTCCTCGTCCTGGACGAGCCGACCAACGGTCTCGACCCGCAGGGCATGCGGGAGATCCGCTCACTGGTGAGGGAGTTGGCGTCCGACGGCACGACCGTCTTCCTCTCCTCGCACCTCCTCGACGAGATCGAGCAGGTCTGCACGCACGCCGCGGTGATGGCGCGCGGCCGGCTGATCACCCAGGGCAAGGTGGCCGACCTCGCGTCCGGGGCGCGCGGCCGGCTCGTGGTCACGACGCCCGATCCGGGCGACGCGGCCCGCGTGCTCAAGGAGCGGGGCGTGACCGATCTGGCCGTGACGGAGGAACGGGTGACCGGTGAGCCGCCGGACACGGACCTCGCCGAATTGAACGCGGCACTGGTCACCGCCGGGGTCCGGGTACGCGGCTTCGGCGTCGAACGCGCCTCGCTGGAGGACGCGTTCGTGGCACTGACGGGGGAGGGCTTCGATGTCGCGGGCTGACGCGCCGGCCGGTGCTCCGGACACCGTTCGGGGGGCGCCCGTCGTACGACGGATGTGGACGCTCGGCCTGTTCCGCAGCGAGCTGACGACCACACTCCGCCGCTGGCGGACGCTGGCGCTGCTCGGAGTGCTGGCCGCGGTGCCCGTCCTGGTGGGGATCGCGGTGAAGCTGGAGACCGGCGACGGCGGCGGGGGTGCGGGAGGAGGCGGCGGCGGGCCGGCGTTCATCACGCAGATCACCAACAACGGCCTGTTCCTGGCGTTCACCGGTCTCGCCGCGACACTGCCGTTCTTCCTGCCCATGGCGGTCGGCGTGGTCGCGGGCGACTCCGTCGCCGGAGAAGCGAGCGCGGGCACCCTGCGCTATCTGCTCGTGGCGCCCGCCGGGCGCACCCGATTGCTGGTCGCCAAGTACGCGACCACGATGACTTTCTGCCTGATCGCCACGCTCGTCGTCGCGGCGTCCGGGCTCGCCGTCGGGTCGCTGCTCTTCCCGCTCGGCGAGGTCACCACGATCTCCGGCACCCGCATCGGTTTCGGCGACGGGCTGCTGCGGGCCCTGCTGATCGCCCTGGTCGTCGCGGCGTCACTGATCGGGATCGCGGCGCTCGGTCTGTTCATCTCCACCCTGACGAACAGCGGCATCGCGGCGATGGCGACGACCGTCGGCCTGCTCATCACGGTGCAGATCGTGGATCAGATACCGCAGTTGCACGCGGTGCAGCCCTATCTCTTCCCGCACTACTGGCTGTCCTTCGCCGATCTCATGCGCGACCCGGTCTACTGGGACGGCCTGCTCAAGAACCTCGAGCTGCAGGGCCTGTACGCCGCCGTCTTCGGGTCGGCGGCGTGGGCGCGCTTCACGGCGAAGGACATCACGGCGTAGGGATCAGACCTCCTCGTAGGGGAAGCGGGCCACCGGCGGCTCCTGCGCGAAGAACGTCTTCGCGCGCGTCAGGGCCTCCGTGTCGGCGAGGACGTCGCCCGGCTTGCTGCCGTTGCCGAGCAGCACACCGCCGAACCGCATCCCCATGTACGCCGCCGTGTGGTGCAGGGTGCCGATCAGGGGAGCGGCGACCTCTTCCTCCTGGTGCGCGAGCGCCGTGACACCCCACAGGCGCCGGCCCGCCAGGGTGGCCTTGAAGCCGATCTCGGGGACGCGCAGCCAGCCGGACCAGTGGTCCAGGTAGCGCTTGGTGGGTGCGGACACCGAGTACCAGTACAGCGGGGACGCCACGACGATGTCGGTTGCGTCCAGGGTCGCGTCCAGCAGCAGCGCTGCATGACCGTCCACCGGCCGCCGGTGGTCGCTGTCGTGGCGAAGGTCCTCGAACTCGGGCAGGGGGTGATCGGCGAGGCGGAGCCAGCGCTGTTCCACGTCCCCGGGCAGCTGCTCGGCGGCTTTGCGGGCCAGCATCTCCGTGTTGCTCTCGGTGCGGCTGCTGCCCAGCAGGAACAGGAACGTGCGGGCCATCGGGCTCTCCCTCGCGGCGGATGACGGTGCTTACATGCACATGCAAGGAAGTAACGCGGCCTGGTCGCCCGGTCATTCCCCGCCACACGCTGCGTTTCCGCGGGGGCGTACCTGCTCCTGTGTCCTACGGCTTCGCCGCCGGCGCCACATCGACCGCCGCGGCCTGCGGGTCCACGACGTCAGCGCTCCGTACGACCCCCGCGGTGCCCTTCGGCGCCGGCACGCCGTGCGCCTCCAGAACCGCCCTCGCCCTGCGCGCCCGGCGGGCCGTGCGCAGCGCGTCCCACGTCAGGGTGGACAGCGCCAGCCACACCAGCGCGAATCCGGCCCAGCGCTCGACGGGCATGGCCTCGTGGAAGTAGAAGATGCCGATCAGGAACTGGAAGACGGGCGCCAGATACTGCAGCAGCCCCAGCGTCGACAGGGGCACCCGGATCGCGGCGGCGCCGAAGCAGACCAGAGGTATGGCCGTCACCAGTCCGGTCGCCGCGAGCAGCAGCGCGTGCCCGCCGCCGTCCGTGCCGAACGTCGACCCGCCGTGCGCGCCCAGCCACAGCAGATACGCGAGCGCGGGCAGGAACTGCACGGCCGTTTCGGCGGCCAGCGATTCCAGGCCGCCCAGATTGACCTTCTTCTTGACCAGTCCGTACGTCGCGAAGGAGAAGGCGAGGCAGAGGGAGATCCACGGCGGCCTGCCGTAGCCGATGGTCAGCACCACGACCGCCGCCACGCCGACCCCGACGGCCGCCCACTGCGCCGGCCGCAGCCGCTCCTTCAGCAGCAGGACGCCCATCGCGATGGTGACCAGCGGATTGATGAAGTAGCCGAGCGAGGCCTCCACCACGTGGCCCGCGTTCACGGCCCAGATGTAGATGCCCCAGTTCACGGTGATGACCGCGGCGGCGACCGTGATCAGCCCCAGCTTCCTCGGTTGCCGCAGCAGCTGCCCCGCCCAGGCCCAGCGCCGCATCACGATCAGCGCGACGGCGACGACGACCAGCGACCACGCCATACGGTGGGCCAGGATCTCGATGGCGCCCGACGGCTTCAGAAGGGGCCAGAAGAGGGGGACGAGTCCCCACATGCCGTAGGCCGCGAAGCCGTTCAGCAGACCTATTCGCTGCTCGCCTCTGGAGCGCAGCTCGCCCTCGGAGCGCACGGGCCCCCTCCTCACTCACCCGGCTGCCCCTGTCGTGCTCTGCGCAGCCACCTGTCCTAGCCCAGGCGAAAGGTAGCGCCGCCACCCCTTCCATGTCATCACCGTATCGCCATACGGTGATGACGTATTCGGAGTGGAGTGCTGTGCTCACCTGCTGTGAGCGAGTGTGGCTGCGCAGGGGCGAGCGGCCCGTGCCGGTCGGTCATGGCCGTGCGGTCGCCGCCCGCCGGTGTGCGCGGATCGGGCCGGCGCTTCAGTCCGTCAGGGCCACCTTGATGGCCTCGGAGACCGGCGTCGTCGGGCGTCCGATGAGCCGCGCCAGGTCCCCGGTGCTCCGGGCGAGCAGTCCGCGCTCGACCGCCGTGTCCACATCGACCAGGATCGCCGCGACCGGCTCGGGAACGCCCGCACCGGTGAGGACCTTGAGGTGCTGCTCCCCGGGAACGTTCGCGTAGGTGACGTCCCGGCCGGACTGCCGGGCCACCTCGGCGGCGTACTCGGCGAACGACCAGGCGGTGTCGCCGCTCAGCTCGTAGGCCTTGTTCTCGTGGCCGGTCCCGGTCAGTACGGCGACGGCGGCAGCTGCGTAGTCGGCGCGTGCGGCCGAGGCGACCCGTCCCTCGCCTGCGGAGGCGACCACGGAACCGTGGGCAAGGGCGGGGGCGAGGTTCTCGGTGTAGTTCTCGTGGTACCAGCCGTTGCGCAGAAAGGCGTACGGGAGGCCGGAGTCGAGGATCGCCCGCTCGGTCGCCTTGTGTTCGGAGGCCAGCCGGAAGTCGGCGTCCGGGCCGCCCAGTACGCCGGTGTAGGCGAGCAGTGCCACGCCCGCCGCGCGGGCCGCGTCGACGACCGCCTGGTGCTGGGGTACCCGCTGCCCGATCTCGCTGCCCGAGATCAGCAGCACGCGGTCGCCCGCCGCGAAGGCACCGCGCAGGGTCTCGGGGGTGTTGTAGTCCGCGATGTGCAGGGTCACGCCGCGTGCCGCCAGGTCGGTGGCCTTCTCCTTGCTCCGCACGACGGCCGTGATCTGCTCGGCCGGGACCCGGGCGGCCAGCAGTCCGTCGATGACGAGACGGCCGAGGTGTCCGGTGGCGCCGGTGACGACGATGCTCATGTCTGAAATCTCCTCTTGAGGTGCGTCTGACACTCACCCTAGGTCTGGCACTAACTGCTGGAAAGTACCCACTTTGAAGTAAGGTACTGGCATGGCCGTAAGTAAGAAGGAGATCGACGGGGAGGCGATGTGCCCGTACCGCCTCGTCCTGGAGCATGTGACGAGCCGCTGGGGCGTGCTCGTGCTGATCACGCTGCTGGAACGCGCGTACCGCTTCAGCGAGCTGCGCCGCGCCATCGGCAGGGTCAGCGAGAAGATGCTGACCCAGACCCTGCAGACGCTGGAGCGCGACGGTCTGGTGCACCGTGACGCCAAGCCCGTCATCCCGCCGCGCGTCGACTACTCGCTCACCGACCTCGGCCGGGAGGCCGCCGAGCAGGTCCGATCGCTGGCCGGCTGGACCGAGCGGCGGATGGACGCCGTGCTCAAGGCGCGCGAGACGTACGACGCGACACGCGCCTAGCGCTGCGCGGGGCGCCGGGACTCGGGGCTCGGGGGCACTGAGCCTTGGGGCGCGGGGGTGTGGCGCCCGCCCTGGGGGTGAAAAGCGCGGGGCCCGGACCGATGCGGTCCGGGCCCCGGTGGGCGGTGTCGTGGCGTCAGCCGACGACCGTCCAGGTGTCGTTCCCGGTGAGTAGCGCCGAGAGGTCACCCTTGCCGTTCTGCTCTATGGCGGCGTCCAGCTGATCGCTCATCTGCGTGTCGTAGACCGGGCGGTCGACCGAGCGGAAGACCCCGATCGGGGTGTGGTGCAGCGTGTCCGGGTCGGCGAGACGGGACAGCGCGAACGCCGTGGTGGGCGAGGCGGAATGCGCGTCGTGCACCAGAACCTGGGCCTCGTTCTCCGGCGTGACCGTCACGACCTTGAGGTCGCCGGTGGCCGCGTCCCGTACGACACCGCTGGACAGGTCCTTGCCGAAGCGGACGGGCTGTCCGTGCTCCAGGCGGATCAGGGCCTCGTCGGCACGCTGGTTGTCCTTGAGGGCGTCGAACGCGCCGTCGTTGAAGATGTTGCAGTTCTGGTAGATCTCCACGAGCGCGGTGCCCGGGTGGGCCGCCGCCTCGCGCAGCACGCCGGTCAGGTGCTGGCGGTCGGAGTCGATGGTGCGGGCGACGAAGGACGCCTCCGCGCCGATCGCCAGCGACACCGGGTTGAAGGGCGCGTCGAGCGATCCCATCGGTGTCGACTTGGTGATCTTGCCGACCTCGGAGGTGGGCGAGTACTGCCCCTTGGTCAGGCCGTAGATCCGGTTGTTGAACAGCAGGATCTTGAGGTTGACGTTCCGCCGCAGCGCGTGGATCAGATGGTTGCCGCCGATCGACAGCGCGTCGCCGTCGCCGGTGACGACCCACACCGACAGGTCGCGGCGCGAGGACGCGAGACCGGTGGCGATGGCCGGGGCGCGGCCGTGGATCGAGTGCATCCCGTAGGTGTTCATGTAGTACGGGAAGCGGGACGAGCAGCCGATGCCGGAGACGAAGACGATGTTCTCCTTCGCCAGCCCCAGCTCCGGCATGAAGCCCTGCACGGCGGCGAGGATCGCGTAGTCACCGCATCCCGGGCACCAGCGCACTTCCTGGTCCGACTTGAAGTCCTTCATGGACTGCTTGGCCTCGGCCTTGGGCACGAGCGTCAGCGCCTCGATGGCTCCGGTGCCTTCCTTGGTGGTCGTCTCAGCCATCGAGAGCCTCCTTGAGAACCGTGGCCAGCTGTTCGGCCTTGAACGGCAGGCCACGCACCTGGGTGAAGGACTGTGCGTCGATCAGGTACTTGGCGCGGATCAGCGTGGCGAGCTGCCCGAGGTTCATCTCGGGGATCACCACCTTCTTGTAACGCTTCAGGACGTCGCCGAGATTCCCCGGCAGCGGGTTCAGGTGACGCAGATGGGCCTGCGCCACGCTGAGACCGGCCGCGCGCAGCCGGCGTACGGCTGCGGTGATCGGCCCGTAGGTCGAGCCCCAGCCGAGGACCAGCAGCTCCGCGTCGCCCGTGGTGTCGTCCACCTCGATGTCCGGCACGTCGATGCCGTCGACCTTGGCCTGGCGGATGCGCACCATGAAGTCGTGGTTGGCCGGGTCGTAGGAGATGTTGCCCGTGCCGTCCTGCTTCTCGATGCCGCCGATGCGGTGCTCCAGACCCGGGGTGCCCGGGATGGCCCACGGCCGGGCCAGCGTCTGCGGGTCGCGCTTGTACGGCCAGAAGACCTCGGTGCCGTCCTCCAGCGTGTGGTTCGGGCCCTGGGCGAACCGAACCCGCAGGTCGGGCAGTTCGTCGAGGTCGGGGACGCGCCACGGCTCGGAACCGTTGGCCAGATAGCCGTCGGAGAGCAGGAAGACCGGGGTGCGGTAGGTCAGGGCGATCCGGGCCGCCTCCAGAGCGGCGTCGAAGCAGTCCGCCGGGGTCTTCGGCGCCACGATCGGCACCGGCGCCTCGCCGTTGCGGCCGTACATGGCCTGCAGCAGGTCGGCCTGCTCCGTCTTGGTCGGCAGACCCGTCGAGGGGCCGCCGCGCTGGATGTCGATGATCAGCAGCGGCAGCTCGAGCGAGACCGCCAGGCCGATCGTCTCCGACTTCAGCGCCACACCCGGGCCGGAGGTGGTCGTCACCGCGAGGGAGCCGCCGAAGGCCGCACCCAGCGCCGCGCCGATACCGGCGATCTCGTCCTCCGCCTGGAAGGTCCGCACACCGAAGTTCTTGTGCTTGGACAGCTCGTGCAGGATGTCCGAGGCCGGCGTGATCGGGTAGGAGCCCAGGTAGAGCGGCAGATCGGCCTGCTGGCTCGCCGCGACCAGGCCGTAGGACAGGGCCAGGTTCCCCGAGATGTTCCGGTACATGCCCGGGGGGAACGCCCGGACCGCCGGGTCGACCTCGTAGGAGACCGCGAAGTCCTCGGTCGTCTCGCCGAAGTTCCAGCCCGCCCGGAACGCGGCGATGTTCGCCTCCGCGATCTCCGGCCTCCTGGAGAACTTCTGCCGCAGGAACTTCTCCGTGCCCTCGGTCGGCCGGTGGTACATCCACGACAGCAGCCCCAGCGCGAACATGTTCTTCGACCGGCCCGCGTCCTTGCGCGACAGGTCGAAGTCCTTCAGCGCCTCGACGGTCAGCGTGGTCAGCGGGACCGGGTGCACGCTGTAACCGTCCAGCGAGCCGTCCTCCAGCGGCGAGCTGTCGTAGCCGACCTTGGCCATCGCCCGCTTGGTGAACTCGTCCGTGTTGACGATGATCTCCGCGCCGCGCGGCACATCGCCGATGTTGGCCTTCAGGGCGGCCGGGTTCATCGCGACCAGGACGTTCGGCGCGTCACCCGGTGTGAGGATGTCGTGGTCCGCGAAGTGCAACTGGAACGACGAAACCCCCGGCAGCGTCCCGGCAGGGGCACGGATCTCGGCCGGGAAGTTGGGCAGGGTGGACAGGTCGTTGCCGAAGGACGCCGTTTCGGACGTGAAACGGTCCCCCGTGAGCTGCATGCCGTCACCGGAGTCACCCGCGAACCGGATGATCACCCGGTCCAGTTTGCGGATCTCCTTCTCGCCCGGCGCCCCGGACAGCGGCGCGCGCTGCCCACCGACGTGGGTCCCGTCGGCCTGTTCGGCTGGACTGCTGACCTGGCTGGTCACTGAACTGGACCTCCCTTGGGGCGGCTGTCGGGGGAGCGCCGGCCGACCGGCTTCCCCAGGCCCCACCCTACGTCGGTAAGGGTCGCCTTCCCCCGACCGCTCGCATGCTGGACGCAATTCTGAGACGGCCTGGCACCGGTGTTTGTCATGTCTTGTTCGCCCTCCCGGGCTCCATCCGTAAGACGCGCCCCGTCCACCGTTGGTTGGGAGGCCTCGTGGCTCACTCGATCCGGCGGATCGGTGGGGCCGCGACACCTCCATCTGACACAGTGTCAGCCCATTAGGAGTTCAGATAGGTCAGGACGGCCAGAACACGCCGGTGATCCCCGTCACTGGGCGACAGGCCCAGCTTCTGGAAGATGTTGCTGACGTGCTTCTCCACCGCTCCGTCGCTGATCACGAGCTGCCTGGCGATCGCCGAGTTCGTACGGCCCTCCGCCATCAGGCTCAGGACCTGCCGCTCGCGCGGCGTCAGCGCGGCCAGCACGTCCTGCTTGCGGCTGCGGCCCAGGAGCTGCGCCACGACCTCCGGGTCCAGTGCCGTCCCACCCTCGGCCACCCGCACCACGGCGTCCACGAACTCACGGACCTCGGCCACGCGGTCCTTCAGCAGATAGCCGACGCCACGGCTGGACCCGGCCAGCAGCTCGGTGGCGTACCGCTCCTCCACGTACTGCGACAGCACGAGCACGCCGAGTCCCGGATGCTCCCGGCGCAGCTGCACCGCGGCCCGCACCCCTTCGTCCGTGTGCGTGGGCGGCATGCGCACATCCGCCACCACGACGTCGGGCAGTGTCCCGTCGCCCGCCAGGCCGGTGATCGTCTTGATCAGGGCTTCCGCGTCCCCGACGCCCGCGACCACCTCGTGTCCACGGTCGGTCAGCAGCCGGGTCAGGCCCTCTCGGAGCAGCACCGAATCCTCGGCGATGACCACCCGCACCTTGTTCTCCATGGTTCTCGGCCCCCGTTGCCCGTTCTCCCCTTGATGACGGGCTCCAGCATTCCAGCTGGTGGACCATGCCGCTCAGGGCTGTGGAAAACGTCGGGAGTGTGGACAACGCCGTGCACCGATGGGGCGGTGCCGGGCCATGGGCGGTGCCGGGCCGTCAGTCGCGCCAGGGAAGTTCCGCCGTGATCCGCGTCGGCCCGCCGGTGGGGGAGTCCACGACGAGGATGCCGTCGACCGCGCCCAGACGTCCGGCCAGCCCGGCGAGCCCGGAGCCCTCGGAGGCCGTGGCGCCGCCCTCGCCGTTGTCCGTGACCTGGATGAGCAGCCGGCTCCGGGACTTCCACACATCCACCGTGGCCCGGGTCGCCCGGGAGTGCTTGCTGATGTTCTGCAGCAGCTCCGAGACGGTGAAGTAGGCGATGCCCTCGATGGCTGCGGCGGGCCGGGAGGGCAGGTCGACGTCGACCGTGACCGGGACCGTGCAGCGGGTGGCCACGGAGGACAGGGCCGCGTCCAGTCCGCGGTCGGTCAGGACCGCCGGGTGGATGCCTCGCGCCAGATCGCGCAGCTCCTGGAGCGCCGTCTTCACCTCGCCGTGCGCCTCGTCCACCATGCGCGCCGCCGCCTGGGGGTCGTCCGCCAGCTTCTCCTTCGCGAGCCCGAGCCCCATGGCCAGATGTGCGAGACGGGCCTGTGCGCCGTCGTGCAGGTCGCGCTCTATACGGCGCAGATCGGCAGCGGCGGTGTCGATGACGGCACCGCGGTCCGACTCCAGCTCGACGACCCGGCTGACGAGCGACGAGGGACCGAGCAGGCCCTGCACCAGCAGTCGGTCCACGCTCGACAGGGCCCGGATCACCCACGGCATCGCCAGCGTGATCAGCAGCCCGACCAGCGCCGTCACCGTGACCTCGAACGGACTGTCGAGGCGGACGGTGTGGTAGTCGTCGCCGAAGGGCTGGAGCCCGCCGACACCCACGTACAGCGGGAAGACCCACCGCCACAGCGGATACGTCAGCAGCGCCCATCCGTACGTGCCGAAGGTCAACGCCACGCAGAAGCCGAAGACGGCCCACGGGAAGTGCACCACCGCGTACAGCAGGTGCCGCCAGGACGTGCCGCTCTTCAGGACCGCGCCCGCCCAGGCGAGCGGGCCGCCCTTGCGCGTCCGCACCGGCTCCGGCTCCGCGATCTCCAGCCCGAGCAGCGCCCGGGCCCGGGCCCGCTCCATCACCCCGAGACCGCGGCAGCCGACCAGCAGGGCGGCCAGCACCGGAACGCCTATGAACGTGACCAGCAGACCGGCGCCCAGCGACAGCATCGTCACGGAGAACACGAACATCATGATCCCGACCGGCAGGTTCAGCATCTGATAGCCGAACTCGCGCCAGGTGCGCGCCTCGAACGGTGCGCGCAGGCCCGCCGGAATGAGGTGCCGCGGCTCTCCGGACCCCGTCCCCCGGAACCCGTATCCGTGCCCGTTGCTCTGCCGGTACTGCGTGGCCATCGGCGTCTTCCCGTCTTCTCGTTGCCGTCGTACCTCAACAGTGCTGGCCGGACGGCGCCGGGACCATGGAGCGTGTCGGCGTTCCGATGCGGGGGTTTTCCCCACCCCGAGGGGCGGGCCGGGGATCAGTCCGTCCTGTCGCGCCACGGCAGCTGCGCCGTGACGGTCGTCGGACCCCCCGCCGGCGAGTCGACCGTGAACAGCCCGTCGACCGCGTCGAGCCGCTCGGCGAGCCCCGCCATGCCCGTGCCGCCGTCGAGGCGGGCGCCGCCGCGTCCGTCGTCCCACACCCGGATCAGGAGACGGTCCCCGGCCCGCCGCGCCTCGACCGATGCGGACCGCGCGCCGCTGTGCTTGCTGATGTTCTGCAGCAGCTCCGAGACGGTGAAGTAGGCGATGCCCTCGATGGCTGCGGCGGGCCGGGAGGGCAGGTCGACGTCGACCGTGACCGGGACCGTGCAGCGGGTGGCCACGGAGGACAGGGCCGCGTCCAGTCCGCGGTCGGTCAGGACCGCCGGGTGGATGCCTCGCGCCAGATCGCGCAGCTCCTGAAGTGCGAGCTTCACCTCGCCGTGCGCCTCGCCGACCATGGCGGCGACCGTGTCGTCCGCCCGGCCCTCCAGCAGCTTCTCCTTGGCCAGGCCGAGCCCCATGGCCAGGTTGACCAGGCGGGCCTGGGCGCCGTCGTGCAGGTCGCGCTCTATACGGCGCAGATCGGCGGCGGCGGTGTCGACGACGACGCCGCGGTCCGACTCCAGCTCGGCGATCCGCCGCTCCAGCTCGTCGGACGGGGACAGCAGCGCGCGCACCATCGAGCGGTCCACATGCGTCAGACCGCGTGCGATGTACGGGAGCACCGGCCACAGGACGATCAGCGAGACGAGGGTGACCGCGAAGGTGAGGACGCCCCAGGGCAGCCGTATCGCCTCGTACAGGACCGTGCGCCAGGCGACCGGGTCCTTCAGGCTCGCCCACAGCCGGCCGAGCCCGCGCTCGCGGCCCAGCGGCAGCCGACTCGGCTCGTCGATCCGCACCGCCAGCAGGGCCCTGGCCCTGGCACGCTCCGCCCTGCCCAGCTGACGTGCCCCCACCAGGCCGAGGCCCAGCAAGGGCAGGCCGACCACGGTCACGGCCAGGCCGGCGCCGATGGAGACGGTCGTCAGCACATAGAGGAACCCGGCTATCGACATCGGCAGATTCGCCAGCAGATGCGCGATCTCCTTCCAGGTCTGCCGTTCGAACGCCAGTCGGGGCGGCGGCAGCTGATCGGCCGTGACCGGTCCGTGGGAGGCGGCGACCCACTCGGTCCCCTCCTCGTCGGGGGAGAGCAGGTCGGAGGCGGCGGAGCCGGGTGTTCCGTCATGTGGTCGGGCCATGCTGCGTGCGGTCATATGCGCTAGCGTGCCCGGCCACGCGGCGCTGCGCCATGAGGTCCACCGCCGCGGCGACCCTGGGGACAACCCCACCCCGCACGGTTCTCCCAGGCCATCGCAAGGGCGCCGACGGTGACGGGCTGCTTACCCGTTCTTTAGCAGGCCCTAGACTCCCGTGCGTAAGGATCGTCGAACACGGTGTCGTCCCGGCACCGGGAACACGTAGGGAGCGAGGACCGGACGTGCCGGAACCGACCGTTCTCGCGGCGAGCTACTTCCAGTCGTACTCCGTCGTCGGACTGCTCGCCCTCATCGGCGTGCTCTTCGTCGCCGTCGCCTTCGGCGCGGGGCGACTGCTGCGGCCCGTCGTGCCCACGCAGGAGAAACTGTTGACGTACGAGTGCGGCGTCGACCCCGTCGGCGAGGGCTGGGCGCACACCCAGGTCCGGTACTACGTCTACGCCTTCCTGTATGTGATCTTCGCCGTGGACTCGATCTTCCTCTTCCCCTGGGCGACGGTGTTCGCCGCGCCGGGGTACGGAGCGGCCACGCTGGTGGAGATGTTCATCTTCCTCGGCTTCCTGGCCGTGGGCCTGCTGTACGCCTACAAGAAGGGCGTCCTCGCATGGACGTGACCCAGCCCAGGTCGAGCGGGTCCGAGCCGATGCCGCTCCCGGAGCCGACGTTTCTGCCGGAGCCGAAGCGGCTCGGTGCTCTCGCCCGCCTCGCCCCCGAGCCCATGAAGGTGGTCCTGAACTGGGGCCGCCGCTACAGCCTGTGGGTGTTCAACTTCGGGCTCGCCTGCTGCGCGATCGAGTTCATCGCCGCGTCGATGGCTCGCCACGACTTCATCCGGCTCGGTGTCATCCCCTTTGCGCCCGGCCCGCGTCAGGCCGACCTGATGGTGGTCTCCGGCACGGTCACGGACAAGATGGCGCCCGCCGTGAAGCGTCTGTACGAGCAGATGCCGGAGCCGAAGTACGTCATCTCCTTCGGCGCCTGCTCCAACTGCGGAGGCCCGTACTGGGACTCGTACTCGGTGACCAAGGGCGTCGACCAGATCATCCCCGTCGACGTCTACGTCCCCGGCTGCCCGCCCCGGCCCGAGGCGCTGCTCCAGGGCATCCTCAAGCTTCAGGAGAAGATCGCCCGCGAGTCCCTGGGGGAGCGGTACGCGACGGGCGGGCGCCCGTCCGCCGCCGCGCTGCAGAGCGGGCTCGTGCAGCCGCCCGCGTCCGCATCCGCCGACGGGGGTGCCGCATGACCGGCTGGCTGTCCGCTCCCGTCGAAGACCTGTTCGGCGCTGAGGCCACGGCCGAAGAGTCGTACGACCTGCTGACCGTCGACGTACCGCCCGCCTCCTGGATCGACGCGCTGCGCACCGCGAGGTCCGAGCTCGGCTGCACCTATTTCGACTGGCTGAGCGCCGTGGACGAGCCCGGCACGGGCTTCCTCGTGTCCGCGCACGTGGTCGCGCTCGCACCCGTACGCCGTCTCCTGGTCCGCACGACGGTGCCCCACGACGCCGCCGTGCTGCCGACCGCGACCGGCGTGTACGCGGGCGCCGCCTGGCACGAGCGTGAGACCCACGAAATGTTCGGCGTGGACTTCGAGGGCCACCCGGGCCTCGCCCCGCTGCTGCTGCCCGACGAGTTCGAGGGGCATCCGCTGCGCAAGGACTTCGTGCTCGCGGCGCGGGTCGCCAAGGCGTGGCCGGGTGCGAAGGAGCCGGGGGAGTCGGAGCACGGTGGGCCCAAGCGTCGCCAGATGCTGCCGCCCGGGGTTCCCGACCCCAACGAATGGGGTCCGCTCAAGGGCCAGCTTCCGCCCGCACCGGCGCGTCCGGCGCGTGGTGCGGGGCGGGCGGCGGCCGGCGAGCGGCCGGTGCGGCGCGCCCGGACCGCCGGGGAAGGGTCCGCGAGCCAGGCCGCGGAGGCCCCGGCTGCGGCTGCGCGGGCGGAGGGTGCGGTTCCGCGCCGGGCCCGCAGTGTTGCGCAGGGTTCCGCGTCGCAGCGTACGGAGGCGGAGACCGGCGGGCAGGGTACGGAGCCGGGGGCCGGGGCGCCGGCCCGGCGTGCCCGGAGCGTTTCCGGCGGTTCGGCCTCCCAGCGCGAGGGCGCCGCGGGGGCGCCCGGGACACCGGCTGCGGGCGAAGGCCCCGCGGGCACGACTTCTGCGGGCACGGCGCCTGCGGGCACGGCGCCCGCCGGCACGACGTCTGCGGACACGACGCCCGCGGGCGAGGCGGAGGCCCGGGCGGCCGAGGCCGGGCAGCCGGCGGCCGGGACCGAGCAGGCGGCAGTCGGTGGCGACCTGGCCGGTGCCGAGCAGTCGGCGGCCGGTGCCGAGCAGCGCGCAGCCGGTGCCGAAAAGCCCGTGGCGCGGCCGGAGAAGGGCGCGGGTGCTCCGCGCAGTTCCGATGCGCCGTGGCACCACGCGCGCCCCGCCTTCGACGAACCGGAAGCGGACGCCGGGGCCGAGGGCCGAGCCCGGCCGGAGGATACGAACAGGACGGACGAGGCGGGCGGGAGCGGGACCGGGCCGCAGGGCGCTCCAACAGCCGCGGGGGCCCTGGGGGCAGGCGAAGCCCCGGATGTTCCGGACGCCGCGGCCGCCCCGGACACGGCCGAGACGTCCGGCACCGCCGAGTCTTCCGGTGGCTCCGCCACCGCCGGGAGTCCGGCCGCCGCGGCCCATGCCCGCAAACCCGGGGCCGCCGCCGAGGACCGAGACACCGCCGAAGCGCCGGAGTCCGCCGAAGCACCGGAGTCCGCCGAAGCACCGGACTCCGCCAAGGCGCCCCGCACCGGTGAGGCACCCGACTCCGCCAAAGACTCACCAGCCCCCGAAGACCCCGAGACCCCCGCAGGAGGCACCGAGTGAGTGACACGCTCGACGTCGTCCTGCGACTCGTCATCGTCTTCGTCGCCTTCCTCGTCCTGCCGCTCGTCGTCGGCCAGACCGAGCACAAGGTGATGGCCCATATGCAGGGCCGCCTGGGCCCCATGTACGCGGGCGGGTTCCACGGCTGGGCCCAGCTCGTCGCGGACGGAGTGAAGTTCGCGCAGAAGGAGGACGTGGTTCCGGCAGGTGCCGACCGCCGCATCTTCCAGCTCGCCCCGGCCGTGGCCCTGCTGCCGTATCTCCTCGTGCTGGTCGCCATCCCGATCGGCCCGAGCCGCGGTGCGGTCGGTCAGCTCGTGGACGCGGGCATCTTCTTCGTGCTCGCCGTCATGGGCGTCGGCGTCCTCGGCTCGCTCATGGCGGGCTGGGCCTCGGCCAACAAGTTCTCCCTCCTCGGCGGACTGCGTACCGCCGCCCAGCTGCTCGCCTACGAGCTGCCGATGCTGCTCGCGGCAGCCTCCGTCGCCATGGCCGCCGGCACGGTCTCGCTGCCGGGCATCCTGCAGGCCTTCCACTGGTGGTGGGTGCCCTGGCAGATCGTCGGCGCCCTCGTCTTCTTCGTGGCCGGACTCGCCGAACTCCAGCGCCCGCCCTTCGACATGCCGGTCGCCGACTCGGAGATCATCTTCGGCGCGTACACCGAGTACACGGGTCTGCGGTTCGCGCTGTTCCTGCTCGCCGAGTACGCCGGGATCGTCGTTCTGTGCGCGCTGACCACCGTCCTGTTCCTGGGCGGCTGGCACGGCCCGTGGGGCGCCGATGGCCTCGGCTGGGTGTGGACCCTGCTGAAGACGGCCGTTCTCGCGTTCGTCGTCATCTGGCTCCGCGTCACCTACCCGCGGATGCGCGAGGACCAGCTCCAGAAGCTGTCCTGGACCCTTCTCGTACCGCTCTCGCTCGCTCAGATCGCCCTCACCGGCGTCGTCAAGGTGGTGATGCAGTAATGGCGCCGATCCCAGGATCCGGCCTGGCCAAGGGCCTGGCCGTCACCCTGCGCACGATGACCAGGAAGTCCGTCACCGCGCAGTACCCGGAGACGCAGCCGGAACTCCCGCCGCGCACCCGTGGCGTGATCGGCCTCTTCGAGGAGAACTGCACGGTCTGCATGCTGTGCGCACGCGAGTGCCCCGACTGGTGCATCTACATCGACTCCCACAAGGAGACGGTGCCGCCGGCCGCCCCGGGCGGGCGCGAGCGCAGCCGCAACGTCCTCGACCGCTTCGCCATCGACTTCTCCCTCTGCATGTACTGCGGTATCTGCATCGAGGTGTGCCCCTTCGACGCGTTGTTCTGGTCGCCGGAGTTCGAGTACGCCGAGACGGACATCCGCGAGCTCACGCATGAGCGCGACAAGCTCCGCGAGTGGATGTGGACGGTCCCGGCCCCGCCCGCCCTGGACCCCGGCGCGGAGGAGCCCAAGGAACTCGCCGCGGCACGCAAGGCGGCCGAGAAGCTCGCCACCGAGCAGGCGGCCGCCGAGCAGGCCGCCCGGGAAGCCGCCGCGGAGTCGGCCGCCGATGCACCGGCAGCCGACGAGTCCACCGCCCCCGACACGACCCCCGACGCTCCCGGAAAGGAGGAGACGACGTGACCCTCGCCGCGAGCAGCCACGGGTTCCTCTCCCCGACCGGCGTCGAAATCGTCTTCCTCCTCGTCGGCATCGCCACGCTCGGCGCGGCCGTCGTCACCGTCACGACCCGGCAGCTGGTGCACGCCGCGCTGTGGCTCGTCGCCGCCCTCGGCGGTCTCGCCGTCGAGTACCTCCTGCTCACGGCGGAGTTCATCGCCTGGGTGCAGGTCCTCATCTACGTCGGCTCCGTCGTGGTGCTCCTCCTCTTCGGTCTGATGCTCACCAAGGCGCCCATCGGCCGCTCCGAGGACGCCGACTCCGGCAACCGCTGGGCGGCGCTCACCGTCGCGATCGCCTCGGGGGGCGCCCTCGTGTGGGTGATCGCCGACGCCTTCCGCACCACCTGGATCGAGCTGGACGGCCCGGCCCAGGGCAGTACCAAGGCCGTCGGCGCGAGCCTGTTCAAGAGCTGGGTCCTGCCCTTCGAGGCCCTTTCGGTGCTGCTGCTCGCCGCGCTCGTCGGCGCGATCGTCCTGTCCCGCAAGGCCGCGGCCATGCGGGATGCGGAAGCAGCCGGGGCCGCCCGCGTCCCCGCGGACCGGGCGGGCGCCGGTGCCGGCGCGGACCAGGAAGGGGACCGCTGATGCACCTCGTCTATCCCGCCGTGCTCTCGGTCCTGCTGTTCTGCACCGGCCTGTACGGCGTGCTGGCACGGCGCAACGCGATCCTGGTCCTGATGTCGGTCGAGCTCATGCTCAACGCCGTCAATCTGAACCTCGTCGCCTTCGACGCCTGGCTCAGCGCCGCCGCCCGCGACACCCTGCACTCCGGCCAGGCGCTGACCCTGTTCACCATCACCGTCGCCGCAGCCGAGATCGGCATCGGCCTCGCGATCGTCCTCGCCGTCTACCGCAACCGCGGCACCTCGGACATCGACAGGCTCCGCGACACCGCCGAGACCGGCCCCGGTCCCGACGGCGAGGGACCCGCCACCGCCACGGCAGAGAAGACAGAGGCCGCCGCGTGACCACCACGACCCTCGCCGTACTCGTCCCCCTTCTTCCCTTCCTCGGTGCCGTCGCCGGTCTGCTGCTCGGCCGCACCGCACCCGGGTTCGTACGCCCCCTCGCGGTGCTGCCCGTCCTCACGTCGGCCGCGCTGGCCGTGGTGGTCGCGATCCGTCAGGGAGGCGGCCCGCCGATCCAGGCGTCCACGCAGCTCACCCCGACCGGGTCGGTCCCCATCGACCTCGCCCTGTACCTGGACGGATTCGCCGTCCTCGTCGCCGTTCTGGTCGGCGTCGTCGCCTCGTGCGTGCAGATCTACTCGACGGCGTATCTGCGCGACGATCCGCGCTACCCCTCGTACGCAGCGCTCGTGTCCCTGTTCACCTCCGCGATGCTGCTGGTCGTCTACTCCGGCGATCTGATGGTGCTGCTGGTCGGCTGGGAGATCATGGGCATCTGCTCGTACTTCCTCGTCGGCCACTACTGGGAGACCCCCGACGCGCGCGCCGCATCGCTGAAGGCCTTCCTGGTCACCAAGCTCGGCGACGTCCCCTTCCTGTTCGGCCTGTTCGCGCTCGCCGTGGACGCGGGATCGTTCCGCATCACCACGGTCCTCGGGACCGTGGCGGCGGGCGGGCTCCACCACCCGACCCTGATCGCACTGCTGCTGCTCGCGGGTGTGGCGGGCAAGTCCGCACAGTTCCCGCTGCACACCTGGCTTCCCGACGCCATGGCGGGCCCCACGCCCGTCTCCGCGCTGATCCACGCCGCCACGATGGTCGCGGCCGGTGTCTACTTCATCGCCCGTCTCCTTCCCGTCTTCACGGCATCGGCGGCCGCACTGGTCGTGCTCGCCGTCATGGCCGGGATCACCATGGCCGGATCGGCGCTGGCGGCGCTCGCCCAGGACGACATCAAGCGCGTCCTGGCGTACTCGACGATCGGCCAGCTCGGCTACATGACCGGCGCGCTCGCCGTCGGCAACCGCGGGGCCGCCGTCTTCCACCTCCTCACCCACGGCGCCTTCAAGGCGCTGCTGTTCCTCGCGGCGGGCGTGATCATCCACGCCGCCGGCACCAACTCGCTGGCGGCGATGTCCCGCATGCGGAATCTGCGCGACCGGGTCCCCGACGCCTACTGGACGATGAGCGTGGCGCTGTTCGGGCTCGCCGCGATCCCGCCCTTCAGCGGCTTCTTCTCCAAGGAGGCCGTCCTGGGCGCCGCCGAGCACGCGGCCACCGGCCACGAGGCGGCCGTCCCGGCCGCCGCGGGCTGGACCGTGCTCGTCTGCGGCATGCTGACCGCCCTGCTCACCGCGGCCTACGCGACCCGGCTGTGGCTGCTGGCCTTCCGCGGCCGGGGCGGCGAGGCCCCGGACCACGGCAAGCAGCCCGTGGCCATGAACGCGGTGCTCTGGGTGCTCGCCATCCCCACGATCGGCCTCGGGCTCGGCATCGGTGTGCTGCCCCAGTGGTTCGACGGCAACTCGCTGACCCCGACCCTCGCCACCTCCGTCCTCGGCACCGGCCTGGCCCTGGTCGGCGGGATCGTCACCTATGCCACCTGGCGCCACACCTCGGCGCTGGCCGCCCGCGTCCCCATGGGCGCCGTCGCCGCCCACCCCGAGGAGTACGCCGGCCTGGTCGAGGCCGAGGTCATGGCCGAACACACCGCCACGCCGTCCCCGGACCCGGCCGACCCCGGCCGTCTGCTGCTCGGCCCGCTGTACCGGCACGCGGCCGTCGGCTTCCACCTCGACGCCGTCTACTCGGCCCTGTTCGTGCGCCCCGTGCTGGCGGCGGCCGACCTGGTGCGCTTCCTCGACCGCGAGGTCGTCGACACCTATGTACGCGGCGCGAGCGCCGTCCCCCGCTGGCTCGGCGCGGCCGTCCGCCGCGCGCAGACCGGCAATGTGCAGACCTATCTGAGCGCGCTGTTCGCAGGCACCGTCGTCCTGGTGGTCGCCGTCGTCCTCGTCGCCACCGCCGGAGCGTGAGCAGCCGTGATCGATATCAGCGAATCCGTGATGCAGTTCCTTCTCGTGTTCATCGTCGTCGGCCCGCTCATCGGGGCCGCCGCGGCCCTGCTGCCGGCGCCTCCCGGGCTGAAGGGGAAGTCGCCCGGGCAGGCGGTGCTCCGCCACGGCGTGACCGTGACCGGCGCGGTCCTCGCCGCCGCGATCGTCCTCGCGCTCGGCTTCGACCAGAACAACCCGTCGAAGATCCAGGCGAGCACCGACATCAGCTGGATCCCGGCGCTCGACGTGCGCATCCACCTCGGCGTCGACGGCATCTCGCTCCCCCTCCTCGTGATGACCGCGCTGCTGACCTTCCTCTGCGCGCTGTACAGCTACTTCAAGATGCCTGCGGGCCCCTCCCCGAAGGCCTTCGTCGCGCTGGTCCTCGTGCTCGAGTCCGGCACCCTCGCGACCTTCGCCGTCCTCGACCTGCTGCTGTTCTTCCTGGCCTTCGAGACGGTGCTCATCCCGATGTACTTCCTCATCGCCCGCTGGGGCGGCGAGGGCAAGCAGGCCGCGGCCTGGAAGTTCATCCTCTACACGCTGCTCGGCTCCGTCGTGATGCTGCTGGGCCTGCTCCTCATCGGACTCAACGCCCACACCTTCGACATGGTGGCACTCGCCACTGACAACGGCCGGTCGCTGACCGCATCCGTGCAGCTCATCGCCGTTCTGACGATCGGGATCGGGCTCGCGGTCAAGACGCCGATGTGGCCGCTGCACAGCTGGCTGCCCGATGCGCACACGGCCGCGCCGACCGTCGGCTCGGTCCTGCTGGCCGGCGTTCTGCTCAAGATGGGCACGTACGGGTTCGTACGGATTCTGCTGCCGATCACGCCGGACGGGATGCGGACCTTCGCGCCCTACCTGGCCGCGTTCGCCGTCGTCGGGATCATCTACGGATCGCTGGCCTGCCTGGCGCTCGCCAAGCGCGGCGCCAAGGGCGACCTCAAGCGACTCATCGCGTACTCGTCCGTCGGCCACATGGGATTCGTCCTGCTCGGCATCGCGACGATGACCCCGACCGGCGTCAACGGTGCGCTGTTCGCCAACATCGCGCACGGCCTCATCACCGGCCTGCTGTTCTTCCTCGTCGGCGCGCTGAAGGACCGCACCGGCACGACCGACCTCGACAGCCTGGCCCAGGAGACCGGAGCCGCGCTCTACGGGCGCGCCCCGCGCCTCGGCGGGCTGCTCGCGTTCGGCGCCGTCGCCTCGCTGGGGCTGCCGGGTCTCGCCGGGTTCTGGGGCGAGATGCTCGCCATGTTCGGCGCGTTCAAGCCCGCCGCCGAGCTGAGCCGGCCGGCGTTCCTGACCTTCATGACGCTCGCCGGCCTCGGCACTCTGCTGACCGCCGCGTACATGCTCGTCGTCGTACGGCGGGTCTGTATGGGTGCCGTGCCGGAGGAACCCCCGGCAGGCCCGCGCCTCGCCGACGTCCAGCGCTACGAGTTCGCCGCCTGGACCCCGCTCGTCGCCCTCACCGTCCTCGCCGGACTCTGGCCCGCGCTGCTGCTCGGCCTCACCGACCCGGCCGTCCAGAAGCTCCTCGCAGGAGGCGCGGCATGACCTCGCTCGCCCTGTCCGTCGCCGCCGGCGCGGCCCCGCTCGTCCACTCCGCGGCGACCGGGACGGTGCCGTCGCTGGTCCAGTCCGTCGACTGGCTCGCGATCGCGCCGCCCACCCTCGCCGCCCTCGTGGGTCTCGTGGTGCTGGTGGCCGACCTGTTCGTGCCCGCCGCGAGGAAGGCGCTGCTCGGCTGGGTGTCGGTCGCCGGTCTCGCCGCGTCCGCGCTCCTGCTGCTGCCCCTGCTCGACGGCGACCGCTCCACCTTCTGCCTCAAGGGCGCCCAGGCCGGGGCGTGCAGCTACACGGCCGACCGTTTCGCGCTCGTCATCCAGTTCCTGGTGCTCGGCGGGGCCCTCCTCACGGCACTGCTGTCCATGAGCGCCATCAAGGACGCGCAGGGAGAGCGGGAACTCCCCGAGGGGGAGTTCTGGTTCCTGCTGCTGTCCTCGGCCGCGGGCGCCGCACTGCTCCCCGCGGCCCGGGACCTCGCCACCCTGGTCGTCGCCCTCGAGGTAGCCTCGCTGCCCGCGTTCGCCCTCGTCGGCATCCGGCGCGGCGACAGCCGCTCCTCCGAATCGGCCCTCAAGTTCTTCCTGTCCTCCGTCACGGCGACGGCGGTGACCCTGCTGGGCGTGAGCTTCGTCTACGCGACGACCGGCACCCTCTACCTCACACAGATCGCCGGGAAGCTCCAGCACGTCGACGGGCAGCTGCACACCCTCGCCCAGACGGGGGTGGTCCTCACGCTCGTCGGCTTCGCCTTCAAGACGGCCGCCGTGCCCTTCCACTTCTGGGTGCCCGACACCTACGTGGGTGCGCCCCTGCCCGTCGCGGCCTATCTGTCCGTCGTCGGCAAGGCGGTCGGCTTCACCGGGCTGATCCTCGTCACCGTCGTGGCCTTCCCGTCGTACGCCGACGTGTGGGGCCCGGCGCTCGCCGTGCTCGCCGCCCTCACCATGACGGCGGGCAATGTCGCCGCCCTCCGGCAGCAGGCCACGCGCGCGTACAGTGCGGTCCGCCTGCTCGCCTGGTCCTCGGTCGGTCAGGCCGGGTACCTCCTGGTGCCGATCGCCGCGGCCGCCTACACCAAGGACGCCGACCGCGCCATCGGCTCCACCGTCGCGTACGCCCTCATGTACGCGGCCGTGAACATCGGCGCCTTCGCGGTGGCCGCACTGGTCGCCCGCACGAAGCCGCTGAACCGCATCAGCGACTACCGCGGTCTGTACGCGGAGCGCCCCCTGACCGCCCTGGTGCTCGGGTTCTTCCTGCTCTGCCTCGCGGGGCTGCCGCCCGGTGTCATCGGCCTCTTCGCCAAGGTCACCGTCTTCTCGGCGGCCGTCGACGCGGGGCTCGGCTGGCTCGCCGTCGTCATGGCGGTGAACGTCGTGATCGCGCTCTTCTACTACCTCCAGTGGACGACGCTGCTGTTCCGTGCACCCGAGGTCGCCGAAGCGCCCGCCGGGGAGGCCGTCGCCGTCCCGCGCGCGGTTCCGGTCCCGCTCACGGCGGCCATCGCCCTCACGGCCGTCCTCGGCGTCGTCCTGTCCGGAGCGCCCCAGCTCGTGCTCCGGTTCTCGGCGACCGCCCTGTTCTGAGGCGACCGCCCCGTTCCGGCCGGGCCGCGGACCGTTCGGCCCGGCGGCGGATGCCCGGTCGCGCCCTGGCCGCCATCACGTGGTGAGCCGTCACCCGGACGGCTCACCGCGCAGCGTGCCCGCACAAGGGAACTAGTGCTCCTCGTCTGGCGTTGACCAGTACGGGAGGGTCCACTTGACGTGGAAGACCACAGCACCAGTGAGCAGAGGGTTCCCTGCCGCACCACCAGGAGGGCGAACTGTGCACCGCCGGCACAACGGGCTGAAGACCGCCGTACTCCTCGGGGGACTGTCCGCACTCATCATCGTCATCGGCAGTTTCTTCGGGCGTACGGGCCTTGTGATCGCGCTGATCGTGGCGCTCGCGACGAACGCGTACGCGTACTGGAACAGCGACAAGCTGGCCCTGCGTGCCATGCGGGCCCGTCCGGTGAGCGAATTCGAGGCGCCGGCGCTGTACCGCATGGTCCGGGAGCTCTCCACGCAGGCGCGCCAGCCCATGCCCCGGCTCTACATCTCGCCGACCGAGGCACCGAACGCGTTCGCGACGGGGCGCAATCCGCGCAATGCCGCGGTGTGCTGCACCGAAGGGATCCTGCGGATCCTGGACGAGCGTGAGCTGCGCGGTGTCATCGGCCATGAGCTGAGCCATGTCTACAACCGCGACATCCTGATCTCGTCGGTCGCCGGTGCACTCGCCTCGGTGATCATGTTTCTCGTCAACTTCGCCTGGCTGATCCCCATCGGCCGGTCGGACGACGACGAGGGTCCCGGTCTCATCGGCCTGCTGCTGGTCATGATCCTGGGGCCGCTCGCCGCGTCCGTCATCCAACTGGCGATCAGCCGTTCCAGGGAGTACGAGGCGGACGCGTCCGGCGCCCAACTCACCGGCGACCCGCTGGCCCTGGCCGGCGCGCTGCGCAAACTCGATGCGGGAACCAAGCAGTTGCCGCTTCCCCCCGAGCCCCGGATCGAGACGGCAAGTCACATGATGATCGCGAACCCTTTCCGTCCGGGGCAGGGACTGTCCAAGATGTTCTCCACGCATCCGCCGATGGCGGAGCGCATCTCCCGGCTCGAGCAGATGGCAGGTCGCCGCCCGTGAAAACCATCCTGAACATCATCTGGCTCGTGCTGAGCGGCTTCTGGCTGTTCCTGGCCTATCTGCTCGCGGGCGTGATCCTTTGCATCACGATCATCGGCATCCCGTTCGGCATAGCCTCCTTCCGGATCGGCCTGTACGCCCTGTGGCCCTTCGGCTACAAGGCCGTCGAACGCTCCGACGCGGGCGCCCCGTCCTGCATCGGCAACGTACTGTGGCTGCTCCTCGCGGGATGGTGGCTGGCGCTGGCCCACATCGTCACCGGCATCGCGCAGTGCCTCACGATCATCGGCATCCCCCTGGGCATCGCCAACTTCAAGCTGATCCCGGTCTCACTGATGCCTCTCGGGCGCGAGATCGTGAGCACGGACGAGCCGTTCGCAGGGCGGTAGCCGACGCAGCGCGCCGCGCGGCGTCAAGCCGGCGGGGTTCCCTGCGCCTCGGTCGATTGTCAGTGGGGCCCTGCATCATGAACTCATGACCGAGATGGAGCAGTTGCTGACCGGGGTCGCCGCACGGGCGCGGGTCGACCTGCCTTGGGGATGGACGGACCTCCCGGCCCCGGTGCAGGCCGGGAGCGTCGCCCGGGCCGAAGCCGCGCTGGGCTTCCCTCTGCCGCCGCTGCTCGCCGCGCTCTACCTCCGGGTCGCGGACGGCGGATTCGGGCCCGAATACGGTCTGTTGCCGCTGCTGGACGGCTCACCGTCGGGGGAGCAGCCCGTCGTCGCGCAGTACCTCGCCCGCCGAGAGGAAGCGGGAGAAGCCCCCGACCGGCCGTGGCCCGAGGGCGTGCTGCCGATATCCCACTGGGGCTGCGGCATGTACGCATGCGTGGACTGCCATGCCGAGGAAGCCCCGGTGCTGCTCTTCGAGCCGAACGCCGACGACGTCGAGCACGCCTGGTACATGGACGCGCCCAGCCTCGACGCCTGGCTGCGCGCGTGGCTCGACGGGACGGGCTGGTACGAGGAGGCCAACGACGGAATGGAACTGCCGCTGTGGGCGGCCTTCACGGGCCGCATACGGGCTGCCCGGGCGGCCTAGCGCGCCCGGGGCGCGAGTGGCCCCTGCGGGAGCCGGGGCGCCCCGGAGTGAGCGGTACGAGGCCCGCGTGGGCTTCATATAACACTCCCGCGCCCCGTGCGTGCTGGGCAGGCCGCGCTTCCGGGCCGCGGATCGAAAGTCCGGCTTCGGCCGTGCGACCGGGCTCGGCTGGGCTTCGGGGGTGCCCCGGCTCAGCCCGAGCCCGGGCGGGCTTCGATGTGCGCCCGTCGGTGGACCGGGCGCCGGGCACAGGCGGACTCAGCCCTCGGCGCCCGCGGCCGACCGCCGCCGTACCCCGTAGGCCGTCGCGCCCGCTGCCAGGACCACCGCGCCGGCCACGACCGACGACACCGGGAGCGAGAAGGCCAGTGCCGCGCACCCGGCGCACCCCACCACGGGGACGACCCGCGCGGTCCACGCGGAACGGAGCGTCCACGCCGAAGCATTGGCAACGGCGTAGTACGCCAGCACCCCGAAGGAGGAGAAGCCGATCGCACCCCGCACATCCACGGTCGCGGCCAGCGCCGCGACCACCACGCCCACGGCGAGCTCCGCATGGTGCGGCACCCGGAAACGGGGATGGACGGCGGCGAGGGCGCCGGGAAGGTGCCGGTCCCGGGCCATGGCCAGCGTCGTACGGGACACGCCCAGGATGAGCGCCAGCAGCGACCCGAGGGCCGCCACGGCGGCTCCTGTGCGCACCACGGGCGTCAGCCCCGGCACGCCCGCCGCCCGCACGGCGTCGGCCAGCGGGGCGGAGGCGTCTGCGAGTCCCCCGGTCCCGAGCACCGAAAGGACGGCCACCGCCACACAGACGTAGACGGCCAGCGCGATGCCGAGCGCCAGCGGGATCGCACGCGGAACGGTCCGCGCCGGATCGCGCACCTCCTCGCCCAGTGTGGCGATCCGTGCGTATCCGGCGAAGGCGAAGAACAGCAGCCCGGCCGACTGGAGCACACCACGTGCACCGCCGGACGCGCCCACGTGAAGCAGCCCGGCGTCCGACGCGTCCGACGACAGGCACGCGGTCACCACCGCGGCGAGCACCGCCAGGACGAGCACCACGACGGCCCGGGTCACCCATGCCGACTTCTGCACCCCGCCGTAGTTCACCGCGGTCAGCGCCACCACGGCGGCGACCGCCACCGCGTGGGCCTGGCCGGGCCAGACGTACGCCCCCACGGTGAGTGCCATGGCCGCACAGGAAGCCGTTTTGCCCACGACGAACGCCCAGCCCGCCAGGTAGCCCCAGAAGGGTCCGAGCCGCTCCCGCCCGTACACATAGGTGCCGCCCGATGCGGGGTACAGGGCGGCCAGGCGGCCCGAGGACATGGCGTTGCAGTAGGCGACCAGGGCCGCGACGCCGAGACCGACCATCAGTCCGGACCCCGCGGCCCGGGCCGCCGGCCCGAGCGCGGCGAAGATCCCCGCCCCGATCATCGACCCGAGACCGATCACCACGGCGTCGAAGACGCCGAGACTCCGGCGCAGCTGCTCCGTCATGTGCCGTGACTCTCCTGTCATGCCGGTCCTGCACGTCCGCGCCGTGCGACTGCGTACTCTCCGAGCCCTGCCCGACTCCGGCAGCTCGGCATCGTGCGCGTCCCCGCGGTCTCCACGCCGTACGGGCCCTGACCCTCCGCACCGTGCGCGCCCCGGCGGTTTCCCGTGTCGCGCGGCCCCGGCGCGGGGCGGTCCGAGGTGTCCTGGGCCGCACCCTACTGATCCCCGCAACCGTGGGCCGTGGGGATGGCGTCTTCCTGCACAACAGCGCACGAAAGGCAGGTTCACGGGATGGGCATCATCAGCTGGATCGTTCTGGGGCTGCTGGCGGGTGCCATCGCCAAGTTCCTGCTGCCCGGTCGTGACCCGGGCGGCTTCATCGGCACGACTCTCATCGGCATAGCGGGTGCGTTCGTCGGCGGCTGGATCTCCAGCCGGTACCTGGACCGGCCCATTGCCAACCACTTCTACGACGGTGCCACCTGGGCCGCCGCGATCGGGGGCTCGCTCGTGCTGCTGATCGCCTACCGCCTCCTGTTCGGCAACTCGCGGCGCTGACCTCGCCCGAACGGCAGCCGGCGCCGGGCGGCACATGGCGGAGGGGCGACCCCGCGTGGGTGCCGCCCCTCCGCCACGCACGAGGAACTACGACCGCAGCCCCGACGGCGCAAGGATCACCGGTAGTTCACGAACTGCAGCGCGAAGTCGAAGTCCTTGCCCTTGAGGAGCGCGATCACGGCCTGGAGGTCGTCGCGGCTCTTCGAGCTGACGCGCAGCTCGTCGCCCTGCACCTGGGCCTTCACGCCCTTCGGGCCCTCGTCGCGAATGATCTTCGCCACCTTCTTGGCGTTCTCCTGGGAGATGCCCTCCTCGATGGACGCGAAGATCTTGTACTCCTTGCCGGAGAGCTGCGGCTCGCCCGCGTCGAGCGCCTTCAGCGAGATGCCGCGCTTGATCAGCTTGGACTGGAACACGTCGAGGACGGCCTTCACCCGGTCCTCCGAGTTGGCCTCCATCAGGATCTTCTCGCCGGACCAGGAGATCGATGCGCCGACGCCCTTGAAGTCATAGCGCTGCGAGATCTCCTTGGCGGCCTGGTTGAGGGCGTTGTCGACCTCCTGCCGCTCGACCTTCGAGACGATGTCGAAACTGGAGTCGGCCATGTCCTGTGGCTCCTTGTATCGGGGTGCGTAGGGGGCGGCCGTCGGTCCCGGGGCCGCACCGTCAAGCCTAGCCACCACCCCCGCACGGAGTGGCGATCAATCGGGTGGCGGAGCACCCCTGTGCATCAGGTATCGTTTACGTCGTTGCCAGGGAGCTCCCGCGAAAAGCGGCTCCACGGCGGCAAACCCGGCGGTGTGCCCGAGCGGCCAAAGGGAGCAGACTGTAAATCTGCCGGCTCAGCCTTCCCAGGTTCGAATCCTGGCGCCGCCACGCTGAGAGAAACCCCCTCCGATCTGCGAGAACGTGGATCGGAGGGGGTTTCTTCGTATTCGAACAGACAGCTTCGCCGGATGGGTGAAATGCGCGACTTGTCTTACCTGGGATCGGGTGAATCCCAGGTCTGATCGGCCCGTGTCCCCCAGGCGTCCCCTGGGGGCGGCGCTCCGTCCCACTCCCGGAAAATGAGGGCTGCGCTGACGTAACGGTCCCACTGGTGGCAACCGTGCGGTGGCCGTCCTCGATGACGAAGGGGCCGTCGATCTGCTGATGCCTGTCCTGTCGTCACGACCCCGGCGGGCGTCGTCCATCCTCGCTCGAGGATGGCGGGCGAGTGTGAGCACTTCGCCGGCCGGCGGGACGCCGACCCCGGGAAGGGAACGTTCGGCTCGGTGAACCCTCCCCGTCAGGCCCGCGTCTCCCCTTGCGAACGCCCACTACTCTCACAGGAGAACAGCCGTGAGCGACAAGGACGTTGAGCAGACCGACGAGCGGGGTTACGAGCTGGGTCCCTGGTGGGCGGGGCTGGGAACGGTGGGCGCTGTCGTACTGATCGTTGTCGGGGGGCTCGTAGCGGCGTGGGTCTTCTTCCGGCTGCCCGGCACCCCGGAGAATCTGGCGACCGGCTACTACCAGGCCGCCAAGGTCGCCGCCGTCGGAGTGGTGATCGCGGGAAGCTCCCTGCTGGGCCGCCGTCGAGCCCGGACCGCGGCCGCCGAGGAAACCAACGAGCCGGAACGCGCATGACCCCACCGACCGTGGGTCGCGGTGGTGATGAGAGACGCGCATGAGCTGTGCCGCCATCGGCCGGCCGGCCGCCCTCCGCGGGACGGCCGTCCGCTGAGCTCCTGCCGTTCGGATCGCGCCCGCCCGCTTCCGTCGCCGGCCCCTCCCTGGGTGGACCCCTCCGGTGCCCCTCCCGTGGCAGTCGGTGGTTGTGGAGCGGTCGACCGCCGCCAGGTGCGAGGCGGGTGAGCCATGGCCACGGGGCGCCGGGCGCCCAACGACCGCCTCGGGAACGGCCGACGGCCGACGCGCGCTTACATGGGAGCGTGCGCGCTTACGTGGGAGAGTGCCCGCTTGCACGGAGCTTGTGTGCTCGCGCGTGAGGACGCGCGCCCGCATGCGAGGGTCAGTGGCGCCGGGCGCGGTGAGGCGGCCCTGATGGCGAGGCGGGGCGGGCCTGGTGACGAAGCGGCCCCGGTGGCGGAGCGGGTCCGGTGATGGGGCGGCCCCGGTGATGTGGTGGCTCCGGTGATGGGGTGGTCCCGGTGATGGGGCGGGCATCGTTCGCTCGACAGCCCTGCGCATGGCATGGTTCCCTGTAGTCATACGGCATGTGTGATTCACGCGTTGGCCTGTTGCTCCGTACGCCCAGGAGTTCCCATGCCCACTGCCATCACCTACTCCGAGTTCGGTGGTCCGGAGGTCCTGACCGTCTCCGAGGTCGGCATCCCCGAGCCCGCGCCGGACCAGGTCCGCGTCCGGGTCCGTGCCGCCGGCATCAATCCGCTGGACATCAAGATCCGCCGCGGGGACATGGCCGGCGCCTTCCCAGTCACGTTCCCCGTCACGCCCGGGCTGGACGCGGCCGGGGTGGTCGACGCCGTCGGTGACGCGGTGACCGGCGTCGCGCCGGGCGACGGGGTCTTCGGGGCGGCCACGGGCGGCTCGTACGCGGAGTACGCCGTGATGCCCGCGCCGGTGAAGAAGCCGAAGGGGCTGTCGTGGGAGCTTGCCGCGGCGCTGCCCACCGTCGGCGAGACGGCCTTCCGTGCGTTGAAGCACCTGGACGTCCATGCCGGACAGGTCCTGCTGGTGCACGGCGCCGGAGGCAGCGTCGGGACCATCGCCGTACAACTCGCCGTGGCCCGGGGCGCCACCGTCATCGGCACGGCCGGAGAGACCGACCTGGACCGGGTGACCGGCCTCGGAGCCACCGCCCTGCGCTACGGCGACAACCTGGTCGAGCGGGTCCGCGCCGTCGCGCCGGACGGAGTGGACCGGGTCTTCGACACCTCCGGGGCCGGGGTCCTGCCCGCCTCCGTCGAACTGGCCGGCGACCCGGAACACGTCATCACCATCGCCGACGGCAGCGCCGCCCGCCTCGGGGTCCGCTTCACCGGCGCCGACCCCGCCGACCGCACTCCCGAGGCCCTGCCCGAGCTCGCGGAACTGGCCGCCTCCGGCGACCTGACCCTCCCCATCTGGCGGACCTATCCGCTCGACCGGGCCGCCCAGGCCCATGCCGACATCGAGGCGCACCGCAACCACGGCAAGATCATCCTGCTGCCCTGAGCCCAAGTGCCGCGCCTCACGGTGCGGTTCGCCCCTACCGTCGAGGGGGCGGCGATGAGCAGGGTCGTGACCCGGGCGAAGAGCGCCGTGTCACCCCGCTGTGCGCGGCTGCGGCTCCCTCGACTGCGTGCGGGCGGCGGGCGGCCTGACCCCTGCGTCGGCGGCGGGCGGCAGCACGGTCTTCGCGTCCTCGGTGGCCGACTTCACGGCCTTCACGCCACCGGTACGCGGCTGCCGCGTGCTCGACTTCGCGCCGTCGGTGCGCGGTTGCCGTGGCCCCGGCTTCGGGTCGCCGTTCCCCGGCTCCCTCGACTTCACGCGTTCGGTCACGACGAACGTGACGCTGATCAGCAGCGCCCATGCGCCGAACTTGCCGAGTTCCACCGGCTGCCAGCCATGGAGCTGATACGGATAGCTCCAGGCGCCGGCGTACGTGGCGGCGTTCTCCGCGACCCACAGGAAGAAGCCGATCAGCACGAAGGAGACGGCCAACGGCATGCGGTAGCGGTGCTCGCCGACGGTGAAGCCGACCCACGCCCCCGCGGTCACCGCCACCATTGCCGCGGCGAGCGGCCAGCGGAGGTCGGGCAGCCAGTGGTGGGTGAAGAAGTTGACGTAGACGGCCGCCGCAACCAGGGCGGTGGCGGCGGCACGGTAGCCGGTGAAGCGCAGCGCGAACAGCTGCCACGCGCGGCACACATAGCTCGCGACCGCCGCGTAGAGGAAACCGCCGTACAGCGGCACCCCGGCGATCTTCGTCACCGCGTCCTCCGGGTAACTCCACGACCCCAGACGTACTTTGACCAGCTCGAACAGCAGCCCCACCACATGGCACGCGGCGATCACCAGCGTGTCCCGCCGACTCTCCCAGCCCACCCGACGCGCCACGACGGTGAGCAGCACGCCGTAGAGAAGCACCAGGTCGTACCGCGCGATCGGCAGATGCGGCAGCATCCGCGACGCCGCGATACCGCCCAGGAGGGCCACCGCGAACGCGCAACACCGCACCTGAAGCACCGCGAACCTGACCAGCTGACGTGCTCCGTCCCACACCTTTTGCATGCCCGGGAGGACGCCGTACGGCCGCCTTGGGGTTTCCGGCCCGTCCCTGCAGGGTGGGCGGGTTCCACGTGCCCGGGTGCCGAGCCCGCCCGGGCCGCAGCGTCGTGGTGATGCGGCAACCGCCCGCCGCGCGGCCGTTCCGGTGCGCACGGGGCCCGGCGCGAGCCGTGCGCACGGCAGACTTGGGGCATGTCATCGCGCCGCAGGAACTGCCCGGAGTGCCGTCGCGAAATCGCCGTTGTCGCGGGACGGTTCGCGCGCCACGACCCGCCCGGCGCGCGGGCCGAGGGCACGCTCGTGTCCTGCCCCGGATCGCGCCGGTGGGCGGGGCCCGGAGCCGCGCAGCCGACACTGGACGGCTACACGGTCCCGGATTTCCCGGGGCAGCTCCCGCTGTTCTGAGCCCCGCGGACCCACAGGGCGCGAGTCCCGCCCCCGCAGGGGTACGTGTCGTGCCGCCCGCAGGGGTACGCGTGCCGTGCCGCTCCCGCAGGGCTACGTGTGCCGTGCGCTCCCGCAGGGGTACGCGTGCCATGCCGCTCCCGCAGGGCTACGCGTCCGCCTGGCTTCCCGGGCTCGCGCTAGTTCCCCGCCACTGCCTTCACGGCCACCGAAATCGGCGTGGAGCCACTGATCAGTTCCAGGGTGAGACCGGCCGTCGCGGGGGTGTCGATGATTTCCGCGAGCACGGCCGCCACGTCATCGCGTGTGACCGACCCGGGCCCGGCCGAGGCCTCCAGGCGTACGTGGCCCGTGCCGGGGTCGTTCGTCAGCGACCCGGGGCGCAGGATCGTCCAGTCCAGTTCGGCCTTGCTGCGCACACGGTCGTCCGCCCGGCCCTTGGCCCGCAGATAGACGTCGAACACCTCGTCGCCCTCGTGGTTCGCGTCGGCGCCTCTCGACGACACCACGACGTACCGGCGCACGCCGGAGCGCACGGCGGCGTCCGCGACGAGCACGGCCGCGCCCAGGTCCACCGTCTCCTTGCGCGAGGTGCCGCTTCCCGGCCCCGCGCCCGCGGCGAAGACCACGGCGTCCGCGCCCTCCAGCCGTTCGGCGACCTCCTCCACCGACGCCGACTCCAGGTCGCACACGATCGGCTCGGCCCCGGCCGCCCGCAGGTCCTCCGCCTGCTCGGCACGCCGGATGAACCCGGCGACCTCGTCCTCGCGTGCGGCGAGCAGCCGCTCCAGCCGCAGCGCGATCTGACCATGACCCCCAGCGATGACAATCCGCATGCTTCCGACCGTACGCCGTACGCGACGGGTTCGCCGCGCGACCGCGCTGACGTGCCGCGGGCGATGTCGTCGGCGACTGCGCGGGCCGGGCGGGAACGGACGCCCGACGCCGTTCGTTCCCATCACGACCCGCGCTTATCCACCCCCGCCGCGTCCAACACGCGGCCCCGCACGTCCGGTTGTGGAAATCCGACGGAAGGAGACCTCTGCCGCCGAGCCGTGCTCGGCGGGACGCCGGGTGCGCCCGCTCGCCCGCCGCCCGGCCCGCGCAGTCGGCTGCATCCCCCGTACGCCCACGCGGCCGCGGCCCGCGCCGTCACGTCATCCCGCGGCGCCCCCCGCGCCCTCACGTCATCCCCGCGCCGCCGCCCTTGCCCTTCGGGCGCCCCTGTCGCGGCAGGTCCAGCGCCGCGGCCACCGCAGAATCGCAGTACTCCCGTACCGCGCTCGTCCGCGCCACCACCCGCCCCCGGTGCACGACGATGCGGCTGTACGCGAGCGACAGCACGCCCGCGAGGCGGGTGCCGCGGATCGCGAGCAGATCCGCGGGGAATCCCGCCTCGACCCGGACCTCGGGCAGGCCGAGCGCCGCACGCGCCGACGCGCTCACGCTGTCGTACGCGTCCTCCGGGCGCAGCCCGTGCTGCGAGGCGAGCAGAAACGCGGCCTCCAGGGGATCCCCGCGGCCCACCGGGTTCGCCATGTCGCGCAGCGCGCCGCTGCCCGCGGCCACCCGTACGCCGGCCGCGCGCAGCAGCCGTACGGGCGCCGTGCCGCGCCGCTCCACCGCGCCGCAGCGGCCCTGCGGCAGACAGACCACCGTGATGCCCGCCGCGGCGAGTTGGTCGGTCACGCGGCGGGCGACCTCCACCGGCAGTCTGCCCAGGCCGCCGCACGGGCCGATCGTCACTCCGGGGCGCAGTCCTCCGGCCATCGCGGCGAGCCGGGCCAGCCGCGCCGGATCGTCACCGTCCGTATGCAGGTCGACGGGGCAGCCGGCCTCGGTCGCCACCTCCAGCACCGCCTCCACGTACCCCGTGGGGTCCGGGTCGAGGTCGGGGCAGCCGCCCACGGCGGATGCGCCCATCCGGACGGCGTCGCGCAGCATCGCGAGGCCGTCCGCGCCGGCGACTCCGGTCAGCAGGCGCGGCATCGCCACCACCGTGAGATCGGCGAGTCCGCGCAGCGAACGCCGCGCCTGGAGCACCGCCTCCAGGGCAACGAGCCCCTGTACGTCGCCGATCCGCACATGTGAGCGGAGTGCGGTCGCGCCGTGCCCCAGCTGGAGGAGGGCGGCCTCGGTGGTCCTGCGCTGGACGTCCTGGCCGTCGTACGGAACCGGGCCGTCCGAGTCCGCCGAGAGCGCCGTGTCGCCGTGGGCGTGCGGCTCGGCGGGGGCGGGCAGCAGGAGATGGCCGGTGAGGTCCACGCGGGCCGCGTGTGCGGTGAGGCTGCCCGCAGTGCCGACCGCCTCGATGCACCCGCCGGCGAGCCGCACGTCCACGGTGCGGCCGTCGGTCAGCAGGGCGCCGCACAGCAGCAGGGACGTGGCGTCGGGGGACGGACCGGAGCCGGAGCCGCTGCTTCCCGGTTGGCGTGGGGAGCCGGAGGAATGGGGCTGCTGCGGCTGGATGTCGGGCATCGCGCTCCTGGGACTCGGGGCGGCTGCGCGCGATCGGGTGCCCGCCCGCGAGGGCGGGCGGGCGAGCATGATCACGCAGCGTGAGTCGAGCCTAGGGTGACGGCTCGTCCGCTTTGCGGAGGAGCGAAATAGTCGTACCGGTGTGGTGTGCCGGGCCTGCGGCGGAGCCCCCTGCGACGTCCGGCCGGCGGGCCCGCGCCGGCATCTCCACCCGACGCAGGGCGGTCCCTCTCGGCGGGCCCGCACCGGCCCGCCGAGAGGGACCGTGCGGTGCGTTTCCCGCGGTCGTCACGGCGCCGGGAGACCGCGACACGACCACCGGTGCGTGGACGGCCGTGGACGGTCGGGGCACGGGGAACCGGTGGACCGCCGGGGTGGGCGGCACCTCGTGGAGCGGGCCGGAACCCAGGGGTGACGCCCGCGTGAACGGCGGAAGGAACGGCCGTGGGCGGGGGAGGGAAACGGATTTGGGCGAACGGCGGGCGAGCGTGTAATGTCTTCATCGCTCGCCCCAATAGCTCAGTCGGCAGAGCGTCTCCATGGTAAGGAGAAGGTCAACGGTTCGATTCCGTTTTGGGGCTCTGATGTGTGAGGTTCCTCGTCTTCGGACGAGGGTCCGCAGCACATCGCAGCGGTGTAGCTCAGTCGGTAGAGCAAGCGGCTCATAATCGCTGTGTCACCGGTTCAAGTCCGGTCACCGCTACTCTCGGTAGCCGATTGCGGGGTCGGTCCTTCGATCGGCTACCCTTTCTTGCGTTAAAACATCCCATCCGTTCGTCAAGGAGCACTCACGTGGCTGCCACCGACGTCCGCCCGAAGATCACGCTGGCCTGCGTGGAGTGCAAGGAGCGGAACTACATCACCAAGAAGAACCGGCGCAACAACCCGGATCGTCTTGAGATGAAGAAGCACTGCCCGCGTTGCAACGCGCACACCGCGCACCGCGAGACGCGATAAATCAGGCTCGTACACGAGGCCGTCCCCGCTCCGGGGGCGGCCTCGCGTCGTTTTCGAAGCCGCGCGTCGTCAATGAAGCGCGTGTCGTTCCGACATCAGGAGGTGCCGAGCCCATGGCGCTCGACCAGTCCTTCGTGGGGCGGTCCTACCCGCCCACCGACCCCTATGAGGTCGGCCGGGAGAAGATCCGCGAATTCGCGGAGGCCGTCGGCGACGGCAACCCCGCGTACACGGACCCGGAGGCCGCCAAGGCCCTCGGGCACTCCGATGTGATCGCCCCGCCCACCTTCGTCTTCGCGATCACGTTCAAGGCCGCGGGCCAGGTCGTCGCCGACCCGCAGCTGGGGCTGGACTACAGCCGGGTCGTGCACGGCGACCAGAAGTTCGCGTACAAGCGGCCGGTGCGTGCGGGCGACCGGCTCACGGTCACCTCCACGATCGAGGCCATCAAGTCCCTGGCGGGCAACGACATCCTGGACATCCGGGGCGAAGTCCACGACGAGGCCGGCGAGCACGTCGTGACCGCCTGGACCAAGCTCGTCGCCCGCGCCGTGGAAGAGGAGGCGTGAGGATGACGGCCAGCATCATGTACGCGGACGTCGAGGTCGGCACCGAGCTGCCGGCCCAGACCTTCCCCGTGACCCGCGCCACGCTCGTGCAGTACGCGGGCGCCTCCGGTGACTTCAACCCGATCCACTGGAACGAGAAGTTCGCCAAGGAGGTCGGGCTGCCGGACGTCATCGCGCACGGCATGTTCACCATGGCCGAGGCGATCCGCGTGGTCACCGACTGGGTCGGCGACCCGGGCGCGGTCGTCGAGTACGGCGTCCGCTTCACCAAGCCGGTCGTCGTCCCGAACGACGACCAGGGCGCGACGATCGAGGTCAGCGCCAAGGTCGCGGCCAAGCTCGACGACAACCAGGTCCGGGTCGACCTGACGGCGACCAGCGCCGGGCAGAAGGTCCTCGGCATGTCCCGCGCGGTCGTACGCCTGGGCTGACGCCCCCTGCGGGGGCGGGGCCGCCCGCCCGCCTCGGCGCACCGTGACCGGCCGGCCCGCCCGTCTCGGCGCACCCCGACAGGCCTGCACGCGTGGGAGCACGGTCCGACGCATAGAAGTAAGACGCATAGAAGTAAGGGGCACCCCACCTTTGAGGGTGCCCCTTACTTCTGCCCCGGGTCCGAGGGGCTGCGGTTGCCTCTCCCGCGCTCCCCAGGCCCGTGACCGGAGGCGCCCCCGCAGGCCCGTCATCAGAGGGCGCCCACCCTCCTTGACGTAGATAGTGATTGACCACTAACTTCCTCGCATGGTCAGGATGAGCGCAGAGGAACGGCGTGAGAGCGTCATCCGTGCCGCGGTGAGCGAGTTCGCCCGGCGCGGCTACTACGGCACGTCCACCGAGGCGATCGCGAAGCGGGTCGGCGTCTCGCAGCCGTACCTCTTCCGGCTCTTCCCCGGCAAGAAGGCGATTTTCTCGGCGGCGGCGACGCGCTGCATCAGCGACACGGTGCAGCTCTTCCGGGAGGCCTCGGACGGCCTGCGGGGCGAGGAGGCCCTCCGTGCCATGGCGAACGCGTACACCGACGTCATCGCGCGGGAGCCCGAGCGGCTCCTGATGCAGATGCAGGTGTACGTCGCGGTCGCGGCCGCGGAGGAGGCGGGCGACCGCGAGTTCGGTGAGGCGGTCCGTGCCGCCTGGACCGAGCTGTGGGAGACCGTCCATCTGCCCCTGGGGGCGGATGCGGAGGAGACCACGAACTTCATGGCCTGCGGGATGCTGATCAACGTCCTGGTCTCCATGGGGTTCCCTCCCGAGCACCGCGTCTGGGAAGGGATCTATCCCGAGGCGCGGATCGACGGCCGCCTGCAGACATGACGCCGGGGCAGGGCCCGGGCGGCCGGCGGTGCGGTGCCGGCGGAGTGCCGGGCGGGGGGAAGCGTGTTTTCTCGCCCATGAAAGTTAGTCAGCAATAACTAACTACCCGTATCAGGGGGAACGATGTCACCAACAGACCGTCGCGGGGGAGCCGTCTGGGCACTCGTCGTGACCAGCGTCGCAGGGTTCATGGCGGCCCTGGACAACCTCGTCGTCACCACCGCGCTGCCCTCGATCCGCAAGGATCTCGGGGGAGGGCTGGACGACCTCGAATGGACGGTGAGCGCCTACACGCTGGCGTTCGCCGTGCTGCTGATGTTCGGCGCGGCCCTCGGCGACCGCTTCGGCCGCCGCCGGCTCTTCATCACCGGTCTGGTGATCTTCACCGGGGCCTCGGCCGCCGCGGCCATGGCGCCGGGCATCGACTCGCTGATCGCCGCCCGCGCGGTCCAGGGCGTCGGCGCGGCCATCATGATGCCGCTCGCCATGACCCTGCTGACGGCGGCGGTGCCGCCCGCCAGGCGCGGGGCGGCCTACGGCATCTGGGGTGCCGTCAACGGTCTCGCGGTCGCTTCCGGACCGCTCATCGGCGGCAGCCTCACCGAGCATGTCTCCTGGCACTGGATCTTCTGGCTGAACGTTCCGCTGGGACTCGCCGTCCTGCCGTTCGCCCGCCTGCGCCTCGCCGAGTCGTACGGCACGGGCGCGCCGCTCGACATCCCCGGGACCCTGCTGGCCAGCGGCGGCCTCTTCGGAGTCGTGTACGGCCTGGTGCGCGCCCCCGCCGACGGCTGGACCAGCACGCTCGTGCTGACCGGGCTGTGCGCGGGCGGGGCACTGCTCGTGGCCTTCGTGGTGCACGGCATCCGCGCTGCGAACCCGATGCTCCCGATGCGGCTGTTCCGGAGCCGGTCCTTCGCCGGGATCAACGCGGCGGGCCTGCTGATGTTCCTCGGGATGTTCGGGTCGATCTTCCTGCTCAGCCAGTACATGCAGGGGGTCCTCGGCTACTCGCCGACCGAGGCGGGGCTGCGGATGCTGCCCTGGACCGGCATGCCGATGCTCGTCGCGCCCGTCGCGGGCCTTCTCGCTGACCGCATCGGCGGGCGTGTCGTCGTCGCGGCGGGCCTCTTCCTCCAGGCGGTGGGGCTGGCCTATTACGCGGTGACGGCCGCCGCCGACGTCTCGTACACGGTGCAGCTGCCCGCCCTCGTCATCAGCGGAATCGGCATGTCCCTCTACTTCGCCCCCGCCTCCCACCTGGTCATGTCCAGCGTGCACGAGAAGGAGCAGGGGATCGCGTCCGGTGCGAACAATGCCCTGCGCGAGGTGGGCGGTGCGCTCGGCATCGCGGTGATGTCCTCGATCTTCTCCGCCCAGGGCGGCTACGAGTCAGCGCAGTCGTTCGTGGACGGCATCCGGCCCGCGCTGTGGGTGGGGGCGTCCGCGGTGGCACTGGCCGCCGTCGCGGCCCTGTGCATCCCGAGGCTGCGCCCGAGCGCTCCGCAGGAGCAGGGTGCTGCGCAGGACGACGGGGCATCCTCCGCCCCGGTGCTGGAAGCCGTCGCCACGGGGGACTGAGCCCGGGCCGCGTGGGAGTCGCCACGGGCTTCCGGGCGTTCGCCCGCTCGGCGCCGCACTGCGGATGCGCCCGCGGGCTGCGCCCGGGCATGCGGGACGCGACGTTCCTCACATGGTCCGCGCCGGCCGACGCGCTGCCCGTCGCCGGGACGAAGCGCTGCGGCGCCTGGGCCGAGCGGCGGCCCAACGTGGTGCGACGTGGTGCCCCCGCCCCGGGGCGGGCGGCCGACGGGAGCCCCGGCGTCCGGACCGCCGGCCGGTCCACGGGAGCGGCCCTGCCTTCGCGGCGGGGCCGCTCTCGTACCCTTGTGCTCGTGCTGGAACTTCACGATGCCCCGCTCGCGCCGCTGACCACCTTTCGGCTCGGCGGCCCCGCCGCCCGTCTGATCACCGCGACCACCGATGCCGAGGTGATCGCCGCGGTCCGGGAGGCCGACGAGAGCAGGACGCCGCTGCTGGTCATCGGCGGGGGCAGCAATCTGGTCATCGGCGACAAGGGCTTCGCCGGCACCGCCCTGCGCATCGCCACCCGCGGCTTCGAGCTGGACGGGACGCGGCTGGAGCTGGCCGCGGGCGAGGTCTGGACGGATGCGGTGGCACGCACGGTCGAGGCGGGTCTCGCCGGCGTCGAATGCCTCTCCGGAATCCCCGGCTCCGCGGGTGCGACGCCGATCCAGAACGTGGGCGCGTACGGTCAGGAGGTCTCCTCGACGATCACCGAGGTGATCGCGTACGACCGGAAGGCGCGGGAGACCGTCACGATTCCGAACGCCGAGTGCGCCTTCTCGTACCGGCACAGTCGTTTCAAGGCCGAACCCGACCGGTTCGTGGTCCTGCGCGTCCGGTTCGAGCTGGAGGACGCGGACGGGATGTCCGCGCCGGTCAAGTACGCGGAGACGGCGCGGGCCCTCGGTGTCGAGGTGGGGGACCGGGTTCCCCTCCAGGCGGCCCGGGAGACCGTTCTCAAGCTCCGGTCGGGCAAGGGCATGGTGCTCGACCCGGAGGACCACGACACCTGGTCGGCCGGGTCCTTCTTCACCAACCCGATCCTCTCGGACGATGAGTTCGCCGCCTTCGTCGGACGCGTGGGGGAGCGGCTCGGCGGGGAGCCGAACCCGCCCGCGTACCCGGCGGGCGACGGTTTCACGAAGACCTCGGCCGCCTGGCTGATCGACAGGGCCGGCTTCGGCAAGGGCTACGGGGACGGGCCCGCGCGGATCTCCGGCAAGCACACCCTGGCCCTGACCAACCGCGGATCCGCGACCACGGAGGACCTGCTGGCGCTGGCCCGCGAGGTCGTGGCCGGCGTGCACGACGCCTTCGGGGTGACCCTGGTCAACGAACCCGTGATGGTCGGCGTCGAGCTCTGAGGCCCCGCGCCGTGTGCGCCGTGGCGCCGTAGCGGCGCGGGGTCACACCCGGCCCGGTACGCGGCATCCCGGCTGCCCCCGCGCGCTCGGCGGGGGTCAGTACGCCACCCCCACCGCCTGCTTCACCGTCGCAGGATCGTCGATCATGGCGAGCATGGCGTGGGCCACGTCCGCGCGGGCGATGGTCCGGCCGGAGCGCGGATTGCCGCCGACGACCCTGCGGTAGGAGCCCGTCACGGGCTTGTCGACCAGCTTCGGCGGGCGCACGGAGGTCCAGTCCGTCGCGCTGCGGGCCAGCTCGGCCTCCATGGCCCTGAGGTCGGTGTAGACGTCCTTCAGCAGCGCCGAGATCAGCGCCAGCATGGCGCGGTCGACGAGCGGCTCGTCGTCGTGGGTCGTGGAGAGCGGGGCCGCGCTGACGACCAGCAGACGTCGGGTGCCCTCCGCTTCGAGCGCCTTCAGCACCGTGCCCGTGAGCCGCGCGGCGATCCCGGCGTCCTTGCGGCGCCGGGCCCCCAGCCCCGAGAGCACCGCGTCCCGCCCGGCGACCGCCGGGCGCAGCGCCTCGTGGTCCGTCAGGTCGGCGCGGAACACCTCCAGTCCCTGCCCGGTGACGGTCAGCCGCGCGGGATCGCGCACCACCGCCGTCACCCGGTGGCCGGCCGTCAGAGCCTGCCGGACGATCTCCTGGCCGATACCGCCGGTCGCGCCGAACACCGTGAGATTCATGGCGCACCCTCCTGGGTGGATGAAGTGGGTGAGTATTCACTCACCCCTAGAGTGGGTAAGCACTCACTCACTCGTCAAGCCCCGGTGTCCGCCGGACCGCTCACCGGCCCGGCCCCGGGGAACCCGCACCGCGTCCCGCTCACCGTCCCGGCCGTCCGCCCGGACCGCGACCCACCCGGCGTCCCGCCGGAAGGAGGCCGTATGCCCGACAAGCCCACCCGGCTCCGCGTCCTGGACGCCGCCCATGAACTCATGCTCACCATGGGCCTCGCCCGGGCCACCACCAAGGAGATCGCCCGCGCGGCCGGCTGCTCCGAAGCGGCCCTCTACAAGTACTTCGCGAGCAAGGAAGAGCTGTTCGTGACGGTCCTCAAGGAGAAGCTCCCGCAGCTGAGCCCGCTGATCGTCGGCCTCACCCGCGAACCGGGGGGCGGCCGGGGTCTGCTGGAGAACCTCACCGAGATAGCCCGTCAGGCCGCCCTGTTCTACGAACAGAGCTTCCCGATCGCCGCGTCCCTGTACGCCGAGACCCAGCTCAAACGCCGCCACGACGAGGCGCTGCGCGAGATGGGCGCGGGCCCGCACAGGCCCATCGAGGACCTGGACGCCTATCTGCGGGCCGAACAGCAGGCGGGCCGGATCCGCGCCGACGCCGACACCTACGCCGCTGCTTCGCTCCTCCTCGGGGCCTGCGCCCAGCGCGCGTTCGCGTACGACATGACGCAGACCGGACGGCCGCCGCAGTCCCTCGACGTCTTCGCCGACTCCCTCGCGCGCACCCTGCTCGGCGGCATCGCATAGGGTTTCCCCGAGTCACGGGAGGGGACGAACATGCAGGTCGAGCGGGTGCGACGGGGACGACGGGTGCGCAGGACGGTCATCGCGCTGGTGGGTGCGACGGTCGTGGCCCTCGGCGCGACGTCGTGCCGGGACGACGCGGGCGGCGCCCACGGAGCCGCCTCCGCGGAGCCGCACGCCACGCCGTACGCGCACGTCCGCGACCTCCCCGAGAAGCTGGCGGCCGACGGCACCACAGTCGTCGTGGGCGACCCGCACGCACCCACCGTGGTGCACCTCTACGAAGACCCGCGGTGCCCCGTCTGCAAGGACTTCGAGACCGAGGGAAGCGGCCCCGAACTGCGCGCGATGACCCAGCGGCGCGAGGTCAGGACCGAGTACACGCTGGCGTCGTTCCTGGACCGGCGGCTGGGCGGCGGCGGATCCCGCAGGGCCGTCAACGCGCTGCGCGCCGCCCTCGACCGGGGCCGGTTCGCCGAGTACCACGAGGTGCTCTACGCCCACCAGCCCGAGGAGTCCGTCGACGGCTTCACCACCGCGTTCCTGCTGCGGATGGCCTCCAAGGTGCCCGGACTGCGCGGACCCGAGTTCGACGCGGCAGTCACCGGAATGAAGTACGGCTCCTTCGTGACCGCGTCCCAGAAGGCGTTCGACGGCTCCGGGGCGCCCGGCACGCCGGCCATGGCCGTCGACGGCACCCTGGTCCGAGGGCAGGGCAGCAGCGCCCTCTTCGACAAGTCGCTGCTGCCGCTCACGATCGCCTCGCTGGCCAAGGGCGGCGCCAAGAGCTAGGCGGACCACCCCCGGCGGCTTCGATCCGGAAGCCCCCGGCCCATCGGCCCGTCAGCCCGCCAGCCAGTCGTCCACGCCCGCCAGCAGTTTCCGCCGGACCTCCTCGGGCGCCATGGACCCCCGGATCGACTGCCGGGCCAGGTCCGCGAGCTCCGCGTCCGTGAAGGAGTGGTGCCTGCGCGCGATCTCGTACTGCGCCGCCAGCCGGGCACCGAACAGCAGCGGGTCGTCCGCGCCGAGCGCCAGCGGAACGCCCGCCTCGTAGAGCGTCCGCAGCGGTACGTCCTCGTGCTTCTCGTAGACGCCGAGGGCCACGTTGGAGGCCGGGCACACCTCGCAGGTCACGCCGCGCTCCGCGAGCTGCCGCAGCAGCCGGGGGTCCTCGGCGGCCCGCACCCCGTGGCCGATCCGGCCCGCGTGCAGGTCGTCCAGGCAGTCCCGCACGGACGACGGGCCGGTCAGCTCCCCGCCGTGCGGCGCCGCCAGCAGACCACCCTCACGGGCGATCGCGAAGGCGCGGTCGAAGTCGCGCGCCATGCCGCGCCGCTCGTCGTTGGAGAGCCCGAAGCCGATGACGCCCCGGTCCGCGTACCGCACCGCGAGCCGGGCCAGCGTGCGGGCGTCCAGCGGGTGCTTCATACGGTTGGCGGCGACCAGGACGCGGATGCCGAGGCCGGTGTCCCGCGAGGCCGTGTCCACGGCGTCCAGGATGATCTCCAGCGCCGGGATCAGACCGCCCAGGCGGGGTGCGTACGACGTCGGGTCCACCTGGATCTCCAGCCAGCCCGAGCCGTCCGCGAGATCCTCCTCCGCGGCCTCCCGCACGAGCCGCTGGATGTCCTCGGGCTCGCGCAGACAGGACCGGGCCATGTCGTACAGCCGCTGGAAGCGGAACCAGCCCCGCTCGTCCGTGGCACGCAGCTTCGGCGGCTCACCGGAGGTCAGCGCGTCCGGCAGGTGGACGCCGTACTTGTCGGCGAGCTCCAGCAGGGTCGTGGTCCGCATCGACCCGGTGAAGTGCAGGTGCAGATGGGCCTTCGGCAGATCTCGTACGTCGCGCAGGTGCTCCATCCCAGGATCTTGCCGTACCCGTGCGGCCTCCCGGAAGCGGCTTTCCGCTTTCGAGTCCTTGCCCGAACACAGAAACGGGCCGCCTCCCCCGGGACGAGGAAGACGGCCCGCCCGCGCGCGGGGACCCGTCGGGAGCGCCGCGCGCCCGTGGCGCGCGACGCTCAGTCGCGAGCTTCGGCCAGCAGCTTCTGGATGCGCGACACGCCCTCGACCAGGTCCTCGTCGCCGAGCGCGTAGGACAGGCGCAGATAGCCCGGGGTGCCGAAGGCCTCGCCCGGGACGACCGCGACCTCGACCTCCTCCAGGATCAGCGCGGCGAGCTCGACCGAGTTCTGCGGGCGCTTGCCGCGGATCTCCTTGCCCATCAGGCCCTTGACCGACGGGTAGGCGTAGAAGGCGCCCTCGGGCTCCGGGCAGACGACGCCGTCGATCTCGTTGAGCATCCGCACGATCGTGCGGCGGCGGCGGTCGAAGGCCTCGCGCATCTTCTCCACGGCCGTCAGATCGCCGGACACGGCCGCGATCGCGGCGGCCTGGGCGACGTTGGAGACGTTGGAGGTGGCGTGCGACTGGAGGTTCGTCGCGGCCTTCACGACGTCCTTCGGGCCGATGATCCAGCCCACGCGCCAGCCCGTCATGGCGTACGTCTTCGCCACGCCGTTGACGACGATGCACTTGTCGCGCAGCTCGGGCAGGATCGCCGGCAGCGAGGTGAACCGCGCGTCGCCGTAGACCAGGTGCTCGTAGATCTCGTCGGTCAGCACCCACAGGCCGTGCTCGACGGCCCAGCGGCCGATCGCCTCGGCGTCCTCCGCGCTGTACACCGCGCCGGTCGGGTTCGACGGGGAGACGAAGAGCACGACCTTCGTACGCTCCGTGCGCGCCGCCTCCAGCTGCTCGACGGAGACCCGGTAGCCGGTGGTCTCGTCCGCGACGACCTCGACGGGCACGCCGCCCGCGAGACGGATCGACTCCGGGTACGTCGTCCAGTACGGCGCCGGGACGATGACCTCGTCGCCCGGGTCCAGGATCGCGGCGAACGCCTCGTAGATCGCCTGCTTGCCGCCGTTGGTCACCAGGATCTGCGCGGGGTCGACCTCGTAGCCGGAGTCGCGCAGCGTCTTCGCGGCGATCGCCGCCTTCAGCTCGGGCAGACCTCCGGCCGGCGTGTAGCGGTGGTACTTCGGGTTCTTGCAGGCCTCGATGGCCGCCTCGACGATGTAGTCGGGCGTCGGGAAGTCGGGCTCACCCGCGCCGAAGCCGATCACCGGGCGGCCAGCGGCCTTGAGGGCCTTGGCCTTGGCATCGACGGCAAGGGTCGCGGACTCGGAGATCGCGCCGACTCGGGCGGAGACCCGGCGCTCGGTGGGAGGAGTTGCAGCGCTCATGCGGCCCATCGTCCCAGACACGAAACCCCCGCGGCACACGGGTTTCACACTCCGAACACCCGGGATTGCGGGCTGCCACCGCCCGGTCGGATCACCGGACGATGTCGCTCCGGTTGCTTTCTGTTCGACGTGGCCCCGCAGAACACGTACACTCTCACCTCGTTGGCCTTCAGCGCCGCGACGAACGGGCACACTCCGTGCACCCGGTCGGATGCGGTACGTTGGGGGAAACAAAGGGTCGTAGCTCAATTGGTAGAGCACTGGTCTCCAAAACCAGCGGTTGGGGGTTCAAGTCCCTCCGGCCCTGCTCCACACACCTTCGCCAGGATGTGTGCGCATGTACGTACAGCATTGCACCGCCGTGCGGCTCGACCGGGCGCGGCACGGCCACGACCCGGGAATCAGGTGAGGACGAGTGACGGACGCCGTGGGCTCCATCGACATGCCTGATGCCCAGGACGAAGCGCTGGAGTCCAAGAAGAAGAACCGCAAGGGCGGCAAGCGTGGCAAGAAGGGCCCGCTCGGTCGTCTCGCCGTCTTCTATCGCCAGGTCGTTGCGGAGCTCCGCAAGGTCGTCTGGCCGACTCGCAATCAGCTCACCACGTACACCACAGTGGTGATTGTCTTCGTCGTCATCATGATCGCTCTGGTGACCGTGATTGACTATGGGCTCGACCACGCCGCCAAGTACGTCTTCGGCTGAGCCGCAAGCGAAGGGCGCCCACCCGGCGCCCCTTTCGCCATGTTCCACCCCTATGTATCCAGGAAGAAGCAGCCACAGTGTCTGACCCGAACCTGAACGGCGCCGTCGAGTCGAGCGGCAGCTTCGAGTCCGATGACGACGCGCCCGACACGATCGAGGCCGCGGACATCGAGGACCAGGACGAGGCTGTCGACTCCGCCGCGGGCGAGCCGGCCGACGAGGCCGCCGCGCACGTCGAGGAGTCCGGCGACGACGAGGCTGCCGCCGCTGAGGCGGAGACCGCGGGTGAGGAGTCCGAGGAGGAGGCCGCGCCGGTCGACCCGGTCCAGGCCCTGCGCGAAGAGCTGCGAACCCTCCCCGGCGAGTGGTACGTCATCCACACCTACGCCGGTTACGAGAACCGCGTGAAGACCAACCTCGAGCAGCGCGCCGTCTCGCTGAACGTCGAGGACTTCATCTTCCAGGCCGAGGTGCCCCAGGAAGAGGTCGCGCAGATCAAGAACGGCGAGCGCAAGACCATCCGCCAGAACAAGCTCCCCGGCTATGTGCTGGTGCGCATGGACCTGACGAACGAGTCCTGGGGTGTCGTCCGCAACACGCCCGGCGTCACCGGATTCGTGGGCAACGCCTACGACCCGTACCCGCTGACCCTGGACGAGATCGTCAAGATGCTCGCCCCGGAGGCCGAGGAGAAGGCCGCCCGCGAGGCCGCCGAGGCCGAGGGCAAGCCTGCGCCCGCCCGCAAGGTCGAGGTCCAGGTGCTCGACTTCGAGGTCGGCGACTCGGTCACCGTCACGGACGGTCCGTTCGCGACGCTCCAGGCGACCATCAACGAGATCAACGCCGACTCGAAGAAGGTCAAGGGCCTCGTCGAGATCTTCGGCCGCGAGACCCCGGTCGAGCTGAGCTTCGACCAGATCCAGAAGAACTGACTTTCTGGAAGACACGCTTCCGACCAGGTCAGACGGGCTCCTCGAGCCGGTCTGACCTGCTCGGTTTTTGGCCGCGCGGTGATACCCGTTATCGTTGTGCGGTATGCCTCCATCCGGATGATCCGGACGGACGGCTGGAAACTCTCACTAGGACCCGGAGAGAGCAATGCCTCCCAAGAAGAAGAAGAAGGTCACGGGGCTTATCAAGCTCCAGATCCAGGCCGGTGCCGCCAACCCGGCTCCGCCGGTCGGCCCCGCGCTCGGTCAGCACGGCGTCAACATCATGGAGTTCTGCAAGGCCTACAACGCCGCGACCGAGTCGCAGCGCGGTTGGGTCATCCCGGTGGAGATCACGGTCTACGAGGACCGTTCCTTCACCTTCATCACGAAGACCCCGCCGGCCTCCAAGATGATCCTGAAGGCTGCGGGCGTGCAGAAGGGCTCCGGCGAGCCGCACAAGACCAAGGTCGCGAAGCTGACGCGTGACCAGGTCCGCGAGATCGCCACCACCAAGATGCCCGACCTCAACGCCAACGACCTGGACGCCGCCGAGAAGATCATCGCCGGCACCGCCCGTTCCATGGGCATCACGGTCGAGGGCTGACCGAGCCCCCGTAGGCCTACGCGGATCAGCCGCGTGACCGACATGACGTGGAAGGGCCTGCTCGGCCCGTACCACGACTCCGAAACACACAGGAGCTGAAGTGAGCAAGCGCAGCAAGTCTCTCCGCGCTGCGGACGCCAAGATCGACCGGGAGAAGCTCTACGCCCCGCTCGAGGCCGTCCGTCTCGCCAAGGAGACCTCCACGACCAAGTTCGACGGCACCGTCGAGGTCGCCTTCCGTCTGGGTGTCGACCCGCGCAAGGCCGACCAGATGGTCCGTGGCACCGTGAACCTTCCGCACGGCACCGGTAAGACCGCCCGGGTCCTGGTCTTCGCGACCGGCGACCGTGCCGAGGCCGCGCGTGCCGCGGGCGCCGACATCGTCGGCTCCGACGAGCTGATCGACGAGGTTTCGAAGGGCCGCCTGGACTTCGACGCCGTCGTCGCCACCCCGGACCTCATGGGCAAGGTCGGCCGCCTCGGCCGCGTCCTCGGCCCCCGTGGTCTGATGCCGAACCCGAAGACCGGCACGGTCACCCCCGACGTGGCGAAGGCTGTCACGGAGATCAAGGGCGGCAAGATCGAGTTCCGCGTCGACAAGCACTCGAACCTGCACTTCATCATCGGCAAGGTGTCCTTCGACGACACCAAGCTGGTGGAGAACTACGGCGCCGCGCTGGAGGAGATCCTCCGTCTGAAGCCGTCCGCCGCCAAGGGTCGCTACATCAAGAAGGCCGCCATCGCCACCACGATGGGCCCCGGCATCCAGCTCGACCCGAACCGCACCCGCAACCTCCTCGTCGAGGAGGACCCGGCCGCCGTCTGACCCTCCCGGTCACTTCGGCAGCCGCGTCGCGACGCGTTTCCGACGAGCCCCGCAACCTCTCGAGGTGCGGGGCTCGTCCTCGTACACGGACACGGCCGGAGACCGAAGCGTGGCCGTGCACACACCACCCCGGCCATGGATTCGTGCACGGCCGTCAGTGGTCTGCGCTAGCGTGCAGAGCCATCGGAGATCATGGGGGTGGAACGACATGAACGGCACGAGTGTCCGGCGTGCGGGGCTGGCGATCGCGGTGGCGGCCGCGCTGACGGGGATCACGGCCTGCGGGGGTTCCGGCGGTGGCGGCAAGGCCGCGGGGGACGGGGCCGGCGAGCGGATGAGCCCGGTGGCGGCCCTGCGCTCCATCGCCTCCAGGACGGACCGGGCGGACTCCGCCAAGGTCGAGGCCACGACGAGCCTGGGCACGATGATGTCCATGAAGGCCGATGGCACCCTCGGTTGGGGCCACGGTCTCACCGGCGATATGACGATCACCTACACCGGTGGCCGGATGGCCGACATGATGCGGCAGATGGGCAGCTCCTCGATGGAGGCCCGCTATCTGCCCGAGGCGTACTACGCGAAGATGGGCGACAGGTTCGCCACCCAGTCCGGCGGCAAGCACTGGATCAAGTACGAGTACGACGCCCTGGCAAGCCTCACGGGCGGCTCGGGCGCGTACCTCAAGGACCAGATGCAGAACAGCACGCCCAACCAGTCGGTGAAGCTGCTGCTCGCCTCCGGTGACGTCAAGAAGGTCGGCCGCGAGAAGGTCCGCGGCGTGGACACCACGCACTACTCGGGCACGGTCGACGTCGCGAAGCTCGCCGAGCGGAACTCCAGCCTGGGCGCGTCCCAGCTGGCCGACCTCAAGAAGCAGCTCCAGCAGGCCGGCGTCACCACCGAGCAGGTCGACATCTGGGTGGACGCCGAGGACCTGCTGGTCAAGAGGCACGAGCGCGGCGAGCTCTCCACCGGCACGATGGAGTCCACGGCCTACTACAGCGACTACGGCGCCAAGGTCTCCGCCGAGGAGCCGTCGGCGGGGGACACCGTCGACTTCAAGGACCTCGTCAAGAAGCGGCCCACGGCCGGCGGGACCGGCGTGACCTCCTGAGCCCCGGAAAACTCCCGAGATCATGTGATCCCCCCGGGGATACGCTGTGGCCCTTCTGTGAACGGGCCGGGTGTTCCTCGGGGGGAATCGATGGGGCTTTCTGTACGTGTGCCTGGGGCGAGGGGCGCGGGGCTCGCCGCCCTGCTGCTCACCGGGGGTGCGGTCGGGTGTTCCGCGGGCGCCGCGGACCCGTCGCAGGACATGGCGCCGGCTGCGGCCGTCGCCAAGGCGGCGAAGAAGACCGAGGAGATCACCTCCCTGCGCTACCGGATGACCGGCCGGGTGCCGGAGCAGGGGCGGCTGAGGGCCGAGGCGTCGATCAGCATGAAGCCGCCGGCCATGAGCATGAAGGCGGCGGCGCTGGACGGACCCGATCACGCCGAGACCGAGATACGGCTGGTCGGCGGCTCGCTGTACGTGGGCGGGGGCGACGAAGCCGCCAAGTCGACGGACGGCAAGCGCTGGCTCAAGTTCGACCTGTCCGGAAAGGCCCGCACCCACGGCGGCTTCCGCCTCGACACCACGAAGATGCGGGACGGCGTCCAGCGGAACCCCGCCCAGGAGTCCACTTTCCTCACGGGCTCCAAGGACGTGAGGAAGGTCGGCGCCGAGACCGTCCAGGGCGTCCGCACCACGCACTACGCGGGGACGGTCACCGTCGACGCCCTTCGGGCGTCACTCAAGGGCAAGGACCGGGCCACCCGTGAGGCGCGCGAGAAGAGCCTCCAGCAGTACGAGAAGCTGGGCGTGGACAGGCTCACGATGGACATGTGGATCGACCCGGGCGACCACGTCAAGCAGTTCCGTGTACGTGGAGACGCCGACAGGGGCCGGCTCGACCTGACCATGACCTTCCTCGACTGGAACAAGCCGGTGACGATCAAGGCGCCCCCGGCCGGGCGGACCATGGACCTGGCGAAGAAGCTGCAGGACGCCCAGGCGGGCTGAGGGCCGCGGCGCGTGCCGACGCCCTGCCGGGACCGGCGCATTGCCGGGAGGAGGCGGGCGCCGGGCCCGGCGCGGGCGCAGGACCCGTAAGGGGGAGCCCGGGCGCAGGAGCCCGGGCCCGGGACGGCCTCGGCCGAGCGCGTACGGGCCGATTTGCCCGCCGGCCATGCGGTCGCGTACTCTTCCCCAGAAGCCAAAGACCGCTGGTCGTCGTCGTGCGCTCGCAAGAGGGTGCGGTGGCCGAAGGATCCGCTGAAGAGCGGGCGACCCGCGCAGGTGACAGTGGAAGTGCTCCCGGTGGATCTCTCCTCCGGTCGAGCTACGCCCCGTGCGCCTGCGCCGGGGCGCTTTGTTTTGTTCAGCCCCTTCCGAGCGGTCCTCATCACCCGGAAGGAGGCCGACGCTCATGGCAAGGCCCGACAAGGCTGCCGCGGTGGCCGAGCTCACGGACAAGTTCCAGAGCTCGAACGCCGCCGTGCTGACCGAGTACCGGGGTCTCACCGTCGCGCAGATCAGGCAGCTGCGCCGCTCGCTCGGTGAGAACGCCCAGTACGCCGTGGTGAAGAACACGCTGACCAAGATTGCGGCCAATCAGGCCGGGATCACCGCGCTGGACGACCACTTCAACGGTCCGACGGCGGTTGCCTTCATCACCGGCGACCCGGTGGAGTCGGCGAAGGGTCTTCGTGACTTCGCCAAGGAAAACCCCAACCTCGTCATCAAGGGCGGTGTCCTTGACGGCAAGGTGCTGTCCGCCGACGAGATCAAGAAGCTTGCGGACCTCGAGTCCCGCGAGGTTCTGCTCTCCAAGCTGGCGGGTGCCTTCAAGGGCAAGCAGTCCCAGGCTGCTCAGCTCTTCCAGGCGCTTCCCTCGAAGCTCGTCCGCACCGTGGACGCTCTTCGCGCCAAGCAGGACGAGCAGGGCGGTGCCGAGTAATTCGGCTCGCACATTGACCGCAGCCTGAGGCCGAGCGCCTGAGGCAACGGTCGACGCGGGCCCAACGTACGCCCGCCGACATGTACATCCGGCACCAGCCGAATTAGTGGAAGGATCGCCCATCATGGCGAAGCTCAGCCAGGAAGACCTGCTCGCGCAGTTCGAGGAGATGACCCTCATCGAGCTCTCCGAGTTCGTGAAGGCCTTCGAGGAGAAGTTCGACGTCACCGCCGCCGCCGCGGTCGCCGTTGCGGGCCCGGCCGGTCCGGCCGCCGCCGCCGAGGCCGAGGAGGAGAAGGACGAGTTCGACGTCATCCTCACCGGTGCCGGCGACAAGAAGATCCAGGTCATCAAGGTCGTGCGTGAGCTGACCTCCCTCGGCCTGAAGGAGGCCAAGGACCTGGTGGACGGCACCCCGAAGCCGGTCCTGGAGAAGGTCAACAAGGAGGCCGCTGACAAGGCCGCCGAGGCCCTCAAGGGCGCCGGTGCCGCGGTCGAGGTCAAGTAACACCTCTCCACGGATCAGCAGCCACGAGCGCACGGCGCACCGTGGCGCAGTCCTCGCGAGCGCGGGCAGCGGCTGATTCCGCTGTGCTGTGAGGCACAGGAGTCAGCAGTGCTGTAACGCAGACGCACTGAAGGGCGATCATCCATCCGGGTGGTCGCCCTTCGGCGTTCCCGGGGCCTCCCGAACGGCTGCCTTGCGCTGTCGGTCGCGGAGAGTATGGTGATCTTCGTTGTGCCCCGGGCCGAGAGGTGACGGCCTGCAGCAGTGATGTTCGCAGCACCCGCTTTGGGCAGAGGGGGCCTTGACGAACCGCACGCAGCGCGCAATTCTCAGGACGCGTCGTCACAACGATCCGTATCCGAGGCATGGATCGACGGCGAAGAGGGCAGGATCGATGTGCGCTGAGGGCATGGCTTGTCGAGGGTGATGAGAACGGCGAGGGTCTCAAAAAACCCGGTCTGGACATCAGTGGGCCAAGTGGCTACACTGACCCTTTGCGCTGCCTGTTAGCTGCCTCCTGCCCGTCACCAGGGGCACGCCCTTGTTTGTGCACAGTGGACTGAAGCGGCCCTGACCTGGCCTTATTCGGCTGATCCAGGGAAGTCTGTCCTCGTGCCCAACTGGGACCGGTACGCGCGTAGTGAGTCCGAGCCCTCGGAAGGACCCCCTCTTGGCCGCCTCGCGCACTGCCTCGACCGCGAATACGAACAACGGCGCAAGCACCGCCCCGCTGCGCATCTCCTTTGCAAAGATCAAGGAGCCCCTCGAGGTTCCGAACCTCCTTGCTCTGCAGACCGAGAGCTTTGACTGGCTGCTCGGCAACGACGCATGGAAGGCTCGTGTCGAGGCGGCTCTGGCAAACGGACAGGACGTCCCCACGAAGTCCGGTCTGGAAGAGATCTTCGAGGAGATCTCCCCGATCGAGGACTTCTCCGGGTCGATGTCGCTGACCTTCCGCGACCACCGCTTCGAGCCTCCGAAGAACTCCATCGACGAGTGCAAGGAGCGCGACTTCACGTACGCCGCGCCGCTCTTCGTCACCGCCGAGTTCACCAACAACGAGACCGGCGAGATCAAGTCCCAGACGGTCTTCATGGGCGACTTCCCGCTCATGACGAACAAGGGCACCTTCGTCATCAACGGCACCGAGCGTGTCGTGGTGTCGCAGCTGGTCCGTTCCCCCGGTGTCTACTTCGACTCCTCCATCGACAAGACGTCCGACAAGGACATCTTCTCCGCCAAGATCATCCCGTCCCGGGGTGCCTGGCTGGAGATGGAGATCGACAAGCGCGACATGGTCGGTGTGCGTATCGACCGCAAGCGCAAGCAGTCCGTGACCGTCCTCCTCAAGGCCCTCGGTTGGACCACCGACCAGATCCTCGAGGAGTTCGGCGAGTACGAGTCCATGCGCGCCACCCTGGAGAAGGACCACACCCAGGGGCAGGACGACGCGCTGCTCGACATCTACCGCAAGCTGCGCCCGGGCGAGCCCCCGACGCGTGAGGCCGCGCAGACGCTGCTCGAGAACCTCTACTTCAACCCCAAGCGCTACGACCTCGCCAAGGTCGGCCGCTACAAGGTCAACAAGAAGCTGGGTGCCGACGCCCCGCTGGACGCCGGGATCCTGACCGTCGAGGACATCATCTCGACGATCAAGTACCTGGTGAAGCTGCACGCCGGTGAGACCGAGACCGTTGGTGACAACGGCACGTCGATCGTCGTCGAGACGGACGACATCGACCACTTCGGCAACCGTCGTCTGCGCAACGTCGGCGAGCTCATCCAGAACCAGGTCCGCACGGGTCTGGCTCGTATGGAGCGCGTCGTGCGCGAGCGCATGACCACCCAGGACGTCGAGGCGATCACGCCGCAGACCCTGATCAACATCCGGCCGGTCGTCGCCTCCATCAAGGAGTTCTTCGGCACCAGCCAGCTGTCCCAGTTCATGGACCAGAACAACCCGCTGTCGGGCCTGACGCACAAGCGTCGTCTGTCCGCGCTGGGTCCCGGTGGTCTGTCCCGTGAGCGGGCCGGCTTCGAGGTCCGAGACGTGCACCCGTCCCACTACGGACGCATGTGCCCGATCGAGACCCCCGAAGGCCCGAACATCGGTCTGATCGGTTCGCTCGCCTCGTACGGCCGCGTCAACGCGTTCGGCTTCGTAGAGACGCCGTACCGCAAGGTCGTCGACGGCCAGGTCACCGACGAGGTGGACTACCTGACCGCCGACGAGGAGGACCGCTTCGTCATCGCCCAGGCCAACGCGCCGCTGAACGACGAGCTCCGGTTCGCCGAGGCCCGCGTGCTGGTCCGCCGCCGTGGCGGCGAGGTCGACTACGTCGCGCCCGACGACGTGGACTACATGGACGTCTCGCCGCGCCAGATGGTGTCGGTCGCGACCGCCATGATCCCGTTCCTCGAGCACGACGACGCCAACCGTGCCCTCATGGGCGCGAACATGATGCGCCAGGCCGTTCCGCTGATCAAGGCGGAGGCCCCGCTCGTCGGCACCGGCATGGAGTACCGCTGTGCCACCGACGCCGGCGACGTCGTCAAGGCCGAGAAGGACGGTGTGGTCCAGGAGGTCTCCGCCGACTACATCACCACCGCCAACGACGACGGCACGTACATCACGTACCGCCTGGCCAAGTTCGCCCGCTCCAACCAGGGCACCTCGGTCAACCAGAAGGTCGTCGTGGACGAGGGCGCCCGGGTCATCGCCGGCCAGGTGCTGGCCGACGGTCCGGCGACCGAGAACGGCGAGATGGCGCTCGGCAAGAACCTGCTCGTGGCGTTCATGCCGTGGGAGGGTCACAACTACGAGGACGCGATCATCCTGTCGCAGCGCCTCGTGCAGGACGACGTCCTCTCCTCGATCCACATCGAGGAGCACGAGGTCGACGCCCGTGACACCAAGCTCGGCCCCGAGGAGATCACCCGGGACATCCCGAACGTCTCCGAGGAGGTCCTCGCCGACCTCGACGAGCGCGGCATCATCCGTATCGGTGCCGAGGTCATCGCCGGCGACATCCTCGTCGGCAAGGTGACCCCGAAGGGTGAGACCGAGCTGACCCCGGAGGAGCGCCTGCTGCGCGCGATCTTCGGTGAGAAGGCCCGTGAGGTCCGTGACACCTCGCTGAAGGTGCCGCACGGCGAGACCGGCAAGGTCATCGGCGTGCGCGTCTTCGACCGCGAGGAGGGCGACGAGCTGCCGCCGGGCGTGAACCAGCTGGTTCGCGTGTACGTGGCGCAGAAGCGCAAGATCACCGATGGTGACAAGCTCGCCGGCCGTCACGGCAACAAGGGTGTCATCTCCAAGATCCTGCCGATCGAGGACATGCCGTTCCTGGAGGACGGCACCCCGGTCGACATCATCCTCAACCCGCTGGGTGTGCCGTCCCGAATGAACCCGGGACAGGTCCTGGAGATCCACCTCGGCTGGCTCGCCAGCCGCGGCTGGGACGTCTCCGGGCTCAGCGAGGAGTGGGCACAGCGCCTGCAGGCCATCGAGGCCGACCAGGTCGCCCCGGGCACCAACGTCGCCACCCCCGTCTTCGACGGTGCGCGTGAGGACGAGCTCGCGGGTCTGCTCCAGCACACCATCCCGAACCGCGACGGCGAGCGCATGGTGCTCCCGACCGGTAAGGCGCGTCTGTTCGACGGCCGCTCCGGCGAGCCGTTCCCGGACCCGATCTCGGTCGGGTACATGTACATCCTCAAGCTGCACCACCTGGTCGACGACAAGCTGCACGCCCGCTCGACCGGTCCGTACTCGATGATCACCCAGCAGCCGCTGGGTGGTAAGGCTCAGTTCGGTGGCCAGCGCTTCGGTGAGATGGAGGTGTGGGCGCTGGAGGCTTACGGCGCCGCATACGCCCTCCAGGAGCTGCTGACCATCAAGTCCGACGACGTCACCGGCCGCGTGAAGGTCTACGAGGCGATCGTCAAGGGCGAGAACATCCCTGAGCCCGGCATCCCCGAGTCCTTCAAGGTGCTCATCAAGGAGATGCAGTCCCTGTGCCTCAACGTGGAGGTGCTGTCCTCGGACGGCATGTCCATCGAGATGCGCGACACCGACGAGGACGTCTTCCGCGCTGCGGAGGAGCTCGGCATCGACCTGTCCCGGCGCGAGCCGAGCAGCGTCGAAGAGGTCTGACGGGTCCGGCCCGGGGGCTCGCACGAGCCCCCGGGCCTCCCCCAGAGCCTTCAACGGCCTGGGGAAGGACCCTCATCCGGACCCCCTAGTCAGACCCCGAAGACACGACCCCGAAAGAGGGATTGACGACAAGTGCTCGACGTCAACTTCTTCGACGAGCTGCGGATCGGCCTCGCCACTGCTGACGACATCCGTCAGTGGTCCCACGGTGAGGTCAAGAAGCCGGAGACCATCAACTACCGCACCCTGAAGCCGGAAAAGGACGGACTCTTCTGCGAGAAGATCTTCGGCCCCACCCGGGACTGGGAGTGCTACTGCGGCAAGTACAAGCGCGTCCGCTTCAAGGGCATCATCTGTGAGCGCTGTGGCGTCGAGGTCACGCGCGCCAAGGTGCGCCGTGAGCGGATGGGCCACATCGAACTCGCCGCCCCCGTCACCCACATCTGGTACTTCAAGGGCGTTCCGTCGCGTCTGGGCTACCTGCTCGACCTCGCCCCGAAGGACCTCGAGAAGGTCATCTACTTCGCCGCGTACATGATCACGTACGTCGACGAGGAGCGCCGTACCCGCGACCTGCCCTCCCTGGAGGCGCACGTCCAGGTCGAGCGTCAGCAGATCGAGAACCGTCGCGACTCCGACCTGGAGAACCGCGCCAAGAAGCTCGAGGGCGACCTGGCCGAGCTCGAGGCCGAGGGTGCCAAGGCCGACGTGCGCCGCAAGGTGCGCGAGGGCGCCGAGCGCGAGATGAAGCAGCTGCGCGACCGTGCCCAGCGCGAGATCGACCGTCTCGACGAGGTGTGGAACCGCTTCAAGAACCTCAAGGTCCAGGACCTCGAGGGCGACGAGCTGCTCTACCGCGAGCTGCGCGACCGCTTCGGCACGTACTTCGACGGCTCGATGGGTGCCGCGGCGCTGCAGAAGCGCCTGGAGTCCTTCGACCTCGAGGAGGAGGCCGAGCGTCTCCGCGAGATCATCCGTACCGGCAAGGGCCAGAAGAAGACCCGTGCGCTCAAGCGCCTCAAGGTCGTCTCCGCCTTCCTGCAGACGAGCAACAGCCCCAAGGGCATGGTGCTCGACTGCGTCCCGGTGATCCCGCCGGACCTCCGCCCGATGGTGCAGCTGGACGGTGGCCGCTTCGCGACCTCCGACCTGAACGACCTGTACCGCCGTGTCATCAACCGCAACAACCGCCTGAAGCGGCTTCTCGACCTCGGCGCGCCCGAGATCATCGTGAACAACGAGAAGCGCATGCTCCAGGAGGCCGTCGACGCGCTCTTCGACAACGGCCGTCGTGGTCGCCCGGTCACGGGCCCCGGCAACCGTCCGCTGAAGTCGCTGTCCGACATGCTCAAGGGCAAGCAGGGTCGCTTCCGTCAGAACCTGCTCGGTAAGCGAGTCGACTACTCGGCGCGTTCCGTCATCGTCGTCGGCCCGCAGCTGAAGCTGCACCAGTGCGGTCTGCCGAAGGCCATGGCGCTGGAGCTCTTCAAGCCGTTCGTGATGAAGCGCCTGGTCGACCTGAACCACGCGCAGAACATCAAGAGCGCCAAGCGCATGGTGGAGCGCGGCCGCACCGTCGTGTACGACGTCCTCGAAGAGGTCATCGCCGAGCACCCGGTGCTGCTGAACCGTGCGCCCACGCTGCACCGCCTCGGCATCCAGGCCTTCGAGCCGCAGCTGGTCGAGGGCAAGGCCATCCAGATCCACCCGCTCGTCTGCACCGCGTTCAACGCGGACTTCGACGGTGACCAGATGGCCGTGCACCTGCCGCTGTCCGCGGAGGCGCAGGCCGAGGCCCGCATCCTGATGCTGTCCTCGAACAACATCCTCAAGCCGGCCGACGGCCGTCCGGTGACGATGCCGACCCAGGACATGGTCCTTGGTCTGTTCTTCCTCACCACCGACGGCGAGCTGCGTGACACCAAGGGCGAGGGCCGGTCCTTCGGCTCCACGGCCGAGGCGATCATGGCGTTCGACGCCGGCGAGCTCGCGCTGCAGTCCGCGGTCGACATCCGCTTCCCGGTGGGCACCATCCCGCCGCGCGGCTGGACCCCGCCGGCGCAGGAGGAGGGCGAGCCGGAGTGGCAGCAGGGTGACACCTTCCGCCTGCGGACGACCCTGGGCCGCGCGCTCTTCAACGAGCTGCTGCCCGAGGACTACCCGTTCGTCGACTACTCGGTGGGCAAGAAGCAGCTCTCCGAGATCGTCAACGACCTGGCCGAGCGCTACCCCAAGGTCATCGTGGCGGCGACGCTCGACAACCTGAAGGCGGCCGGCTTCTACTGGGCGACCCGTTCCGGTGTCACCGTGGCCATCTCCGACGTCGTCGTTCCCGAGGCGAAGAAGGAGATCGTCCGCGGCTACGAGGCGCAGGACGAGAAGGTCCAGAAGCAGTACGAGCGCGGTCTGATCACCAAGGAAGAGCGCACTCAGGAGCTCATCGCGATCTGGACCAAGGCGACCAACGAGGTCGCCGAGGCGATGAACGAGAACTTCCCCAAGACGAACCCCATCTTCATGATGGTTGACTCGGGTGCCCGAGGAAACATGATGCAGATGCGGCAGATCGCCGGTATGCGTGGTCTGGTGTCGAACGCCAAGAACGAGACGATCCCGCGTCCGATCAAGGCGTCCTTCCGCGAGGGTCTGTCCGTGCTGGAGTACTTCATCTCCACGCACGGTGCCCGTAAGGGTCTGGCGGACACCGCTCTGCGTACCGCCGACTCGGGTTACCTGACCCGTCGTCTGGTCGACGTCTCCCAGGACGTCATCATCCGCGAGGAGGACTGCGGCACCGACCGTGGCCTCAAGCTCCAGATCGCGGAGCGCGGCGCGGACGGCGTCCTGCGCAAGGCGGACGACGTCGAGACGTCCGTGTACGCGCGCTGCCTCGCCGAGGACATCGTCGTCGACGGCAAGGTGCTGGCCCCGGCCGGTACCGACCTGGGCGACGTGCTCATCGACGAGCTGGTCAAGCACGGCGTCCAGGAGGTCAAGACCCGTTCGGTCCTGACCTGCGAGTCCGCCGTCGGCACCTGCGCGATGTGCTACGGCCGTTCGCTCGCCACCGGCAAGCTGGTCGACATCGGTGAGGCGGTCGGCATCATCGCCGCCCAGTCCATCGGTGAGCCCGGTACCCAGCTGACGATGCGTACCTTCCACACCGGTGGTGTGGCCGGTGACGACATCACCCAGGGTCTGCCGCGTGTCGTCGAGCTCTTCGAGGCCCGTACCCCGAAGGGTGTCGCCCCGATCTCCGAGGCCTCCGGCCGCGTGCGGATCGAGGAGACCGAGAAGACCAAGAAGCTCGTCGTCACCCCGGACGACGGCAGCGACGAGACGGCGTTCCCGATCTCGAAGCGCGCCCGACTCCTGGTGTCCGAGGGCGAGCACGTCGAGGTGGGCCAGAAGCTCACCGTGGGTGCCACCAACCCGCACGACGTGCTGCGCATCCTGGGCCAGCGGGCCGTTCAGGTCCACCTGGTCGGCGAGGTCCAGAAGGTCTACAACTCGCAGGGTGTGTCGATCCACGACAAGCACATCGAGATCATCATCCGGCAGATGCTGCGCCGTGTGACGATCATCGAGTCCGGCGACGCCGAGCTGCTGCCCGGTGAGCTGGTCGAGCGCTCGAAGTTCGAGCACGAGAACCGTCGTGTGGTCCAGGAGGGCGGCCACCCCGCCTCCGGCCGTCCGCAGCTGATGGGTATCACCAAGGCCTCGCTGGCGACCGAGTCGTGGCTGTCGGCGGCGTCCTTCCAGGAGACGACCAGGGTCCTCACGGACGCGGCGATCAACGCCAAGTCCGACTCCCTGATCGGCCTCAAGGAGAACGTCATCATCGGTAAGCTCATCCCGGCCGGTACGGGTCTGTCCCGCTACCGCAACATCCGGGTCGAGCCGACCGAGGAGGCCAAGGCCGCGATGTACTCGGCCGTCGGCTACGACGACATCGACTACTCGCCGTTCGGCACCGGCTCCGGCCAGGCCGTTCCGCTGGAGGACTACGACTACGGTCCGTACAACCAGTAAGTGGTCGCGAAGGGCGGTCACCCCGGTCAGGGGTGGCCGCCCTTCGGCGTTTCCGGGCCCGTGGGCGTACTCAGCGCTGCCGCTGCTGGAGGTACGGCTGGAGATGGTGCAGCCGCGTGTAGTGGTCCGGGTGCGAGGCGAGGAGCTTGCTCAGCGGGCTCTCCCGGAGGGGCACGCCGCCGTTGCGGGCCGTCTCCTCGGCGCTGTGCCGCTCGTCGGCCTGGTGCAGCTTGTGGAGCACGGCGGCCAGCATGGGCGCGAAGCCCAGCTCGGCGGCGTGCCGGTCGGCACGGAGCTCGGACCGTCGGCCCACGGCCGCGAGGGCGTACGGGACGCCCAGGATCAGCAGCGGCAGCCCGTACAGCGAGCTGATGGTGAGCATCGCGAGCGTCCCGAAGACCAGCAGCACCAGGCCGAAGCCGAAGCAGGAGAAGGCGCGGGACACGGCGAACACGCCGCGTGAGAGGGCCCGCAGCAGTCGCCAGGCGAGCCGCCCGGGCAGCGCGTACCAGTAGCCGAGCAGCGACGACCAGGCGTGGCCGCCCACATGGTGGCCGAGCTCGTGCGCGAGGACGGCGGCGAGCTCGCCGTTGGGCAGCTCGCCCAGCGCGAAGCGGGTGACGCCGACGATGTGGCCTGCGGCGGCGACCGCGTTGAGGCTGTCGCTGTCCTCGATCCACAGCTCGTAGGTGCGCCCCTCGACGCCCGCGCGCGAGGACACCGTCCGCCACACCGGCTCCAGCCGTGCCCGCTCCTCGGGCGTCGGATAGCGGAGCTTGAGCAGATGCCGGGCGATCGCGCTCTCGGTCGGCCGGTGGAACACCAGCGCCCCGCTGGCCAGCCAGGCCAGCACCACGACGAAACCCATCCCGCCGAACAGCAACGACACCAGCGCCACGACGAAGAGACTGCACAGGAAGTGCGGCAGGAGGATCAGCAGGTTCCCGATCGCGGTCGCGTCGGTGTGCCGCTGCCGGGCGGAGACGTACGCGCGCCCCGTGTCGGTCTCGATGTGGTGCGGGTGGGACGGATCGTCCACGGCGGCCGGTGCCTCCGCGGTCCGCGGGCCGGCCCCCGGCTGCGGCTCCACGGGGGCGGGCGGCGGCGCGGTGGGGTACTGCGGGGGTACGGATCCCGTGGGGTACTGCGGAGGCGCGGATGCCGTGGGGTACTGCGGCGCCGCGGGCCGGGACGGGGACGGGGGCTGCGCCGCGGGCGCGGGGGAGCCCGGGTACTGCGGGGGCGCGGCAGCCCTGGCGTCCTGCGGGGGTGTGGATCCCGTCGGGTACTGCGGGGGCTCGGGCGCCGGGTACTGAGGGGGCGCTCCGGGGTACTGCGGCGGTGCCGCGGGCGCGGAGGACTGCGGGTACTGCGGCGATCCGGTGCCCGAGAAGCCCTGCTCGGGGACGGCCCCCGGCAGATTCTGCGTGGGCGCCGTCCCCGGGAGGTTCTGCGGGGGTAAGGCCCCGGCGGGGTACGGCGGCGGTGCGGACGCCGGGTACTGCGGTGGTGCGGACGCCGCCGGGTACTGCGGTGGTGCGGACGCCGCCGGGTACTGCGGGGGTCCGGACGCCGTCGGGTGCTGCGGGGGAACCGAAGCCGTGGGGTACTGCGGCGGCTCGGACGGCGCGGGGGACTGCCGGGTCTTGTCGGGTTCCGGGCGTGCTGGCCCTGACGGGTGTGTCATAGCGGTCTTCCTAGGGACGTGGGGACGTCAGTCGATGGGCCCGTGCTCGGGCGGTTCCGCGTCGACGGGCGCGTCGGACGACGCCGGCGCGGGCGGCATGGGCGGCATGGGTGGCATGGGCGGCGGGGCCGGTGGTGGCGCGGCCGGCGGCGCGGACTGGGGCGGTGCGGTTGGGGGCGGGGTGGGGAGCGAGCCGTAGCCCGTCGGGGGCTGCCAGCCCGGGAGCGGGGCGGGCGCGCCGGGAGAGGCGGGCGGCTGCGCGGCGTCGAGCGGGGCCGGCGGATTCTGCGGGACACCGGGGAGACGCTGGTTGAGGATGTCGCTCACCGTGCGCAGCGCCAGCTGCTTGGGCCCCTCCAGCTCGTAGTTCTCGGCGTTGTCCCCGCTCAGCAGCTCCTTGACCAGCTCCATCTGTGCCTGGATCAGCCTCAGTTGGTCGTCGCGCATGCTGTTCATGACCAGCTGCGAGTCCTCCGGGTGCTGGGCCAGGTGCAGCGCCCACGCCTGCACGCCGCCCTGCTGGAGGTAGTACTGGTAGAACTCGATCTTCTGCGCCTCGATCTTCTGGAGTTCGAGCTGCTGGCGGCTCTGGAGCATGGCCTGCTCGTGCTGCCACTGGTGCTGCTGGAGCGCCAGCTGTTGCTGCTGTCGCCCGTACTCCAGAGCCCGCTCCGTCTGCAGCGTGTCCTGCTGTCTGTTGCGGCGGTCGAGCTCGACGTCGATCTCCATGCCGCGCTGCGCCGCGTGGACCTGTTCGACGGTGGAGTGGTCGATGGCCTGGAGGCGCCGCTGGTGGTCGATGTTCTCCTGGTCCCGGCGCAGCCGCAGCGTCCAGGTCACCTGGAGCCCGCAGCTCGCGCCGAGCGGTCCGAACGCGGCCGCGGCCGCCAGCAGCTCCCGCTCGGCGTCCGCGCTGCGGCCGATCTCGAAGCGACGGGTCACCGGCCGTGCGGCGAGCTGCAGTTCGCCCAGCAGCAGCGCCGGTACGTCGCGGTGGCCGCTCTCGACGAACAGCGCGGGGTCCGCCACCTGCCACGTCAGGTCGACGTCGGCGCCGAACTCGAAGGCGTCGTTGTCGCTGGGCAGGCCGAGCTCCGCCGGCACATGGTGGACGCCCATGTCCACCTCGTACACCGCGGTGTAGCCGCGGGCGGCGACCTCGCCGCGCGAGGGCCGGTGCGGCGGCAGATACGGCTCGTAGGTGCCCTTGGGAGTGGAGAAGACGAGGGCATGGTCGATCCGGGTGAGGGCCTTGCGGGAGAACTCGAAGCGCGACAGCTGCCGCACGGTGAGCACGGGGTCCGTCAACCGGCTGTGCCGGTCGACCGGTTGCTGCCACTCGGGCGGGCGGCGGAAGTCGGGCATGGGTCTGTCCTTCGACGGGGCTGGAACGGCCGGCGGGCGGGGTGGTGACGGGGGCTCAGGGGGGCGGCAGGACGGTCAGGAGGCGGCCGGCGGCCGACGGCGGCGGCGCGCCGTCCTCACCGGGCATGGTGCGCAGCAGATGGCCCACCCGCTGGTGCTCGGCGGGCGTCGTGACCAGGGCGGGGAGCAGCGCGGCGAGCGCCCACTCGGTGGTCTCGGACCGGTCCGCGACGAGCACCCACTGACGCAGGACCTCCAGGGCGGCCAGCGTGTGCGTGCGGTCGCCCAGCGCGCCGCGCCAGAGTTCGGCGATGTGCCACGCAGGCTGTCCGCCGTCGGCGGCCGACCGCGCGTACCAGCCGAGGACCAGCGGCATGCCGTACCGCTCGTCGTCCTCGGTGCGTACGCAGGCGCTGATGAACCCGCCGAGCGCCAGGTCGCGCGCGGCCCGGTCGTCGTCCCGGGTGCGCACCAGTTCCGCGAGGACCTGGTCCTGGGCGGGGGAGAGCAGCAGCAGCTCCACCGACTCGGCGAGGGTCTCCAGCATCAGTGGATCCGGATCGCGCGGGTCGTCGGTGGTGCCGTACTGCTCACGGGCGGCGCCCCGCAGGGCCTTGAGGGTCTGCTCCGGGCGTTCGGGCCCGATCAGCGCGTACGCCCGGATGGCGACCCAGGACAGTCCCTGGTCCCGGCCCGCGCACCAGCCGTCCAGGATGCGGGGGATGTTGGGGGTGCCGAGGAAGTGGGCGAGGGCGAGCGCGTTGACGGCGACCAGGCGTTGGCGGTACCGGTTCGCGGTCGCCCACGGTTCGATGACCAGTGCCATCGCGGACGGCAGATCGGTGTAGGCGAGGACGGCGACCGTCGAGGCGGCGCGGGTGCGCACCAGCGGGCGCCCGTCCTCGGCGAGTTGGCGCAGCCAGCCCACGAGCGCCGGGCGGGCCGAGGGGTGGCCGGTCCACACCTCGCGCAGCAGTACCAGCGCGGCCCGGTCGTCCCGGAAGGCGGCCTTCATCTGGGTGACCGGGCCCCACTCGGTGTGCGTGTCCTCCCAGTACTGCCCGGCGCGAGCCAGTTGGAGGCGCTTTCCGATGTGCGTGCCGAAGACGGGGACCGCGGGCGGCAGCGACGCGTTCTCGGTCCTGAGGAGGGAGGAGTAGAAGGTGTCGCTCAGTTCGGCGGTGAGTGCGTACGGGCCGCCGTCGAACGCGGCGAGCGCGACCAGGAACGCCTTGTCCCGCAGGTGCACCGTGGCCTCGTCCGCTTCGAACCACTCCTGCACCTGGGCCTCCAGGGCGGCCAGCGAGAAGTCGGCGAGCTCCGTCTCGCCGGCCTGCCCGGCCGCGTACCGCTCCAGGAGCCCGGCGAAGGCGGCGATCTCGCGGAGCTGATGGCCCCGGGCCAGGGTCCCGGCCACCGCCGGGAGCGCCAGGAGCCGCTGCGCGGTCTCGTCGCCGGTGCGCATCCGCAGGTGTGCCGCGAGGACGTCGGCGGGGGACGGCGGCGCCCACTCGGCGGGGACGACGTCCTCCAGCGCCGCTGTCGGTCCCACCGTGATCACCAGGTGGGCGTCGTCCTTCGCGAGACGGTCACGCAGGGCGAGCAGATGGGTCTCGCGGAGCGGCTGGTCACGGCGGGTGGCCAGGTCGCAGAGCAGATGGCCGCGGGCCGGCGGTGCCTCCTCGTCGCCGCCGCCGAGCTGCTGGGCCAGCGCCGCGGGTGTGGTGGTGCGGTCCAGGGCGCGGACCGGCGTCGCGCCGATGCGGTGCAGCAGCATCAGGGCGGCGGTGCGACGGCCGGAGAAGTGCGGTCCGGAGAGGACGAGGACGCGGTCGGTGCGCAGCCTGCGTACGAGACCGTCGAAGACCTGCTCGTCCGTGACGAAGTACGCGGCGAGCCGCTCCAGGGTCGCCTGCGGGATCTCGCCGGACGCATGGTGCGAGGTTGCGGAGAACCCGAAGTGGTAGACCGTCTTGCTGCCCATGATGACGTCGCCGGCCACCCGGCCGCCGCTGATGCCGTGCTGGTCGCCTCCGACGAGGCTCCCGCCGAAGCGGGCGTCGGCGCCGACGTTCATGGTCCTGGGGCTGTTCTCCCGCAGGTCCCGCCGGGCCGACCAGGCGTCCTGGGGCCGGTCCGGCTGTTCCTTGTCCTGGTCGTCCCGGTCGTCCTTGCCCTTCTTCTCGTCGGACGACGGCTCCTGCCGGTCCTCGGCGTCCGCGGGCGCGGCGCCGCCGGGGCCCGGTGCCCGGTCCTCCCCGGCCTCCGTGCTCATGGCCGCTCACCCCGCTCCTCGCCGCCGAGGTGCACGTCCCCGGTGACCTGCCCGCCGCTGACGCCGTGCTGGTCGCCGCCGACGAGGCTGCCGCCGAAGGACGGCGCGCCGCCGTTGAAGTTGAAGACGACCCCGCCCCCCTCGCGGGCGGCACGCTTCGCGGCGGCCCCCCGGCCGGTGGCCCCGCCGCCCGGCGCCGGACGGTCCCCCGAGCCGCCGCCCGGCGCCGGGCTCCCCCCTTCCCCCGTATCCAGGTGGTCCTCGCGGCCCGCGGGGCCGGCGTGCGGCCGGGCGCCGTGCAGCCAGGCCGTGAGCGGGCCGTTCTTGCTCCCGACGGTGACCGCATGGAACTCGTCCGCCGGGATGCCCACGTGCCCGTGGCGCACGATGCCGTGGTGCACCGACTCGGACACGCACAGTGCGAAGTCGTCCGTACGGCTGCGCAGGGCGTCGCGCAGCGCCTCGGCGTCGAGCAGCCGGCACGCGTGGTTGAGGTCGGAGCCCACCCAGCCGCCCTGCTCGTCGACGGCGACGTATCCGGTGGCGAGGACGCCCCGGAGCCGGATCTGTGCCGACTTGGACGCCATCCGGTTCACCGCCCGCAGCTGCGCCGGCACCTCGGTGAGCAGGGCCCGCAGCAGCGCGGTCACCGAGGCGTTCGCGTCGATCAGCTCCATCACGGCGTCACCGCGGTCCTCGCGCAGCCGCAGCGTCTCGTCGATGCCGGCGCTCTCCAGCGCACGGTCGGTGATGCCGTACAGCATCCGCCGCAGATAGTGCTGCTCGACGTCGTCACGGTCGCTGAACCGCTCGATGTCGAGCAGCAGGATCGTCCGGCTCACGGGGTCCGTCATGGTCGCCTCTCGATGGGGGTGTCCTGCGCACCAGCAGCGTGCTGCCACCGGGGCGGGGGCGGTGAGGGAGGATGCCGCACTCGAACTGTGACCGTGTGCACAGAGCGGCGGGAGCGCTCAGGGGGAAGCGGGCGTCCCGGTGCCCCGGCCGCCGGCCGGTCCGCCGCCGGGGCCGGTGTCCGGCCGTCCGCCGGGGCTGCGGGCGATCCGGCGCAGGAGGTCGGGCCTGGTGATGAGCAGCTCCCGGCGGCCGGTGACGACCGCCTTCTTGTCCCGCAGCTCCTTCAGCAGCCGCTGCACCATCTCCCGCGACGCGCCCACGGAGCCGGCGAGCTCCTGTTTGCTCAGCGGTACCGCCAGCTCGATGCCCTCGTCGGTGCGCCTGCCGTGCGTACGGGCGAGGTCGAGGAGCAGCGCGGCGAACCGCTCGCGGACGCTCATCGAGGCGAACTCCAGACGGCGGCGGTCCGCGGCGCGCGTACGGTCCGAGGTGAGGCCGAGGAGGGCGAAGGAGACGGCGGGGGAGCGGGCCAGGAAGGCCGTGAAGCGCTCGTGCTCGACGGCCACCGCGCGCACCGGCTCCAGTGCGGTCACGGTCGCCGAGCGGGGGCGGCGGGTGAGGGCGGCGGACTCGCCGATGATGTCGCCGGGGCCGCGCAGGGCGAGCAGCGCCTCGTAGCCGTTGGCGGCCGACGCGGTCACCTTGGTCCAGCCGCTCACGATGAAGAGGACGTGCGACGAGGGCTCCTGCTGGTGCAGCAGGACGACCCTGGCCGCGAAGCCGAGCTCGTGCCCGAGCTCCAGCAGCGCGGAGCGGTCCTCGCTCTCCAGCCGGGCGAGGAACGGCACCTGGTCGTCCAGCCCGCCGTCACCCGGCAGCCCCGGTACGTCGCCGGGCAGGCCCGGTAAGGGTGCCACCGCCATGCACTCCCCCGATTTCGTTCCAACCTCATGGGCGGACCGATCAAGCTACTGAATGTGCGGGACCCGCGCGGTGCGAACGGTGGGATTCGCCCGGGGCGGGCGGACGTGCGTATGGAACAGCGGGGGACAACTCCGGCGTGTCGGGGGTCCACGGCATTTGTTTTGACCGAAGTCCGTGCGGTAGGTACGCTCAGACCTTGTGCCTGGGGTGTGCCCTGGCTCTCGTGCGTGCCTTCAAACCGCAGGAGACGCCGTCACCGGCCACACCGCAATCTGCGCCCTTCCCGCCTCGCAGCGGGAGTCTGCAGTATTCGACACACCCGACCGCGTGGGTCGGCGATGTTCCAGGTTAGCTGTACTTGATCGGCACACAGAAACCGGAGAAGTAGTGCCTACGATCCAGCAGCTGGTCCGTAAGGGCCGGCAGGACAAGGTCGAGAAGAACAAGACGCCCGCACTCGAGGGTTCGCCCCAGCGCCGTGGCGTCTGCACGCGTGTGTTCACGACCACCCCGAAGAAGCCGAACTCGGCCCTGCGGAAGGTCGCGCGTGTGCGTCTGACCTCCGGGATCGAGGTCACGGCCTACATTCCGGGTGAGGGACACAACCTGCAGGAGCACTCCATTGTGCTCGTGCGCGGCGGCCGTGTGAAGGACCTGCCGGGTGTTCGCTACAAGATCATCCGCGGCTCCCTCGACACCCAGGGTGTCAAGAACCGCAAGCAGGCCCGCAGCCGTTACGGCGCCAAGAAGGAGAAGTAAGAATGCCTCGTAAGGGCCCCGCCCCTAAGCGCCCGGTCATCATCGACCCGGTCTACGGTTCTCCTCTGGTGACCTCCCTGATCAACAAGGTGCTGCTGAACGGCAAGCGCTCCACCGCCGAGCGCATCGTGTACGGCGCCATGGAGGGCCTGCGCGAGAAGACCAGCAACGACCCGGTCATCACGCTGAAGCGCGCTCTCGAGAACATCAAGCCGACCCTCGAGGTCAAGTCCCGCCGTGTCGGTGGCGCGACCTACCAGGTGCCGGTCGAGGTCAAGCCGGGCCGCGCCAACACGCTGGCGCTGCGCTGGCTGGTCGGTTACTCCCGCGCCCGTCGCGAGAAGACCATGACCGAGCGTCTGCTGAACGAGCTGCTCGACGCCTCCAACGGCCTCGGCGCTGCCGTGAAGAAGCGCGAGGACACCCACAAGATGGCCGAGTCCAACAAGGCCTTCGCGCACTACCGCTGGTAGTCGCTACCCCATCGAGAACCGAGAGAAGACTGAGCCTTATGGCTACCACTTCACTTGACCTGGCCAAGGTGCGCAATATCGGCATCATGGCCCACATCGACGCGGGCAAGACGACGACCACCGAGCGGATCCTGTTCTACACCGGTGTTTCGTACAAGATCGGTGAGGTCCACGACGGCGCTGCCACCATGGACTGGATGGAGCAGGAGCAGGAGCGTGGCATCACGATCACCTCTGCTGCCACCACGTGTCACTGGCCGCTGGAGAACGTCGACCACACGATCAACATCATCGACACCCCGGGTCACGTCGACTTCACCGTCGAGGTGGAGCGCTCCCTGCGCGTGCTCGACGGTGCCGTGACGGTGTTCGACGGCGTTGCCGGCGTCGAGCCCCAGTCCGAGACCGTGTGGCGTCAGGCGGACCGCTACCGCGTGCCGCGCATCTGCTTCGTCAACAAGCTCGACCGTACGGGTGCCGAGTTCCACCGCTGCGTCGACATGATCACGGACCGCCTGGGTGCGACCCCGATCGTGATGCAGCTGCCGATCGGTGCCGAGGCCGACTTCAAGGGCGTCGTCGACCTGGTGACGATGAAGGCCTTCGTGTGGTCCGCCGAGGCCACCAAGGGCGAGATGTACGACACCGTCGACATCCCGGACACCCACAAGGAAGCTGCCGACGAATGGCGCGGCAAGCTCCTCGAGACGGTCGCCGAGAACGACGAAGAGCTGATGGAGCTGTACCTGGAGGGCCAGGAGCCCACCGTGGAGCAGCTGTACACGGCGATCCGCCGCATCACCATCAACTCCGGCAAGGGTGGCGGCACCACCATCACTCCCGTGTTCTGCGGTACCGCGTTCAAGAACAAGGGTGTCCAGCCGCTGCTCGACGCCGTTGTCCGCTACCTCCCCTCGCCGCTCGACATCGAGGCGATCGAGGGCCACGCGGTCAACGACCCGGACGAGGCCGTCAAGCGCAAGCCGTCCGACGAGGAGCCGCTGTCGGCGCTGGCGTTCAAGATCATGAGCGACCCGCACCTCGGTAAGCTCACCTTCGTCCGCGTGTACTCCGGTCGCCTGGAGTCGGGTTCTCAGGTGCAGAACTCGGTCAAGGGCAAGAAGGAGCGCATCGGCAAGATCTACCGGATGCACGCCAACAAGCGTGAGGAGATCGAGTCGGTGGGCGCCGGCGACATCGTCGCCGTCATGGGTCTGAAGCAGACCACCACCGGTGAGACCCTCTGCGACCCGGCGAAGCCCGTCATCCTCGAGTCGATGGACTTCCCGGCGCCGGTCATCCAGGTCGCCATCGAGCCCAAGTCGAAGGGCGACCAGGAGAAGCTGGGTGTCGCCATCCAGCGTCTCGCCGAGGAAGACCCCTCCTTCAAGGTGCACACCGACGAGGAGACCGGCCAGACCATCATCGCGGGTATGGGCGAGCTGCACCTCGACGTGCTGGTCGACCGTATGAAGCGTGAGTTCAAGGTCGAGGCCAACGTCGGCAAGCCGCAGGTCGCGTACCGCGAGACCCTGCGCAAGACCGTGGACCGGTTCGACTACACCCACAAGAAGCAGACCGGTGGTTCCGGTCAGTTCGCGAAGGTGCAGATCGCGCTGGAGCCGCTCGAGGGCGACGGCTACGAGTTCGTCAACAAGGTCACCGGTGGCCGTATCCCGAAGGAATACATTCCTTCCGTGGACGCGGGCTGCCAGGAGGCCATGGAGTTCGGCGTGCTCGCCGGCTACCCGCTCACGGGTGTCCGGGTCATCCTCCTCGACGGTGCCTACCACGAGGTCGACTCCTCCGAAATGGCCTTCAAGGTCGCCGGTTCGATGGCCTTCAAGGAGGCCGCTCGCAAGGCCTCCCCGGCCCTGCTCGAGCCGATGATGAAGGTCGAGGTGACGACGCCCGAGGACTACATGGGTGACGTCATCGGTGACATCAACTCCCGTCGTGGTCTCATCGAGTCGATGGAAGACCGCCACGGTGCCAAGCTCGTCACGGGCCTGGTCCCGCTGTCGGAGATGTTCGGCTATGTCGGCGACCTCCGCAGCAAGACGTCGGGTCGCGCGAGCTACTCGATGCAGTTCGACTCCTACGCCGAGGTTCCGAAGAACGTCGCCGAGGAGATCATCGCCAAGGCCAAGGGCGAGTAACTCACCCCTCGAGTTCACGCTCTAGGCTTGACTCCGGAGCCTGCCGGGGCATTCCGCCGCAACAGCGGAGGAATGCCCCCGGGCCCGGACTTTCCAGCAAAGATCACCTGGCGCCGATGAAGCAAGGCGTTCAGAACCACTCCACAGGAGGACCCCGTGGCGAAGGCGAAGTTCGAGCGGACTAAGCCCCACGTCAACATCGGCACCATCGGTCACATCGACCACGGTAAGACGACCCTCACGGCCGCCATTACCAAGGTGCTGCACGACGCGTACCCGGACCTGAACGAGGCCTCGGCCTTCGACCAGATCGACAAGGCTCCCGAGGAGCGCCAGCGCGGTATCACCATCTCCATCGCGCACGTCGAGTACCAGACCGAGTCGCGTCACTACGCCCACGTCGACTGCCCCGGTCACGCGGACTACATCAAGAACATGATCACGGGTGCCGCGCAGATGGACGGCGCCATCCTCGTGGTCGCCGCCACCGACGGCCCGATGCCGCAGACCAAGGAGCACGTGCTCCTGGCCCGCCAGGTCGGCGTTCCGTACATCGTCGTCGCCCTGAACAAGGCCGACATGGTGGACGACGAGGAGATCCTGGAGCTCGTCGAGCTCGAGGTTCGTGAGCTGCTCTCCGAGTACGAGTTCCCGGGCGACGACCTGCCGGTCGTCAAGGTCTCGGCGCTCAAGGCCCTTGAGGGCGACAAGGAGTGGGGCCAGACCGTCCTCGACCTGATGAAGGCCGTCGACGAGAACATCCCGCAGCCCGAGCGTGACGTCGACAAGCCGTTCCTGATGCCGATCGAGGACGTCTTCACGATCACCGGTCGCGGTACGGTCGTCACCGGCCGTATCGAGCGTGGTGTCCTCAAGGTCAACGAGACCGTCGACATCGTGGGCATCAAGCAGGAGAAGACCACCACCACGGTCACCGGCATCGAGATGTTCCGCAAGCTGCTCGACGAGGGCCAGGCCGGTGAGAACGTCGGTCTGCTGCTCCGCGGCATCAAGCGCGAGGACGTCGAGCGCGGCCAGGTCATCATCAAGCCGGGCTCGGTCACCCCGCACACCGAGTTCGAGGCGCAGGCGTACATCCTGTCGAAGGACGAGGGTGGCCGTCACACCCCGTTCTTCAACAACTACCGCCCGCAGTTCTACTTCCGTACCACGGACGTGACCGGCGTCGTGACCCTCCCCGAGGGCACCGAGATGGTCATGCCGGGCGACAACACTGAGATGAAGGTTGAGCTCATCCAGCCCGTCGCCATGGAGGAGGGCCTGAAGTTCGCCATCCGTGAGGGTGGCCGGACCGTCGGCGCCGGCCAGGTCACCAAGATCAACAAGTAATTGTTGACCGCATGACCTGGTAGCTCCACGAGCTGCGAAAGGGGCCCGTACGACTTCGGTCGTACGGGCCCTTTTGCTGTGCGCGCGTGTGTGCCGTGCGTACGCGCGCCCGTCCTGCGCAGGCACCGCGCGGCAGGCACCGCGCGCCAGGCACCGCGCGGCCGGGGCCGCACATGCGTGAGCCCCGGGCCGCACCGCGTCCCAGGGCTCGTGCGTGTGTGTGTCAGGCCTGCGACTGCCCCGGCCGCCACACCCAGGGCCGGGCGTCAGGGGAGAGGCCGCCCGCGAGCGGCCCGCGTGCGGTGACGCTCAGGGCCGGCCCGTCGAGGCTGACCTGGGTGGCGGAGGGGCGCATGATGTGTCCGCGGTGCAAGAGCTGGAGCTCGCCGTGCACGTCCCGGCCGAGGAGATAGGGGCCCGCGGCGACCACGGGGCCGTAGCCGGGGAAGGCGAGCGCGGGCCCGCGGATCGTGATGAGCTCGGTCGAGGCCGGGGGCCGGTAGTGGAGACGGTCGCCGACCGCGGCGACGGCGTCGGCCGGGGCGGGCAGCCCCGTGGCCGGGACCGGGCCGCTCGCGGTCCAGTGGTGGACGGTGTCCCGTCCGGGACCGTAGACATGCACCTGGCCGTCGGCGCCGACGACCGCGGTCAGTCCGTCCTGCACCGGGCCGCCGCCCAGGGACGTCCACGGCGACCAGTTCCCGTCGGTGCCGCGCACCCGGGTGCTCACGCCCTGGTCGGCGTTGCGCACGAACAGATGCACCTGTCCGTCGCGCGCGGTCACGGCCACGGGTATCCCGATCCGGCGCCCGCGGTCCGGGTCGGACTCGGGGTTGCCGAGCCCCCGCCACGCGGCGAAGTCGCCATCGGTTTCCTGCTGCTCCAGCAGCACGATCTCGCGTACGTTCTGGGCGCCCCGCCCGGCCAGCGCGGCCAGCCGCAGGCCGAACAGCAGCTGCCGGCCGTCGTCCAGCACGGCCGAACCGAGGGCGGGAGCCAGCGGGCCGCCGCCCAGGTCCCTGGGCTCGCCGAACGAGCCGTTCACGGTCTCCCGGTACGCCACGGCCCGCAGCCCCAGGACGCCGTACGCGGTGAGCCGGCCGCCCTTCTCCTGCCCCAGCACCAGCCGGGACCCCGGGTACCGGTAGTGCGTGGAGCGCACCCACCCCTTGCGGTTGGTGAGCGGCCGGTCGCCGCCGACGTTGTAGTCGCCGCATCCGCCGTGGTTCCCGCACTGCCAGTCGGGGGCGCCGCCGTACGGCACGAGGTGTGCGGCCTTCTCGTCCAGGACGCGCGCCGGGAGGTTCTTCGGCCAGTGGTTGTTGTAGTAGCCGCGGTAGGCCGCGGTCGCGAATGCGGGCGGTCCGCTCCTGTCCGCCCCCGCCCACTGGATCAACGCCGCCCAGGTGAAGCAGGCCACGGCGGTGTGGTCGGCGTGGTCGCTGTACCCCGGCTGCTCGCTGTCCCGTATCTGGGTGATCCGGTCGCTGTGCTGGATGTCCGGGTCGGGGTCGAGGGTGTGCACGAGCGTGGGCCGGTACCGGTCGAAGAGCCGCACGAGTACACCGACGAGCGCGTCGTAGTCGTACGCCTGGACCGTGTCCAGCGGCGACCCCTCCGGGACGACGGTGCGCAGCAGCAGATTGGGCTGCCGCCACAGCGCGGGAACCCCCATGTGCCCGGCCGGGGTGTGCATCGCGAGGTCGAGGTAGATCAGCTCGACGCGCCGCCCCTGGTGGTCGAGGGTGTTGATCTCGGCCTTGTAGCCCGCGCCCAGCGACAGCACGGACACGTCCCACTGGGTGAAGATCGGCAGGCCGAGCTGTGCGGCGTAGGACTGCCGCAGCCCCTGGTGGCGGGAGGACGCGTACGCGGCCTTGTTCCCGGGCGGATGCGGCCGCCCGGGAATCTTGTTGACCCCGTCCGCCTCGCCGGCGGTCACGTACACGCAGACCAGCGGGACCCCCGCACTCACGGTGTGCTGGGTGTCCGGGTTCATGAAGTACAGGTCGTCGTCGGGGTGGGCGAGCACCTGGAGCAGCAGCGCCCGCTCGGCCTGTGCGGCGGGCTTGCCCGAGGCGGGCGAGGGGGCGGCGGGGCGGCCGGGAGGCGGTGCCGTACGGGAGCACCCGGCGACGGCCCCTGCCGCGGCGACGGCGGCGCCGCCGAGCACGACGGCGCGACGGCGGGGCCGGCGCATCCCGGGTCCGGCGTCGCCGTTGCCCGTCTCGGCCCCGGCGCTCGTCTCCCGGCGGGCGGTGGCCGCCGCGCCTTCGCCGGTCGCCCGGTCGCCCGCCGCGCGTCGCCCGGTCGTCGGGCCGCTCGTCGCCGGGTCGTCCGTCGCCCGTCCGGGTATCGCCCGGAAACCCGATATCGGCCCGGATATCCGGGCTCTCCAAGAACGCATGCCGCGCACGCGCACTCCTCCGTCCGCCGTCTGCAGCGGTCGGGGGGCGGCGCTGCTGTCCAGGTCGTTCATCCGATGAGATGGCCGCCTGTGGGCACCGGTTCCATGCACGGACATGTTCTGTTCATCCGGACGTGTGATGGGCGCCACGGTCTCTCGCGGAAGGGAGGATTCCCGCACCCCGAGTTCCGGATTGGAGCGGACAGCAGCCCCCGAAATACCCCGTTAATAGGCGCTCGGGAAGCGCCGCCCGTCCTTCTGCTCGGCGGAGGGGGAACCACCGCCTCCTTATGAGGGCGGCGCCATCGGTGAATATCGGAGACTCTCGTCCCGTGCGGCGTGAGGTACCATGATCCCGATTCGAGGAGGGGAGAATCGTATGGTTTCGGGGGGGCAACTCGAGTCCAATCCGCCCGACTTACGCCGGATTGGCTCCTTGGTATCCCCGTACGGTCTCGTATCCCGTACAGCGCCTCTGCCCACGGGCGACGGCGACCCGGACTTCGCCGTCCATGTGTCCAGCCTCGGCAATCCCGCGAAAGTGCTGGACAATCTGCGGGGCTGGAATCACGACGCCGACATGGGAAATGTCGACGGTGTCGGCAGCGCCCTCACCGGACAGCGGGCGAGACTGATTTCGATCGCCGAGGCCCTGGAGCGGTACTCGACGTGCTCGTGGAATGACGACGACATCGTCACCGCCGCCGAGAGCTCCCTCACCGACGAGTTCGTTTCGCCCACCCGCTGGCCGCAGTGCTCCGCACGTGAGCTGAGCCGCGGCGACTGCGGTCTGGAGCCGTACGACCCCGACGTCCCCATCCGCTGGGTCCGGGCCTGGTCCCTCACCCGGCGCCGCACCGTCCTGGTGCCGGCCATCGCGGTGTACCTGCACATGCGGGCCGAGTCGCGGTCCGAACTCTTCACCCGGGGCGTCACCACGGGGGCCGCCGTCCACTCCGACATCCGCAGTGCCGTCCTCGGCGGTCTGCTGGAGGTCGTCGAGCGGGATGCGCTGTCGATGGCGTGGCTGCAGAGACTGCGTCTCCCGCAGCTGCAGGTCGATCCGGACCTCCTCGAACCGCTCGCGCGTGCCTGTCTGGAGACCGGGACGTCGCGTCACCTCGAGGTCCGGCTCTTCGACGCCACGACGGACTTCGGGATCCCCGTGGTCTACGCCGTCCAGCTCGCGGGCCACGGTGACCCGCTCGCGCAGATCGTGTGCGCGACCTGCGACCTGGATCCGCACCGGGCGGTCGGCAAGATCTACCGCGAACTCGCCTCCCTGCGCATCGCGCTGCGCGACCACGTGACCCGGCACCCGGTGCGGCGACCCGACGACGGGGCCGTCAGCGTGGTCGGCGGGGCCGCTTGGAACGCCTCGATCGAGCGGCGCGGGGCCTTCGGGCACCTGCTGGAGGGGGAGCGGGAGACACGCCGTCTCGAGGAGTTGCCCCGCCTGCCGGCGGGTGCGGATCCCCTGGAGCACGCGGTCTCCGGCCTCGCCGCCCGAGGGGCCGAGGTCCTGGCGGTGGACGTCACCACGGACGAGGCGCGGCAGGTGGGCATGCACGCGGTCAAGGTGCTGGTCCCGGAAGCGGTGCCCCTGTCCTTCATACACAGCGAGCGCTATCTCGCGACGGCACGGCTCTACGCCGCGCCGCAGGCCATGGGGTTCGAGAGCCATGACGAAGAGTCCGTCAATCCGGATCCGCAGCCGTTCGCATAGCGTGGAGGGGGTGGATCGCATGGGGGAAACACCGGTGGAGTGTCTGTATCTGGTCCGTGACGCGTTCGGTGAGCAGTACGCCGAGGCCTACGGAATCCCGGAGTCGAGCCGGGTGACGACGACCGCGGCGGCCGACGAAGCCGAACTGCCCGACGCCGCCATGCTGGTGGCGCTGCACGCGGGGCGGGACGAGGCATGGCGCGACACGCTCGACAGGATCGGCTTCGAACGGAACATCCCGTCGGTGGGGGTCGAACTGCTCCCGACGAGGATCGTCTGCGGGCCGGCCGTCATCCCGGGCGCGACGGCCTGCTACTCGTGCTACCTGGCCCGCATCGAGCAGCACAGGGACCCGGCTCAGCCGTACGACGTCGGCCGGGCGACCCGGGGGCTGGAGGAGGGCTTCGGCCCGCAGCACCTCGCGATCGCCCACGGGCTGCTCGCGCTGGCCCTGGACGAGCTCCGCTCCGGTCCTCAGGAACTCGGGGGCACGGTCCGGACGTTCGACATGGTGGCCGGGACGTTTTCGACGGCTTCGACCGTGGCCGTGGACCGTTGCCCGCGCTGCGGCGACCGCTTCCGCGACCGCCCGCCGAGCGGCGCCGGCGCGGTGACAGGGCTTCCGTAGGCGTCAACCAACCGTAGGGAGGTGTACTGGTGGTTTCCGAAGTGAAGGCGGAGACGTTAGGCCGGGCCGCACGCAGCGACCTGCAGATCGCCGTTCCCGTCCGCCCGGCCGTGCGCCGGGGCGTCCGGCTGCGTCAGGTCGGCGACTCGGTCATGCTCGACGGCTCGGACCGGCCGCAGGTGTTCACGGGGAGGTTCGCGCGCGAGAGCCTGGGCCGACTGGTCGCCGCGTGCGACGGCACCGCGACGCATGCGGATCTCGCCGCCGAGGTGGGGCTCGACGAGTCCGTCGTCTACAAGTCCGTGGCCCTGCTCTGGGCGTCGGGGGCCCTGGAGGAGGGCGTGCCCGCCGGCGACGAGCCGTCGGTCCGGCCGGAGTTCGCCTGCTTCCTGTCCCGTCTGGGCAACTCCACCGGAGCCAACCGGTCCTGGACGCAGAGCGCCGCGAGGCTCGCCGACGCCGCCGTCCGGCTGACCGGGGACCGAGCCCTGGCGGAGGCTGCGCAGCGCGCCTTCGGCGACGTGTGCGAGGTCGTCGTCGTCGACGCCGACGACGGGCGGCCGGCCGCCGAGAACACGCTCGTGGTCTTCTTCGAGACCGCGCAGTCGCAGCCGGAGCTCGCCGGACTGGAGCGCAGGTGCTGGGAGGAGCGGCGGCCGCTCCTGCGTGTGCGGGTCGACGCGACATCGCTGGTCATGGGCCCCTACGTGGACCCGTCGTTCACGCCGTGTCTGCAGTGCGGGACATCGGGCGAGGACAAGCCCGCGGGTGACCCGCCGGAGCGCTCACTCGACCTTGTCGCGGGCCTCGTCGCCCACCATGTCGTCGCGCTCGTATCGCGGGCGACCATGACCCATCTGCCGCTCGACGCCGCCGTGATCGACCTCGCCACCCTGTCGACGGCGTACCGGGCGAGCGCCACGCGTCCCGGCTGCCCCACCTGCTCCTTCAGCGAGGGCCCGGAGGCGTCCGTACCACCCGACTGCGCCGCGTACGAGGCGGCGGTCGCGCTTCCCCCGCGCCGGTTCCTCGACCCCAAGGGGCACCTGGCCCACTACCAGTCGTCGAACATCAAGCTCCAGTCCGAGTTCCGGGAATGGCCGAGCTGTCCGCAGGTGCCGCTGCCGGAGCCGGATCTGTCGAGGCTGGCCCGTGAGCACCGGCGAACCGCACCGGGAGGCCGGGCGGACGTCGGACTCGCCGAGGCCGGCCTGGTGCTCAAGATCGCGTTCGGCATCCGTGAACTGTCCTCGGACGGATGGGTGAAGCGGTGGACCGCTGCGGCCGGGAACATCGGTTCGGCCACGGCCTACCTGGTGTCGCGGGACGAGAGCGTGCTGCCGGTGGGCGTCTACGCCTACAGCGAGCGGGATCACGCCCTGGCGCAGCTGTCGACGCGGGTCCCGCCGGGTGACCGGCGACTCCTGCTGGTCGTCACCGGCAATCTCAGGAAGGTGGTCCGCAAGTACGGCACCTTCGGGCTGCGGCTCGCCCTGCTCGACACGGGGTGCGCGCTGACCAGCGCCCGGGAGGTGGCCGAGCACCTGGCCCTGGACTTCTCGCTCCACGAGGACTGGGACGACGGTTCCCTGAGCGAGCATCTCGGCATCTCGCCGACCGACGAGCCCGTCGTGGCCGTCATGGGACTGGGGTGAACCATGAGATCAGACCTCTCGACGATGCTTCCCGTGCTGAACGGCTTCGGCGCGCGCACGAGCACGGCCGACGGGCTCGCGGCCCGCAGAGCGCCCGTCCCGTTCGCGCATGCGGCCCCCGTCCCCGTCGACCTGGACGAGGAGATACTCGGACCGGGTCACGACCTGCTGGAGACGCTGCTCCAGCGGCGGTCGTCGCTGCAGTACGCGGACGAGCCGGTGCGCACGCAGGCGATCCTCCATCTGCTCCGGGGCGCGCTGCAGCGCGACTCCGCGGACTGGGACCTGGACGACTCCGCCGGCCCGCTCGAGGCGTTCGTCTTCGCGCTGCGCAGTGAGGGACTGGAGCCCGGCGTCTACCGCGTCACGGCACAGGAGTCCTCGTTCCTCGCGCCGCTGTCGGCCCTCGGAGACCTGGAAGACCTGGGCGTGCAGCGCGAGTTCGCGACCGCCGGCGGGATCGTCACCATGTACGGCCACCTCGATCAGGCGGACTCGTGGGCCGGGTCGCACGGCTACCGGGTGTGCGCCACGCGTGCCGCGATGGCGCTCTACGACTTCCATCTGGGGTTCCAGTCCCACGGTTACGTCGGCACGCTCTTCGGGGGCTTCATCGCGTCGGCGGTGCGGAACCTGGTCCAGGGCGACGGTGTCACCAGACACCCGCTGCTCTCCTCGACCTACGCCCGTCCACCGCGTGAGCGACCCCGCGGTGAATGACCTTTCCAACGCGGGCTGACTGCGGGACACATCGGATACGGGGGGCAGTTCACACCATGCAGCAAGCGACCGTTCTCACCGGGGGTGCCGGGCCCGCCGGCTCAGTCGTCGCGCGCCCCGACGTGTCGGTGCTGCGGACGACGGAGGGGGTGTGGATCGGCAACGGCTCCGCATCCTTCACGGTGAAGGGCGCGGCGGCGTTCGATCTGGTCTCGACACTGTTGGGCATGCTGGACGGGAACCGCGCGGTGCGGGACGTCGTGGACGAGTTCCCGGCCGCCTCGCAACCCGTGGTGTCACGGCTGCTCGACACGCTCGTCGCCCGCGGCTGCGCCGTTCGCCTGGACGAGCCGCTGAGCCGGTACGCGGAGCGGAAGGGATCCGCTTCGGCATGGCTGATCCCGTATCTCTCCCAGCTGACGAGCGAGCCGGTGCGCGCGCTGGACGCCGTACTCGGCACCACGCTCGTCCTGCTCGGCAGCCCCGGCTGGCTCGAGCACATGCGCCGAGCTCTGGACGCGTCACTCCTGCACGGCCTGCGGACCGAGTACCACTCCGTGTCCGGGGAGGCCTCCTGGCCGGTGCCGGTGCCGGTGCCGGAGGCGGACGCGGGCCCGGCGGGGAGCCGATGGCGGGACGACGTGATGGCCGTCGTCGATGCGGACGCTCTGCCGCACGAGCACACCGTCCGGATCCAGGACGCCCTGCTGGAGCGGCGCGTGCCGCACGGCGTCGTGGGCGGGATCGGCCCACTGCACTGGAGCGTCTGGTCCGACGCCGACTCCACCGGCTGCTGGGACTGCCTGTGCAGGTACGGCCGGACGTGGACCGGCCCGGCCGAAGGCGCACCCGAGGGCGCGTCGGCGGAGACGGCGGCCGAGCTGAAGGCGGCCGCCCTGGTGCACTCGATCGTGGTGCGCTGCGCCGGACTGGGCGACCGCTCCACAGCGGCCACCGAACTCTCGGACGACGGGGGCCTGCTCGCGGTCAAGCCGCATCCGGTGTGGCACGACTCGGGGTGCCGCTGTCACCGGGCGAGGGTGCCCGACGACCACGGCGGCCCGGCCGAGGGCAGCCGTGAGCAGCTCGTCCGCAGGAACATCACGAGTTCCCAGGACGAAGAGCGGCTGCACGACGACAACGACCGCATCATCGCCACCCTGGCCGGCTGGACGGACCGGCGGGTCGGACCCTTCCTCGACCTCGACGGGGGCGAGCTGGCCCAGGTTCCGTTCGGGACCGCCCGGGCCACCGTCCTCACCGACCTCGCGGGTGTCTCCCACGTCCGGGAGGTGCGCGCCGCCACGCTGTCCTCGCGGGAGGCCTTCTACCAGGCCTCCCTCAATGCCGTCGAACAGATCGCGGACCCGACGCCCGAGGGCCCGGCGGCGCGGAACCTCGGCGCGGGGTGGACCGTGGACGAGGCGATCTACCGTGCGCTGCTGAGGTCCTGTCTGCGCGAACCCCTCGGCGAGTCCGGGCCGGTCCCGATAACGGCCGAGGACCTGGGTCACGACGAGTGCGGTCGCACGAGCCGGTACATCGAGCGCAGCATCGCCCGCAGCGGGCGGGGTGATGCGCTGCGCTGGGTCGGCGCACGCCTGCCGAACGGCCTCTACCGCGCAGCCGGACTCGGGGCCGAGGGCGCGGTCGCACACGGCCTGGGGGCCTGTTACGGGGAAGCCGTCTCCATGGCGCTGCTCGGACTGGTCAACGACGCCGGCGTTCTCGTTCATGTGAATCCGCACTTCCGGACCTGGCGGGAGGTGCGGGAGCACATCGCGCTGCCGGAGAAGGCCGAGCCCCTCCCGCACGCGGTGCCCTTCGTGCGGGACGAAGTCCAGCTCGTGGAACTGCCGTGAGGACGTTACGGGACCCGGGCAGGCCGGGAGACGAGGAACAGCCGTACGAGATGCCCACCGAGAACCTTCTCACCGCTCTTCTGGCCGCTGACGGCACGCCGCGCCCGGCGGAGATCCTTCTGGGGCGGCTGACGGCTCCGGAACGGCTGCACGGACCCCCGGATCCCCGGTACACGCAGGACAAGTGCGTGGCGGTCCTGTTCTGGCGCAGCAGGCTGTACGTGCTGGCGTACGACTACAGCGGCGACAACGGATGTCCGGCGTGCCTGTCCAGCTTTGTCACCAGGCAGCAGGTTCCGCGTCACGCGCCGCTCGACACCGACACGGCGCAGGGCACGGACCACGCGGTGCTGTGGCAGCGGATCGGACCCGCGCTGCAGGCCGTCGTCGCACGGATCGCGGCCTCGCTCATGGAGGACCGGCATCCCGCGGGCACGCTCGCGACGATCGAGCGGGCAAGCTGCGCGGTGCAGTACGGGCGCGTACCTCCGAGGTCGGGCTGCCCGGTGTGCACCCCGCGCATGGCCGCGAGCGCGGTCAGCTTCGATTCCGGGCCCGAGCTCCTGCTGAAGGCCGACGGGACCCTGCGCAGCCGGCGGGCACTGCCGTCGACCCTGACATCCGACTACGTGGGCGCGCACTCGCTGTTCAGGGAGCCGCTCCTCGATCTGGACGGTCCGGTTCCGGCGGCCCAGATCGGTATGCCGCTGAACAGCGGCGATCTGGAACCGGGCATCGGCAGGACCCTGGACTTCTCGAAGAGCAGGGTCACGGCGGTCCTCGAGGGGCTGGAACGCTATACCGGCTTCCACTACCGGGCGGATGACGGAGTCGTCGAGGCGTCGCTCGCCGAACTGGGCGAGCGGGCCATCGATCCCCGCACGCTCGGCTATCACCTCGACGCCCACTACGCGCAGGAGGACTTTCCCTTCGCGCCGTTGCAGGCGGACGAGAACATACGCTGGGCCGAGGTCACCCCGCTCGGTGACGGGCCCGCCCGGTATCTTCCCGAGATGGCGCTGTCCTGGGTGACCAGGTCCGCATCGCGGAAGCCGCTGTTCTACGACACGTCGAACGGTTTCGCGCTGGGGCAGAGCCCCGAGGAAGCGACGCTGCACGGCATTCTCGAAATCGTCGAGCGGGACGCCTTCCTGCTGACGTGGTACCGCAGACTCCTGCTTCCCGAGCTCACGCTGGGTCCGGCCGACCGCGAGGTCCGGGACCTGGTGGAACGCGTCGAGATCATCACAGGATTCCGCATCCGGCTCTACTGGGCGGCTCTGGACACCGGGCTCCCCGTCGTGGTGGCGCTGGCCCAACGCGATGCGACATCGGGTCCCTGCACCTTCGTGTCGGCCGGCGCGAGTCTGTACCCCAGGGCGGCAGCCGCGTCGGCGATCCTCGAAGTGTCCGCCATCCTCGCCGCCATCACGCATTCCTTCGAGGAGAACCGTGAGCACGGCGAGCGGTTGGCGACCGACTTCGGTTCGGTGCGGACGATGTCGGACCACAGCCTGCTCGGAGCCCTGCCCACGTCCAGGAAGTGGTTCGACTTCCTGACGACGCGGGACCGTCCCGACATCAGCCTGACCGAGGTGTCGGACGCGAGTCCGGTGTTCGCCACGCTCCGGGAGGACCTCGACCACGTCAGGGAAAGGATCGAGGCGGTGGGCTCGGTCGTCTACGCGGCCGACGTCACCACTCCTGAGCTGCGGTGGCGCGGGCTGGTCTGCGCGCGTGCCTTCGTCCCCGGATTCCTGCCGATGACCTTCGGGCACAGCACCCGAAGAATGGAAGGTCTGCCGCGGCTCCACGGCGACACCCTGCCCCATGCCTCCCTCTTGGCGCCCGGGCAGTCACCGGTGGACGTGCCGCCGCACCCGTTCCCGTAGACCGTGCCCGAGCCGCCCGCCGTGACCGCACCGGTGTCACCCCCGACTCGTGACATGCCAGGAAGACCAGGAAAACCAGGAAGACCAAGGAACACAGGAAAGGGAGTTCGTGCTCGTGCGATCGGACGATTTTTCGGAACGACGGACCTACGCGTCCCGGGAGGCGTGATCCGCTTGCGAGTTCTTGCCGGTCCGTACTGTTCTCGCGCGAATGTTTCGCGCCGTATCGAGGGCGCTGCTCGATGAATGTGAACATCAGTCCCTACGTCGTCTACCGGCGGGGCAGGCTGCCCGTCGCCGAGCTCGACGACCTGCGATTCGAGCAGACCTGGGCGAAGATCGACGAGTCGCGCGAACTGCGCGCCGAGAGCGAGCGCCGTGCAGGTGAGCTGTCGGATCTGCTGGCCGCGCTCGTACCGGACATGGACGACTCGGTGCGCACCGAGCTCGTCCGGCTGCGGCGCGACATCTTCAACCAGCGGGCCGATCGAGCACTGCGCCGCATCGAGACGCTGGAGCCGCATCTGGACGGCGGCACGCTGACGGAGCTGCGGACGTGGTACGACCTCGTCCGGCGCGCGGAACGCTGCGACGCCGAGTCGCTGTCGTCGCTGGAGCAGGAGAAGGAGTCGGCGCGGGACGGCTTCCGCCGGCTGTTCGACCACGACTCCATGGCGAAGAGCATCCAGCTCTCCGGCGACCAGCTGTACCAGAGCCTCCAGCGGTACGTCTCCGGCGAGAGCGGGTCCGTCAAGCCGAGCAAGGCGCGCACCTTCGAGTCCTCGCTGGTCAACTTCGCCTATCGAGCGGCCCTGAAGCCGTCGCCGTTCGGCCGTTTCACCGAGGTCGGCGCCTTCCCGCCCGACCTGGCCGGGGCCGACGGTACGACGGACGACACCGCGACCCACTCCGAGACGACGCTGAACCGCGTCCTGCTGAACTGGATGCTCGGCGCGTTGCAGCGCGTCCCCGGCGGCCTGGAACTCGGCACCCTGCTCCTGAACTCGTCGCTGCGGTCGGACGCGACGTCGGTCGAGTTCATCGGGATCAAGGCCGACCCCCGCGCCGCCAACGGGTTCGGCGGCTCGGAAGCGGTGGTGCGGATCAAGCGTGACGCGACCGTCGACCGCGTTCTGGAACTCCTGGCGGAGGGCTCCGCACCCGTACCGGCGGTGCTGGAGGGCCTGACCGGGCTCACCGGCGACGAGGCCGTCAGCCGCAAGATCCTCAACGCGCTCCTGCGCACCGGTCTGCTGTCCTACCGCCCCGGCTTCGACGAGCAGGACCCTGCGTACTCCGAGAAGTTGACGGAGTTCCTCGGCTCCGGGACGAGCGGGGCCACGTCCGCCGTGGCGGGTCACCTCGCCACCCTGCGGGCGCTGGAGACCGGTTTCCCGGACGCTTCGGCTCCGGAACGGCAGTCCCTGCTGCAGGCCGCGGACCGGGCCATCACCGGTATCGCGGAGGTGTGCGAGGTCGGCGTCCCGCCCGAGGCGGTCGTCCGCTCTCCGGTGTACGAGGACGCCTGGACACGGGCGCTGCCCGCCACCTGGAACCTGGGTTCCGTCACCGGGAACCTTCCCGCCCTGGAGAGCCTCTGGAGGTTCTCGTCACTGCTCGACTACGGGCAGGTGAAGCGACTGGGGCTGTACTCGTTCGCCCTCGCGCACTTCGGCGACCGCGAGACCCTGCCGTTCCTGGAGTTCTTCGACCGGTTCACCCGGCTGTCGGAAGCGGAGCAGGACGATGTGCTCGGGGGCCGGGAGTCCGTCCTCGCGGCGGACTTCGCCACCCGGCGCACCCAGGCGCTGCGCGAGATCGGCAAGCAGGTCGTCGAGGAGGACGGGGTGCTGCGCCTCGACCCGCGCGCAGTCGCCGACGCGTGCGCGGCCGTGCAGGACTCCGTGGACCCCACGTCCATCACCTTCCGTCTCCAGTTCGCCCGCGGTGCCGCGCCGGAGCCCACGGTCGTGGTGAACGGCGTGCTCACCGGGTACGGCGTCTATTTCTCGCGGTTCAGCAAGTTCATCGAGGGGTCGGGCGTCGACGGATGGACGCTGCGCTCCGCGCTGCGGGAGCACCTGCGCAGCGCCGCCCCGCGGCAGGTGGATCTCAATGCGGTGCTCGGGTTCAACTTCAACCTGCACCCGCCCCTGACGGACCGGGTACTCAACTACCCCGGGTCGTGGCCCGCGGCGGGGGACCAGAAGGCCTACGGTCTCGGCGACCTGCTCATCCGCGTGGATCACGACAACCGGAGCCTGGTTCTCTGGGACCCCGTGGCCGGGGAAGCCCTCGACCTGATGCCCCTGAACTTCCTGATCCCCGTCGGGGTGCCCGTGCTGTACCAGTTGCTGGAGGCGCTGAGCCCGACCACGCGGTACCCCTGGCATCCGTTGAACAACATCCGGGACGCGCTGGATCCCAGTTCGTACCCGGGCTCGTCCCCCCGTCTCCAGGTCGGCGACGTCGTCGTCGACCGGCAGTCCTGGACCGTGCCGGCGAAGGACATTCCCCTGCTGGCCGAGGTGAGCAAGGACTCGTACACCGCGCTGACCGCGTTCGACGAGTGGCGTCGCAGCCGTGGCCTGCCGCGGCACGCGTTCGTGCTCTGCCAGACGCTGGCGGAGTACAACGTGCTGGCCGGCCGGACCAGGGGTCTCCCGCGGAACTGGTCCGACTTCGAGCACCTGCACAAGGCGAGCGTCCACAAGCCGATGTACGTGGACTTCCGGAATCCCTACCTCGTGCGGAGCTTCGCCAAGTCCGCGCTGTCGCGGGACGGCGTCTACGTGTCGATTCGAGAGTGCCTGCCGGCCGTGGACGAGTACGACCAGGGACCTGGACCGGCAGCCGCAGAGGAGTTTTTCGTTGAGCTCTACCGAGACAAGGCGTAACGGCCCGGCCCGGGGTGGCTGGCGCGCATTCCACATCTATCTGCCGCACTCCCTGCAGACCGGGTTCCTGTGCGATGCGGTTGCTCCGCTCGTGCGGGATGCCGGCGACGGAGGCCGTTTCTTCTTCCTCCGTTACTGGCAGGGCGGCCCGCACATCCGGCTCAGGATCGACGGCGCATCCGATGCCACCCTCGAGTCGGTCGGGGCGTCGCTGGCCGCCGCGGTCCCGCAGCTCACGGCGGAGCTGTCCGACGAGTACGCCTACGAGGTCTCCCTGCAGTCCCAGCTGGCCGACCTCGAAGGCGAGAAACCGGCGGACATCAGGCCGGCCGGCACCGTCGAACGGGACGAGTACGTTCCCGAGTACCGGAAGTACGGCGGGCCCGCGGGCGTCGACATCGCCGAACGCGTCTTCAGCGCGACCTCCGTCGCCGTGCTGGACGTTCTCTCCGCCCGGCCGGGCCGCGAGCTCAAGGCGCCGATCGGGGAGGCCATGAGGTTCACGGCGATGTCGCTCAGCGGCTCGGGGCTGGGTGTCCAGGAAAGCCGGGAGTTCCTCGACAGGTACGAGGCCTGGTGGCGTCCCTATGTGCCCGCGGGGTACGACGCCATGTGGGAGGGCCTGTACGCCAAGATGCGCGACAACGTGCGGAACCTCTGCACCTCGGTCTGGCACCAGGGCAGAACCGACGCGCTCCACGGCATCTACGCGGACGCGCTGACCGCCGCGCGCTCCCTCCCCGGTGCGGTGACGGACGGCGATCTCGCGGAGCTCCGGCTCGGGGAGACGACGTACGCGCACTGCCTTTCGAACTACATCCACACCACCAACAACCGGTTGGGCATCATCCCGGCCGGCGAGGCCTTCATGGCGCATGTGATGCGACGGGCGCTGGACGAGCTGGAACCCGTATGAGCCGCGGTGCGTGGGAGCCGGGTCCGGCCGGCGGACACCGGCCCCGCGCACGTACCGCAGGCGGTCGGATGGCGAAGGCGCGCGGGAGCCGGACGGTGCACGGCACCCGGCTCGCGCGCGAGGCAGAGCAGAGGGGGGCCGTACATGTCGGTCGTCGACCGGTCCAATGTGGTGCAACTGCGCGCGTGGAACGGTGAGCTGGGTGCGTACTGGGTCGAGCGGGCGGACCGGTTCGACCAGGGGCTCGCCGGCTACCAGCAGCGGCTGCTCGCCGCCGCACAGGCCGAGGAGCGCACCATCGCGCTGGACATCGGCTGCGGCACCGGCCGGACCACACGGGACCTTGCGCGGATCGCGAGCGCGGGCACGGTGACGGGCGTCGACCTGTCCACCGGAATGCTCGAGCTCGCGCGGCAGCGGGCGCTGCGCGACCAGGTCGCCAACGTGACGTTCGTGCAGGCCGACGCGCAGGTGTACGCGTTCGAACCGGGACGGTTCGACCTGGCGGTGAGCAGGCACGGCGCCATCTACTTCGGCGACCCGGCGGCGGCGTTCGGCAACATCGCCTCGGCACTGTGCCCCGGCGGGCGGCTGGCGATGCTCTCCTGGCAGCCGGTGGAACACAACGAGTGGATGCGTACCTTCCGGGAGATCTTCGCGGCGGGCCGCGCACTGCCCGGAACGACGCCCACACCCGGTTCGTTGAGCGATCCCGGCCAGGTGCGTGCGCTGCTGAGCGGGGCGGGGTTCGCCGGCATCGAGGTCGAGGGCCTGCGCCGGCCGATGTACCTCGGCGACGACGTCGAGGACGCCGAGCGGTTCGTCATCGGCCAGTTCGGCTGGATGCTGCGCGGCGTCGACGCGAGCACCGTGGCGAAGGCCCACGACGAACTGCGCGAGAACCTGCGCACGCATCACTCCCGCGAAGGGGTGCACTACGGCTCGGCGGTGTGGCTGATCACCGCTGTCCGGCATGAGTGAGCACCGTGCTGCCCGGTGGCACCGCACCACCCCCCAAGGAGCATCCGGCGGCGGCGGTTCGGGCGGGTGCGGTCGGGTCCGGGAGTGGCTCCGGCCGTGCGCGGCCTCGGTTGCGCGGGCCCGGTCCCTTCGGAGGCCGGGCCGACGACCGCCTGAACCGATCATGTAAAATTCCGCCATGACCAGCCTCGACGTCATCACCGGGAAATCCGATCCCGCCGTACAGAGAATCATCGACGTCACCAAGCATTCGAGATCCGTTGTCCGGACGGCGCTGATCGAGGACACGGAGCCGCTGCTCGAATGCATTCGCGCGGGGCTGGACTTCATCGAGGTCTACGGCACCGACAGCAGTCCCGTGCCGAGCGAACTGCTCGATGCCTGTCAGCAGCGGAACATTCCGCTGCGTCTGATCGAGTCCTCGATCGTCAACCAGGTGTTCAAGACCGACAAGCGCCCCAAGACGTTCGGTATCGCCCGGGTCCCGAGGCCTCGTGGCTTCGACGATCTGGCCGGCTCGACCGGCGACGTCATCGTCCTGGACGGGGTGAAGATCGTCGGGAACATCGGTGCCATCGTCCGGACGTCCTTCGCGCTCGGAGCCGCGGGCATCGTCCTCGTGGACAGTGATCTCGTCAGCATCGCGGACCGGCGGCTCGTCAGGGCGAGCCGGGGATACGTGTTCTCGCTCCCGATCGTCCTCGCGTCCCGGGAGGAGGCGATCGACTACTTCCGCGACAGCGGCATGCGGCTGATGGCCTTCGACGCCGAGGGTGATTTCACCGTCGACGATCTCCGTGGCCTCGACGAGCGGCTCGCGCTCCTGTTCGGCAGCGAGAAGACCGGCACGTCGAGCGGTTTCGAAGGCATCGCGGCGAACTCGGTGTCGATCCCGATCAACCCGTCGGCGGAGTCGCTGAACGTCTCCGTCTCGGCCGGGATCGCGCTGCACGGGCGGGCCGGACGGAATCTCTCCGACGGTCGATGAGCCGCACGATGCCACGGTGATCACGGCGACCTGAGGGCGGTCCGGGTCCGTGGCAGCACATGACCGGCGGTGCGGAGCGGCACATGCTCGGCTGCGCGCTGCGATGGGCGTGATCATCCGCGCGCAGCCGCACCCGGGGCATCAGCTCGCGAGCAGCCTCGCGAGCGAGCCGAGTCCTTGCTGGAGCTCCTGCGTGGACTTCCCCGCAACGTCCTCGTTGGCGCGCGCGAGGATGTAGCAGAACAGATAGCGCTCCACCAGGCCGAAGCCCAGCGTGTGCAGGCAGCTGTAGAGCAGGCTGGTCTGGATGCGGAAGGCCAGGAAGTCCGGGTTCCGGTGCAGCAGCTGTTCCATCGCCTCCGACATGAAGGTGTGGAAGCGCGTCGGCCGCAGCGGTTCCTCCCTGTCCTTGAGATCCGCCAGTGTGGGGCCGTCGTCGACGATCCGGCCGGCCCGGAAGCTTTCGCGCACCTCGGCGAACTGCGCACGCATTGCGTCGGCCCAGGGGCGGATCAATGTGTCGTCGGCGTCGGGCAGCGGCGATGCCAGGCGGGAGGCGATGAATTCCCGGGCGTGGGCGCCGAGGCCGTCGTAGTACGCGGCATAGCGGCGCTCGAAGGATTCGGGATCGTTCACCCGGGCGTAGATGCCCTCGTAATGCGAGCGGTAGCTGAGCAGTCGCAGGGGGAGCAGGTCGTCGAAAGACAGTGACGGCACGTCCAGCTGTTCGGATTCCAGCAATGTCGCTGCGGAGTGGGCGACCATCAGGCGGAGGGCGAGAAGGTAGTTCCGGGTGGCGTCGTCGCCCAGTGCCGCCGCGAACTCGACCAGGGCCGGTGCCACGGCCCGATAGAGCCTCTTGGAGGCCGCGTCGAATTCGGAGCCGGCGAGTCCGGAATTCCACAGCGGTGAGGGGACCTTCTCGAAGGGGATCTCCTCGAAGGACGGAGTGAATCCGCGGGCCGTCGTCACCTGACGGACGCGGTCGCGTGCCTCGGACAGGGTGACCTGCTCGGATTCGAGACTGATGTGGAAGCAGTCGCCTCCGCTTTCCTGGTCCCAGGTCCGTACGAAGAAGTAGTCGCCGTTCCGGAAGGGCTGCGCCGAGGCGAACAGGTCCGTGACGACGCCTCGAAATCCCTGCGGCACAAGGGACCCGCCCTGGTCCACGGGGATCGTCACCAACAGATGCACCGGCAAGCCTCCCGACACCGTGTCGTACCCATTTCGCGCGGTTCTTCCACAAAAAAGGCTGCTGCCGGGACCGGCCTCACTGAGAAGGCACGTGCCCCGGCAGCAGCCGACCTCATCGCTGATATCAGGACGAGGACGAGGACGAAGAACTGCATGCACAGCCACTGCATGTGCACGAAGCTGCCATCACCTGGGACAGCGTCTCGTCATCCTTGCCCGAGTCGGCCAGCAGGTCCGAGATCTCAAGCGCGTTGAGGTCCAGCTCCTGGATGTTGTCCATGTAAATCACCCCCCTCCGTTGCAAAAACAACACTAGCAATCCGAAAAGGAATTTCATGCCTGGCTTTTAAGTCATGGTTGACTTCTGATTTCATGCCGAAAAACAGGGGCATATCAGACAAAAGGGATGTCGAATGGCCGCGGCGGCCGGCTGCGTGATCGAAAGAGTGGGCGGTGCGGCGCTTGTGCCCCACCGACGAGGATTCGACGGTGGCACCCTGGGCGGCACTCACCGCTCCTCACCTGGCCTCTTCGGCCGAGAATCGATGAACCATCCGGCGGTCGGAACCGTCGCGGGTGCGCGGCGACAGCAGGGCGCAATCCAGGGCTCACGGTCCGTGAGGTATCGACGGGAAAGCCTCGACCGGCGTGGTCCTCCTCTTCGGCGCCGCCGGGCTATCCCCATGGCTTGTGGCGGCTGCGAAGGTGTGCCGGCTCCGTGGCGGCTGCGACATGACTCCGTGGTGGCCTCGACGTGGCTCCGTGGCGGCTTCGGCGCCGCTTCCGCGGGACTTCCGGAGGGGGGTGGCGATCGTCGCGGCCCTGCCGTCCCTCAGGAGACGGAAGGGTGGCTCGCGCAGGGGCTCGTTGCCCGGTCGGGGCCTGCCGCGCGACGGCCGGGACGTATGGACAGGGGTGGCCACCCTGTGTACGCGCGCACGCGCACCACGTCGGTGCGTCGGCACCCACCCCACCGACCGCGGAAGCCGCATCGTCGGCGCGCCCGCGCCGCGGGTTTGACGTGAACTCGCCCCGGGGTAATGTCTTCGGCTCGATTGGCCAGCCCAGCACCCCGTATGGCAGACTATCGGGGTTGCTCGGTTGAGTGCCGATGCTGCGCGCCTCCCGCCGGGAGGACTGGAAGCGAGTCCCACAGTACTCGTCGCTCCAACTGCCGTAAGGCAGCGCTGGGGCGGACGTACGGGAATCTTCCGGGAAGTGTCAGCGGGGTGCCTCGGCCAGGCACCCGGTGTCACGCGGCTTCGGTCGATTGCGGCTCAGCGCCGGTCCTGCGGTTTCGGCCGTGCCCCCCAGCAGGGAAATCCTCAGGGATATCCATGTCAGCGGGAGCGCGACACGCCCGACCGCGTGGGTCGGAGAAAAGCGGAGCAGATGCCGGGTTCCAGAGCGTTTACGAGAGACAGGACTACGAAGTAGCCATGGCGGGACAGAAGATCCGCATCCGGCTCAAGGCCTACGACCACGAGGTCATCGACTCCTCGGCGAAGAAGATCGTCGAGACGGTGACCCGTACTGGTGCGTCGGTCGCGGGCCCGGTGCCGCTGCCCACTGAGAAGAACGTGTACTGCGTCATCAAGTCGCCGCACAAGTACAAGGACTCGCGCGAGCACTTCGAGATGCGCACGCACAAGCGCCTGATCGACATCCTCGACCCGACCCCCAAGACCGTTGACTCTCTGATGCGACTCGACCTTCCGGCCGGTGTCGACATCGAGATCAAGCTCTGAGGCCGGTGATCTGAGAGATGGCTAAGCAGATCAAGGGCATCCTGGGCGAGAAGCTCGGCATGACGCAGGTGTGGGACGAGAACAACCGTGTTGTTCCGGTCACCGTCGTCAAGGCCGGGCCCTGCGTCGTTACCCAGGTCCGTACGAACGACACCGACGGCTACGAGTCGGTCCAGATCGCCTTCGGCGAGATCGACCCGCGCAAGGTGAACAAGCCCCTCAAGGGCCACTTCGCCAAGGCCGACGTCACCCCCCGTCGCCACCTCGTCGAGATCCGTACCGCTGACGCCAGCGAGTACACCCTCGGCCAGGAAGTGACCGCCGAGACCTTCGAGGCCGGCGTCAAGGTCGACGTCACCGGCAAGAGCAAGGGCAAGGGCTTCGCCGGTGTCATGAAGCGCCACAACTTCCGTGGCCTCGGCGCCGGACACGGCACCCAGCGCAAGCACCGCTCTCCCGGTTCCATCGGTGGCTGCGCCACCCCGGGCCGTGTGTTCAAGGGCCTCCGTATGGCTGGCCGCATGGGCAACGAGCGGGTCACCACCCAGAACCTGACCGTCCACGCCGTTGACGCGGAGAAGGGTCTGCTGCTCATCAAGGGCGCGGTTCCCGGTCCGAACGGCGGCCTCGTCCTGGTCCGTACCGCGGCCAAGGGGGCCTGAGGTAACCGATGAGCACCATTGACATCCTTTCGCCTGCTGGCGACAAGGCCGGGTCCGTCGAGCTCCCCGCGGAGATCTTCGACGCCAAGGTCAGCGTTCCGCTGATCCACCAGGTCGTCGTCGCGCAGCTGGCCGCTGCCCGCCAGGGCACGCACAAGACCAAGACCCGTGGCGAGGTCCGCGGCGGTGGCAAGAAGCCGTACCGCCAGAAGGGCACCGGCCGCGCCCGTCAGGGTTCGACCCGTGCGCCGCAGTTCGCCGGCGGTGGCGTCGTCCACGGCCCGCAGCCGCGTGACTACTCGCAGCGGACCCCGAAGAAGATGAAGGCCGCCGCCCTGCGCGGTGCCCTCACCGACCGGGCCCGTCACAACCGCATCCACGTCGTCTCCGGCGTGATCGCGGGCGAGACCCCGTCCACCAAGGACGCCAAGGTCCTGTTCGGCAAGATCAGCGAGCGCAAGAACCTGCTGCTCGTCGTCGAGCGTGCCGACGAGGCCGCGTGGCTGTCCGCCCGCAACCTGCCCCAGGTTCACATCCTGGAGCCGGGCCAGCTGAACACGTACGACGTTCTCGTCTCGGACGACGTGGTCTTCACCCAGGCCGCCTTCGAGTCCTTCGTGTCCGGCCCGAAGGCCACTGACACCGAAGGGAGCGAGGCCTGATGGCTACGCGTCACCCGAGCATCGCCTCGAAGGCCGCCAAGGCCGCCAAGGCCGCGCGCGTCGCCAAGGCGAAGCGTCACGCCACCGAGGGCAAGAACACTGTCGAGACTCCGCTGAGCAAGAGCTTCACGGACCCCCGTGACGTTCTCGTCAAGCCGGTCGTCTCCGAGAAGAGCTACGCGCTCATCGACGAGAACAAGTACACGTTCATCGTCGACCCGCGGGCCAACAAGACCCAGATCAAGGAGGCCGTCCAGGCGGTCTTCTCGGTCAAGGTCACCGGGGTCAACACGATCAACCGCCAGGGCAAGCGCAAGCGCACCCGCACCGGCTTCGGCAAGCGTGCCGACAGCAAGCGCGCGATCGTGACCCTTGCCGAGGGCGACCGTATCGACATCTTCGGCCAGGCCTCCTAACGGAGCGCCTTGGTCCGATATCGGACGAGGACTGAGAAATGGGTATCCGCAAGTACAAGCCGACGACTCCGGGCCGTCGTGGCTCCAGCGTCGCCGACTTCGTCGAGGTCACGCGGTCCACGCCGGAGAAGTCGCTGGTCCGCCCGCTGCACAGCAAGGGCGGCCGTAACAACGCCGGTCGTGTGACCGTTCGCCACCAGGGTGGCGGACACAAGCGCGCCTACCGTGTGATCGACTTCCGTCGTCACGACAAGGACGGCGTGCCGGCGAAGGTCGCGCACATCGAGTACGACCCCAACCGCACCGCGCGCATCGCGCTGCTGCACTACGCCGACGGCGAGAAGCGCTACATCCTCGCCCCGCGCAACCTGCAGCAGGGTGACCGCGTCGAGAACGGTCCCGGGGCCGACATCAAGCCGGGCAACAACCTGGCGCTCCGCAACATCCCGGTCGGTACGACGCTGCACGCGATCGAGCTCCGCCCCGGTGGCGGCGCCAAGTTCGCCCGCTCCGCCGGTGCCTCCGTGCAGCTGCTCGCGAAGGAGGGCTCCTACGCCCACCTCCGCATGCCCTCCGGTGAGATCCGCCTGGTCGACGTGCGCTGCCGCGCCACCGTCGGCGAGGTCGGCAACGCCGAGCAGAGCAACATCAACTGGGGCAAGGCCGGCCGTAAGCGCTGGCTGGGCGTCCGCCCGACCGTTCGCGGTGTGGCGATGAACCCGGTTGACCACCCGCACGGTGGTGGTGAGGGCAAGACCTCCGGTGGTCGCCACCCGGTCTCCCCGTGGGGTCAGAAGGAGGGTCGTACTCGTTCTCCCAAGAAGGCGAGCAACAAGTACATCGTCCGCCGCCGCAAGACGAACAAGAAGCGCTAGGAGCGGGTTTAGATGCCGCGCAGTCTCAAGAAGGGGCCCTTCGTCGACGACCACCTGATCAAGAAGGTGGACGCCCAGAACGAAGCCGGCACCAAGAACGTCATCAAGACCTGGTCCCGCCGCTCGATGATCATCCCGGCCATGCTCGGCCACACGATCGCGGTGCACAACGGCAAGACCCACATCCCGGTGTTCGTCACCGAGTCGATGGTCGGCCACAAGCTCGGCGAGTTCTCGCCGACGCGCACCTTCCGGGGTCACGTCAAGGACGACCGGAAGTCGAAGCGCCGCTAGTCAGCGGGGTGTAACGACCAATGACGAACGTGTCAGACACTGAAGGGACAACCATGGAAGCCAGGGCCCAGGCGCGGTACATCCGCGTCACGCCCATGAAGGCCCGCCGCGTGGTGGACCTCATCCGTGGCATGGACGCCGCGGAGGCTCAGGCGGTCCTGCGTTTCGCCCCGCAGGCCGCGAGCGTGCCGGTCGGCAAGGTGCTGGACAGCGCCATCGCCAATGCCGCGCACAACTACGACCACACCGATGTCGACAGCCTCTTTGTTTCCGAGGCCTTCGTTGACGAGGGCCCGACCCTGAAGCGGTTCCGTCCGCGTGCCCAGGGCCGTGCCTACCGGATCCGCAAGCGGACCAGCCACATCACCGTGGTCGTCAGCAGCAAGGAAGGAACCCGGTAATGGGCCAGAAGGTAAACCCGCACGGGTTCCGGCTCGGCATCACCACGGACTTCAAGTCCCGCTGGTACGCCGACAAGCTGTACAAGGACTACGTCAAGGAAGACGTCGCCATCCGTCGGATGATGACGTCCGGCATGGAGCGCGCCGGCATCTCGAAGGTTGAGATCGAGCGCACCCGTGACCGTGTCCGCGTGGACATCCACACCGCCCGCCCGGGCATCGTCATCGGCCGCCGTGGCGCCGAGGCCGACCGCATCCGCGGTGACCTCGAGAAGCTCACGGGCAAGCAGGTCCAGCTGAACATCCTCGAGGTCAAGAACCCCGAGACCGACGCTCAGCTGGTTGCCCAGGCCGTTGCCGAGCAGCTGTCCTCCCGCGTCTCCTTCCGCCGTGCCATGCGCAAGAGCATGCAGTCGGCCATGAAGGCGGGCGCCAAGGGCATCAAGATCCAGTGTGGTGGCCGTCTCGGCGGCGCCGAGATGTCCCGCTCGGAGTTCTACCGCGAGGGCCGCGTGCCCCTGCACACGCTCCGCGCGAACGTCGACTACGGCTTCTTCGAGGCCAAGACGACCTTCGGCCGCATCGGTGTGAAGGTCTGGATCTACAAGGGCGACGTCAAGAACATCGCCGAGGTCCGCGCCGAGAACGCCGCCGCCCGTGCCGGCAACCGCCCGGCTCGTGGCGGTGCCGACCGCCCGGCCCGTGGTGGCCGCGGTGGCGAGCGTGGCGGTCGCGGTCGTAAGCCGCAGCAGGCTCAGGCTGCCGAGGCCCCCAAGGCCGAGGCTCCCGCCGCCGCTCCGGCTGAGAGCACCGGAACGGAGGCCTGACCGAAATGCTGATCCCCCGTAGGGTCAAGCACCGCAAGCAGCACCACCCGAAGCGCAGCGGTATGTCCAAGGGTGGTACGCAGGTTGCGTTCGGCGAGTACGGCATCCAGGCGCTCACCCCGGCGTACGTGACCAACCGCCAGATCGAGGCGGCTCGTATCGCGATGACCCGCCACATCAAGCGTGGCGGCAAGGTCTGGATCAACATCTACCCGGACCGCCCGCTGACCAAGAAGCCTGCCGAGACCCGCATGGGTTCCGGTAAGGGTTCGCCGGAGTGGTGGGTCGCGAACGTCAAGCCCGGTCGGGTGATGTTCGAGCTGTCGTTCCCGAACGAGAAGATCGCGCGCGAGGCCCTGACCCGTGCGGCACACAAGCTGCCGATGAAGTGCAAGATCGTTAAGCGCGAGGCAGGTGAAGTGTGATGTCGGCCGGTACCAAGGCGTCCGAGCTGCGTGAGCTGGGCAACGAGGAGCTTCTGGCGAAGCTCCGCGAGGCCAAGGAAGAGCTGTTCAACCTCCGCTTCCAGGCGGCGACCGGTCAGCTCGAGAACCACGGCCGTCTGAAGGCGGTCCGTAAGGACATCGCCCGGATCTACACCCTGATGCGTGAGCGCGAGCTCGGTATCGAGACGGTGGAGAGCGCCTGATGAGCGAGAGCAACGTGACTGAGAACAAGACCGAGCGCGGTTTCCGCAAGACCCGTGAGGGTCTGGTCGTCAGCGACAAGATGGACAAGACCGTCGTCGTCGCCGTCGAGGACCGCGTCAAGCACGCGCTGTACGGCAAGGTCATCCGCCGTACCAACAAGCTCAAGGCGCACGACGAGCAGAACGCCGCTGGTGTCGGCGACCGCGTCCTCCTCATGGAGACCCGGCCGCTGTCCGCCAACAAGCGCTGGCGCGTCGTCGAGATCCTCGAGAAGGCCAAGTAGGTAATTCCCGCAAGGGAATTCCAACAAGTAGGCCTGCGGGGCACATCCCGCAGGACAGTTCCGCCAGGCTCCGGGGGCCGCTCACTGAGCGGCCCCCGGGGAACCGGCAGACGATCAGGAGATAGACGTGATCCAGCAGGAGTCGCGACTGCGTGTCGCCGACAACACTGGTGCGAAGGAGATCCTTTGCATCCGTGTGCTCGGTGGCTCCGGTCGCCGCTACGCGGGCATCGGTGACGTCATCGTCGCCACCGTCAAGGACGCGATCCCCGGTGGCAACGTGAAGAAGGGTGACGTCGTCAAGGCGGTCATCGTTCGCACCGTCAAGGAGCGCCGTCGTCCGGACGGCTCGTACATCCGCTTCGACGAGAACGCCGCCGTCATTCTGAAGAACGACGGCGACCCTCGTGGCACCCGTATCTTCGGCCCCGTGGGCCGTGAGCTGCGCGAGAAGAAGTTCATGAAGATCATCTCGCTCGCGCCGGAGGTGCTGTAAGCATGAAGATCAAGAAGGGCGACCTGGTCCAGGTCATCACCGGTAAGGACAAGGGCAAGCAGGGCAAGGTCATTGCCGCTTACCCGCGCGAGGAGCGCGTCCTGGTCGAGGGTGTCAACCGGGTCAAGAAGCACACGAAGGCCGGCCCGACCGCCAGTGGTTCCCAGGCCGGCGGCATCGTGACCACCGAGGCCCCCATCCACGTGTCCAACGTTCAGCTGGTCGTGGAGAAGGACGGTCAGAAGGTCGTCACGCGCGTCGGTTACCGCTTCGACGACGAGGGCAACAAGATCCGCGTTGCCAAGCGGACGGGTGAGGACATCTGATGGCTACCACCACGACTCCGCGTCTCAAGACGAAGTACCGCGAGGAGATCGCGGGCAAGCTGCGTGAGGAGTTCTCGTACGAGAACGTCATGCAGGTTCCCGGCCTCGTCAAGATCGTGGTCAACATGGGTGTGGGCGACGCCGCCCGCGACTCCAAGCTGATCGAGGGCGCCATCCGCGACCTCACCACGATCACCGGCCAGAAGCCGGCCGTCACCAAGGCCCGTAAGTCCATCGCGCAGTTCAAGCTGCGTGAGGGTCAGCCGATCGGTGCCCACGTCACGCTCCGTGGCGACCGCATGTGGGAGTTCCTGGACCGCACCCTGTCGCTCGCGCTGCCGCGTATCCGCGACTTCCGTGGTCTGTCCCCCAAGCAGTTCGACGGCCGTGGCAACTACACCTTCGGTCTCACCGAGCAGGTCATGTTCCACGAGATCGACCAGGACAAGATCGACCGCGTCCGGGGTATGGACATCACCGTGGTGACCACGGCGACCAACGACGCTGAGGGCCGTGCCCTTCTCCGTCACCTCGGCTTCCCGTTCAAGGAGGCGTAAGCGAGATGGCGAAGAAGGCTCTCATTGCCAAGGCTGCTCGTAAGCCCAAGTTCGGTGTGCGTGCGTACACCCGCTGCCAGCGCTGCGGCCGTCCGCACTCCGTGTACCGCAAGTTCGGCCTGTGCCGCGTGTGCCTTCGTGAGATGGCTCACCGTGGCGAGCTGCCGGGCGTGACCAAGAGCTCCTGGTAACAACCCAGTTGGGTTGATACAGGACTCTCGGTAAGCATCTGGGTCCGGCAGGAGGCCCACCTCACATGCCGTAGGCTTGTGGGGTTGGGCGCCTGCCGTGCCCGTACGACTTACTACGCCGTAGGTCCACCGCGCCGCACCCGTCCCGTCTCGGATCGGGGAGAGGGATGGCGCACCAGGAAACCCCGGCGAGAGAGGCCGAAGGCCAATTCATGACCATGACTGATCCGATCGCAGACATGCTTACGCGTCTGCGGAACGCGAACTCGGCATACCACGACTCCGTGACGATGCCGGCATCGAAGATCAAGTCGCACATCGCGGAGATCCTCCAGCAGGAGGGCTTCATCACGGGCTGGCGCGTCGAGGACGCCGAGGTTGGCAAGAACCTCGTCCTCGAGCTGAAGTTCGGCCCGAACCGTGAGCGCTCCATCGCGGGCATCAAGCGGATCTCCAAGCCCGGTCTCCGGGTGTACGCGAAGTCCACCAACCTGCCGAAGGTGCTGGGCGGCCTCGGCGTGGCGATCATCTCCACGTCGCACGGGCTCCTCACCGACAAGCAGGCCGGCAAGAAGGGCGTGGGTGGGGAAGTCCTCGCCTACGTCTGGTAACGGAAGGGAACGGAGGAAACAGCTATGTCGCGCATTGGCAAGCTCCCCATCACGGTTCCCGCCGGCGTGGACGTCACCATCGACGGCCGTACGGTCCAGGTGAAGGGCCCCAAGGGCACCCTCTCCCACACCGTCGTCGCGCCGATCGACATCGCTAAGGGCGAAGACGGCACCCTCTCGGTGACCCGCCCGAACGACGAGCGTCAGAACAAGGCCCTGCACGGCCTGTCCCGCACGCTGGTGGCGAACATGATCACCGGCGTGACCCAGGGTTACGTGAAGAAGCTCGAGATCAGCGGTGTCGGCTACCGCGTCGCGGCGAAGGGCTCGAACCTCGAGTTCTCGCTCGGCTACAGCCACCCGATCCTGGTCGAGGCGCCCGAGGGCATCTCCTTCAAGGTGGAGACCCCGACCCGTTTCTCGGTCGAGGGCATCGACAAGCAGAAGGTCGGCGAGGTTGCGGCCAACATCCGCAAGCTGCGCAAGCCCGACCCGTACAAGGCCAAGGGTGTCAAGTACGAGGGCGAAGTCATCCGCCGCAAGGTCGGAAAGGCGGGTAAGTAAGCCATGGCATACGGGCAGAAGATCCTGAAGGGCGACGCCTACAAGCGCGCCGCGATCAAGCGCCGTCACATCCGGATCCGCAAGCGGATCGCCGGTTCGGCGGAGCGTCCCCGTCTGGTCGTGACCCGCTCCAACCGCCACATCGTGGCGCAGGTGATCGACGACCTCAAGGGTCACACCCTGGCGTCGGCGTCCACGCTGGACAGCTCGATCCGCGGTGGCGAGGGCGACAAGTCCGCGCAGGCCAAGCAGGTCGGCGCCCTGGTCGCCGAGCGCGCGAAGGCCGCCGGTGTCGAGGCCGTCGTGTTCGACCGTGGTGGTAACCAGTACGCCGGGCGCATTGCCGCCCTGGCGGACGCCGCCCGCGAAGCCGGGCTCAAGTTCTGAGCCGGTTCCGTAGCTAGCGGAAAAGAGAGAGGTAAATCCAATGGCTGGACCCCAGCGCCGCGGTGGCGGTGCCGGTGGCGGCGAGCGGCGGGACCGGAAGGGCCGTGACGGCGGCGCAGCTGCCGCCGAGAAGACCGCGTACGTTGAGCGCGTCGTCGCGATCAACCGCGTCGCCAAGGTTGTGAAGGGTGGTCGTCGCTTCAGCTTCACCGCGCTGGTCGTGGTGGGCGACGGTGACGGCACCGTGGGTGTCGGTTACGGCAAGGCCAAGGAGGTGCCGGCCGCCATCGCCAAGGGTGTTGAGGAGGCCAAGAAGCACTTCTTCAAGGTCCCCCGTATCCAGGGCACCATCCCGCACCCGATCCAGGGTGAGAAGGCCGCGGGCGTCGTCCTGCTCAAGCCGGCTTCCCCCGGTACCGGTGTTATCGCCGGTGGCCCGGTGCGTGCCGTGCTCGAGTGCGCCGGCGTTCACGACATCCTGTCGAAGTCGCTCGGCTCCGACAACGCGATCAACATCGTGCACGCGACCGTGGAGGCCCTGAAGGGTCTGCAGCGCCCCGAGGAGATCGCGGCTCGCCGTGGTCTGCCCCTCGAGGACGTCGCCCCCGCGGCCCTCCTGCGTGCACGTGCCGGGGCGGGTGCGTAATGGCCCGCCTCAAGATCACGCAGAAGAAGTCGTACATCGGCAGCAAGCAGAACCACCGTGACACCCTGCGGAGCCTGGGCCTCAAGCGCCTGGGTGACGTGGTCGTCAAGGAGGACCGCCCCGAGTTCCGCGGCATGGTGCACACCGTCCGCCACCTCGTGACGGTCGAGGAGGTCGACTGATCATGGCGGAGCAGAACCCGCTCAAGATCCACAACCTCCGTCCCGCCCCGGGCGCCAAGACCGCCAAGACCCGTGTTGGTCGTGGTGAGGCGTCGAAGGGTAAGACGGCCGGTCGTGGTACCAAGGGCACCAAGGCCCGCTACCAGGTTCCGGAGCGCTTCGAGGGTGGCCAGATGCCCCTCCACATGCGTCTCCCGAAGCTGAAGGGCTTCAAGAACCCGTTCAAGACCGAGTACCAGGTCGTGAACCTCGACAAGCTGGCCGCGCTCTACCCCGAGGGTGGCGAGGTCACGGTCGAGTCCCTCGTGACCAAGGGTGCCGTGCGCAAGAACAGCCTCGTCAAGGTCCTGGGCCAGGGCGAGATCTCCGTGGCGCTGCAGGTGACGGTCGACGCCGTCTCCGGCTCCGCCAAGGAGAAGATCACCGCCGCCGGCGGTACCGTCACCGAGCTCGTCTGATTCCTTCAGGCGTCTCGATGACTTGAACGATCCCACCGGGGATACCCCACATAAGGGGTATCCCCGGTTGGTCGTTCCACAGGGGGCAGACCCGCCGGTAAGGTGGCTGTACCTCATCCATTCGTCGATCTCGTCGATCCTCAAGACCGTCACCTCTGACGCATGTGCGCGGGGGTCGCAGGAGGCACCGTGCTCACCGCGTTCGCCCGGGCGTTCAGGACGCCCGACCTGCGCAAGAAGCTGCTCTTCACGCTGGCCATCGTCGTGGTGTACCGCGTGGGTACCCACATCCCGATCCCCGGCGTCAGCTACAAGAACGTCCAGATCTGCATGGACCAGGCGAACGCCAATACGGGTCTGTTCGGCCTCGTCAACATGTTCAGCGGCGGTGCGCTGCTGCAGATCACGGTCTTCGCGCTCGGCATCATGCCGTACATCACGGCGAGCATCATTCTGCAGCTGCTGACCGTGGTGATCCCGCGCCTGGAAGCCCTCAAGAAGGAGGGCCAGTCCGGCACGGCCAAGATCACCCAGTACACGCGGTACCTGACCGTCGCGCTGGCGATCCTCCAGGGCACCGGCCTGGTGGCCACCGCCCGCACCGGCACGCTGTTCCAGGGCTGCCCGGTCGCCGGCCAGATCGTGCCGAACCATTCGATCTTCACCACCGTCACCATGGTGGTCACCATGACCGCCGGTACGGCCGTCGTCATGTGGCTCGGTGAGCTGATCACCGACCGCGGCATCGGCAACGGCATGTCGATCCTGATGTTCATCTCGATCGCCGCGACCTTCCCCGGCGCGCTGTGGGCCATCAAGAAGCAGGGCTCCCTCGCGGGCGGCTGGATCGAGTTCGGCACCGTGATCCTGGTGGGCCTGGTCATGGTCGGCCTGGTGGTCTTCGTCGAGCAGGCCCAGCGCCGCATTCCGGTCCAGTACGCGAAGCGCATGATCGGCCGCAGGTCGTACGGCGGCACGTCCACGTACATCCCGCTCAAGGTGAACCAGGCGGGTGTGATTCCCGTCATCTTCGCGTCGTCGCTGCTCTACATTCCGAGCCTGGTGGCGCAGTTCGCGGGCGGGAACTCTGCCTGGAGCCAGTGGATCAAGGACAACCTTGTTAAGGGCACCCACCCGATTTACATCACCAGCTACTTCCTGCTGATCGTTTTCTTCGCCTTCTTCTACGTGGCCATCTCGTTCAACCCCGAGGAAGTCGCGGACAACATGAAGAAGTATGGTGGCTTCATCCCGGGCATCCGGGCTGGCCGACCGACCGCTGAGTACCTCAGCTACGTGCTCAACCGGATCACCTGGCCGGGTTCGCTGTATCTGGGACTGATCGCTCTCGTGCCGACGATGGCGTTGGCTGGCTTCGGGGCAAGCGGGAACTTCCCGTTCGGTGGGACCAGCATCCTGATCATCGTGGGTGTGGGTCTCGAGACCGTGAAGCAGATCGAGAGTCAGCTCCAGCAGCGCAATTACGAAGGGTTCCTCCGCTGATGCGAATCGTCCTCGTCGGGCCGCCCGGTGCCGGCAAGGGAACGCAGGCTGCGTTCCTCGCCAAGAACTTGTCGATCCCGCACATCTCCACGGGCGACCTGTTCCGCGCCAACATCAGTCAGGGCACCGAGCTCGGTAAGAAGGCCAAGGCGTTCATGGACGCCGGGAACCTGGTGCCGGACGAGATCACCATCGGAATGGCCAAGGACCGCATGTCCCAGCCGGACGCCGAGAACGGCTTCCTGCTGGACGGCTTCCCGCGGAACGTGTCGCAGGCCGAGGCCCTGGACGAGATGCTCAAGGCCGAGTCCATGAAGCTGGACGCCGTCCTCGACCTGGAGGTCCCCGAGGACGAGGTGGTCAAGCGGATCGCCGGCCGCCGTATCTGCCGCAACGACTCCAGCCACGTCTTCCACGTGTCGTACAAGCAGCCGGAGACCGAGGGCGTCTGCGATGTCTGCGGCGGCGAGCTGTACCAGCGCGACGACGACCACGAGGAGACCGTCCGCAAGCGGCTCGAGGTCTACCACACGCAGACCGAGCCGATCATCGACTACTACCGTGCCCAGGGCCTGGTCGTCACGATCTCGGCACTCGGCAAGGTGGACGACGTCACCGAGCGTGCGATGGACGCCCTGAAGGGCGAGCGCGCCGCTTAAGATCGACACAACGACACGGCCGCGGCTCCCTGCGGGGCGCCGCGGCCGTGGCGTGAGCGGGGGCGGGGTGGCTCCCCGCGGCCCTATCGTTGGGGTAACCCCCTCATTACTGGTGCAGGAAGGCGACAGCCGCAATGGTGCAGATCAAGACGCCCGAGCAGATCGCGAAGATGCGTGCGGCGGGACTGGTCGTCGCCGCGATCCACGCGGCCACCCGCGAGGCGGCGGTCCCCGGCGCGACCACCAAGGACCTCGACGACGTCGCGCGCAAGGTGATCGCCGAGCACGGAGCCAAGTCGAACTTCCTCGGCTACGGCGGGTTCCCCGCCACCATCTGCACCTCCGTCAACGAGGTGGTCGTCCACGGGATCCCCAGTGAGGACGTCGTTCTCAAGGACGGCGACATCATCTCCATCGACGCCGGCGCGATCATCGACGGCTGGCACGGCGACGCCGCCTACACCGCGTTCGTCGGCGGCGGCCACGCTCCGGAGCTGATCGAGCTCTCCCGGGTGACCGAGGAGTCGATGTGGGCCGGCATCGCCGCGATGAAGCAGGGCAACCGGCTCGTCGACATCTCCCGCGCCATCGAGACGTACATCCGCCGCCAGCCCAAGCCGGGCGGCGGCAAGTACGGGATCGTCGAGGACTACGGCGGCCACGGCATCGGCACCGAGATGCACATGGACCCGCACCTGCTGAACTACGTCGAGCGGCGCCGCGGCAAGGGCCCCAAGCTGGTCCCCGGCCTGTGCCTCGCGATCGAGCCGATGGTGTCCCTCGGCACTCCGCGCACCGAGGTGCTCGCGGACGACTGGACCGTGATCACCACGGACGGCACCTGGTCCTCCCACTGGGAGCACTCCGTCGCCCTGACCGAACAGGGCCCCCTGGTCCTCACCGCCCCCGACTGCGGCAGGGCGAAGCTGGCCGAGTACGGCGTCACCGTCGCACCGGACCCGCTGGGCTGACGTCCGAAGCAAGGGGGTCTCGGCGCCTCGCCGGACCCCCGCGTACGCCCCCGAGCCGCCGCGCCGCCGCGCGGCACCACCGGATGCGACCGGTGTGGGCCGGGGCACCCCTTCCGATTCGTCTTTTCCGAGAGCGCTGGCGTAGACTGACTCGTCGGCTCTCGTGCATACGCATGCCCGCATGCGCACGAGACCGATCAAGGTAGTCGATTCGAAGGGCGAAGCGTGGCCAAGAAGCAAGGTGCCATCGAGATCGAGGGCACTGTCGTCGAGTCTCTTCCGAACGCCATGTTCAAGGTCGAGCTCCAGAACGGCCACCAGGTCCTGGCACACATCAGCGGCAAGATGCGCATGCACTACATCCGCATCCTCCCTGACGACCGGGTCGTGGTGGAGTTGTCTCCGTACGACCTGACGCGTGGCCGGATCGTCTACCGCTACAAGTAGATCTTGCCCGCACTCCGTGCCTCCTCTCGAAGGAGCGCGGGTGGTGGCACTGACCCGGAGAACCTCACACCCATGAAGGTCAAGCCGAGCGTCAAGAAGATCTGCGACAAGTGCAGGGTGATCCGCCGTCACGGTCGGGTCATGGTCATCTGCGACAACCCGCGCCACAAGCAGCGCCAGGGCTGACGCACGACCGCACCCTCTGCATCCGCAGATCTCGCGCGACGCAAGCAACACATGTACATACGCAGGACCCGGACCCGATTCATCTGGTCCGACACCCCCGGTCGGAGGCCGGGGACCCAGTTCGTACCTGGTACGGCGGCTGGGAGCCGGTCCTGCGGAAGACCTCCGAGAATCAACTGGAGCCATTGAATGGCACGCGTTTCCGGTGTTGACATCCCGCGCGAAAAGCGTGTGGAGGTCGCCCTCACCTACGTGTTCGGCATCGGCCGGACCCTCTCGCAGCAGACGCTGGCTGCCACCGGCGTGGACCCCAACACCCGCGTTCGCGACCTGTCCGAGGAGGACCTGGTCAAGATCCGCGAGTACGTGGACGCCAACCTGAAGACCGAGGGTGACCTCCGCCGTGAGGTCCAGGCCGACATCCGTCGCAAGACCGAGATCGGCTGCTACCAGGGTCTGCGCCACCGTCGTGGCCTGCCCGTCCGCGGTCAGCGCACCAGCACCAACGCCCGCACCCGCAAGGGCCCGCGTCGCGCCATCGCCGGTAAGAAGAAGCCGGGCAAGAAGTAGTCCGCAGCGGACGCTCGTCAGCGGTCTTCGCTGTAGGACCGACCACCTCCCGTAGGAGTTATAGATGCCCCCCAAGGGTCGTCAGGGCGCTGCCAAGAAGGTGCGCCGCAAGGAAAAGAAGAACGTCGCTCACGGCCACGCGCACATCAAGAGCACGTTCAACAACACCATCGTTTCGATCACGGACCCGACCGGCAACGTGATCTCCTGGGCCTCCGCCGGCCACGTCGGCTTCAAGGGCTCGCGCAAGTCGACCCCGTTCGCCGCGCAGATGGCCGCCGAGTCGGCCGCTCGCCGCGCGCAGGAGCACGGCATGCGCAAGGTCGACGTCTTCGTCAAGGGCCCGGGTTCGGGTCGTGAGACGGCCATCCGTTCGCTCCAGGCGACCGGTCTCGAGGTCGGCTCCATCCAGGACGTCACCCCGACCCCGCACAACGGCTGCCGTCCGCCGAAGCGCCGCCGCGTCTGACGCTGCGCCGCCGCGTCCGACGCGGCAGCTTCGTACGGCTCCGGCCGTGCGGCCACGAGTGTCCGGGCGGTACGGCCCCCCAAGGGCCGTACCGCCCGTACCCTTGCAGTACCCGCACCGTGCACAGGTGCGGACCGTCGGGCGTCAAATAGCGGGCGCCCACGACTGAAGGATCTGATCCACACATGCTGATCGCTCAGCGTCCCTCGTTGACCGAAGAGGTCGTCGACGAGTTCCGCTCCCGGTTCGTGATCGAGCCGCTGGAGCCGGGCTTCGGCTACACCCTCGGCAACTCCCTGCGTCGTACGCTCCTCTCCTCGATCCCGGGTGCGGCGGTCACGTCGATCCGTATCGACGGTGTCCTGCACGAGTTCACCACCGTGCCGGGCGTCAAGGAGGACGTCACCGACCTCATCCTCAACATCAAGCAGCTGGTCGTGTCGAGCGAGCACGACGAGCCTGTCGTGATGTACCTGCGCAAGCAGGGCCCGGGTCTCGTCACCGCCGCCGACATCGCGCCCCCGGCCGGTGTCGAGGTGCACAACCCCGACCTCGTCCTCGCCACGCTCAACGGCAAGGGCAAGCTGGAGATGGAGCTGACCGTCGAGCGCGGTCGCGGCTACGTCTCCGCCGTGCAGAACAAGCAGGTGGGCCAGGAGATCGGCCGTATCCCGGTCGACTCCATCTACAGCCCCGTGCTCAAGGTCACGTACAAGGTCGAGGCGACCCGTGTCGAGCAGCGCACCGACTTCGACAAGCTGATCGTCGACGTCGAGACCAAGCAGGCCATGCGTCCGCGTGACGCCATGGCGTCGGCCGGCAAGACCCTGGTCGAGCTGTTCGGTCTCGCCCGCGAGCTGAACATCGACGCCGAGGGCATCGACATGGGCCCGTCCCCGACGGACGCCGCCCTGGCCGCCGACCTGGCGCTGCCGATCGAGGAGCTCGAGCTCACCGTTCGCTCGTACAACTGCCTCAAGCGCGAGGGCATCCACTCCGTGGGTGAGCTCGTCGCCCGCTCCGAGGCGGACCTGCTGGACATCCGCAACTTCGGTGCGAAGTCCATCGACGAGGTCAAGGCGAAGCTGGCCGGCATGGGCCTGGCCCTCAAGGACAGCCCGCCCGGATTCGACCCGACCGCTGCCGCGGACGCCTTCGGCGCCGAGGACGACGGCGACACCGGGTTCGTCGAGACCGAGCAGTACTGAGCAGTACCCGTTCGTGAGCCGCTCGGTCAGCCAGGACCGAGCGGCCCCGGACGGGCGTGATAGCTGCCCGCAGGCGTCCGTCTGCGGGGCCCTGACACCGGTACCTGACACGGCCGGTGCAGATCTCAAGGAGAAACACGATGCCGAAGCCCACCAAGGGTGCCCGTCTGGGCGGCAGCGCCGCGCACGAGAAGCTTCTGCTGGCGAACCTCGCCACGGCGCTCTTCGAGCACGGCCGTATCACCACCACCGAGGCGAAGGCCCGCCGTCTGCGGCCGTACGCCGAGCGTCTGGTCACCAAGGCGAAGAAGGGCGACCTTCACAACCGCCGTCAGGTGCTCCAGGTGATCACGGACAAGAGCGTCGTCCACACGCTCTTCACCGAGATCGGCCCGCGCTACGAGAACCGTCCGGGTGGCTACACCCGTATCACCAAGATCGGTAACCGCCGTGGCGACAACGCGCCCATGGCCGTCATCGAGCTGGTGGAGGCCCTGACCGTGGCCCAGCAGGCCACCGGTGAGGCCGAGGCGGCCACCAAGCGCGCCGTGAAGGAGGCCGAGACCAAGGTCGAGGAGACCCAGGTCGAGGACGCCGCCGAGGCTCCGGCCGAGGAGTCCAAGGACGCCTGAGCTTCGGCTCACGTCTGAGCGGGTCCGCCCCTGTCCGGGGCGGGCCCGCTTTCGCGTGCCTGAGAGGATCTATGTGTGAGTGACGAGGTAGAGCCCGGGTCGGTCCGGGTCCGTCTGGACCTGTCGTACGACGGGTCGGAGTTCCACGGGTGGGCGAAGCAGGCCGGGGGCCGGCGGACCGTGCAGGCGGAGATCGAGGACGCGCTGCGTACGGTGACGCGGTCGCGGGTGACGTATGAGCTGACCGTGGCCGGGCGGACGGACGCCGGTGTGCACGCACGGGGGCAGGTGGCCCACGTGGACCTGCCCGAGGAGCTGTGGGCCGAGCACCGCGAGAAGCTGCTGAAGCGGCTCGCGGGACGGCTGCCGAAGGACGTACGGGTGTGGTCGGTGGCCGAGGCGCCCGCCGGCTTCAACGCCCGGTTCTCGGCCATCTGGCGGCGGTACGCGTACCGGGTCAGCGACAACCCCGGCGGCGTCGACCCGCTGCTGCGGGGACACGTGCTCTGGCACGACTGGCCGCTCGACGTCGGTGCCATGAACGAGGCGGCCCGGGCGCTGCTCGGGGAGCACGACTTCGCGGCCTACTGCAAGAAGCGCGAGGGGGCCACGACCATCCGGACCCTCCAGGAGCTGAGCCTGGAGCGGGGGGCGGACGGGGTCGTCACCGCCACGGTCCGCGCCGATGCCTTCTGCCACAACATGGTGCGGTCGCTGATCGGGGCGCTGCTGTTCGTCGGCGACGGCCACCGGACCCCGGACTGGCCCGGGAAGGTGCTCGCCGCCGGCGTGCGGGACTCCGCCGTCCATGTGGTGCGCCCGCACGGGCTCACCCTGGAGGAGGTCGGCTACCCGGCCGACGAGCACCTGGCCGCGCGCAACCGGGAGGCGCGGAACAAGCGGAGCCTGCCGGGTCGCGGCTGCTGCTGAGCCCCGGCTACTGGGGCGCGTTGGCCGCGGCGGACGCCTGGACCTCGCCGCGGCGGATGATCTGCCGGAAGGTGAACTCGGCGAGGTCGTCCCCGGTGGTGAAGACCGCGCGGTCCTTCTCGGTGACGTCCTTGCCGTTCGTGAAGCCGGCGATCGTGTAGTACGTGTACCGGCCGTAGGAGTTGACCGTCGAGCGGCAGACCGACGTACGGCAGAAGGCGGGGACGCCGGAGCCGGACAGCGAGGTCACATTGCCCTTGTCGGTCTGGTCCTTGGCCTTGGTGGCCTTGAAGGCCGTGTCGAAGACGGCGACGCCCACGGTGACGGCGACGCCGTTCCTGGAGTACGTGGCGCGCAGGAGCTGTGTGCAGCCGTTGCTGCCGAGGACGTTCCGGAGTGGGCCCTGGGCGTGCGAGGCGCAGCTCTTGGTGCTGTCGAGGGCGCCCTTCTTGTAGACGACGTCGCCCACCGTCAGCTTGGTGCCGGGGAAGAAGGACTCGGGCGTGAGGGGCGCCTTGTCCTTCTTGGCGCTGGATATGAACTCCTTGGGGTCCGGCGGGGGCGGGGGAGTGGTCTCCGCGAAGGAAGGGGCGGGCTCGGTCGTGGACGGCGGGATGTCCGCCGTCGCCGGAGGCCGGCCGGCGGATGCGCCGGTGCCCTGGTCCTTGTTCGCCGAGACCACGGCGACGGCCACCGCGGCCCCGACGGCGACGGTGGCGAGCGCCCCGCCACCGATCATCAGCATCCTGCGGCGCCGTGCGCGCGCCTCGGACATCTCAGCCAGCGCCGCCCAGTCCGGCGTGCCGGAAGCCCACCGAGGTCCCCCCTGCCCAAAACTCATGGGCCGCATCTTAGAGGGACGCGGTCACATCAACCGCACATCGGCTTGGCGGAAACCTTTCGCCGGGCCGACGGTCACCGCAGCGACTCGACCCGGTCACTATGGGGAGTCGCCCGCGGCCCTTCGCTCCGGTCTCCCGGGCCGTCACGGCTCGGCGGCGCCTGTGCGAGGTCCACCACATCCCGCCGGTGCGCCCCTAGCGTGGTGCCTCATGGACGTGGACAAAGCGGATAGATTCGGCCTCGCTCACCGGCTCACACGGGAGCGTGCACCCTGGCAGGCGTGGGCCGCCCTCGCCGCCGTGGCGGCGGCGTACATCGTGCACGTCGGGCGCATCGCCGCCGACGGCGGCATGGACAACGCGATCGTCGTGCGCGCCGCGGCCACCTGGCTGAACGGCGGGTCTCCCTACGACGACCGGCACTTCCTCTATCTGCCCAGCGCCGTCGTCGCCGCGGTCCCGCAGGCGGTGCTCCCCGTCGCGGTCCTGCGCGTGCTCGTCCCGACGACGGTGCTCGCCGGCCTCGCCTTCGCATGGGCGTGTGCGCTGCGGATCCACGGCGTTCCGTGGCGCAGCCGCTACGCCGCGCTGGGCCTGATCGGTCTCGCCCTCGGGTTCGCGCCCTTCGGGCACCTCGTGGTGCTGGGGAACTGGACGGTCACCGCCGCGGTCGCGCTGCCGTTCGCGCTGCTCCTCGCGGTGCGGGGGCGCTGGGTGGCCGCGGGCGTGGTGATCGGGGCCGCGGTCGCGCTGAAGCCGCTCCTCGCGCCGATCGCGCTGCTCTTCGTGTTCGCGCGCCGGTGGCGGGCGCTGGCCGCGACGGTCCTGCTGCCCGCGGTGGCCTCCGCGCTCGCCGCGCTGCTGATGCCCGATCCGGCGGGCTTCTTCACCCGTACCCTGCCGTACCTCGTCTCGGGGCACGACACGTTCGTCAGCCTCTACGAGGCCTCGCCCGGTGCGGTGCTGCCCCGGCTGGGGGTGCCCCGGGCCGCGGCGACGGCGCTGGGGCTCGCGGCCGCCGGGGCGGGGGTGTGGTGCGCGCGGAGCCGTTGGCGCCGTGGTGACCGGGGTCACCGCAGGCCCGTCGAGACGGCAGTGATGCTGATGCTCGCGGCCTTCCTGGTCTCGCGCCCCTCGTACGACCACTACTTCCTCGTCGTCGTGCCGCTGCTGCTCGCGGGGGCGCCGGAACCCGGTGCCGTGGCCCGCTCGCCGTGGTTCTGGACAGCCCTGGTGCCCCAGGTCCCGGGCTTCACCTGGCCGTACCTGGAACCCGGCACCCGCCGGGCCTTCAAGGACGCGGTGACGCTGTGCACCCTGGCCGTCACCGTCGCGGTGCACTGTGCGCGCCGCCGTCCCCTCCGCGGCCCGGGTCTCGTCGCCGCTCCGCGCCGGAAACCGGCCGAGTCGTCGCAGCGCGCGGCAGGGCACCCGGAACCACGGGTACCCTGAAACACGGCAGAGGTTCCCGCCCGGTTAGCCGTTTTGACCCGTCCGGGTGGCCGCGGGTATCCTGCTAGTTCGTTATGCGTATTGGCTTGCTCAACTCACGGAGTGGCTTCTACGCCGGTCCACCGGGCCGATGACCAGCGACCAGCACGCGGTTTGCGTCACCGCTGTGCGGTCATGGCTGTCGTGATCGTCCGTGGTGGCCTTGACAGGACCCAACACCACAGAAGAAGCGAAGGCTACGACCGTGCGTACGTACAGCCCCAAGCCCGGCGATGTGACGCGCCAGTGGCACGTCATCGATGCTCAGGACGTCGTCCTGGGCCGCCTGGCCACCACTGCCGCCACCCTGCTGCGTGGCAAGCACAAGCCGATCTACGCACCGCACGTTGACACTGGTGACTTCGTCATCATCATCAACGCCGACAAGGTGCACCTGTCCGGCAACAAGCGGACCCAGAAGATGGCGTACCGCCACTCCGGCTACCCGGGCGGTCTGCGCTCCGTCCGTTACGACGAGCTGCTGGACAAGAACCCGGAGAAGGCCGTCGAGAAGGCCGTCAAGGGCATGCTCCCGAAGAACTCCCTGGGCCGTCAGATGCTCTCGAAGCTGAAGGTCTACTCGGGCGACCAGCACCCGCACGCTGCCCAGCAGCCGGTGCCGTTCGAGATCACCCAGGTCGCGCAGTAAGTCCGGCCACCCCCTAAGACTGAAGAGAATCTGAGGAGCATCGTGGCCGAGACCACTGCCGAGCAGCCGCTCGAAGAGATCGACATCGAGAGCTACACCACCGAGTCCGAGGTCCCCGTCGAGGGCGAGTACACCTCGGAGTCGATGGCTTCCCGTTTCGGTGAGCCCCAGCCGGCCGCCGGCCTGGGCCGCCGCAAGAACGCCATTGCCCGCGTCCGGATCGTCCCGGGCACCGGCAAGTGGAAGATCAACGGTCGCACCCTCGAGGACTACTTCCCGAACAAGGTGCACCAGCAGGAAGTCAACGAGCCCTTCAAGGTGCTCGAGCTCGAGGGTCGCTACGACGTCGTCGCCCGTATCGCGGGTGGCGGTGTCTCCGGTCAGGCCGGCGCCCTGCGCCTCGGCGTGGCCCGCGCCCTGAACGAGGCCGACGTCGACAACAACCGTGGCCCGCTCAAGAAGGCCGGCTTCCTCCGCCGCGACGACCGTGCGGTCGAGCGCAAGAAGGCCGGTCTGAAGAAGGCCCGTAAGGCCCCGCAGTACAGCAAGCGCTAATCGCTGCCTGCTTGTACGACGAACGCCCCGGCGGCACGCTGTGTCGCCGGGGCGTTCGTCGTACGGGGGTCTTGTCGTATAACGGCATGAGGATTTCTGACGTACGCAGGTACGGCAGTACGGAAAGCACGAAGTACGGAGGCACCAGTGGGACGACTCTTCGGCACGGACGGCGTGCGCGGTGTCGCCAACGCGGACCTGACGGCGGAGCTGGCGCTCGGCCTGTCGGTTGCGGCGGCGCATGTGCTCGCCGAAGCGGGTACGTTCGCGGGCCATCGGCCCAAGGCCGTCGTCGGGCGTGACCCACGTGCATCCGGAGAGTTCCTGGAGGCCGCCGTCGTGGCGGGCCTCGCCAGCGCGGGCGTGGACGTCCTGCGCGTCGGTGTGCTGCCCACCCCCGCGGTGGCGTACCTCACCGGCGCGCTGGGCGCCGACCTCGGCGTGATGCTCTCCGCCAGCCACAACGCGATGCCGGACAACGGCATCAAGTTCTTCGCCCGCGGTGGCCACAAGCTCGCCGACGAGCTCGAGGACCGTATCGAGGCCGTCTACGAGGAGCACCGCACGGGCGCCCCGTGGGACCGCCCGACCGGTTCCGGGGTGGGCCGGGTCACCGACCACGACTCGGGTCTCGACCAGTACGTCGCCCACCTCATCGGTGTCCTGCCCAACCGTCTCGACGGTCTGAAGATCGTGCTCGACGAGGCGCACGGCGCCGCCGCCCGCGTCTCGCCCGAGGCGTTCGCGCGCGCCGGCGCCGAGGTCGTCACGATCGGTGCCGAGCCCGACGGCCTCAACATCAACGACGGCTGCGGCTCCACCCACCTCGGCCTGCTCAAGGCCGCCGTCGTCGAGCACGGGGCCGACTTCGGCATCGCGCACGACGGCGACGCCGACCGCTGCCTCGCCGTGGACCACACCGGCGCCGAGATCGACGGCGACCAGATCCTCGCCGTGCTCGCCCTCGCGCTGCGGGAGCGGGGCGCGCTGCGCTCGGACACCGTCGTCGCGACCGTCATGTCGAACCTGGGCTTCAAGCTCGCCATGGAGCGCGAGGGCCTGTCGCTCGTGCAGACCGCGGTCGGCGACCGGTACGTCCTGGAGGAGATGAAGGAGCACGGCTACGCCCTCGGCGGCGAGCAGTCCGGGCACGTCATCATCCTCGACCACGCCACCACCGGCGACGGCACGCTGACCGGCCTGATGCTGGCGGCCCGGGTCGCCCAGACCGGCCGTACGCTCGCGGACCTGGCCTCCGTCATGGAGCGCCTGCCGCAGGTGCTGATCAATGTGCCGGACGTCGACAGGACGCGCGTGAAGACCTCCGTCGAACTGGCCGGAGCCGTCTCGGAGGCGGAGCGCGAGCTGGGCTCCACCGGCCGGGTGCTGCTGCGCCCCTCCGGCACCGAGCCGCTGGTCCGCGTGATGGTCGAGGCCGCCGACATCGAGCAGGCCCGCTCCGTCGCCGGCCGTCTCGCCGACGCCGTGAAGTCGGCGCTGGGCTAGAACCTCGGCGAACGTCGGGCCGCCGTGCGCTGACGCTGCCTGGCCCACAGGTACTTCTGGGCCAGCAGCGTGAGCGTGCCGGCCGGGACGATGCCGAGCATGTTGGGCAGCGTGCTCGAAGTCGGTGTTCGGCCGGGGCGCGTCCAGTCGTACGCCGACGACCTGCTCAGAGCTTGCGCAGGCTCAGGCGCTGCACCTTGTGGTCGGGGCCCTTGCGCAGGACGAGGGCGGCCCGGCCGCGGGTCGGCGCCACGTTCTCCAGCAGATTGGGCTTGTTGATCGTGCGCCAGGTGGTGCGGGCGTAGTCCAGCGCCTCCTCCTCGGAGACCTGGGTGTACTTGCGGAAGTACGACGACGGGTTCTGGAAGGCGGTCTGACGGAGCTTCGTGAACCGGTTGAGGTACCAGCGTTCGATGTCCTCCGGCCGCGCGTCCACGTACACGCTGAAGTCGAAGTAGTCGGCGAGTCCGACCCTGGTCCGGCCGTCCTTGCCGGGCAGCGCGGGCTGGAGGACGTTGAGGCCCTCGACGATGAGGATGTCGGGGCGGCGCACCGTCAGCTTCTGGCCCGGCACGATGTCGTAGATGAGGTGCGAGTAGACGGGCGCGGTCACCTCGTCCTTGCCGGCCTTGATGTCGGCGACGAAGCGGGTCAGCGCCCGGCGGTCGTACGACTCGGGGAATCCCTTGCGGGACATCAGGCCGCGCTCCTGGAGGTCCTTCATCGGCAGCAGGAAGCCGTCCGTGGTGACCAGCTCGACGCGCGGGTGCTCGGGCCAGCGCGCCAGCAGTGCCTGGAGCAGACGGGCGACCGTGGACTTGCCGACGGCCACCGAGCCGGCGACCCCTATGACGAAGGGGGTGCCCGACTGGGAGCCCTTCTCGCCGAGGAAGGTGTTCAGAGCGCCGCGCAGGCCGTCCGTCGCGCCCACGTACAGGTTGAGCAGCCGGGACAGCGGCAGATAGATGTCGCGCACCTCGTCGAGGTCGATGACATCACCGAGGCCGCGCAGCCGCTCCACCTCTTCGGCGGTGAGCGGCAGGGGTGTCTTCTCGCGCAGGGCGCTCCACTCCGCGCGGGTGAGGTCGACGTAGGGAGTCGCCTCCGGCCGTGACCGGTGGGCGCTCCGGGGCACCGAGGAGACCGGAGAGATCACAGTCCATTGTTACGGCTGTGTGGCGTGCGCGCGTCGTGGGGTATGTCACGCCGCACGCATGTGCTAGCCCTTCAAGGTCTAGTCCTTCCGCGGGAACGGGGATACGTTCCGGAGGGACCGGGGCCGAGCCGCGCCCCGGAGGGGAGGGCCCATGTCCGTCCGTCTTCGGGATCTCGTACGCCGCAGAGAGGGCTCCGCCGTGGGCGCGGGTACGCGTTCGGACGTCGCCGGACGGGTGTCGGGGGAGCTGGCGGCCGACCTGCCGGACGAGGACCTGGGGGAGTGCCTCGACGACTGCCTCGACCTGTACGAGATGGGCAGCAAGCCGCGCTGCGAGGAGGTGGAGTACCTCCAGCTGGTGCAGGACGCGATCGACGAGATCGCGACCGAGGGTTGAGCCCGTTCCCCTCCCGGGCCTTAGGCTGCGGCCATGTGCGGAATCGTGGGATACGTGGGCTCGCAGTCGGCACTCGATGTGGTCGTGGCCGGGCTGAAGCGGCTGGAGTACCGGGGCTATGACTCGGCGGGCGTCGCCGTGCTCGCGGACGGAGGCCTGGCCGCCGCCAAGAAGGCGGGCAAGCTCGTCAACCTGGAGAAGGAACTCGTCGACCGCCCCCTGCCGTCCGGCACCACGGGCATCGGGCACACCCGCTGGGCCACCCACGGCGGACCGACCGACGCCAACGCGCACCCGCACCTCGACAACGCGGGCCGGGTGGCCGTCGTCCACAACGGCATCATCGAGAACTTCGCCGCGCTGCGTGCCGAACTGGCCGAGCGCGGCCATGCCCTGGAGTCCGAGACCGACACCGAGGTCGTCGCGCATTTGCTCGCCGAGGAGTTCTCCGCCTGCGCGGACCTGGGGGAGGCGATGCGGCTGGTGTGCCGGCGCCTGGAGGGCGCGTTCACCCTCGTCGCGGTGCACGCCGACGAACCCGATGTGGTCGTGGGCGCGCGGCGCAACTCCCCGCTCGTGGTGGGGATCGGGGAGGGTGAAGCCTTCCTCGCATCGGACGTCGCCGCGTTCATCGCCCACACCCGGTCGGCGATCGAACTGGGGCAGGACCAGGTGGTCGAGCTCCGCCGCGACGGGGTCACGGTCACCGACTTCGACGGCAGGCCGGCCGATGTGCGCTCCTACCACGTGGACTGGGACGCGTCGGCGGCCGAGAAGGGCGGCTACGACTACTTCATGCTCAAGGAGATCGCCGAGCAGCCGAAGGCGGTCGCCGACACCCTCCTGGGCCGCATCGACGCGGCGGGTTCGTTGACCCTCGACGAGGTCCGCATCCCGACGCGGGTGCTGCGGGAGATCGACAAGGTCGTCATCGTCGCCTGCGGCACGGCCTTCCACGCCGGTCTGATCGCCAAGTACGCCATCGAGCACTGGACCCGCGTCCCGTGCGAGGTGGAGCTGGCGAGCGAGTTCCGCTACCGCGATCCGATCCTCGACCCCCGCACGCTCGTCATCGCCATCTCGCAGTCCGGCGAGACGATGGACACCCTGATGGCGCTGCGGCACGCCCGTGAGCAGGGCTCCAAGGTGCTGGCGATCTGCAACACGAACGGCTCCACGATCCCGCGCGAGTCGGACGCCGTGCTGTACACGCACGCCGGGCCCGAGGTGGCCGTCGCCTCGACGAAGGCGTTCCTGACCCAGCTGGTGGCCTGCTACCTGGTGGCCCTGTACCTCGGCCAGGTCCGGGGCACCAAGTGGGGCGACGAGATCTCGGCCGTCGTCCGGGACCTGGCGAAGATCGCCGACGAGGTGGAGCGGGTCCTGGAGACGATGGAGCCCGTCCGGGCGCTGGCGCGCTCGCTCGCCGACAAGAACACCGTGCTGTTCCTGGGGCGGCACGTCGGCTACCCGGTCGCCCTGGAGGGCGCCCTCAAGCTGAAGGAACTCGCGTACATGCACGCGGAGGGCTTCGCGGCGGGCGAGCTCAAGCACGGCCCGATCGCGCTGATCGAGCAGGACCTGCCCGTGGTCGTGGTGGTGCCGTCCCCCCGCGGCCGTTCGGTCCTGCACGACAAGATCGTGTCCAACATCCAGGAGATCCGCGCCCGTGGCGCACGGACGATCGTGATCGCGGAGGAGGGCGACGACACGGTCGTCCCGTACGCAGACCACCTGATCAGCATCCCGGCGACGCCCACCCTGTTGCAGCCGCTGGTGGCCACCGTGCCGCTGCAGGTCTTCGCCTGCGAGCTGGCCACGGCCCGCGGCAACGAGGTGGACCAGCCGCGGAACCTGGCCAAGTCGGTGACGGTGGAGTAGCGCCACCGGTGGGCTCCGGCCCGGAGCCCTTCCCTCCGGCATGCGGCTCCCCGGCACCCGTAGGGTGCACGGCATGAGCATCATCGGGGTCGGAATCGACGTGGCGGAGATCGACCGGTTCGCCGCATCGCTGGAACGTACGCCGGGGCTCGCCGGGCGGCTGTTCGTCGCGTCGGAGCTGATGCTGCCGAGCGGTGAGCGCCGCGGCGTCGCCTCCCTGGCGGTCCGCTTCGCAGCGAAGGAGGCCCTGGCCAAGGCGCTGGGGGCCCCGCCCGGGCTGCACTGGACGGACGCGGAGGTCTACGTGGAGGACAGCGGCCGGCCCCGCATCCGCGTCACCGGAACGGTCGCCGCCCGCGCCGCGGAACTGGGCGTCAGCGCATGGCACGTGAGCCTGAGTCACGACGCGGGCGTGGCTTCGGCGGTGGTGATTGCGGAGGGGTAGCGCGCCCCGGAGCGGCTCCCGGCCCCGCCGCCGTGGCGGTGGGTCCCCGGCGCCCCGAGGCCTCGGAATGCCCTGGGTCACCGATGGACGGTGTGCGGCGCGCGGGCACGGTGCCGGGCACGTCCGGCGGGAAGGTCCCGGTGGCCGGCTCCCGGGTGCGCCAGACTCGGCGGTATGCGAACTGCGTTCAGTGTCGAAAGGGTACGGGCGGCGGAACGGGACCTGATGGCCCGGCTGCCGGAGGGCACGCTCATGCAACGGGCGGCCGCAGGCCTCGCGGTGGCCTGCGCCGACCTCCTGGGCCGGGTCTACGGAGCCAGGATCGTCGTCCTGGCGGGAAGCGGCGACAACGGCGGCGACGCCCTCCACGCCGGAGCCCGCCTCGCCGCCCGCGGTGCGGGTGTCACCGCGGTCCTGCTCGCCCCGGACCGCGCCCATCGGGGAGGCCTGGAGGCCCTGCGGCGCGCGGGCGGCCGGGTGTCCACCGCCCCGGAGACCGACATCGCGGCGGCGGACCTCGTGCTGGACGGCATCGTCGGTATCGGCGGCAAGGGCGGCCTCCGTCCGGATGCGGCCCGCCTCGCGGCCCTCGCCCATGCGTCCCGCGCGGCCGTCGTGGCCGTCGACCTCCCCAGCGGTGTGAACGCCGACACCGGCGAGGTCGGCGGCGACGCCGTGCGCGCCGATGTGACGGTCACGTTCGGAACGTACAAGCCGGGCCTCCTGATCGACCCGGCCCGGGAGCACGCGGGCGCGGTGCGCCTCGTCGGGATCGGACTCGACCTCCCGGCCGTGCCGGACCTGGAGGCGCTGCAGTACGCCGACGTCGCCGCGCTGCTGCCCATGCCGGGCGCGGAGAGCGACAAGTACCGGCGCGGTGTCGTCGGCATCGCGGCCGGTTCCGCGCGGTACCCGGGCGCGGCCGTGCTGGCCGTCGCGGGTGCGCTGCACGGCGGGGCCGGGGCGGTGCGGTACGTGGGGCCGGCCGCGGACGCGGTGATCGCGCGGTTCCCGGAGACGCTGGTGTCGGCGGGGCCGCCCTCGAAGGCGGGGCGGGTGCAGGCGTGGGTGGTCGGGCCCGGGATCGGGGACGACGCGGACCGGGTCGAGGAGGTGCTCGCCTCGGACGTACCGGTGCTGGTGGACGCCGACGGACTGCGGCTCGCCGGGCGTGCGGCCGTGCTCGGGCGCTCGGCGCCCACCTTGATGACGCCTCACGCCGGGGAGGCGGCCGCCCTGTTGGGGGTGGCCCGGGAGGAGGTCGAGGCGGGGCGGCTCGCCGCCGTACGGGAGCTCGCCGGGCAGTACGGTGCCGCGGTCCTGCTCAAGGGGTCGACGACGCTCGTGGCCGCGCCCGGGGGGCAGGGGGCCGTGCGGGTGAACCCGACGGGGACGCCGTGGCTGGCCACGGCGGGAAGCGGCGACGTGCTCTCCGGTGCGACGGGGGCGCTGCTCGCGGCGGGGCTCGGCGTCCGGGACGCCGGCTCCGTCGGCGCGTATCTCCACGGCCTCGCCGGGCGCTTCGCCGCCGACGGCGCTCCCGTGGGCGCCCTCTCCGTGGCGGAGTCCCTCCCCTCGGCCTGGCGCGACATCCGGGGCTAGGTGCCCCCAGGGGGCCGGCCCCGGACGGAGGCCGCGGGCCGGGCCCCCTGGGGGCTCCCGGTGACGGGAAGGGGCGGGGCCGGGGCGCGGCGCGCGTCACACCGGATCTCGTTTGTCCGGCGGCCCCGTTGTCATCCCGCTCTGAGAGACTGACCCGCGATGAGTGAATCTGGAACCTTGCGCGCCCGGGCCGAGATCGATCTGGCGGCCCTCCGGGAGAACGTGCGTGCCCTGCGCGCCCACGCGCCGACCGCGGAGTTCATGGCCGTCGTGAAGGCCGACGGCTACGGCCACGGCGCGATCCCGTGCGCGCGGGCCGCGCTGGACGCCGGCGCGACCTGGGTGGGTACCGCCACGCCGGAGGAGGCGCTCGCCCTGCGCGCCGCCGGGATCGGGCCCGACCGGGCCAGGGTGATGTGCTGGCTGTGGACGCCCGGCGGCCCGTGGCGTGCAGGCATCGATGCCGGACTGGACATGTCGGTGAGCGGCATGTGGGCGCTGCGCGAGGTGACCGCCGCGGCGCGCGAGGCGGGCCGTCCGGCCATGATCCAGCTCAAGGTCGACACCGGCCTCGGCCGCAACGGCTGCCAGCCCGCCGACTGGCCCGAACTGGTGGGCGAGTCCCTGCGTGCCGAGGCGGAGGGGCTTGTCCGGGTCACCGGCCTGTGGTCGCACTTTGCCTGCGCCGACGAGCCGGGGCACCCGTCGATCGACGCCCAACTGGCCGTATTCCGCGAGATGGTGTCGTATGCGGAGGATCAGGGCGTACGCCCCGATGTGCGGCATATCGCCAATTCGCCCGGAACGCTGACCCGCCCGGACACGCACTTCGACCTCGTGCGGCCCGGCATCGCGATGTACGGCATCTCGCCGAGCCCCGAGCTCGGTACGCCCGCGGACTTCGGGCTGCGCCCGGTGATGACGCTGTCGGCCTCGCTCGCCCTGGTCAAGCATGTGCCGGGCGGGCACGGCGTCAGTTACGGGCACCACTACGTCACCCCGGGCGAGACGACCCTCGGCCTCGTCCCGCTCGGCTACGGCGACGGCATTCCGCGGCACGCCTCCGGCACCGGGCCCGTCCTGGTCGGCGGCAAGTGGCGCACGGTCGCCGGCCGGGTGGCGATGGACCAGTTCGTGGTCGACCTGGGCGGCGACGAGCTCCCGGCCGGCGCGGAGGCGGTGCTGTTCGGTCCGGGCGACCGGGGGGAGCCGACGGCCGAGGACTGGGCGCAGGCGGCGGGCACCATCGCGTATGAAATCGTCACCCGCATCTCGCCGCGTGTCCCGCGCGTCTATGTGGATGAGCGGCCGGGAACGTAAACGATCGGACAAGCACGCAAGAGCGACCCGCAGGCACCGACAGCAAGCACGGATACGCCCCGACCACCTCCACACCGACCACCGAAGGAGCGGGCACGTGAGCGAGAGCAGCGCGGAGGCCGTCGCCGAGGCGGCGACGGCCGCCGCCTCGGCCGCCGGGAGCTGGCGCAGGGCCGGGGTCGCCGGAGCCGCGATCGGCGTCGTCGCGGCGGGCGCCGCGGCCGGTGTGGCGATAGAACGGCTCACGGTCGGCCGCGGCATGCGCCGCAGGGCCCGGCTCGCCCTCGACTCCACAGGCCCGTACGGCGCGTTGCGCGGCACCCCCGGGAAGGCGCACGCGGACGACGGCACCGAGCTGTACTACGAGGTCGACGAGGTCGAGTCGGACGGCACGCTCGCTCCGCGGCGGCGCCGGCTCTTCGGGCGCAAGTCCCCGGCGCCGGTCACGGTCGTGTTCAGTCACGGCTACTGCCTGGTCCAGGACTCGTGGCACTTCCAGCGGGCCGCGCTGCGCGGCGTGGTCCGCACGGTCCACTGGGACCAGCGCAGCCACGGCCGCTCCGGGCGCGGCCTCGCGCAGGCCGACGGTGTGCCGGTCTCCATCGACCAGCTCGGCCGGGACCTGAAGGCGGTCATCGACGCGGCGGCGCCCGAGGGCCCGCTCGTCCTCGTCGGTCACTCGATGGGCGGCATGACGGTGATGGCGCTCGCCCACCAGTACCCGGAGCTGATCCGGGACCGGGTCGTCGGCGTCGGCCTCGTCGGTACGTCGTCGGGGCGGCTCGGCGAGGTGAGCTTCGGGCTGCCCGTCGCCGGGGTCAACGCGGTGCGGCGGGTCCTGCCGGGCGTGCTGAAGGCGCTCGGGCAGCGGGCCGAGCTGGTGGAGCGGGGGCGCCGGGCCACGGCGGACCTGTTCGCCGGGGTCATCAAGCGGTACTCGTTCGCGTCGAGGGACGTCGATCCGGCGGTCGAACGATTCGCCGAACGCATGATCGAGGGCACGCCGATCGACGTGGTCGCCGAGTTCTACCCCGCCTTCGTCGAGCACGACAAGACCGAGGCACTGCGGCACTTCGCGGAACTGCCCGTGCTGGTGCTGGCCGGGATCAAGGACCTGGTGACGCCCAGCGAGCACAGCGAGGTCATCGCCGACCAGCTGCCGGACGCCGAGCTGGTGCTGGTCCCGGACGCGGGCCACCTGGTGATGCTGGAGCACCCCGAAGTCGTCACGGACCGGCTCGCCGACCTCCTCGCCCGCGCGAAGGAGAGGGCCCGCAGCGCGGCCGTGTAGGGACGGCGGTGGGAGGCGGCTGCACGGCCCGGTCAGGGGCTACCGTGGGCTGTTATGAACGCACCCGCAGCACCGCACCGCCCGGCCGGCGAACCGGCCGGTGACCCCGCCGAACTCCGGATCACCGTCACCTCCCCCGAGCAGATGCGGGAGCTGGGCCGCCGTCTGGCCAAGCTGCTGCGCCCCGGCGACCTGGTGCTGCTCACGGGTGAGCTGGGTGCGGGCAAGACGACGCTGACCCGCGGTCTCGGCGAGGGCATGGGTGTGCGCGGCGCGGTCACGTCGCCGACCTTCGTCATCGCGCGCGTCCACCCCTCGCTGGTCGACGGTCCGCCGCTGGTGCACGTGGACGCGTACCGGCTCGGCGGCGGGCTGGACGAGATGGAGGACCTCGACCTCGACGTCTCGCTGCCCGACTCCGTGATCGTCGTCGAGTGGGGCGAGGGCAAGGTCGAGGAGCTGTCCGACGACCGGCTGCACGTCGTGATCCACCGCGCGGTGGGGGACACCACGGACGAGGTCCGCGAGGTCACGCTGACCGGGATCGGCGCGCGCTGGTCCACGGCGGACCTGGCGGCGCTCACCGCCTGACGGGCTCGTTCGTACGTTCACCTGAACGTTCCGACATCGTGTCGGCAAGATGTTGCATCGTGGCTGCCGGGCATGGTCACATGGAGGGCGGAACCGGTTAGGTCTGCCTAACCACGCCTGCCCCGGAGCTCAGGAGGCGTCCATGCCGGCTTCAGAACGCGACACTCGGCAGCATGCGGCGCCGAAGCCGTCCGGGCCGTCGATGAGCGACCTGCTGGCCTCCTGCGCCGCCGCCAGCGCGGTGTCCACGCCGCCACGGGACCCCGAGACCGGCGCCGAGGGCCCCGAGCAGCCGAAGCCGAGGGCGGACCGGCCGAAGGCCGCCTGATGCGCGCGGTGAGGGTGCCCTGTCCGCACACCGGCCCCGTCCGCACCTGCCCGGCCCCGACGGGCACTTCCTGCGATGGCCGTACCGGCCGGGCCCGTCCGTGACCCGCGGACGCCGGGTCATCCGTTCGGGCGAACGCCGCGGGTTCTCGCGGAGCACGTTCTCGAGGGCGCGGGTTCTCACCAGCCGCGCCGGACCGTTGCCGCTCCCGCCCCCACGGACCGTGCGCCACGGGACCGCCGCAGGTCCCACCGCGCCGCAGGGCGGGGGAGGGAGCCGCGGGCCTACGGGATGACGACGACCCGCTTCCCGATCGTCGCGAACATCCACATCGCGTAGCCGTCCTCCCGCGTCTCGCGGATTCCGCCCGTCTTCGTGTCGCCCTCCGGCCTCTCCATCGCGCCGCTGACCGCCGCGCTGAACCCGATCGGCACACCCTTGACGCTCGCGAAGCGGACCACGTGCTCGACGCTCCTGCCGTCGGAACCGGAGGTCGCACGGGTGCGTGAGGTGACGGCGTACTGGCCGGGCGCCGGGTCGACCGCGCTGGGCGTCACCTTGTACGTGCGCTGCGCCTTTCCGCTCGGGCCGACCAGCCACACCCTGTCGTCCTCCAGCGAGTACACGACACGCTCACCGATGCCCGACTCGGCGGGCAGCGCCTCCGGGTGCTTCCTGTCCTTCGGCGGCCGGTGGACCTGGACCGTGGGCGTCGCGCCCGGACGCGGTTCGTCGGGGACGGCGGCCGCGGCCTGGAAGGCGAGGGCCCCGATCACGGCGAGGGACGTCCCGGTGAGGCCGGCCACGAACCCCGAGCTGCTCGCTGCCACCTGTGCCACCTCTCTGCGGTTCCGTGTACTTCTGCACATTTCGCCACATTCATACGCTTTTACGTGACCGTAGCAGCAGGTTCCCGGCCGACCGGGGCGGCCGTGCCTTCGCCGCGGGAGCCGTAGGCTGTTTGTGTGCTGCTGCTCGCTCTCGATACCGCCACCCCCGCCGTGACCGTCGCCCTGCACGACGGCACATCCGTCGTCGCCTCGTCGAGCCAGGTGGACGCCCGCCGGCACGGTGAGCTGCTGCTTCCGGCCGTCGACCGTGTCCTCGCCGATGCCGGGACCGGGCTCGACGCGGTCACCGACATCGTCGTGGGCGTCGGCCCCGGCCCCTACACCGGTCTGCGCGTCGGTCTGATGACCGCCGACACCTTCGGCCTCGCGCTCGGGGTGCCGGTGCACGGCGTGTGCACCCTGGACGGCCTCGCCTACGCCTCCGACCTGGGAACCCCGTTCGTGGTCGCCACCGACGCACGGCGCAAGGAGGTCTACTGGGCGCGGTACCGGGACGCGCGCACCCGGGTCACCGAGCCCGCGGTCGACCGGCCCGCCGACATCGCCGACGAGGTCGCGGGCCTGCCCGCCGTCGGCGCGGGCGGTCTGCTCTACCCGGACACCTTCCCGGACGTCGTCGGGCCCGAGCACGTCTCCGCCGCCGCGATCGCCTCGCTCGCCGCCGAGAAGCTGCGCGCCGGCGAGGAACTGCTCCCGCCGCGGCCCCTGTATCTGCGCCGTCCCGATGCGCAGGTGCCCAAGAACTACAAGGTGGTCACCCCCAAGTGACTGCCGAGCCGATGACCGTGGAGACGGCCGAGGCGGCCGTCCTGCGCGAGATGCGCTGGTGGGACATCGACCCGGTGATGGAGCTCGAGCGCGAGCTCTTCCCGGACGACACCTGGTCCCGCGGCATGTTCTGGTCCGAACTGGCCCACTCCCGCGGCTCGGGCGCCACCCGCCGCTATGTCGTGGCCGAGGCGGCCGGCCGGATCGTGGGCTACGCGGGCCTCGCCGCCGCCGGCGACGTGGGCGACGTACAGACGATCGCCGTGACCCGCGACCAGTGGGGCACCGGGCTCGGGGCGCGGCTGCTCACCGATCTGCTGCGCGCCGCGACCGCGTTCGAGTGCACCGAGGTGATGCTCGAATGCCGGGTCGACAACACCCGGGCGCAGAAGCTCTACGAACGCTTCGGCTTTGAGCCCATCGGCGTCCGCCGCGGCTACTACCAGCCGGGCAACGTCGACGCCCTGGTCATGCGGCTGGCCGACCCCGGTGTGTCCGTCCAGGGGAACCCGTCCGTGCACGGCGCGCCGTCCGCACCGGGCGCGCCGCCCATGACGGACGTATCACCTGCGCCGGACGTATCGCCCGCGCCGGACGTGCCGCCCGCCGCCGACGCGCCGCCGGGGCAGGGCGAACAGGGCACCCGGGACTCCTAGGGCCCGCCCCCCGGTACGGCGGGCAGCCCGTCGTAGGACAGACACCCACGCAACTCAAGGAACTCAAGGAACCGGCTTCATGGCTGACGAACCTCTCGTCCTCGGCATCGAGACCTCCTGCGACGAGACCGGTGTCGGCATCGTCCGCGGCACCACCCTGCTCGCGGACGCGGTCGCGTCGAGCGTCGACGAGCACGCCCGCTTCGGAGGCGTCGTGCCGGAGGTCGCCTCGCGCGCCCATCTGGAGGCGATGGTGCCGACCATCGAGCGCGCGCTGAAGGACGCGGGGATCGCCGCCTCCGACCTGGACGGCATCGCGGTCACGGCCGGCCCCGGACTCGCCGGTGCCCTGCTCGTCGGCGTCTCGGCCGCCAAGGCGTACGCCTACGCGCTCGGCAAGCCGCTGTACGGCGTCAACCACCTCGCCTCGCACATCTGCGTGGACCAGCTGGAGCACGGCCCGCTGCCCGAGCCGACGATGGCGCTGCTGGTCTCCGGCGGCCACTCCTCGCTGCTGCTGTCCACGGACATCACCTCGGACGTGCGGCCCATGGGTTCCACCATCGACGACGCGGCGGGCGAGGCCTTCGACAAGATCGCCCGGGTGCTGAACCTCGGCTTCCCCGGCGGCCCGGTCATCGACCGGTACGCACGCGAGGGCGACCCGAACGCGATCGCGTTCCCGCGCGGGCTGACCGGCCCCCGCGACCCCGCGTACGACTTCTCCTTCTCCGGCCTGAAGACCGCCGTGGCCCGCTGGATCGAGGCCAGGCGCGCGGCGGGCGAGGAGGTGCCGGTGCGTGACGTCTCGGCGTCGTTCCAGGAGGCCGTCGTCGACGTGCTGACCCGCAAGGCCGTCCGCGCCTGCAAGGACCAGGGCGTCGACCACCTGATGATCGGCGGCGGCGTCGCGGCGAACTCGCGGCTGCGGGCCCTCGCCGAGGAGCGCTGCGAGGCCGCCGGAATCCGGCTGCGCGTGCCGCGCCCCAAGCTGTGCACGGACAACGGCGCGATGGTCGCCGCGCTCGGCGCCGAAATGGTCGCCAGGGGCCGCGCCGCGTCCGACTGGGAGCTGTCCGCGGACTCCTCCCTCCCGGTCACGGACCCTCATGTCCCGGGCCGGGCGCACGACCACGACCATGTGCACGAGGTCAGCAAGGAGAACCTGTACGGATGACGGTCGCCCTGATGTGGGAGGCCCGCGCGGTCGCCGGGCGCGGCGCGGAACTGCTGGACTGGGCGAGGGGCCGGGAGCTCACGCCGGGGCCGCTGCGCCGCGAGACCTTCCGCGCACCCGGGGACCGTGTCCTCGTCATCACCTGGTGGGATGCGGACTTCGCCGCCGACCTTCCCGAACTCCCCGATCCGGACGGTGCTTTGGTGACCCGGCCGGTCCACCGGTGGCGCTTCGAGTCGCTGGGGGACGGACGGGAGCCGGGCGCGGGCCCGTTGCCGGGGTGTGATCCGTAACTCCGTTCCCCTGCCCCACGGCCGTCCCTTAGGGTGCGGACCTCGAAAATATTTGTGGGGGCACATGTGAACAGGGGAATGCGCCGCGGTCTCGCGGCGCTGGGCACGGCCGTGGCGATGGCGGGGGGCGCCCTGGCCACGGCACCGGGGGCCGCGGCGGCCGGCCCGGTGGCCTGGCAGGCCACCGACGGCAAGCTCGCCTACACCGACGCGTACACCAACTACCTGGTGGCCGGAACGGCGTCCGAGCTGCACGGCACCGAACTGGCGTACGGCGCCAAGCATCCGGCCTGGTCGCCGGACGGCAGCCGGGTCGCGTACGTCAACAAGGCGACCGGGCGCGTCGAGACCCGTCGCTACACCGGCTCCACGCCGGTGACGATCGAGGAGCAGTCGAGCGGCACCGGCGCGGCCTCGGAGCCGACCTTCTGGTACGAGGGGCAGTACGTCGTCTACACGGCGGACGGGCGCCTCCGGTACGCCCGTTCGGACGGCGCCCGGTACGCGGAGCCGCTCCTCGCGACCGACGTGGACGGCTGCGACAAGCAGCCCAGCGGCGCGGTCAACGGCCTGCTCGCCTTCGTCCGCACCGGCACCAGCTGCGGCACCGCCACCGGGCCCGTGCTGATGCTGCTCGACGGTGACACCGGCACCATCAAGAAGCTCGCGGCCGGCGGCGAGGACCCCGACGTCTCGCCCGACGGCACCCAGGTCGCCTTCGTCCGCTCCGTCGACGGCGTCAAGCAGCTGTTCACGATCGGCGTCGACGGCACCGGCGAGAAGCAGCTGTCGCACGGCACCACGTCCGTCCGCAACCCGTCGTGGTCCGGCACCGGCACCCGTATCGCCTTCAACGACACCGGCTCGGGCACCGACTCGGCGACCCAGGTCGCCGACGTCGCCACCGGCACCGTCACCCCGCCCGCGCACAACTGGGGTGCGGACGACGTCGCCTGGCAGCGGGTCCGCAAGAACAGCACGGTCCGGGTCTGGGGCGCGGACGCGTACGGCACCAACGTCACCGCGTCGAAGTGGACCTGGAACACGGTCGGCCAGAGCCGCCCGGGCATGTTCACCGCCAAGTCCGCGGTCCTCGTCGGCAAGGACAGCCCGTCCTACGCCCTGACCGCCCCTGCGCTCGCCGGGGAGAAGTCCGGGCCCGTCCTGATGACGCCGAAGTCGTCGGTCTCGTCCGCCGTGCAGGCGGAGCTGAAGCGCACGCTGAAGCGCGGTTCGACGGTCTACCTGGTCGGCGGCACGGACATCCTGGGCAGCGCCGTCGCCTCCAAGGTGAGCGCGCTCGGCTTCACCCCGAAGCGGCTCGCGGACACTTCGCGCTACTCCACCTCGGTCAAGGTGGCCAAGGCCATCACGAGCAGCCCCGGCTACGTGTTCCTGGCGACCGGCAACGACTACCACTCGGCGCTCGCCGCATCCGCGGCCGCCGGGGCGCTCGGCTCCGGCGGCAAGGCCGTCGTCGTGCTGAACGACGACAAGAAGCTGTCGTCGTCCGTCAGGTCGTACCTCGACTCGGTCGACCCGGAGCGCACCATGGTCATCCCGGTCGGCAGCTCCGCGAAGTACGCGCTCACGCACACGTCGTTCCCGCACTGGCCGAACCGCTGGCACTACTACCCGGTCTCGGGCACCGGCCACGACGGGACGTCCGTCGCGCTCGCCAAGCTCTGGTGGTCGGCGCCGAACCAGGCCGGTCTCGCCCGGACGGACAGCTGGCGCGGCGGGCTGTCCGCGGCGACCGGCATGTACACCTTCGGGCCGGTGCTGTGGACCGACGAGACCACGCCGTCCGACCGCGTCGCCTCTTACCTGCGCGGTGAGGCGGCGAGCGCCAACCTCGTCATCGCCTTCGGCGGCACCGGTTCGGTGTCGCGGAACGTCCTGGACGCGGCCGGGTCCGCCATCAGCCCGGGCGCGAGCCGGTTCACGTACCGCGGGTACTACGAAGGCGCCTGGCAGGGCGGTCCGCAGGGCCTGCGGAGCCCGCAGGCCGAACGGTCGCCGGCGCCCCGTACGGCCGGCGCGGACCCGGTGCGTCCCGGGGCCCCTGCCGCGCCGCTCCCGGACCTCTCCCGGGTCCGCACCGCGGCCGGCCGGTGACCTGACCGGACGACGCGGCACGGCCCGGAGAAATTTCCCCGAGGAATTCTCCGGGCCGTGTCGATTCCGGTGTCTCCCGTTCGACGCATGAGTGAGAGGCGGGGGACGGGCCCCCGCCCCGCACCGAACGAGGAGCCGACATGCCCCGCTACATGAGCCTGGTCCGTATCGCCGAGGACGAGATCCCGCAGGAGCTGCCCGAGCGGCTGATGCTGGACATGGGCACGCTCATCGAGGAGATGACCAAGGCCGGTGTGCTGCTCGACACCGCCGGACTCACCCCGACCAAGGAGGGCACCCGCCTGCACTGGAGGAACAGGGAGCTGTCCGTCACCGACGGACCGTTCACCGAGACCAAGGAGGTCGTCGGCGGATACGCGATCCTCCAGTGCAAGGACAGGGCCGAGGCGCTCGAATGGACCAAGCGGTTCCTGTCGATCCACGGCGACATCGGTGTGACCTCCGAGCTCCGGGAGATCGTCGAGGGCTGACGGGCCCGCGACCCGGTGCGCTCCTCTCCGCCGTGCTCCGGGGCGAGGTTTTGCGGGCACACCACCGGGGTGCTCTGATGGGTGGCCATGACGGACGCCGACACACCCCGGGGTGCGATCGAGACGGTCTTCCGGATCGAGTCGCCCCGCATCATCGCCGGTGTCGCACGGATCGTGCGGGACGTCGGCATAGCGGAGGAGCTGGCCCAGGACGCCCTGGTGGCAGCGCTGGAGCAGTGGCCCGAGTCGGGTGTCCCGGACAACCCGGGCGCCTGGCTCATGGCCACGGCCAGGCACCGTGCCGTCGACCTGGTCCGCCGCAGGGAGCGGTACGCACGCAAGCTGGCGGAGATGGGGCGCGACCCGGCCGCCGCGCCGCCGTACGTCCCCGACCCGGCCGACACCGCACTCGCCGACCCCGACACCATCGACGACGACCTGCTGCGGCTCGTCTTCACGGCCTGTCACCCGGTGCTCTCGGCGCAGGCGCGCATCGCCCTGACCCTGCGGCTGCTCGGCGGTCTGACCACCGCCGAGATCGCCCGTGCCTTCCTGACCACCGAGCCGACCGTCGCCCAGCGCATCGTGCGCGCCAAACGCACCCTGGCCGCCAAGGGCGTCCCCTTCGAGGTGCCGTCCGGCCCCGACCGCGAGGCACGCCTCGGCTCCGTCCTGGAGGTCATCTACCTCGTCTTCAACGAGGGCTACGCGGCGACCGCGGGCGACGACCTGCTGCGCCCCGCGCTGTGCGAGGACGCACTCAGGCTGGCCCGCGTGCTCCAGGGGCTGATGCCGAAGGAGCCCGAAGTGCACGGGCTCGCCGCGCTGCTGGAGCTCCAGGCGTCCCGCACGGCCGCACGCACCGGCCCGTCCGGGGAGCCGGTCCTCCTGCGCGACCAGAACCGCTCCCGCTGGGACAAGCTCCTCATCCGCCGCGGCTTCGCCGCCCTCGCCCGCGCGGACGCCGCGTCGGCGGGCGGCCCTCCCGGCCCCTGCACCCTCCAGGCCGCCATCGCCGCCTGCCATGCTCGGGCGTACACGTACGAGGGCACCGACTGGCCCCGGATCGCCGTCCTCTACGGTCTCCTGGCTGCCCGGACCCCGTCCCCGGTCGTCGAACTGAACCGCGCGGTCGCCGTGAGCATGGCGGACGGCCCCGAAGCGGGTCTGGCGCTGGTGGACGCCCTCGCCGAGGATCCGGCCCTGAAGGGCTACCACCTGCTGCCCAGCGTCCGCGGTGATCTGCTGGCGCGCCTGGGCCGCACCGATGAGGCGCGCACGGAGTTCGAACGAGCGGCGTCCCTGACCGGGAACGAGAGGGAACGGGCCCTGCTCCTGCGCAGGGCGGCCGAACCCGGCTGACCCCCGCCGTCGGAAAGCGGTTCTCCGCCCGGAGGGCTACTGCCGGGCCGGGTGTCCGACCAGCATGGTCGGCGCCCCGGCCACCCGCGTCAGAAACACGGTCGCCGCGTGCGCCCCCTGCGGTTTCACCTTCCGCCGCAGTTCCTCCGGCTCCACCGCCGACCCCCGCTTCTTGACGGTGAGCACCCCGACACCGCGTTCCCGCAACAAGGCCTTCAGCCTCTTCACGTTGAACGGCAGCTGATCGGTGATCTCGTACGCCGCCGCGTACGGTGTGGCCCGCAGCTCGTCCGCCGTGACATAGGCGATCGTCTCGTCGATCAGGCCCCCGTCGAGCTCGTCGGCGACCTCCGCGACCAGATGGGCACGGATGACGGCGCCGTCGGGCTCGTACAGATAACGCCCCACGGGGCGCACGTCCGGATCGGGCAGCCCCCGCCCGACGAGCGTCCGCGGTCCGGGCAGCAGCGTCGCCCACATCCGCCCGGCGCCCGCGCCCCCGATCCGCCCGGTGCCCGCGTCGTCGCCGGGGCCCTCGGACCCGCTCCGGCCGGGGTCCTCGGGCCCGCTCCCGCCGCCGGGCCGGGTCCCCGGTCCGAACCACAGCACCGCTTCCTTCACGTCGCCGCCGTCCGAGATCCACTCGGCCCCGGCCGCGTCGGGGATCGCCTCGTGCGGGATGCCCGGAGCGATCTTCAGTGCGGCGCGCGGCGCCTTCAGGGCCGCATCGACGGCCCAGGACAGGGGCGGCGAGTACGCCTCGGGGTCGAAGATCCTTCCGCGTCCGCCGCGCCGCGCGGGGTCCACGAACACGGCGTCGTACGGCGAGGTGTCCACCTCGGTGACGTCGGCCTCGCGCACCTCGATCAGCCGGTCCAGGCCCAGCGCCTCGGCGTTGGCCCGCGCCACCGCGCAGGTCAGCGGGTCGCGGTCGACGGCCAGGACGGAGATCCCGGCGCGCGCGAGGGCGATCGCGTCACCGCCGATCCCGCAGCAGAGGTCGGCGACGGAACGTACCCCCATCTCCGCGAACCGCTCTGCCCGGTACGCCGCGACGGACGCCCGGGTCGACTGCTCGACGCCGTTCGGCGTGAAGAACATCCGGCCCGCGTCCGCCGCGCCGAACTTGGCCACGGCGCGCTGCCGGAGCCGCGCCTGGCCGAGCGCAGCCGAGACCAGCTCGGCCGGATGGTCGCGGCGCAGCCGGGTGGCGACGGCCAGCTCGGCCGAGGGATCGGTGTCCCGCACCTCGTCGAGCAGGGCGCGGCCCTCGTCGGTGAGCAGGGCACGGAAGGAGGAGGCCGGCTGGGCGAGGTCGTTCACCGGGCCATTGTGGGCCAGTCGGTGGATGGTGCGCGCGCGACGGCGGTGTCGCCCGCGCGCGGACACGGGGCGCTGCGAGGATGCGGCGCCATGGAACTAGTACGACAAAAGGAAGAATTGGGGGAGAAGCGCGTCGACGCGGGGGTCCGCATCGGGACCGCCGACGGGACCGCCGCCGTGGCCGGTACCACGACCGCCGCCGTGGCCGGCACCGGGACCGGGGCAAGGACAGGGACCGGCACCGTGGTCGTGACCGCGGCCGGGACCGGGGCCGGGTGCGTGTACCGCCGCACCCGTCTGTGCGCCGCCCTGGCGGTCCTCGCCGTCGCCGCCCTCGCCTCCGGTTGCGCCGGTTCGGACACCGGCGTCAGGCCCGCGCCGGGTCCGCAGCGTCTTCAGCTCCCGGCGGCCCGCGACCTCGACTCGTACGCCACCAGACTCGCGGCCGAACAGCGTGCCCGCGTCGCGGCCGCCAAGCGCTGGGGGCTGGCGGAGACCCCCCTGACCGCCCCCGCCCCGCCGGAGGCCAAGCCGCGGATCCGGGCCCGTGCGGGGTTCGAGGTGCACGACCAGGAGAAGTACCCGCCGGTGTTCACCACCGTCCCGACCAAGCAGAAGGTCGTCTTCCTCACCATCGACGACGGCGAAGAGAAGGACCCGGCGTTCCTTCGGATGATGAGCGACCTGAAGATCCCGTACACCGCCTTCCTCAGCAACTACCTGATCGAGAACGACTACGGGTACTTCCGGAAGATGCAGAGGTCCGGGGTCACGCTGAACAACCACACGCTGACCCACCCCTATTTGCCGGGCCTCGACTACGAAGCGCAGCGCCACGAGATCTGCGGCATGCAGGACATCATGGAGAAGGAGTTCGGCAAGCGGCCCACCGTCATGCGCCCGCCCTACGGCAGCTACAACCGGGACACCCTGCGCGCCGCCGCCTCCTGCGGCATCAAGTACGCCCCGATCTGGAACGAAGAGGTCTTCGTCGACCGCTGGGAGTACCGCGAGGACGACAGACGGCTGCGCCCCGGCGACATCGTCCTCACCCACTTCCGGGGCCGCAAGGACTGGAACGGCACCATGGTCGACGACATGCGCCGGTTCCTGAACCTGGTCACCGCCAAGGGCTACGCGGTCGCCAGGCTGGAGGACTACCTGTGACGGGACGGGCGCAAACGCCCCGGGCCCGGATGCGCGGCTGGGCCTCCGGCGGGGCGGGGGCGGGCGGCGGCCGGGCGCACGGGGCAGGCACTCGTCGGGCGCGGGTGCGTCGCATGCCGTCCGCGGTGCTGGCCGGCGTCGTGCTCGCGTCCGTCCTGCTCACCGGCTGTGCCCAGTCCGTCGACCCGATCGAACGGCTCAGCAGGAAGGCCGCGCAGAAGGTCGGCCCCCACCCGCACCAGCCGACCGCGGCCACCTACCGCCGCTGGGGGGTGCCCACACCGCTCGCCGCGCCGCCCCGCCCCCCGGGCGCGCGGCCGGTGCCGGGTGCCGCGGCGCGAGGGCTGCCGCCCGTCGTCGACCACGTCCCCACCAACCGCAGGATCGTTTTCCTGACCTTCGACGACGGCGCCGAGAAGGACCCCAAGTTCGTCGACATGGTCCGCGAACTGCGTCTTCCCGTCAGCCTGTTCCTCACCGCGGACGTCGAGGGGCCCGGCTACGGGCGCTTCGGGCAGCTGCGCGCCGTCGGCTCCACCGTGCAGAACCGCACGCTCCACCACCCCTTTCTGCCCGGACTGCCGTACGCGGGACAGCGCGCCGAGATCTGCGGCCAGCAGGACAAGCTCAAGGACCGCTTCGGCACCCGGCCCCGCCTGTTGCTCCCGCCCTACGGCAAGTACGACGACGACACGCTGCGCGCCGCCGCGGACTGCGGGATCACGGCCGTGGTGCTGTGGCGGGCTTCCCTGCAGACCCACCACCTGCGGTACGCGGACGCCAGCGGGGGGCGGCTCCGTCCGGGGGACATCGTGCTGGTGCGCTTCCGGGGCCCGGACGACCCGCACGGGGAGACGCTCACCGCTATGACGGCGCGTCTGCTGCGGCAGATCCAGGAACAGGGTTTCACGGTGGCGCGGCTGGAGGACTACCTCTGACCACCGGCCGGTGACACGCAGGCGCGGCGACGGGGACGGGTGGCGATCGCGCTCGTGGGGGCGGTGATGGCGGGGCTTCCGGCACGACATGCGCGGCGCATTGGCACTCCGCTTGACCGAGTGCTAATCGCGGTCATAGTCTCGGCTCTGGCACTCCCCACCGGAGAGTGCCAATACGCGACGGGCAGGTCCGGCACCCGCGACGACGGATCCACCTGGTCGCCACCTCAGACAGTTAACCCCGTGAGATCTCCGAAGGGGGAGGTCGGATCGTGACGACCACCAGCTCCAAGGTTGCCATCAAGCCGCTCGAGGACCGCATCGTGGTCCAGCCGCTGGACGCCGAGCAGACCACGGCCTCGGGCCTGGTCATTCCGGACACCGCCAAGGAGAAGCCCCAGGAGGGCGTCGTCCTGGCCGTGGGCCCGGGCCGCTTCGAGAACGGCGAGCGCCTTCCGCTCGACGTCAAGACCGGCGACATCGTGCTGTACAGCAAGTACGGCGGCACCGAGGTGAAGTACAACGGCGAGGAGTACCTCGTCCTCTCGGCTCGCGACGTCCTCGCGATCATCGAGAAGTAATCACCCCGATTTCTTCGAACTGCGCCCCTGGTCACCCTGCTGATGCCGGGCGGCGAGGGGCGCATTTCTTTCACCACACTTTCCGAGAGGGCTGAACCGCTCCCATGGCGAAGATCCTGAAGTTCGACGAGGACGCCCGTCGCGCCCTCGAGCGCGGCGTCAACAAGCTTGCCGACACGGTGAAGGTGACGATCGGCCCCAAGGGTCGCAATGTCGTCATCGACAAGAAGTTCGGCGCGCCGACCATCACCAACGACGGCGTCACCATCGCCCGTGAGGTCGAGCTCGAGGACCCGTACGAGAACCTCGGCGCCCAGCTCGTCAAGGAGGTGGCGACCAAGACCAACGACATCGCGGGTGACGGCACCACCACCGCCACCGTGCTGGCCCAGGCCCTGGTCAAGGAGGGTCTGCGCAACGTAGCCGCCGGCGCCTCGCCGGCCGCCCTGAAGAAGGGCATCGACGCCGCCGTCAAGGCCGTTTCGGACGAGCTGCTCGCGACCGCCCGCCCGATCGAGGAGAAGTCCGACATCGCCGCCGTGGCCGCGCTGTCCGCCCAGGACCAGCAGGTCGGCGAGCTCATCGCCGAGGCGATGGACAAGGTCGGCAAGGACGGTGTCATCACCGTCGAGGAGTCCAACACCTTCGGCCTGGAGCTGGACTTCACCGAGGGCATGGCGTTCGACAAGGGCTACCTGTCGCCGTACTTCGTGACGGACCAGGAGCGCATGGAGGCCGTCCTGGAGGACCCGTACATCCTCATCAACCAGGGCAAGATCTCCTCCATCCAGGACCTGCTGCCGCTCCTCGAGAAGATCATCCAGACCGGCGCCTCCAAGCCGCTGCTGATCATCGCCGAGGACGTCGAGGGCGAGGCCCTGTCCACGCTCGTCGTGAACAAGATCCGCGGCACCTTCAACGCCGTTGCCGTGAAGGCCCCCGGCTTCGGCGACCGCCGCAAGGCGATGCTCCAGGACATCGCGGTCCTCACCGGCGGCACCGTCATCGCCGAGGAGGTCGGCCTCAAGCTCGACCAGGTCGGCCTGGACGTGCTGGGCACCGCCCGCCGCGTGACCGTCACCAAGGACGACACCACCATCGTCGACGGCGGCGGCAAGTCCGAGGACGTCACCGGCCGCGTCGCCCAGATCAAGGCCGAGATCGAGGCCACGGACTCCGACTGGGACCGCGAGAAGCTCCAGGAGCGCCTCGCCAAGCTGGCCGGCGGCGTGTGCGTGATCAAGGTCGGCGCCGCCACCGAGGTCGAGCTCAAGGAGCGCAAGCACCGTCTGGAGGACGCCATCTCCGCGACCCGCGCCGCGGTCGAGGAGGGCATCGTCTCCGGTGGTGGCTCCGCCCTGGTCCACGCCGTCAAGGTGCTGGAGGGCAACCTCGACAAGGAGGGTGACGAGGCCACCGGTGTCTCCGTCGTCCGCCGCGCCGCCGTCGAGCCGCTGCGCTGGATCGCCGAGAACGCCGGCCTCGAGGGCTACGTGATCGTGTCCAAGGTCGCCGAGCTCGACAAGGGCAACGGCTACAACGCCGCCTCCGGCGAGTACGGCGACCTGATCAAGGCCGGCGTCATCGACCCGGTCAAGGTCACCCGCTCCGCCCTGGAGAACGCCGCCTCCATCGCCTCCCTGCTGCTCACGACCGAGACCCTGGTCGTCGAGAAGAAGGAAGAGGAGCCGGCCGAGGCGGGCCACGGCCACGGTCACGGCCACAGCCACTGACGCCACGCGCTCACGCGCGCCGAGCAGTCGCACCGAGAGGCCCGGTTCCCCCGTCGAGGGGGTGCCGGGCCTCCCGGCTGTAAGAAGGTGCGGCAGGCCGAGGCGCCGTGCGCCGTCACCGCCGCCCCGCCCCGGCAGCGCGGTGGGGCGCGGTGCGGGTGCGGTGACCCCGGCTCGCCTCCGCGGTCCGGGCCCGGCCGGCGCGGGCGTCGCTCAGCCGGGCATCGCGCCCAGTTCGCGCATCAGACGCATCGCGTCGTAGTGCCACCAGCCCTCGGCGATCCTCCCGTCCTTGCAGCGGAACGTCGTCGAGCCCGTCATGGTGCACGTCCTCCCGGTCGCCGGTATGCCCAGGAAGTCGCCCTGGTGCCTACCGGTCCAGGTCCACAGGGTGGTGACGCAGTCGCCCTCGGCCAGCTGCACGTCCTTGTCGAGAGAGAAGTCGAACCCGCCGCGCCACATCTTGACGCCCTGCCGCATGACGTCGCGGCCGTAGACGGTGGGCTCGTCCCTGAGGATGTCGTGGTCGCAGTAGTCCTCGGCGAAGACCTCGTCGACGACGTCGTAGTGGCCCTCGGCGACCACCTCGTCGAGGAACCGGTTCACGAGTTCCTTGCTGAGCTGGTCGTCGCGCATCACGTCCAGGTTGGTGAAGGTGGGCATGGCGTCGCAGAGCGCCACCATCTCCTGGAAGATCCGGTCGGTCTCCGGAAGCTGAGAGTTCCTCATCGCCTCGTCGTAGGAGGGGAATTCCACGATCTCGACGATGTGGCTTCCGCTGTCGCGGTCTTTGCCGACCAGGCTGTGCGTCGCGGTCCGCTTGCCCTTGGTCTGCTCGATCCACCGGTCCATGAGACGGTTCATGTCGTCGAACCGCTCGGTCTTGCAGTCGATTATCTGTGCGAATTTCATGGCGCCTCCCGGGCTCGACGGGACACCTTCAGTCTAGTGAGAAGTCACCCATTCGCCCGGAATGTGCAGGTGGATGAGGTGGCCCCGCCGGCCCGATGAGCAGGCGGCCGGGCGGCGTCCCGGTGTGCCGGAGGTGCGTCTCCCGCAGACCGGGGAAGCCTCCCGATCCGCTCACTGGGGTCCGTACTTGCGCCCCGTCCTCGACGTCATGCCCCCGAGCAGCCCGCGCGGCGTCAGCTTCACCACGCCCATCAGGGCCTTGTACCGAGGGTCGGGGACGGACAGCGAGCGCCCGCGCGCCAGATCGGCCAGGGCGGTGGCGACCACCTTGTCCGCGTCGAGCCACATCCACTTGGGGATGTTCTCCGTGCCCATCCCGGCCCGCTGGTGGAACTCGGTCCGTACGAAGCCGGGGCACAGTGCCATCAGCCGCACCCCGGACCCGGCCAGGTCCTTGGCGGCGCCCTGCGTGAACTGCACGACCCACGCCTTCGACGCCCCGTACGTGCCGCGCGGCACGAAGGCCGCCACCGACGCGACATTGACGACGCCGCCCCGGCCCCGCTCCCGCATCGCCTCTGTGGCGGCGGAGGTCAGCCGCAGCACTGCCTCGCAGTGCACCTTGAGCATCTTCAGCTCGTCGGCGAGCGGGACCTCGAGGTAGTGGCCCTTGTTGCCGAAGCCCGCGTTGTTGACGAGCAGGTCCACGGGGCTCCGACGCTCCGTCAGGCGCTGCTCGACCGCGGCGATCCCGTCGTCGGTGGAGAGGTCCGCCGTCAGCACCTCCGCCTCGATGCCATGCCGGTCGTGCAGCTCGGTCGCCTGCTCGCGCAGCCGCTTCGTGTCCCGTGCCACCAGGACGAGGTTGTGGCCGTCGGCGGCGAGTCGCCGCGCGAAGGCGGCGCCGATACCCGCGGTGGATCCCGTAATCAGAGCCGTAGTCATGGCCCAAGGCTAGTGACCGCTCGGTGGTGTCAAGGACATGCTGCGCCGCGGCGTCGAGGACGCGCCGGTCGCCGTAGGTGTGTCGCGTGAAGTGAGGCATGCGTCGAGCGTCCGGCATCCCGGGGGGCGCGTACATCGGGGACGGACCCCGAGCCGTCCCCGACTCAACCCCGGCAGGACGACCGGGCCTTCCCCGACGGACGGCGTCGAGGAGACGCCCGCGTGCCGTGTGCCGCGCCCGGGCTCGTGTCCGTGCGCTGCCGCTTCGGGTCGTGTCGCGTGCCGAGCTGCGGCTCGTACCTGTACGCCGCCGCCTCGGTCATGTCCGCGTGCCGTCTCCCGGCTTGCGTGCCGGGCCTCGGTTCTCGTGCCGTCTCCCGGCTTGCGTGCCGGGCCTCGGTCCTCGTGCCGTGTCCCGGCTCGCGTGCCGGGCCCAGGCTCGCGTACCGAGCCGCGGCTCACGTCCGCGCACCGGCTCCCGGCCACACGCCGCCGCCCCCGTGGCGGGTCCGCGGCCCGACCCCGGGGCGGACCTCCTTCCCGCGGTGGCTTCGGCGCGCGGGCGCGCCGTACCTCGCGGGCTGCCGCGGACGCCCCCCGCATCGCCCCGCGCAACGGCCGTCGTCCGTCAGGCCTGTCGTTCCCCGTACTTCGCCAGGTACTTCCGGGCTTCCGCGGCCGACTCGGGGTCCAGTGCATTGCCGGCCGCCAGCATCCGCGGCAGCAGGTCCCGTTCGGTCGTCACGGCGCGGAACTGGAAGCCGACCGTGACCTCGTGCTCGGGGCGGTGCACGATCTCGATGGGGTCGCCCGCGCGGATCTCGCCCGGTTCGATCACCCGCAGATAGGCGCCGGGCGCGCCCTTCTGCGTGAACCGCCTGACCCAGCCCTTCTCGCCGAGCGCGCCCGCGAACGTCCGGCAGGGGATCCGGCTCGAGGTGACCTCCAGCACCAGATCGGGACCGATCCGCCAGCGCTCGCCGATCTTCGCGCCGGTCACGTCGAGGGCCTCGGTCGTGAGGTTCTCGCCGAAGGCGCCACTGGGCAGCGACCGGCCCAGCTCACGCTCCCACTCGTCGAGGTCCTCGCGGGCGAAGGCGTACACCGCCTGGTCGTCGCCTCCGTGGTAGCGCCTGTCGCACACCGCGTCCCCGGCCAGTCCGCTGCCGCCCACGCCCTTCGGTCCGGGAGCCGTCACCCGCACCGGCCCCTCCACCGGACGCTTGTCGATGCCGGTCACGCCGTCGCGCTGATCCGTGTAGGGGACGGACTCGGGCCGCCCCAGATTCACTGACAGAAGCTTCATGAATTCACGGTAGGCGAGTCGGCCTCAAAGAGTCGACGGGGTATTCACCGCCATACCCAAGACTCCCTTATGCTTGAAGGGTGATCGAGGCCCGTCATCTCCGTGTCCTGCGCGCGGTCGCCGCCACCGGTTCGTTCTCCGCGGCGGCCCGCGAACTCGGCTGCACCCAGCCCGCCGTCAGCCAGCAGATGAAGGCCCTGGAGTCCTCCGCCGGTACGCCGCTGCTGATCCGCACGGGCCGCGAGATGCGCCTCACGCAGGCGGGCGAGGCGCTGGTCCGGCATGCGTCGGGCATCCTCGCCGGGCTCACCGCGGCCGAGGAGGAGGTCGCTGCGATCGCTGGACTGCGGGCCGGACGCGTACGCCTCGTGTCCTTCCCGAGCGGCAGTTCCACGCTGGTGCCGACCGCGCTCGCCGCGCTGCGCGCCGCTCACCCCGGCACCCGGGTCTCCCTGGTGGAGGCCGAGCCTCCGCGCTCGGTCGAGATGCTGCGCGAGGGCGACTGCGACGTGGCACTGGCCTTCCGGTACCGGGGCGCGTCCGCGGCCGACGAGTGGCAGGACCTCGTCGTGCGGCCGCTGCTCATGGACCGGCTCGTCGTGCTGGTGCCCGAGGAGCACCGCCTGGCGCAGGCCGACTCGCTGGCCATCGGGGAACTCGCCGACGAGCCGTGGATCGCGGGCTGCCCGCGGTGCCGTGGTCAGCTGGTCGAGGTCTGCCGGAGCGCGGGCTTCGCGCCCCGTATCGACTTCGCGACGGACGACTATCCGGCGGTGGTCGGTCTGGTGGGCGCGGGACTCGGCGTGGCCGTACTGCCCGAGTTGGCGCTGGAGGCCGTACGCGCCAAGGGCACGCGAACGGTCGTGGTGGAGCCCGCGGTGGAGCGGGAGATCGTGGCGCTCACGCTGCCGGACCTGGCGCAGGTCCCGGCAGTGGCCGCCACCCTGGACCAGCTCGGTCGTGCGGCGGCGCGCAAGGTACCCGTCTGACACGGGGCGCGTCCCGCGTCGGAGAGCGCATGGCCGCAAGAGGAGCGCTTCGGGCGGTAACGGTCGCGCGGCTGTCGGAGGCGCGCTTCGAGCCGTAGCGGGCGCGGGGTTGGTACGGCGCCCGGAGGCCGGCACGCCGAAGTACTGCAGGGCAGCGGGAAGCACGGCGCGCGTACGCACCTATGCAGAAACGTTCCTTCAGCTGTTCGGAGCGGGACCGCCGCTCGTCGCCGAGGCTGGGACCAGACGGTTGCGGGCCCGGCCCATGAGCTCCTCGCGCTCGTCCTCGGTCAGTCCGCCCCACACCCCGTACGGCTCACGCACCGCCAGTGCGTGAGCGGCGCATTCCGCGCGCACCGGGCACCTCATGCACACCTCTTTGGCCGAGTTCTCACGTGCGCTCCGTGCCGCCCCGCGCTCGCCCTCCGGGTGGAAGAAGAGCGAACTGTCGACCCCACGGCAGGCCGCGAGGAGCTGCCAGTCCCACAGATCTGCGTTCGGTCCGGGAAGGCGGGAGAAATCTGCCATTGCTTGTCCCCTTGAAGCCGTTCTGACGCGGACACTGCCCACGACCGTACATCTACTGTCGAAGGAGATGAAAATATGACTCTTTGTGAATCTAGCCTCAGACACCAGCAAAAGGGAAGAAAAGCCGCTAAATGGGGCATAGCTCTTGACGAACGATTCGGTCACCCTCGGCTCCTGCCGTGTGTTCGCGCCCTCACGTAGAGTGCCGAAGGTGGCTGAGTGGCCCGTAACTCTTTCGAGTGACCATCGTTGAGAGTGCGGAGGCGGTTGAAACAACAAGCGCTCGGGCAAGTGCCCGAGGGCGTCAACCGCACAGGTGACGATTCGTACCAGCCTGGAGGCTCAAGGTGACGCGCATCAGCTGCGGAGGGCGGTCATGACTTCCGTCCTCGTCTGCGACGACTCCCCGCTTGCCCGAGAGGCGCTGCGGCGCGCGGTCGCGACCGTGCCCGGCGTCGAGCGTGTGACGACGGCGGCCAACGGCGAGGAAGTCCTCCGCCGCTGGGGCGCCGACCGTTCGGACCTGATTCTGATGGACGTACGCATGCCCGGACTGGGCGGCGTGGAGACGGTGCGGCGGCTGCTGTCCGCCGACCCCGGTGCGCGGATCATCATGCTCACCGTCGCCGAGGACCTCGACGGGGTGGCCCTGGCCGTCGCCGCCGGTGCCCGCGGCTATCTGCACAAGGACGCATCGCGCGCGGAACTGCGGGCGACCGTGACGCAGGCGCTCGCCGACCCCACCTGGCGACTCGCCCCGCGTCGGCTCCGGTCCGCCGAGATGGGTGCCGCGCCGACGCTCACCGCCCGTGAGATCCAGGTCCTGGAGGGCATGAGTCACGGCCGGTCCAATGCCGAGATCGGGCGCGAGCTGTTCCTCTCCGAGGACACCGTCAAGACGCATGCCCGGCGGCTCTTCAAGAAGCTCGGCGCCTCGGACCGTGCGCACGCCGTGGCGCTCGGCTTCCGCTGGGGCCTGGTCCGCTAGGTGTGCCGCCGCGGGGGTACGGCGATCCCCGCCCGCCGTCGGGCGGGCGGGGCGGGGGCTGCCCGGCGGACCTGCCGGGCAGCGTCCGGTGATCGCCGGCCCGCGGGGCCCGCGGTGTCCCGTTTCGCGCATTGCGAGACGGGTGGCCGCGAGCCCGTGGGGGCCGACGGGGCGGACCCCAGGACGCCCGCTGCTCGTTTCGTCGCGGATGCCGCATCCTTGAGGTGTGGAGTTCCTCGGGGACAAGTCGGTCGAGCGGGAGGGGAGGGCGCAAGGGATGAGTTCCGGCGCACCTGCTCATAACGCTTCGGTGCACAACTATGGACGCGGTGCCACGGATCGTTCGACGCCAAGGCACCATGGACCGATGCGCGACGACGGGACGACGGTGATCGGTGCGCTCGTCCATCGTGCCGTCGAGGGCGACGAGCAGGCCACGCACGACCTGCTGGCCCACGTCCATCCCCTCGCCCTGCGCTACTGCCGCACCCGGCTGTCCCGGCTGCCGGGTGATGCGCGTCACTTCGTGGAGGACCTCGCGCAGGAGGTCTGTGTGGCGGTGCTGCTCGCCCTGCCGCGCTACAAGGACACCGGCCGCCCCTTCGAGGCGTTCGTCTTCGCCATCGCCGCACACAAGGTCGCCGATCTTCAGCGTGCTGCCATGCGCCACCCCGGTTCCACCGCCGTGCCCTCGGACGAGATGCCCGAGCGCCCGGACGACTCGCTGGGCCCCGAGGAGCGCGCCCTGCTCAGCAGCGACGCCGAGTGGGCCAAGAAACTCCTCGCCAACCTTCCGGACAACCAGCGCGAGCTGCTTCTGCTCCGTATCGCCGTCGGCCTCACCGCCGAGGAGACCGGACAGATGCTGGGCATGTCCCCGGGGGCGGTGCGTGTGGCGCAGCACCGCGCACTGAGCCGGCTGCGGGCGCTCGCCGAGCAGTAGCGGGCGCTGGGCGCCGGGCGTCCGTACGGTGGGCGGCGGCCCGTGCTCGTGCCGTGCGCGCAGTGCGTGTGCAGTGGCTGTGCGCGCCGCGGCCGGGCCTCCTGCGCCCGCTTTTTCGCGCGCGGCGGGGGCGCGTGGCCCATGCCTCCACGCCGTATGAACATACAAAGCTGCCCAACGATCTTGATCGTGGAATGAGACACCGGCGGATCCCGTTAGCATGGACATCCGCACCGAGCAAGGCCATTGGGGAAGGTGTCATGACTGCAAACGTCGACGGAGTGCCCGGAAAGTTCGCGACACTCGGGCTGACCTACGACGACGTGCTGCTCCTCCCGGGCGCGTCCAACATGGCACCCGACGAGATCGACACTGCCTCGTACCTCTCGAGGAACGTCAAGCTGAACGTCCCGCTGCTGTCCGCGGCGATGGACAAGGTCACCGAGGCGCGCATGGCCATCGCCATGGCCCGGCAGGGCGGCGCCGGTGTGCTGCACCGCAACCTCTCCATCGCGGACCAGGCCAACCAGGTCGACCTGGTGAAGCGCTCCGAGTCCGGCATGGTCACCGACCCGATCACGGTGCACCCGGACGCCACGCTCGCCGAGGCCGACGCGATCTGTGCGAAGTTCCGCATCAGCGGCGTCCCGGTGACCGACGGCGGCGGCAAGCTGCTCGGCATCGTCACCAACCGCGACATGGCCTTCGAGTCGGACCGCTCCCGCCAGGTGCGCGAGGTCATGACGCCGATGCCGCTGGTCACCGGCAAGGTCGGGATCTCCGGCGTGGACGCCATGGAGCTGCTGCGCCGCCACAAGATCGAGAAGCTGCCGCTGGTCGACGACGACGGCATCCTCAAGGGCCTCATCACGGTCAAGGACTTCGTCAAGGCGGAGAAGTACCCGAACGCCGCCAAGGACGCCAACGGCCGCCTCATCGTCGGTGCCGCGGTCGGAGTCGCCGGCGACTCCTTCGAGCGCGCCCAGGCGCTGATCGAGGCGGGCGTCGACTTCATCGTCGTCGACACAGCGCACGGCCACTCCCGGCTGGTCGGCGACATGGTCGCCAAGATCAAGTCGAACGCGTCCGGTGTGGACGTCATCGGTGGCAACGTCGCCACGCGCGACGGCGCGCAGTCGCTGGTCGACGCCGGTGTCGACGGCATCAAGGTGGGCGTCGGCCCGGGCTCCATCTGCACCACCCGTGTCGTCGCCGGCATCGGTGTGCCGCAGGTGACCGCGATCTACGAGGCGTCGCTCGCCGCCAAGGAGGCCGGGGTCCCGGTCATCGGCGACGGCGGCCTGCAGTACTCCGGCGACATCGCGAAGGCCCTGGTCGCGGGCGCGGACACGGTGATGCTGGGCTCGCTGCTCGCGGGCTGCGAGGAGTCGCCGGGCGAGCTGCTGTTCATCAACGGCAAGCAGTTCAAGTCCTACCGGGGCATGGGTTCGCTGGGCGCCATGCAGTCGCGCGGCGACCGGAAGTCGTTCTCCAAGGACCGCTACTTCCAGGAGGGCGTCGCCTCCGACGAGCAGCTGATCCCCGAGGGCATCGAGGGCCAGGTCCCCTACCGCGGCCCGCTCTCCTCGGTCGTCCACCAGCTGGTGGGTGGCCTGCGCCAGTCCATGTTCTACGTCGGTGGCCGCACCGTCCCCGAGCTCCAGGAGCGCGGCCGTTTCGTGCGGATCACCTCGGCGGGTCTGAAGGAGAGCCACCCGCACGACATCCAGATGACGGTCGAGGCGCCGAACTACAGCAGGAAGTAGTCTCCGGGGAGGATCCGAGTGGTCCCCCGCGTGTGTGGAGGGCGGTCCCGGGGTTTCCCGGGGCCGCCCTCGCTATTGCGTCGGGGATACTGGGAGGCGCTGGAACGCAGAGGAAAGGCCACACACGTGACTGAGATCGAGATCGGGCGCGGCAAGCGCGGCCGCCGGGCGTACGCGTTCGACGACATCGCCGTCGTCCCGAGCCGTCGTACGCGGGACCCGAAGGAGGTCTCGATCGCCTGGCAGATCGACGCCTACCGTTTCGAGCTGCCCTTCCTGGCCGCCCCCATGGACTCGGTCGTCTCGCCGGCCACCGCGATCCGCATCGGTGAGCTCGGCGGTCTCGGCGTCCTCAACCTCGAAGGTCTGTGGACCCGGTACGAGGACCCGCAGCCGCTGCTCGACGAGATCGTCGGGCTGCCCGCCGAGACGGCGACCCGGCGCCTCCAGGAGATCTACGCGGCCCCCATCAAGGAGGAGCTGATCGGCCAGCGCATCAAGGAGGTGCGCGACTCCGGTGTGGTCACGGCGGCCGCGCTCTCGCCGCAGCGCACGGCCCAGTTCTCCAAGGCCGTCGTCGACGCGGGCGTGGACATCTTCGTCATCCGCGGCACGACGGTGTCGGCGGAGCACGTGTCGGGTGCCGCCGAGCCGCTGAACCTGAAGCAGTTCATCTACGAGCTCGACGTGCCGGTGATCGTCGGTGGCTGCGCCACCTACACGGCGGCCCTGCACCTGATGCGCACGGGCGCGGCCGGTGTCCTGGTCGGCTTCGGCGGCGGCGCGGCGCACACCACGCGCAACGTCCTCGGCATCCAGGTCCCGATGGCGACCGCCGTCGCGGACGTCGCGGCGGCCCGCCGCGACTACATGGACGAGTCCGGCGGCCGGTACGTGCACGTCATCGCGGACGGCGGCGTGGGCTGGTCCGGCGACCTGCCCAAGGCCATCGCCTGCGGCGCGGACTCCGTCATGATGGGCTCCCCGCTGGCGCGCGCCACGGACGCACCCGGCAAGGGCCACCACTGGGGCATGGAGGCCGTCCACGAGGAGGTGCCGCGCGGCAAGCGCGTCGACCTCGGCACAGTCGGCACCACCGAGGAGATCCTCACCGGTCCGTCGCACACGCCGGACGGCTCCATGAACTTCTTCGGCGCCCTGAAGCGTGCGATGGCGACCACGGGCTACAGCGAGCTCAAGGAGTTCCAGCGGGTCGAGGTCACCGTGGCGGACTCCCAGCACAAGCGCTGACGGCACCACGCCCACAGGAAGGGGCCGGCTCACCTCGCGGGTGACCCGGCCCCTTCCGGCATGGCGCGTCCCGGACGCTCGTCGGCCCGCTCACAGCCGGTACGCCGCACCCGCCGGTGTCGCTCCCCGGGTGTCGAGCAGCAGTTGCGCCTTCACGGCCAGGCCCTGGAGGTCGAAGGTGCGGTGGGGCTGGAGGAGCAGCGTGAGGTCGGCCTCGGCGGCGGCCTCGTAGAGGGAGTCCGCGCGCGGAACGGGCCGGCCGAGCACATGCCAGGCGGGCACCAGGGGGTCGTGGTAGCTGACCGAGGCGCCGAGCTCCATCAGCCGGACGGCGATCTCCTGCGCGGGCGTGCCGCACTGGTCGGCGAGGTCCGGTTTGTAGGTGACGCCGAGCAGCAGCACACGGGCCCCGCGCGCGGACTTGCCGTGCTCGTTGAGGAGGGCCGCGACGCGCCGGATGACGTACCCGGGCATCTGGCCGTTCACCTGCTGCGCCAGCTCGACCATGCGCAGCGGACGCACCGAGTGCCGTGTCCCCGAGAGGTCCTGCGCGACGGCGTGGCCGCCGACGCCGGGCCCCGGCCGGAAGGCCTGGAAGCCGAACGGCTTGGTCTCCGCGCACCGGATGACGTCCCACAGGTCCACGCACAACTCGTGGCAGAGCACGGCCATCTCGTTGACCAGAGCGATGTTGACGTGCCGGAAGTTGGTCTCCAGCAGTTGCACCGTCTCGGCCTCGCGCGGTCCGCGCGCGCGGACCACCTTGTCGGTGAGGCGCCCGTAGAAGGCAGCGGCGGACTCAGTGCAGGCGGGGGTGAGTCCGCCGATGACCTGGGGCGTGTTCGCGCGGTTGTGCACGCGGTTGCCGGGGTCGATGCGGCTGGGGGCGTGGGCGAGGTGGAAGTCGCGGCCGGCCCGGAGCCCGGAGCCCTCCTCGAGCAGGGGCAGCAGGAGGCCCTCCGTGGTGCCCGGCGGAACGGCCGATTCGAGGATGACGGTGGTGTACGGGCGCAGCCGGGCCGCCAGGGTGCGCGCGGCCTCGGTGACCTGACCGAGGTCGAGTTCGCCGTCGGCGCCGCGCGGCGTGGGCACGCAGATGACGGCGGTGCGGACGCGGCCCAGTTCGGCGGGGTCGGCGGTGGAGCGGAAGCCCGAGGCGAGCATGCGTCGCAGATCGGCGGGGGTGAGCGCGCCGTCCTCCAGGCCGTCGACGGGGGACCGCTCGCTGCGGTCACCCGTGGTCGGGCCGGGTTCGTAGCCGAGCGTGGCGAAGCCGGCGGCGACGGCGGCCTGGGCCAGGGGCAGGCCGAGGTGGCCGAGTCCGACGACGGCGAGGTCTGCGGGCATGGAGTGGGCCGTCCTTCCCAATAACCGGGGCGCGAGGATCGCGCAAGTCCAGTGGACAGAGTGGACTAGCGCAATGTCACACTAGGCGTAAATATGACCGACTTGCGGCATTGACCAGCCATGTTCCGCGAGTGTTGTCCACAGCCCGGGCTGCGCGTGGTGGCTGAAGCGAGGTATCCCGGTCACACTTTGTGCAGGGAGAGATGCGTAGCCCGGGCTCACCCGACGGGTGCGGCCTTCACGACACGTGACGGGAGGCAGCGGTGAGGACAGCGACACTGGGGCCGATGGAGCGCGCCGAGTCACTGGCGGCCATGGCCGAGCGCGAGCTGGACATCCTGGTCGTGGGCGCGGGTGTGGTCGGTGCGGGTACGGCCCTGGATGCGGCAACACGCGGCCTGACCACCGGTCTCGTCGAGGCCCGGGACTGGGCATCGGGCACGTCCAGCCGGTCGAGCAAGCTGATCCATGGCGGCCTGCGCTACTTGGAGATGCTCGACTTCGCCCTCGTCCGCGAGGCACTGAAGGAGCGCGGACTGCTCCTGGAGCGCCTCGCCCCGCACCTCGTGAAGCCCGTGCCGTTCCTCTACCCGCTCCAGCACAGGGGCTGGGAGCGGCTGTACGCAGGATCGGGCGTGGCGCTGTACGACGCGATGTCGATGGCGCGCGGCCATGGCCGCGGACTGCCGATGCACCGGCACCTGACCCGTCATCACGCCCTGCGTGTCGCGCCGTGCCTGAAGAAGGAGGCGCTCGTCGGGGCGCTGCAGTACTACGACGCGCAGATGGACGACGCCCGCTATGTGGCGACCCTGGTGCGCACGGCCGCCGCCTACGGAGCCAAGGTCGCCAACCGCGCCCGGGTGACCGGCTTCCTGCGCGAGGGCGAGCGGGTCGTCGGCGCCCGGGTGAAGGACGTGGAAGGGGGCGGGGAGTACGAGATCCACGCCAAGCAGGTCGTCAATGCCACCGGCGTGTGGACCGACGACACCCAGGCCATGGTCGGAGAGCGCGGCCGGTTCCATGTGCGGGCGTCCAAGGGCATCCACCTCGTCGTGCCGAAGGACCGCGTCCACTCGACGACCGGGCTCATCCTGCGCACCGAGAAGAGCGTCCTGTTCGTCATCCCCTGGGGCCGGCACTGGATCATCGGCACCACCGACACCGACTGGGATCTCGACAAGGCGCACCCTGCGGCATCCAGCGCCGACATCGACTATCTGCTGGAGCACGTGAACTCGGTGCTCTCGGTCCCGCTGACCCGGGACGACGTCCAGGGTGTGTACGCGGGCCTGCGCCCGCTGCTCGCCGGCGAGTCGGAGGCGACGAGCAAGTTGTCGCGCGAGCACATCGTGGCCCACCCGGTGCCCGGGCTGGTCGTCGTCGCGGGCGGCAAGTACACGACGTACCGGGTGATGGCCAAGGACGCCGTGGACGAGGCCGTGCACGGACTCGACCAGCGCGTCGCCGAATGCGTCACCGAGGACATTCCGCTGCTGGGGGCGGAGGGCTATCGCGCACTGTGGAACGCCCGCGCCCGAATAGCCGCGCGCACGGGCCTGCACGTCGTGCGCGTCGAACACCTGCTGAACAGGTACGGCTCGCTCGCCGAGGAGCTGTTCGACCTCATCACCGAGCGGCCCTCGCTGGGTGAGCCGCTGGCGGGAGCCGACGACTATCTGCGGGCCGAGGTCGTGTACGCGGCCTCGCACGAGGGGGCGCGGCACCTGGACGACGTGCTGACCCGGCGCACCCGTATCTCCATCGAGACCTTCGACCGGGGGACCCGGAGCGCCCGTGAGGCCGCCGACCTGATGGCGCCGGTGCTGGGCTGGGACAAGGACCAGATCGAGCGCGAGGTCGAGCACTACGAGAAGCGGGTGGAGGCCGAGCGCGAGTCCCAGCGGCAGCCGGACGACCTCACCGCGGACGCCGCACGGCTCGGAGCGCCCGACATCGTGCCGCTGTAGTCACGGAGCGTGAAAGAGGTCCGATCGGCGGGAACCCGGTGCGGGGCCCGGCCGTTGGACGAGGTGAGAGGGGATCGCGAGGCGCCGCCGGGGCGTGGCACCTCACCTGGTGCGAGGGCAGAACTCCGCGGTCAGCAGCGTGTATTCGAGGTCGGGATCGGACAGTTCGTCCGTGTTGACGCGGAAAGTGAAGACATGTGTTCCGTCGCGGGTGGAGGCGGTGCGCACATAACTGCCGTCGATGCGGCCGTTGTGTCCCCAGACGGTGGTGCCGCAGGGCAGTTTCTGCGGGTAGAGGCCCATGCCGTACAGGCCGTGTGCGGTACGGGTGTTGAGCATCGTGTGCAGTTCGGCGGGCGGGAGCAGCCGTCCGCCGAGCAGCGCCGTGTAGAAGCGGTTCAGGTCTCCGAGGGTCGAGATCACCTCGCCGGCTGCTCCGGCGACCCGCGGATCGAGATCGGTGACGTCCTGTCCGCCTGCCGCGTACGCATGGCCGTGCGGTGACGGAAGGGTGGTGCGGGCGCCCGGGAAGGAGGTGCCCGTCAGACGCAGCGGGGTGATGATGCGGCGTTCGGTCTCGGTGGCGTACGCGTGGCCGGTGACGCGGGCGACGACCATGCCGAGCAGGACGTAGTTGGTGTTCGAGTAGGTGAAACGCCCGCGTGGGGCCGGGGGATGGGCGAGGGCGGTGCGGACCGCCCGGAGCGGAGTGAGGGGGACGGTGCCCTTGGTGTCGGCGGTGAAGTCGTAGAGCCCGCTCGTGTGCGTGAGCAGGGCACGCAGGGTCAGTGCGCGGCCGTCGTTCCCGTGGCCTCGGACCAGGCCGGGCAGATACTGATCGACCGTGTCGGACAGGGACAGCCGGTGCTCGGCGACGAGTTGCAGCACCACCGTCGCCAGGAACGTCTTGGTGATGCTGCCCGCGCGGAAGCGGTCGGCGCGGTGGATGCCGGAGCCGCTGCGCGCGTAGCGGGACCCCGACCGGTCGTGGGCCAGCAGCGCGGCCGAGGCGGGCTTGCCCTTGTCCACGAGGAGCGGAAGAGTGGAGTCCGAGGCCGGCGCCAGGGGTGTCGGCAAGGTGTCCGGGGTCAGCCCGAGCAGGACCATGGCCAGGGGCAGGGCCAGCAGCGTCCGGCGCAGAGGCATGGGGGGTCCTTCCGTCTGTCCGGCCCATCATGGGGCACGGCGGACCCTGGGCGTGGGCCGGTCCCCGCGTGAGGGACAATGAAGGCTCTGTCAGGGCGGGTTGCATGAGGGGACGCATGTCGGAGGCGGAGCAGGCGGGGGAATCCCGTCAGGACAAGAGTTCACGTCTCCTCGCCGGCCGGTACCGGCTGGGGGAGGTGCTCGGCCGCGGCGGCATGGGTACGGTCTGGCGTGCCAAGGACGAGACGCTGGGCCGCACGGTCGCGGTGAAGGAACTCCGGTTCCCGGGCAGCATCGACGAGGAGGAGAAGCGCCGGCTCGTCACCCGGACGCTGCGCGAGGCCAAGGCCATCGCACGTATCCGGAACAACGGCGCGGTGACGGTCTACGACGTCGTCCAGGAGGACGACCGGCCCTGGATCGTGATGGAGCTCGTCGAGGGCAAGTCCCTCGCCGAGGCGATCCGTGAGGACGGGCTCCTGACGCCGAGGCGCGCGGCGGAGGTCGGTCTCGCCATCCTCGACGTGCTGCGTGCCGCCCACCGCGAGGGCATCCTGCACCGCGACGTGAAGCCGTCCAACGTGCTGATCGCCGAGGACGGCCGCGTCGTGCTGACCGACTTCGGCATCGCGCAGGTCGAGGGCGACCCGTCGATCACCTCGACCGGCATGCTCGTCGGTGCGCCTTCCTACATCTCCCCGGAGCGGGCGCGCGGCCACAAGCCCGGCCCCGCGGCCGACCTGTGGTCGCTGGGCGGCCTGCTGTACGCGTCGGTGGAGGGCGTGCCGCCCTACGACAAGGGGTCGGCGATCGCAACGCTGACCGCGGTGATGACGGAGCCGGTGGATCCGCCGAAGAACGCGGGGCCGCTGGAGGAGGTCATCTACGGCCTGCTCGCCAAGGACCCGGCGCAGCGGCTGGACGACGCGGGTGCGCGTGCCCTGCTGAACGTCGTCATCCACGAGCCGGAGCCCAAGGAGGCCGCGGCACCGGAGGCGCCCGAGGCGACGAAGGTCGTCCCGATCCCGCCGGCGCCCGAGGAGCGGTCCGCCGCGCGGGTGTCCGGGGCGGCCGGGCTCCGCAAGTCCGAAGAGGCGGCGGAGCGGCTGCGCGGGGCGCTGCGTTCGGCGCGCAAGGCCGCCGCGGCCACCGCCTCGAGCGCGCTGAGCAAGTCCGCGGCACAGATCAAGGCTTCGCCGGGCGCCGGGTCGGACGGGGCCACGAAGAAGGCAGGCGCATCGGGCACGGGTACGGGGTCGGGCACGGGCGCCGGTTCCGGGTCCGCGGCGGCATCGGCTTCGGGCGCGGCGAACGGCGGTCGGTCCGGATCGGTGCCGCGCACCCCGCCGAAGGCGTCGTTGACCGATGTGGTGCCCAGACGGACCCTGGTGATCATCGCGGTGATCGTGGCGCTGGTCGTGATCGGCACCGTGCTGGCCCTCACGCTGAACGGCGGCGACGGCACCGCGGCAGGCGGAGGCCACACCGACAAGGCGGCCTCCACCGGCGCGACCGCCGGATCCGGGAGCGGCAAGGGCAAGAACGGCTCCACCGGCGACCGGACCCAGGGGCAGGGCAAGGGAGCCGGACAGAGCGCGACGCAGACGGACGACCAGGGCAAGGACGGCTCGGACGACTCGTCGGACGACGGAGACGACAAGGGCGGCCAGGACGGCGGCAAGGGAAACGCCAAGGGCGCGGGTGACGCGGCTGTCACGACGTACAAGGCCAAGCAGGGCTTCTCCATAGGTCTGCCGAAGGGCTGGTCCTACAAGGCGACGGACTACGCGGGCGCCCGGTTCACCGGGCCCGACGGGCAGAAGCTGCTGATCGGGTGGACGTCGACCCCCAAGGACGACCCGGTGCAGGACTGGCGCAACCAGGAGGGGGCCATGGTCCGGCCGCAGTACCACAAGATCCGCATAGAGGCCGTGGGCTACCGGAGCTGGAAGACGGCAGACTGGGAGTTCACCTACGTCGACGGGGGCACCAAGTACCGGTCCGTGGACCGTGGTTTCGTCGTCAACTCCCACCAGGGCTACGGAATGATGTACACGGCCAGGGCCGGTGACTGGGGCGGGGACCAGCGGCGCACGACGTGGCAGACCTTCACGAGGACATTCCAGCCGAAGTCCTGAGGGGAAGATTCGGGTACCCGAGGGGAACGTCCGGGTACCTGGGGGGAAGGCGCGGGGCCGGGTTCTTCCCGGGGCCCCAGTTCCGGCAACCCCTCGGTGCGGGGTGCCTCCGGCACGTATCGTGAGTGGTCGGGGACCGTACGAAGCCGGTACGGGACTCGTGGCGGGGCACAACAGGACGCAAAACGAACGGAATTGACCGCCGGGCGGGAGGGGGAGCGTCGTGGACGACTTCGCGGGGCGCGTCCTCGCCGACCGCTATCGCCTGCCGTTGCCCCCGTCCGACGAGTACGAACTCGCGGAAACCCGGGCCTTCGACACCTACAGCGGGCAGGAAGTGCTGGTCCGGCAGGTGCCGTTGCCCGAGGTCGTCGAGGCGGAGGTGCTCGACGCGGAAGGCCGCCCCGAGGGGTTCGTGGGGGCGAGGCGGACCTCCGGGGCCGCGCGCCGGTCCGCGGATCCCGCCGTGCGGCGCGCGATCGAAGCGGCGCAGGCGGCAGCGCGGATCCCGGACCACCCCCGCCTCGACCAGGTCTTCGACGTGTTCGCGGAGGGCGGCTCGCTCTGGATCGTCAGCGAGTACGTCGCGGCCCGGCCGCTGGCGGCGCTGCTCGCGGAGCGCCCGCTCACGCCGTACCGGGCGGCCGAGGTCGGCGCGGACGTCCTCACCGCGCTCCGGGCACTGCACGCGCACGGCTGGGTGCACCGGAACATCACCACCCGAACGGTGCTCGTCTGCGACGACGGCCGTGTGGTGCTCACGGGTCTGGCATCGGGAGCCGCCGAAGAGGCGCTGTGCGGGTACGACCCGGTCCCGGAGTCATGGGGGGCCGCCTCTCCCGGAGAGGAACCCGGCCCCGAGCCCGCCACCGGGCGGCCGACGGGCGACGGCAGGCCGAACGGTGCTCCGGGTCGCAGGGTTCCGGGGCAGGCCGCAGGCGCCGGCGCGCCGTACGGCGAGCGCGGGCCGGGGGACGGCGGGCCCGAGGCCTCCGCGCGAACGCCCGGCCCGCCGGGAGCGCCCGGCCCGGGCGGCAACGGCGCCGGCGGCTCCGGGAGCGCCCGTGCGGCCCGCGCGGGCGCCATCGCCGCGTATCAGGCCGGTGCCAGGGCGGCGGCGCGTGTGAGCGAGGGCCAGCGCCCCGGGAGCAGCGCCGGAGCCCTGCCCGTGCCGCGCGCGGACGCCGCGGGGTCCCGGCCCGACGTGTCCGGCTTCACGCCCGGGGACTCCGGTGCGTACGACACGCAGGGCGGTGCCGCCGTCGGCCGGGCCTCCGGGGCACCCGTCCCGCACGGCAGGATCGCCGACCCCTACGGCGTCGCGTCCCACAGCCCCCAAGCCCTTGGTCCCGCCCGGGCGAATCCGCTTCCCGGCCCCCCGGGTGCCCTGGAGGACACCACGGGCGCACGGGAGGACGCCCCGGACCCCGGCTGGGACGGCCTCGTGGACGGCGGCCGTCCCCGTGGCCCCGCGACGGCCCTGGCGGCCGAGCGGGCACGGCAGGCGCGTATGACGGTGGTGGGGCCGGTCACCGAGCGGTGGGCGCCCGAGCAGGCCGGGGCGGTGCACGAGAACTGGCAGCTGGCCGCGCCGATCGGACCCTCGACCGATCTGTGGGCGCTGGGTGCCCTGCTGTTTCGGGCGGTGCAGGGACACGCCCCCTACCCGGAGGAGAGCACGCCCGAGCTGGTGCAGCTGGTGTGCGCCGAGCCGCCGGCCTTCGCCGAGGAGTGCGGTCCGCTCAGGCCCGTCGTCGAGTCCCTGCTGCGTCAGGACCCCACCGAGCGCCCCGACTTCGAGGAACTGCGCGGCTGGCTCCGCTCCCTGGTGCGGTCCGCGCCCGAGCCGGAGGCCGGCGCCCACGTCATACCGGCGCCCCCCGTGGACCCCAGCCGGCTGCCCATCGTGCGCCGTCGCGGGGAGCTCGTGCGCAAACGGCGCGCCGCGGCTCCCGCAACCACGGTGCACGGCGCCGCCCGGCACAAGCGGGCCCGGCAGAGCGCCCCGCAGGGTCCGCCCCGGCGCCTCGGCCGGACCCTGCTGCTGCTCATCCTGCTGGGGCTGGCGGCCGCCATCGCGTACGCCATGGTGTTCATGCCGAAGGCGGAGTCGAAGGGGGCGGCCCCCGGCGACAGGCGCATGGGCGGCCGGACGCAGCCGAGCCCCGGGCTCTCCGCCGACGCCGGATCCGGTCCCACGGCGGACCCGACGGACGGCAACCCGCCCGCCCGGACCCCCGGTTCACAGCGGCCCCAGACCACCGGGCCCGACCTCCCCAAGGGGTTCGCGCTCCGGAAGGACCCGGCCGGTTTCGAGGTGGCCGTCGCCACCGGATGGACCCGCAGGCCGGAAAACGGCCAGGGTCAAGTCGTCTACGCCCACGGTGATTTCGAGCTGATCGTCGTGCCCGGTAGGGACCGGGTCGCCGACTTCGGCAGCGATCCGCTGACGTACCAGAGGGAGAAGGAACGCGAACTGCAACCGTTCCGGGACTCCTCCTGGGCCACCTCCAGCGGACTGCGCAGGATCGACGTCGGCGCGAGCGGGCGCTCCATGGCGGAGGGTCAGTTCACCTGGCAGGACAGCGGCGGAGGCGAGATATACGTGCGGAACCTCGCGGTTCTGGCCGAGGGGCGCTACCACGTCGTGCAGGTGCGGGGCCCCGAGGGCGAACGGGACGAGGTGACACGGCTCTACGAACAGGCGGCGGCCACGTATCAGGTCACCAAGTAGCCACGCCGGTCGCCGAGTAGCCGCGGTCCGGCGCCGTTCACCGGCCGTCCGGTCCGGACGCCCGCCCCGCCCCTGCCGGGTGTTCTCGGTCCGGCAGGCGGGCGGGCGGCCTGGCAGTCCGGCAGGGTTCTCGGCAAGGAACCAACCGGTATCTTTCGCCGACAATCCGGCAGTCGTGGCTCCGGTCGTCAAGTAGCCGACCAAAGGCTGACGTAGTCCACTACGTCGGCCCGCCGGCCATGAGGTACACGTCACAGTGCGGTCTCCTTGCCGACCCTGCCGTTCCCAGCTCGAAGAGGGCTCCCTACTCTTGGGCCGTCAAGAACACTGCGGGGGAACGTGAATCAGATGCAGGGCCTGCTCCTCGCGGGCCGTTACCGGCTCGGTGAGTCCATCGGGCGGGGCGGCATGGGCCGGGTGTGGCGCGCCCACGACGAAGTGCTGCACCGGGCTGTCGCCGTCAAGGAGCTGACGGCTGCCCTCTATGTACCGGAGGGCGACCGTGCGGTGCTGCTCGCCCGCACCCAGACGGAGGCGCGCGCCGCCGCCCGGATCAGCCACCCCGCCGTCGTCACCGTCCATGACGTCCTGGAACACGACGACCGGCCGTGGATCGTCATGGAGTTGGTCGAAGGCTGCTCCCTGGCCGATGCGGTCAAGGACGAGGGCCGCATCGACCCGGTGCGCGCCGCCCGCACCGGACTGTGGGTGCTACGCGCGTTGCGCGCCGCGCACGCCGCCGGTGTGCTGCACCGCGACGTCAAGCCCGGCAACGTTCTCCTCGCCAAGGACGGCCGCGTCCTGCTCACGGACTTCGGCATCGCCCAGGTCGAGGGCGACACGACCATCACCAGGACGGGCGAAATAGTCGGTTCCGTCGACTACTTGGCGCCGGAGCGGGTGCGCGGTGCCGACCCGGGTCCCTCCGCCGACCTGTGGGCCCTGGGCGCCACGCTGTACACGGCGGTCGAGGGACGCTCGCCGTTCCGCCGTACGTCGCCTCTGACAACGATGCAGGCCGTCGTCGAGGAGGAGCCCCCCGAGCCGGTCAGTGCGGGTCCGCTCGCGCCCGTCATCACCGCCCTGCTGCGCAAGGACCCGCAGACGCGGCCCTCCGCCGAGGAGGCCGAGCACATGCTCGCCGAGGCGGCGGAGGGGCGCCGGCCGAGCGCGGCCCAGGCCTATGTGCCCACGCAGCGCGTGCCGGAGGAGGACGTCACCCGGGTACGCCAGGCCCCTGCGCCGCCCCCGCGCCGGCGACGGGGCGTGAGGACCGCGCTCGTCGTGGCGCTCGCCGCCGCGCTCGTCGGAGTCGGCGGTGCGGTGGCCTTGAAGTACCTGGACCGACGGGACGCGTCGGGTTCGGCGGACCGTACGGCGCCGACCGGGCAGCACACGTCCGTACCCGGCACGTCGCCGTCGCAGCGCTCCGGAGCCATCCCGGACGACTGGCGGCGCGTCAACGACGTGGCGGGTTTCAGCCTCTCCCTGCCCAAGACCTGGAAGCGGCAGACGGACGGCAGCCAGATCGACTACACGCCCGACAACCTGAAGCATTTCGTCCGGATCAGCGTCGACCGCCATCCCGACTACGACGACCCCTTCAGGCACCAGATCGATCTGGAGAAGCAGCTGACGCGGCTGAAGGACTACCACCGCATCGGGCTCACTTCGAACACGTACCGCGACTGCCACGGCTCGCTGTGGGAGTTCACCTGGAACGCGCTGCCCAAGAACGGCCCCCCTGGCGCCCGGCATGCCATCGAACAGACGTATCTCGGCCGCGACGGCGTGGAGTACGCGATCTACATGTCGGTGCCCGCGGCGGAATGGCCCGGAACCCGCGAGCAGTTCGACGCGGTGCTGCGCAGCTGGACCCCCTGAGACGGTCCCCGGCGCCCCTCGCCGACCGTTCGGCCCGCGCCGGACCAGCGGCGCAGTTGAGACAAACCGCGTTCGGACCACCGGTGGGCACCGACACCCGTGGGGCATGATGGGCGTATGGGCACCGAGGGGGACAACGTCCGTGTCATCGCAGGCCGTTACCGCTTGGAGGAGCGGCTCGGCCGTGGCGGCATGGGGGTCGTCTGGCGGGCGACCGACCAGCTCCTCGGCCGCCAGGTCGCCGTCAAGGAACTGATCCTGGACGAGACGCTCTCCGCGGAGGAGGCCCGGCTCCAGCGGGACCGCACCCTGCGCGAGGCCCGCGCGGTGGCCCAGTTGCGGCATCCGCACATCATCGTCGTGCACGACGTCGTCGAGGACGACGAACGGCCGTTCATCGTCATGGAGCTCATCGAGGGGGGCTCGCTCGCCGACCGGATCGCCCGCCGCGGCCCGGTCGACGCGGACGAGGCGGCCCGGATCGGGATCGCCCTGCTGGGCGCGGTGGGCAAGGCGCACGACTCGGGCGTGCTGCACCGCGACATCAAACCCGCCAACGTCCTCATGGAGGCGGGTACCGACCGCGTCGTGCTCACCGACTTCGGGATCGCACAGGTCACGGGCGCGACCACGCTCACCGAGAGCGGGTCGTTCGTCGGCTCGCCCGAGTACACCGCGCCCGAGCGCATGTCCGGTTCGCGGACCGGGCCCGAGTCCGACCTCTGGTCCCTGGGCGCACTGCTGTGCACCGCGCTCAGCGGTGAATCGCCCTTCCGCCGCGATTCCCTGGGCGGCATCCTGCACGCCGTGGTCGTCGCCGAGATCCACCCGCCTCCGCAGGCGGCGCCGCTGCTGCCGGTCGTCCTCGGCCTGCTGGAGCGCGACGCGGAGCGGCGGCTCGACGCGGCGGAGGCGGAGCGCATGCTGCGTGCGTACGTCGACACGGGCCGCACCCCGGAGCGGTCCGGTTACACGCCGACGCAGCGTGGCATCTCCCGGTTTCCGATGCCGATGCGGCCCCCGCCGGCCCTCTCGCGCACGCCCGGGCCGGCCACCCCGGCCCCGCCGCACCCGCAGGTCCCGTCGGCGTCCTTGCCCACCCCAGCGGACGGGTCGCCGGTGCCGAGACGTACGGCGCGGGGGACGCTGATCGCCGCCGCGCTGGTCGCCGCGGTCGCCGGGGCCGGGGTGTCCGCCGCGGCGCTGCTCGTCGACAAGGGCGGGGGCCCGGCCGAGACGCCCACCGGAGGATCGCCGAAGACCTCGACGAGCGCCGTGCCCACGCCGACGGTGACCGTGACCCGGTCGCAGACCGGCACGGGGACGGCGAGCACCGCGCCCTCCGGGGCCAAGGTGCCCTCCGCCACCACCGCACCGGCCGGGTACCGCGTGGTGAAGGACCCCGAGGGCTTCTCGCTCGCCGTGCCCGACGGCTTCCGGCGCTCCCCTCAGGGCTCCCGGACCTTCTACCTCTCCGCGGGGGACACCTTCCGCATCGGCATCAAGGAGGCCGGACCGGACCCGGGCGGCCCGCTCGCGGCGATGCGGGCCGCGGACGCCAAGGGCCCCGACAACAATCCGGGCTACCGCGACGGCCAGGTCACCTCGACCACCCACAAGGGGCATCCGGCGGCGCTGTGGGAGTTCACCTGGAACGGCTTCAGCAAGGCGGAGGGGCCCCGGCACACCATCGACCTGTGCTGGGAGGAGGACGGACGGATGTACGACGTGTGGGTGTCCGCGCCGGTGGGACGGACGGCGCAGGCGCACCGCTACTTCGACACGGCGGTCGACTCCTTCGCCGTGAGCCGCGGCTGAGCACTCCGGGGTCCTTGCCCGGGCCGTTCGTCCCAGCACTCGCCGGGGCCACTCGTGCCCGCCGGTGCCCCGAGGCGGCTCGTGCCCGCCGTTGCCCCGGGCCGCTCGTTCCCGGTCTTTGCCCCGGCCCGTGGCTGATCCTTTTCGGCGGACCCCGTCCGGCCCCAACGCCCTGATCAGGGGCTTTGTTGCCAGTAGCCACTGGCGCCATGTGTGCAGACCGTGAAACCGCGTTACCGACGGGTACCCAAAAGCGTGAGGTGCGCCTACGCTGCGGCTCATGACGGACTCGCAGGCCCCCGCCGCCACCCAGGAAGCGGCCACCACCGGCACCAATCCCACTGCCCCGGCACCGGCCGGCGCCCGGACCGCGGCCGACGTGGTGACGCCCGAGCTGGTCGCGCAGCTCACCCGCGGTGTCGTCGGGTCCGGGCGCACCGCCAACCACACGCCGTTCACCGGCGACAAGCTGGCGGACCTGCCCGAGTCGACACCCGAGGACGTGGCGGTCGCCTTCGAGCGTGCCCGCGCGGCCCAGGCCGCCTGGGCCGCGACCCCGGCCCGGCAGCGCGCGGCCGTGCTGCTCCGCTTCCACGACCTGGTGCTCGCCCGTCAGGCCGAGGTGCTCGACCTGATCCAGCTGGAGACCGGCAAGGCCCGTCTGCACGCCCACGAGGAGGTCCTCGCCGTCGCGGTCGCCGCGCGCCACTACGGCCGCAAGGCTCCCTCGTACCTGCGGCCGAAGCGCCACACCGGCGCCGTGCCGACCCTCACCAAGGTCACCGAACTGCGCCACGCGCGCGGTGTCGTGGGCCAGATCGCGCCCTGGAACTATCCGCTGGAGCTGTCCGTCGGCGACGCCCTGCCCGCCTTCGTCGCGGGCAACGCGGTCGTGATGAAGCCGGACACCGAGACCGCCCTCACCGCCCTGTGGGCGCGTGACCTGCTCATCGAAGCCGGTCTGCCCGCCGAGGTCTTCCAGGTCGTCATCGGCGAGGGCCCGGTTATCGGCCCCGAGGTCGTCAAGCGCGCCGACTACGTCTCCTTCACCGGCTCCACGCGCACCGGCCGCGAGGTCGCGCAGGGCGCCGCCGCCCGGCTCGTCGGCGTGTCCCTCGAGCTCGGCGGCAAGAACGCCATGCTGGTGCTGCGCGACGCCGACGTGGACAAGGCCGCGGCGGGCGCCGTCCGCGCCTGCTTCTCGTCCGCGGGTCAGCTGTGCATCTCCATCGAGCGGCTGTTCGTCCACGAGTCGATCGCGGACGCCTTCGTGGAGCGGTTCGCGGCCCGTACGAAGGCCATGCGGCTCGGCACCTCCCTCGCGTACGGGGCGGACATGGGCTCCCTGGTCGGCCCGCGGCAACTGGAGACGGTGAGCCGGCACGTCGAGGAGGCCGTCGCCAAGGGCGCCAAGCTCGTCGCCGGCGGCGTGGCCCGCCCGGACATCGGCCCGTACTTCTTCGAGCCCACGATCCTGGACGGCGTCGAGGCCCCGATGGCGGTCTGCGCCGAGGAGACCTTCGGCCCCGTCGTGTCCCTGTACCGCTTCACGGACGAGGACGAGGCGATCGCCCTCGCCAACTCCACGCCGTACGGCCTGAACTCCTCGGTCTGGACGAAGGACGGCCGGCGCGGCCGGGAGGTCGCCGCGAAGCTGCGCACCGGCACGGTCAACGTCAACGAGGGTTATGCGCCCGCGTACGGCAGCGTCCAGTCGCCGATGGGCGGCATGAAGGACTCCGGTCTCGGCCGTCGTCACGGCTCCGAGGGCATCCTCAAGTACACGGAGGCGCAGACCGTCGCCCACCAGCGGATCATGCCGATGGCGCCGTCGTTCGGCATGGACGACGAGAAGTACGCAGCGTTCATGAACCGGAGCCTGCGCGTGATGAAGGCGCTCCGGCTGCGCTGAACCCGGCCCTGCGGGCCCCTTTCCCTGACCTGCACGTTTCTACGGAGGTATCGGTGTCACAGGACGAGTCCGCCCGCGACCGGGACGGCGAGGGCGAGGACCGGGAGCCCGTCGGCGGGGAGACCGCCGGGGAGCACGCGTACGACTACGACGTCGTCGTCGTCGGCTCCGGCTTCGGCGGATCGGTGTCGGCGCTGCGGCTGACCGAGAAGGGCTACCGGGTCGGGGTCCTGGAAGCGGGCCGCCGCTTCACGCGCGAGATGCTGCCGAAGAACTCGTGGGACCTCAAGAACTACCTGTGGGCCCCGCCGCTCGGCCTCTACGGCATCCAGCGCATCCATCTCCTCGGCAATGTGATGGTCCTGGCGGGCGCCGGGGTCGGCGGCGGCTCGCTGAACTACGCCAACACCCTCTACGTACCGCCGAAGGCGTTCTTCGACGATCCGCAGTGGAAGGACATCACCGACTGGCAGGACGAGCTGGGGCCGTACTACGACCAGGCCCGGCGGATGCTCGGTGTGCGGCTCAACCCGACGATGACGCCGTCGGACGTCCATCTGAAGGCGACCGCGCAGGCCATGGGGGTCGGCGACACCTTCCACATGGCGCCGGTCGGCGTGTTCTTCGGAGACGGCGACGACGCGGACGGGTCCGTGAAGGCGCCGCCCGGCGGTGAGGTCGCCGACCCGTACTTCGGGGGCGCGGGCCCCTCCCGCAAGGCGTGCACCGAGTGCGGCGAATGCATGACGGGCTGCCGGCACGGCGCGAAGAACACGCTCAACGAGAACTACCTGTATCTGGCCGAGCAGGCCGGGGCGGTCATCCACCCCATGACCTCGGTCGTCGCGGTCACCGAGGACTCTCGCGGCGGCTTCGCCGTCAGGACGCTGCCCACGGACGACAAGAAGAAGGGCAGGGGCCGGACCTTCACGGCCCGTCGCGTCGTCATCGCGGCCGGCACGTACGGCACGCAGACGCTGCTGCACCGGATGAAGGACAGCGGTCTGCTGCCGTACGTCTCGGGCCGGCTGGGCGCGCTGACCCGCACCAACTCCGAGGCGGTGGTGGGCGCGCAGACCGACAGCCGCCGCTACCGCAAGCGGCACGGTGAGGACAAGGTCGACTTCACCAAGGGCGTGGCCATCACGTCCTCGATCCACCCGGACGAGAACACGCACATCGAGCCCGTGCGGTACGGCAAGGGCTCCAACGCGATGGGCGCCATGACGGTCCTGCAGGTGCCGTACCGTCCGGCCGGGCGGGTGGCGGGCTGGCTCGCGAACGTCGCCCGGCACCCCTGGCTGACCGTCCGGGCCCTGTCCAACCGCCGGTGGTCGGAGCGGACCATCATCGCCCTGGTCATGCAGTCCCTCGACAACTCCCTGACGACGTACCGCAAGCCGAGCGGCATCGGCAAGGGCCTGCTCACCGCTCGTCAGGGCCACGGCGCGCCGAACCCGAACCAGATCGCCGAGGGCACGCGCGCCGCGACCCTCCTCGCGGAGGAGATCAACGGCTTCGCAGGGTCCAACGTCGGCGAGCTGATGGGGACCCCGCTGACGGCCCACTTCCTGGGCGGCTGCCCCATCGGCGACTCGGCGGAGTCCGGCGTCATCGACCCGTACCACCGCCTGTACGGGCACCCCGGCATCTCCGTCGTCGACGGTGCCGCGGTCTCCGCGAACCTCGGCGTGAACCCCTCGCTGACCATCACCGCACAGGCCGAGCGCGCGATGTCGTTCTGGCCGAACAAGGGCGAGGACGACCTGCGTCCGGCCCAGGGCGCGGTGTACGAGCGGCTGGCCCCGGTGGCGCCGAAGTCCCCGGCCGTGCCGGAGAAGGCGTTCGGCGCGCTGCGGCTGCCGTTCCTCGGGATCCCGGCGGTTCCGCCCAGGAAGTAGCCCGCCACCGCCGCACGCGCGGATACGGAAAGGACCTGCGTCCCCCTCCGAACGCAGGTCCTTTCCGTGTGCGCAGGCGCCGCGCCGCTCATCCGGCGCGGACACCTCCGCCCGGTCGCCTACGCGGTGGCGTCCCCGCTCCTGCGGCGCCGCACGGCGAACACCGCACCGGCACCGGCGACGACGGCCAGGCCGCCGACGAGGCCGATGGTGGGCAGCATCGAGGACGAGCCGGTCTCGGCGAGGCTGCCGGTCACGTCGTGCGTGTTGTTCCGGTTCGGCTTCTCGGTCGGCACGGGGACCTTGCCGCCTTCCTGCGGCTTCGTTCCGTCCGTGTCGGTGCCCGGCTTGACGATCTGGATGACGTACCCGGCCTGGCTGGCGCTCAGGCAGTTCTCCTCCTCGTCGAAGTACAGGCCGCCGCCGATGGTCAGGCCGGAGCCGACCGGGGCGTTCGAACCGACATTGAGGCGGAGCTGGTAGTTGAACGTCTGGCCGCCCTTGACGTCGGACAGGTCGAGGAAGCCGTTGGAGTAGCCCTCCTCGTCACGGATGTCGATCCAGACACCCTCCACCTTCGCCTGCAGCCGCACCTGGTTGGCCCGGAAGGCGTGCTCGGCCTTCTCGTCGTTCGGGCCGACTCCCGCGTAGAAGACGGCGTCCTTGACGTCCGTGTCCGTCGGGTTCCTGACGGTCAGCGTGAACGGGTGCCAGCCGCTGCCGGCCGCGATCTTGCCGGGCAGGCCGCCGAGGGTGACATCGAGGCGGGACTTGTAGTCCTTGTGGTCGGTCTCGCACTCGCCGGTGGGTTCGGTGGGCTCGTCCGTGGGCTCGGCGGACTCGGACGGCGGCGTCGAGGTCGGCGTGGCCGGCGCCGACGAGCCGGGCGCGGCCGAGGTCGGCGTGGTCCCCGGGGTGACGGAGGAGCCGGGGGCGTCCGGCGTCACGGGCGCCTCGGGCGTCTGCTCCGGTGCGGACGACGACGGCGGGGCGTCGGTGGCGGGCGTCGCCGGCGTCCCGGGCGTCTCGGGCGCGGAGGATGTGGGGGTGGTGTCGTTCTGGTCCGGCTCGGCCGCGAACGCGGCCGGTGCCGACAGGAGCGCGAGCGGCGCTATGACGGCCGTCGCGGCCGCCGTGGCCATGGCTCGGCGAAGCTTCATGAAGACCTCGGGAAGTCCGGCGTACCGCCGTGCGGCAGTACGAGGTTGGGGAGGCCTCCGCGGTGGGGGCGCGGGTGTGGCCCTTGGTTCCGCATGCATGACCAGCGACCACGGCTAATGGTTGTCCCCTCAATTACCCTGCCTTTATGTGGCGTGGGTCACATATTCGAGGAGGGAGGCGTGTCCCTGGCAGCGGCCCGGGGCCGGGGTGCAGCGCCGAATCGGCGGCGCCCACAGGCAAGGGCCCCGCGGACGGAGCCGCGGGGCCCTTGCCTGTCGGCACCGACGTCAGGGCGGCGTCAGTGCCGGGGAGCGGCGCCGGGGGGTTGCGCCGCCGGCTCTCGGCCGTGAACGACACGGCTCGATGCCGTGGGTCGGAAAGACGGGGTTCGGCCGGGAGGCCGTAGGAACTGGACTCGTACGCATCGTCCTGGACGGATCGCGGCCGACGCAAGCGTTTCGACGACGGTTGGCTGCTTCGGGACGGCAATGCGCCGGGGATGCGACTCTCCGCCGGGGGGAGGACGGATTCCGCAGCGGGACGGGAATCCGCCGGCCGACCCCGGGCGTCCCCGGAGCCGACCGTTCATTGGATGACCGGGCTGCTGTCCCCTGCCGTCCGGTCATGTTGCTGGAGCGAGGTCCCACGGCGCACGGCACGGCACGATCCGTCTCCGCGCGCCTCATCGCTCCAGCAGGAGCCACGCGTGGTTCTTTCGGGCCCGCCCCTGGCTGGCACGGACACCGGTACCAACGAAGCCCGCCGCGGCCCGGTCACGCGCCGTACGGGTGAGAGCGGGGCCGAACGTGAGTGCGCGGCAGGGCTGCGTCGTCGTGTGCAGACCGGGGTCAGACACGTCCCCGGCACAGCTCCAGAAGCGTCATCGCCAGCGACGTACCCGGCTTGCCCAGGGCGTCCCTGTAGTGGCCGAGCACCTCCATCTCGCGTGACAGGTTCACCCGGCGGCCGCCGGACGCGATCCGGGCCTCCTGGATGACGGCCGAGACGGCCATGCGTTCCTGCACGAGACCGATGATCCGGTCGTCGAGCGCGTCGATGCGCCCGCGGGCATCGGTGATCACATCGGCGGCCTCTGCGGTGTGCGCGCCGGTCTTCTCGGTGGTGGTGACGGTCATGCGGGGCTCCTGTTCTCGGTGAGCGGTGCCCCGGAGCGGCAAGGCCCGGAAACGACAGGACGCCCCGGGCCTTGTCGGCCCGGGGCGCCTGGGAAGTCGCTTGTCAGTGGATCAAGCAGCACGACCATGGCTACCGGCGGGCCGGTTGCCATAGGTAAAGAGGAAGCTGAGCTGCTTGGTCACGCGCCCAGTATGCCCGTCCGCGCGGGGCCGCGGTCAAGGCGGACCGGGTGTGCGCCCGGATGCTGAGACGTCCGGCGCGCCCTTGATCGTCCGGAGCATTCGGACGGTGAGACGAAAGTCAGGTCCCGCGCACCGTTAGAATCGACAAATAAGCCACTCGTTCAGCCGACCTCCGCCCGGGCCTCCGCCCGGCCGGCCCGCTGAAACGTCCTGCTCAACGAAGTCCTGCTCAACGCTCACCGCCGGAAGGCCGCCGTCGTGCCATCAGCGTCCCCCGCTGCCGCCGCTCCCGACACCGTTCTGGTCGTCGACTTCGGTGCGCAGTACGCCCAGCTCATCGCCCGCCGGGTCCGTGAGGCCCGGGTCTACAGCGAGATCGTGCCCAGCACCATGCCGGTCGCCGAGATGCTCGCCAAGAACCCGGCGGCGATCATCCTCTCCGGCGGACCCTCGTCGGTGTACGCGGAGGGCGCCCCGAGCGTCGACCGTGCACTGTTCGAGGCCGGAGTCCCCGTCTTCGGCATGTGCTACGGCTTCCAGCTGATGGCGACCACACTCGGAGGCACCGTCGACAACACGGGCGCCCGCGAGTACGGCCGCACGCCGCTGCACGTGACCAAGCCCGCCTCGACGCTGTTCGAGGGCACCCCGGCCGAGCAGCCGGTGTGGATGTCGCACGGCGACGCCTGCTCCGCCGCTCCCGAGGGCTTCACGGTCACGGCGTCCACGGACGTGGTCCCCGTCGCCGCCTTCGAGAACGACGAGAAGAAGCTGTACGGAGTGCAGTACCACCCCGAGGTGATGCACTCCACGCACGGCCAGCAGGTCCTGGAGCACTTCCTCTACCGGGGCGCCGGCATCGAGCCGTCCTGGACGACCGGCAGCGTCATCGAGGAGCAGGTCGAGGCGATCCGCGCCCAGGTCGGCACCAAGCGCGCGATCTGCGGCCTGTCCGGCGGCGTGGACTCCGCGGTCGCCGCAGCCCTCGTGCAGAAGGCCATCGGCTCGCAGCTGACCTGCGTCTACGTCGACCACGGCCTGATGCGCAAGGGTGAGACCGAGCAGGTCGAGAAGGACTTCGTCGCGGCCACCGGTGTCGAGCTCAAGGTCGTCGACGCGCAGGAGCGGTTCCTCGACGCCCTCGCCGGGGTCTCCGACCCCGAGGAGAAGCGGAAGATCATCGGCCGTGAGTTCATCCGGGTCTTCGAGCAGGCCGAGGCGGAGATCGTCGCCCAGGCCCCCGACGACCAGCCGGTGCAGTTCCTGGTCCAGGGCACGCTCTACCCGGACGTGGTCGAGTCCGGCGGCGGCACCGGAACCGCGAACATCAAGTCCCACCACAACGTGGGCGGCCTCCCCGAGGACCTCGAGTTCCAGCTCATCGAACCGCTGCGCAAGCTGTTCAAGGACGAGGTCCGGATGGTCGGCGCCGAGCTGGGCCTGCCCGACGAGATCGTCCACCGCCAGCCCTTCCCGGGCCCCGGCCTCGGCATCCGTATCGTCGGCGAGGTCACCAAGGAGCGCCTGGACCTGCTGCGCGAGGCCGACGCCATCGCCCGCGAGGAGCTGACGGCCGCGGGCCTCGACCGCGAGATCTGGCAGTGCCCCGTCGTGCTGCTCGCGGACGTCCGCAGCGTCGGCGTCCAGGGCGACGGCCGCACCTACGGCCACCCGATCGTGCTCCGTCCGGTCTCGTCCGAGGACGCGATGACGGCCGACTGGTCGCGACTGCCGTACGACGTGCTCGCGCGGATCTCGACCCGGATCACGAACGAGGTCAACGACGTCAACCGCGTGGCGCTGGACATCACCAGCAAGCCGCCGGGCACCATCGAGTGGGAGTGACCTCCCCCTGACCAGCGCGGGTGCCGCCCTCCGTCCGGAGGGCGGCACCCGCGTTTTCACGTCCGCCTGACCGTGCGCAGGGGCTCGCCCGGCTTCCAGATCCGCACCACGAGATACGTCTCGTCCTCGACGAACGTCCGGACCACCTCCGTCACCTCTGCGCGGAAGAGGTGGAACGGCTCGGGCGGCGCGACCTCGCCCAGGTAGCGGGCGGTCTCCTCGGCGTCGAGGACCTCCACGGCGCGCCCCGCGACGCGTACGTCCCCGCCCGCCATCTCCGTGCCGGGACCCGGGTTGGCCTGGAGCGTGAACCGGGGGTCGCGGCGCAGATCGAGTGCCTTGAGGGAGTCCGGCATCATGCCGAGATAGAGCTCGCCGTGCAGAAACCGCACCTCCAGCCCGGACGTGCGTGGTGACCCGTCCCTGCGAAGGGTCGCGAGGACGTGGTGCGTGAACTTCTCGAACCGCTCCCGGACGGTCTTCGCGAGATCCGGTTCCGCGGCGGCGAAAGCGCCCCAGGACCCGCCACGCGGCGAGCCGTCCGGGTGCGGTGCACGGGATGTGCCGGGCGAGTCGGGAGACGCGGTCGAGCCGGAGGCGTCAGGTGCGCCGGGCAGGGTTGATGCGGCGGGTGCGACGGACGGGGTCGGTGAGGTGACCGAGCCCGGTGCGCCGGGCGAGCTCGGCGAGTCCGGTGAACCGGGTGAGCGGGACGACGAGCCCTGTGAGCCGGGTGACGTGTCCGGTGAGTGAGGTGACCGGCCCTGCGAGTCGGGCGGACCGGGGCGGTGGGCCGGGTCGGGCATTCCGGGCGTCTGGTGCGTGGCAGGCATGCATGCCAGTCTGCGAGAGATACCCGACACCCTCTGTCCTGTATTCCTGTCGGCAATCCCGGCGTGTTCTTCACGCGGCATCCCTGTTGTCCTGCGCGTACCGCCGGTACCTTCCGCTGCGTACGACCAGAGACGGAGGACATATGCACGGGCCCATGCCGATACCCACCGAGCAGCTCGAGTTCGCGATGCCGCCCGTGCACGAGAGCGTCGAGGACGAGCGGCGGTACCGCAAGGAGCGGCTGGCCGGGGCACTGCGGATCTTCGGGCGACTCGGCTACGAGGACGGGGTGTCCGGGCACATCACCGCGCGGGACCCCGAGTTCGGCGACTGCTACTGGGTGAACCCCTTCGGGATGCCGTTCAAGCACATCACGGTCGGCGACCTGGTCCTCGCCAACGAGGAAGGGCAGGTCGTCGAGGGCCGCAGCCACGTCAACCAGGCCGCGTTCACCGTGCACGCCCAGATCCACCGCGCCCGCCCCGACGTCGTCGCCGTCGCCCACTGCCACTCCGTCCACGGCCGCGCGCTGTCCGCACTCGCCGAACTCGTCGAACCGATCACGCAGGAGGCCTGCGCCTTCTACGAGGACCATGCGCTGTACGACGCCTACAGCGGTGTCGCCGTGGACGCCGACGAGGGCCGCCGCATCGCCGCCGCGCTCGGCGGCCACAAGGCGGTGATCCTGCGCAACCACGGCCTGCTCACGGTCGGCGACTCCGTCGACGCGGCTGCCTGGTGGTTCCTGACGCTGGAACGCTGCTGCCAGGTCCAGCTGGCGGCCCGCGCCGCCGGACGGCCTGTGCTCATCGACCACCGGCAGGCCGTCTCGACGCGGGAGCAGCTCGGCGGGGATCTGGTCGCGTGGATCAACTACCAGTCCCTGTGGCAGGACATCAGCCGGAGCGAGCCGGATCTGCTGGCCTGACCCACGAGGTCCCCGGCCGCCCCCGGCCGCAGGGGAATCGCGGCGCCCGGGCCCGGCACGGTGCGTCAACGCAACGGCGCCCTCTTCACCCGTACGGACCCTCGCCCGACCGCCGGTCCCCGGCGTCCGTGCGGCACAATTCCCTTTCGCTGCAAGGAATTTCACGATCAGGTGCGGAGTCGGCGGAGACACCGCGATGCCGGTGCGTCCGGATGGTCGTCAGCAGGAAGGCGGAGTTGTCTCGTGGCGCTTCAGGAGGCCGGACAGGGCACGCACGGAGGCGGGTGCACGTGCGGCGACTGCCCGCTCGGGGCGCGTGAGGGACACCGGCGGGCCGTGGCCGCCTTCCTCGCCCGGCGCGACGAACTCGCCGCGGGGGAGGGACTGCCCGCGGCCGTCGCCCATTCGGCGGGCGCCTCGCGCCAGTGGGTGTCGGACGAGCTGACCCAGTCCGCGAACGCCGTGGCCGAACGCAGCCGGGCCGAGGGCGCCGCCTGGACGGCCCTGATGTGGCCGCGCACCCTGCGTGTGGTGTGGGGCGGCGTCGCCGTGCTGCTGCTCGTGCAGGCGTGCACGGCCGTCACCGCGGGCTGGACCGCCGCCCGCACCGCGGGACTCGTCGCCGGAGTGCTCACCGGTGCGTTGCTGACCGGTGCCGGATACGCCCACCGGGCACGCGGTGGCGTTCTCGCGCCGCTGACCGGTGAGGACAACCGGCTCTCCACGTCGCGCGCCGTCGCCGCCGTCTGGGTGCTGTTCACCGCCTTCTCCCTCCTCGTGCTCACCGTCGAACTCGCCGTCGCGGCCGGCCCCCGCGAGCGGGATGCCCTGATCGCCGGGCTCGGCATCGCCCACGGCGCCGGTACGGTTACCGCGGCAGCCGTGGTGTGCGGCGTCGCCGTCCTCGTCCGACGCGTCGTCGGGCTGCGCGTCCTCGGACAACGGCTCCAGAAGGTGCGCGCCGCACGGCCCCGGGCCGCCGATCTGCTCACGGACGACGCCGGGCGGCCCTCCTTCGCCGACATCCAGTACGTCCTGGTCTGCGCCGTCGCCGTCCTCTTCGCCGCGGTGCGCCTCGCCCGGCGGCCCGACCAACTGCCCGGCCTTCCCTGGGCGCCGGTCCTGCTCGTCCTGGTCTCGGCGGCCACGTATGTCGCGGCCAAGTACGCCGAGGGCGGGCGGCCGGTGATCCTCTCCGTCGTCAGGGCCCGTGAGGTGGGCGACCTGGACGCGCCCATCCGCACCGGCGACGACATCGAGATCCGCGGCGCCGGCTTCGTGCCGCCCGGTGCCCAGACCGCCGAGCATCTGTCCCGTCTGACGGTCCGCATCGGTCCCGTCCACGTGCACGTCCCCCTCGTCCCCGTCCCCGGCGGCTTCACCAACCCCTCCGACACCGTGCTCACCGTCCCTGTCCCAGCCGACGTCGAACCCGGACGCGTCGACGTCCAGGTCGTCACCGCGGCGGGCGCGGAGACGAACCGCTGCACGATCGACGTACTCGAGTGACCCCCGGACCGACGGCCCACGCCGTCCGGCTCGGCCTCGGGTGACGCTCCTGCCCCGCGTGACGCTCCCGCCCCGGCGACCACGGCCGACGCGACCGCCCCTGCTCCTACCCGCCGCCCGGCGCCTTGGGCTCCCTCGCCCGCCACGGCCGTACCTCAGACGCCCCACCAGCCCCTGTCACCCCATCAACCCACCCCTGGCCACCCCTGGGGGAATCCACCGTGCACTCGGTGAGCCTTTGGAGCCGGTCCTACGTATGGTCTTTTGACGGGTACCAGAGCACAGGGGCGAAAGGCGGCGGAGGAGCTATGGCTCACGGAATGCGAACTGAGACCCCCTACACCGGGTACGCCGGCGGTGCACGCGGCGACTTGCGGGACACCGTCGCCCGATACGCCCTGATCCCCTTGCGGATCTTCCTCGGCGTCACCTTCATCTATGCGGGCCTCGACAAGCTCACGAACAGTGCCTTCATGTCCGCCTCGGGGCCCGGCTCGGTCGGCGACACGATGCGCGGAGTACGTGACAGCGCTGCGATCCCGGCCCTCGTCGACCTGGCCCTGAAGAACCCGGTCGGCTTCGGCTACGCCATCGCCTTCGGTGAACTCGCCGTCGGCATCGGCACCCTGATCGGCCTGCTCGCCAGGCTCGCCGCGACCGGCGGCATGCTCATCTCGCTCAGCCTCTGGCTCACCGTGAGCTGGGCGGTCAGCCCCTACTACTACGGCAACGACCTGGCGTATCTGATGGCGTGGACTCCGCTCGTCCTCGCCGGTGCGCCGCTGATGTCGGTGGATGCGCTGATCAGGTCCCGCCGCCGCAGGGGCACAAGGATCGGATAGTCCCCCCTCGCTCGCCGGGTCTCGCCGGCGGGCCCTATCCGATGTGGTCGGACATCTGGCGCGACGATCCGTGACGGTGACGTATCGCCCGTGCCGCCGTCCCCGCTGCGCCCGCCAGACACAGCCCGCCCACGACGAGCGGGATCACCGCGAACCACGGGACGTCCCAGGCACCCCGTGCGTCTCCCAGGAAGAGCACGCCCGTTGCCAGCAGGGCCGCGCCCGCGACGAGCCTGCCCGGCTGGAACTCATGACGCAGCACGGCTCACCTCCGCCTGTCCGACGCCGACCTGCAGCTTCAGATCGACCGTGCCCCGGGCCGGCGTCCCGGCCGGTGGTTTCAGCGTCACGCTCTTCTCCTTGCCCGCCGCCACGTCCACGTCCTTTCGGTCGTCGCCCGGCAACCGGATGTCACCGACGCCGACCTGGACCCGCAGATGCACCGTCGCATCCTTCGGGAGCACCACCTTCAGCTGTCCGGCGCCCACCTCGGCCCGCGTCGTCACCGTGCGGCCGCCGGCCACCTCGACCTTGCTCAGATCGAGCGTGCCGACCCCGGTTCCCAGGTCGTACCCGGACCGGACGTCCGCCGCGGCGGCGGGGGTCCAGTCGGCGTGCACCCACCGCGTGGTGATGTTCCCCGGAAGCACCGCCGAACCCGCCAGCAGAGCTGCCGTGAGTACGGCGAGGACGACCGACCCGGCGCCGGTGCGGCCGACGAACGCGCTGACCGCGATCCCGAGGCCGAACACGGCGAGCGCACATGCCAGCCCCGTCTGCAGGCTGGTGCCGAGCGTATGGTCGCCCCGTGTGAGGCCTGTGCCCAGCCCGCCCGCCACGAGGGCCAGCAGGAACACCCAGCCGCCGATCGAGGTCGCCCTGCGGCGCGTCGGCCCGGGCGCGGGGCCGGCGCCGGCCCGCTTCTCCTGCTCGCGCGCGGAGCCGCCGTAGAACCCCTGGTGGCCGGACATCATCTCCCGGCTCAGACCCGGACCCCACAGATAGCCGGTGCCGCCCTCATGCGTGCCGTCCTTGACTATCGGGTCCCGCCACCACGAGGAAATGAAGACGTCGACGGGCGGGGCCTGTGCCTCGGGCGGAGCGTCGGCGACGGCCTGCGCGGCCAACGGGTCGGCGTCGGCCGCGCCACGGTGCCGTGACCAGTACCCGGCTCCCGCGAGCAGCAGGGCGAGCACCGCCGCGAAGGTGAGCACGCCGCCGTTGTTCAGCATCGACAGGAACAGACCGCAGCCGACCAGCGCGAAGAGTATGGCGGCCAGTGCCGGGCCGTCGACGCGGCCGGTCAGCAGCCTGCGCGCCTCGCTCTCCCCCTCGTCGTCGTCGAAGGGGACGAACAGCCAGGCGAAGCCGTAGAAGATCAGGCCTGCGCCGCCGGTGACCGACAGCACCGCGAGCACGATCCGGAAGATCACCGGATCCATGTCGCAGTGCCGCCCGAGCCCGGCGCACACCCCGCCCAGCATCTTGTGCCGGCGGTCGCGCCGGAACCTGCGCGGAGCCTCCGCGCTCTCCGGGTCGCCGGGCTGCCGGTCCGCGGTGGCTGCCGCGCCCTGCGGCCCCGCCCCCGCCCCGCTCGCCGCGGCGCGCTGCTGATCTGTCATGCGTCCATGGTGACGGGCGGGGCGGCGCTGCGGCAGTCGGGACGACCCTGGACGAACCCTGATATCGCCCCTGACGATCCCGGAGCGGGGCCGGAGCCCGCGTGGCACACGGGCCGCCCGGGCGGGCCGGGCCGACGCGAATGATCAGGGGCGTCTCGGGGTCCGACCCTGATGCCGCGGATGTGCCCGGCGTGTGACCATCTTTGACATGCCGGAAGCCGCAGCAGCACCCACCGCACCTCCGCGGCCCCCGCGCAAGCTCTACCGCAGCAGCGACGGCCGCTGGCTGGGCGGAGTGGCGCGAGGGCTCGCCGGACATCTCGGGCTGCCCGTGATCTGGGTGCGGCTCGTGTTCGTGGGCCTGTTCATGGCCGACGGGCTCGGCGCCCTGCTGTATGCGGCGTTCTGGTTCTTCGTCCCGCTGGGCATCGGCGGTGTGGACGTCGAGCGGCCGCCCGCCTTCTCCACCGAGACCGGCGCGGACGGCCGGCGCCGACTCGTCGCCCGCAGGCCGGACCGGGGCCAGATCGTCGCGCTGCTCGCCATGGTGGTGATCGCCCTGGTCTTCGTGCAGAGCGTCAATCTCGGCGGCGGCGCCAAGGCGTATCTGTGGCCCGCCGTCCTCGTCGGCGCGGGCGTCGCCCTCGTCTGGCGGCAGGCCGACAATGCCCGCCGGGCCCGCTGGATGGAGGTGGGCCGCCACCGGCGCACCCTGACACTCGCCCGGGCCGGGGCGGGCGTGCTGCTCGTGGGCGCCGGTGTCACCGGCATCTTCGTGCTCCAGGGCTCGGCCGTGCACCTCGGCTCCCTGCTCCAGGCGGCGCTCGCCGTGATCGTCGGCATCTCCCTGCTCGCCGGGCCCTATCTGGTCCGGATGACGCAGGACCTCTCGGAGGAGCGGACGATGCGCATCCGCGCCCAGGAGCGGGCCGAGGTCGCCGCGCATGTGCACGACTCGGTGCTGCACACCCTGACGCTGATCCAGCGCAACGCGGAGAACGCGAACGAGGTGCGACGGCTCGCCCGTGCCCAGGAGCGGGACCTGCGGGCCTGGCTGTACAAGCCGGAGGGCACCGGCAAGGACGAGGACGACGAGCCGGCGACGGTCTCCGAGGCCGTCAAGCGCAACGCGGCCGAGGTGGAGGACAAGCACGGTGTCCCGCTGGAGGTCGTCGTGGTCGGCGACTGCCCGCTCGACGAAAAGCTGACCGCACAGATGCAGGCCGCGCGGGAAGCGATGGTGAACGCCGCCAAGTACGGTGGCGAGGGCGGCGCGGTGCAGGTCTACGCCGAGGTCGAGGGGAACAGGGTCTTCGTGTCGGTGCGGGACCGCGGCCCCGGCTTCGACCTCGATTCGATACCCGCCGACCGCATGGGTGTACGAGAATCGATCATCGGCCGGATGGAGCGCAACGGCGGCACGGCGCGACTGCGCGTGGTCCCCGACGGTGGCACGGAGGTCGAACTGGAGATGGAGAGGGCGGAGAGGACGTCATGAGCGACGCGACCGAGGCGACGGGTGCGGCCGAGCCGCAGGGCTCCGGCGAGAGCGGGGGCGGGCGTCGTGTGCGGGTCGTCCTCGTCGACGACCACCGTATGTTCCGTACCGGCGTCCAGGCGGAGATCGGGCAGACGGAGCGGACCGGGGTCGAGGTGGTCGGCGAGGCAGCCGACGTCGACCAGGCCGTCTCGGTCATCACGGCGACGCGGCCCGAGGTCGTCCTGCTGGACGTGCATCTGCCCGGCGGCGGCGGAGTAGAAGTGCTGCGCCGGTGCGCCGCGTTGATGGCGGACGCCGAGCAGCCAGTCCGTTTCCTCGCGCTGTCGGTCTCGGACGCCGCCGAGGACGTGATCGGTGTCATCCGTGGCGGAGCCCGTGGCTATGTCACCAAGACCATCACCGGCACGGACCTCGTCGACTCCGTCTTCCGGGTCCAGGAGGGCGACGCGGTCTTCTCACCGCGCCTGGCCGGGTTCGTCCTCGACGCCTTCGCCTCCACCGACGCCCCGCCGGTCGACGAGGACCTCGACCGCCTCACCCAGCGCGAGCGCGAGGTCCTGCGCCTGATCGCCCGGGGCTACGCGTACAAGGAGATCGCCAAGCAGCTCTTCATCTCGGTGAAGACGGTCGAGTCGCATGTCTCCGCGGTGCTGCGCAAGCTCCAGCTGTCCAACCGCCATGAGCTGACGCGCTGGGCGACGGCGCGACGACTGGTCTGACGGCCGGCCCGGGGACCGGCCGCCTGCCCTGCCGCCGCGCCGGGCACGGGGGTCATGCGATCCGCGTCGCCCCCGCGAAGGGCATCTGGTCGATCGGGGCGAGCCGCACCGGTGCGCTCGGGTTCGGGGCGTGGATCATCCTGCCGTCGCCCACATAGATGCCGACGTGGCTGATGCCCGAGTAGAAGAACACCAGGTCGCCCGGGCGCAGGTCGGCGCGCGAGATGCGCTGGCCCGCGTTGATCTGGTCGTAGGTGGTGCGCGGCAGGGAGACGCCCGCGGAGCGGTAAGCGGCCTGGACGAGCCCCGAGCAGTCGAAGGCGTTGGGCCCGGCGGCGCCCCATACATAGGGGCTGCCGAGTGCCTTGTAGGCGTAGGCGACCGCGGTCGCGGCACGGGCGTTGGGGGCCAGGACGGCGCTGCCGGACGGCACCTGGCGCGAGGCCGAGCGGGAGGCGCGGGCGCCGCCGCCGTACGTGTCCGGGTCGTCCGCACCGATGCGGGCGCGCTGGGCGGGCGTCAGCCGCGCGAGCAGCCGCCTTGCCTCGTCGAGCTTCGCCGTGACCCCGGCCTTGCGGCGCTTCAGCTCGTCCTGGTCTGCCTTGAGCTTGCTGAGCCGGGCGTCCGCCTCGTCGCGCAACTGCTGGATCTCCCTCAGCTGCTTGCGCACCTTGGACACGGCCGCGGCCTGCCGGCTGCCCACGCGCTGGACGAGCGCCGCCCGTTCCAGGTACTGGTCGGGCTGCGAGGAGAGGGCGACCTGGAGGGCCGGGTCGAGGCCGCCGCTGCGGTACTGCGCGGCCGCGGTCGTACCGAGCGCGTCCCGTGCGGAGTTGAGCTTCTCCGTCCTGCGTGCCGCCTCGTCCCGCAGTTCGTCGAAGGACTTCTGGGCGGCCTCGGTCTGCTCCTTGGCGCCGTTGTACTTCTCGGTGGCGACCTCCGCCTCGTGGTACAGGCTGTCGATCTTCGCCTTCACCTGGGCGGGCGTGAGCTCGGGCGCGGCGTGCCCGACGCCGGCGGATGCGGTCGCGGTGGCCGCCCCGGCGAGGGCGAGGGTGGCAGCGGTGCGGGCGGTATTGCCGCTGAGGGAGCGCTGCTTGGGCCTTCTGTGCGCTGCCAAGGTTGCTCCACGTCCTTCCGTAGGGCCGCCGTTGCGCGTCCGGCGGCGGCCCGCACGGGGGGAGCGGGCCGCCGCCGGACTTCTCGGCGGTGGTGTCCGGCTGCCGCCCCTGGCCCGGGCGGCGGTGGGGAGCCGGTCACCTGGTGGAGGACGCTAGGCCTCTCCGTGATGAGTTCGTGACGCAATGTGCGGAACTGGTCGGAGTGGCCGGAGTGGTGACCGTGCATGACGCAGACCTGCTCGAAGGTGACCGATAGCCCTCCCGTTAGGCTCCGGCCTCATGGACGTACTCATCCATCTCTTCGTCGCTCTGCACATCATCGGCATCGCCTCGCTCCTGGGCGGCTTCCTGACCCAGATGAAGGCGATGGGTGAGGGCAGGGCCAGGTTCACCCCGCCCATGCTGCACGGCGCGCTCACGATGCTCGTCACCGGCGTGGCGCTGGTCGGCCTCAACGAAGCCCAGGGTCACACGGTCAACACCATCAAGATCGGTGTGAAGCTGGCGCTGCTGATCGTGATCCTCGGGCTCGTGTACGTGAAGCGGGACGAGGAGAAGGTCGATAAGGGGCAGTTCGCCCTGGTCGGTCTGCTCACCACGGCGAACATCTTCATCGCGGTGCTCTGGACCTGACCGTGCGCGCCTCGACGGCGCACGCACGGCGCGCCCCGGTGGCGCACGGACGAAAGGGCCCGCATCCCCCCGAATGCGGGCCCTTCCGCGTGTCGGGAGAGGCCTCGCGGCCTCATACGGTCACGCGGGACGCACGACGCTGTGGATCGGCATGAAGTCGCCGCCGTAGTAGATCGACTCCTCCCGGACGTAGGCGCCGGGCTTCGGGGCGTGGACCATCATGCCGTTGCCGATGTAGATCCCGACGTGGCTGATGTCGTCGTAGAAGAAGACCAGGTCGCCGGGCTTCGCCTGGGAGACGGGGACGGTCGTGCCGACCTTGACCTGCTCCCAGGTGGTGCGCGGCAGGGAGACCCCGGCGGCCTTCCAGGCGGCCTGCGTGAGGCCCGAGCAGTCGAACGAGCCGGGCCCCGTCGCCCCCCACACGTACGGCTTGCCGATCTGGGCCTTGGCGAACGCGATGGCCTTGGCCGCCTTGGTGGAGTACGCCGTGCCGCTGCTGGTGCCGGTGCCGGTGCCGGTGCCGCTGCTGCCGGTACCGGTGCTCGTGCCGGAGCCCTGGTCCGCCTTCTGCTGCTCCTGCTGCCGGGCCGCCTCCTCGGCGGCCTGCTTGCGGGCCAGCTCGGCCGCCTTGCGCCTGGCCTGCTCCTCCCGCTGCTTCTCGATCGCCGCGAGCCGCGCCTTCTCCTGGGCGGTCAGCTTCGACAGCAGGGTGCGCGCCTCACCGAGCTTCTTCTGGACCTCCTGCTTGTTGGTCCTCAGGTCCGTCTGGGACTTCGTCAGTGCCTGCAGGCTCTCGGTCGCCTCGGTGCGCTTCTTCGCGGTGGCCAGCTGCTCGCTCTGGTAGTCGTCGAGGACGGACTTCTGGCGTCCGGTGAGCCGGTCCATCAGCTGGTTCTGGTCGAAGTACTCCTGCGGGTCCTCCGCGAGCAGGAGCGTCGCGGTGTCGGACATCCCGCCGTTGCGGTACTGGGCGGCGGCGTACTCGCCGAGGCGCTGCCGCGTCTCGTTCATCTTCTGCGTGCGCTTGGCGACGTCGTCGAGGAGGCCGTCCACGCGCTTGCGCTGCTTGGCGGTCTTCTCCTTCGCCGCGTTGTACTTCTCGGTGGCGACCCCGGCCTGGTGGTAGAGGTCGTCGACCCTCTTCTGGACCTCTTCGAGGCTGGGCTTGTCGGGGGTCGGCTCGGCATACGCACTCTGGGACAGCAGAGCCACGGAGGTGAGGGCCGCGGTGGTCAGGCCCAGCGCGGGGGTCGAGCGTATTCCGGCAACGGTGAGGGTGGTCCGCGGTTTGCGGTGCGACGCCAAGGGAGGCGACTCCTTCCATGGACCGCCTACCGGGTTAGCTGTCGGGTTCGGGCGGACGTCGGAAGGGTTGCCCTACGGTTCCGTACGCGGGCGTGGCGGAACCGATTCACCCCAGGGATCGCGGTGGGTCCCCGGCTCCGGATCGCCGTGGGCGCGCCGGACTCGGCGGAGGCCACCCGCCCCGGCGTCGTTCGCCGGCAGGGGTACGGGTCGCCCGCCGGGCACGCTAGCCAACCGGTGTGGCTGTTGTGAAGGTTGATGCACGCTATGTCCGATACATTTTCGTGACTTTCGCGCAGAGTGAGTGGATGGGTGCGCTCCGCTTCCATTCCGCTCCCCGGCGGTCCCGGAACCCGGGGCGGGTTGTCGGTGCGGCGGCCTAGACTCGGGAGGCGATGAGCAGCCTCTTTGACGACAGCTTCCTGGCGGACCTCCAGCCCGTGCGCCGCGCGGACGAGGAGCCCCCGCCGCCACCCGAGGACGAGGCTCCGGAGGACCTTCCGGATGACCTGTTCGACGGGAGGTTCGACGTGCCTCCGGCCAGGGACGCGTACTACCGCGACGGTGCGCCGCGCCCGCACCTGGACCCGGCCGCGCTGCTCGAGGGGCTGAACGACCAGCAGCGCGCCGCCGTCGTGCACTCCGGCACACCGCTGCTCATCGTGGCCGGCGCCGGCTCCGGCAAGACCCGGGTGCTGACCCACCGCATCGCGCACCTGCTCGCCGAGCGCGATGTGCACCCCGGGCAGATCCTCGCGATCACGTTCACCAACAAGGCCGCGGGCGAGATGAAGGAGCGCGTCGAGCAGCTCGTCGGGCCCCGGGCGAACGCGATGTGGGTGATGACCTTCCACAGCGCGTGCGTCCGCATCCTGCGCCGCGAGTCGAAGAAGCTCGGCTTCACGTCCTCCTTCTCGATCTACGACGCCGCCGACTCCAAGCGCCTCATGGCCCTGGTCTGCCGCGACCTCGACCTGGATCCCAAGCGCTACCCGCCCAAGTCGTTCAGCGCCAAGATCTCCAATCTGAAGAACGAGCTGATCGACGAGGAGGCCTTCGCGGCCCAGGCCGCCGACGGCTTCGAGAAGACCCTCGCCCAGGCGTACGCGCTGTACCAGTCGCGCCTGCGCGAGGCGAACGCACTGGACTTCGACGACCTGATCATGACGACGGTGCACCTGCTCCAGGCGTTCCCGGACGTCGCCGAGCACTACCGCCGCCGCTTCCGGCACGTCCTCGTCGACGAGTACCAGGACACCAACCACGCCCAGTACGCCCTCGTGCGCGAGCTGGTCGGGCCCACGGACGGGGACGGCGAGCCGGCCGAGCTGTGCGTCGTGGGTGACGCCGACCAGTCGATCTACGCATTCCGCGGCGCCACCATCCGCAACATCCTCCAGTTCGAGGAGGACTACTCGGACGCGACGACGATCCTGCTGGAGCAGAACTACCGCTCCACGCAGACCATCCTGAGCGCCGCCAACGCCGTCATCGAGCGGAACGAGAGCCGCCGCCCCAAGAACCTGTGGACGAACGCGGGCGCGGGCGCACAGATCACCGGGTACGTCGCCGACACCGAGCACGACGAGGCGCAGTTCGTCGCCGAGGAGATCGACCGGCTCACGGACGAGGGCGCGGCGAAGGCGGGGGACGTCGCCGTCTTCTACCGCACCAACGCCCAGTCCCGTGTCTTCGAAGAGATCTTCATCCGCGTCGGCCTGCCCTACAAGGTCGTCGGCGGAGTCCGCTTCTACGAGCGCAAGGAGGTCCGGGACGTCCTGGCGTACCTGCGGGTCCTCGCCAACCCGGAGGACTCCGTCCCCCTGCGCCGTATCCTCAACGTCCCCAAGCGCGGTATCGGCGAGCGCGCCGAGGCGATGATCGACGCGCTGGCCTCACGGGAGAAGATCAGCTTCACGCAGGCGCTTCGCCGGGTCGACGAGGCCTACGGCATGGCCGCCCGCTCCACCAACGCCGTCAAGCGGTTCAACACGCTGATGGAGGAACTGCGGACGATCGTCGAGTCGGGCGCGGGCCCGGCGACGGTCCTGGAGGCCGTGCTCGAACGGACCGGCTATCTGGCCGAGTTGCAGGCGTCGACCGACCCGCAGGACGAGACCCGGATCGAGAACCTCCAGGAACTCGCCGCCGTTGCGCTCGAGTTCGAGCAGGAACGGGGCGAGGACACGGCGACAACGGGGGCCGCCGCCACGGGGGCCACGCTCTCCGAGTTCCTGGAGCAGGTCGCGCTCGTCGCCGACTCCGACCAGATCCCCGACGAGGACGAGGAGGGCAGCGGCGTCATCACCCTGATGACCCTGCACACCGCCAAGGGCCTCGAATTCCCGGTCGTCTTCCTGACCGGCATGGAGGACGGCGTCTTCCCGCACATGCGCTCCCTCGGTCAGACGAAGGAGCTGGAGGAGGAGCGCCGTCTCGCGTACGTCGGCATCACCCGCGCGCGGGAGCGGCTCTACCTGACCCGTTCCACCCTGCGCAGCGCCTGGGGCCAGCCCGCGTACAACCCGCCGTCGCGGTTCCTGGAGGAGATCCCCGGCCGGCATCTGGAGTGGAAGCGTACGGGCGGTGCGGCGCCGAAGGCGTCCGGTCCGGCGTCCGGGATCGCGGCCTCGCTCTCCTCGTCGCGCTCGCGCACCGCGGCGTCCGGTGCCTCGGGCTTCGCGACGCGCCGCGCCGGCGAGAAGCCGGTCGTCGCGCTCGCCGTCGGCGACCGGGTCACACACGACCAGTTCGGCCTCGGCACGGTCGTGGGCGTGAAGGGCACGGGGGCGAACGCCGAGGCGACGATCGACTTCGGCGATGCGAAGCCCAAGCGGCTGCTGCTGCGGTACGCGCCGGTGGAGAAGCTCTAGGCGGTCGCGCGCCGCGCGTGCCGCCCGGGACGGGCGAGGGGCGGGGCGGGCGAGGCCGAGGCCGAGGCCGAGGTGAAGGCGGGGCGGTTCTCTACGTCGGGTCCAGGCCGTGGCTGCGGAGCCAGGGCAGCGGGTCTATGGGGGTGCCGCCCCCGGGGCGCACCTCGAAGTGCAGGTGCGGACCCGTGGAGTTGCCGGAGTTTCCGGAGAACGCAATGACGTCGCCCGCCTTCACCGTGGTGCCCGGCGCGAGCTTGTAGTGGGAGAGGTGGCAGTACCACGTCTCCGTACCGTCCTTGGCGGTGACGATCGCCATGTTGCCGTAGGCGCTGTTCCACTTGGTGGTCAGGACGCCGTCGGTCGCCGACATCACCTGCGTCCCGTACGAGACGGGGAAGTCGATGCCGGTGTGCACGGACATCCAGTTGACGCCGGCCTGCCCGAAGTAGGCGCTGAGGCCCTTCTGCGTCACCGGCAGCAGGAACTTGGGGCGCAGCCGTTCCTTGCGCGCGGCCTCTTCCGCGGCCTTCTTCCGGTCGGCCTCCTGGCGCGCCTTGAGGTCGATCCGCTCCTGGGTACGGCTGGCCCGGTCGGCGAAGTCGCCCGCGTCGGCGGAGAGGTTCTCCAGCTGGGTGTCCAACTTGTTGTTGGCGACGGAAGGCTTCACGGCGGTCGGATCGGGGGCCGCCGCGGTGGTCTCCTTGCCGTTGTCGCCGCTCATGCTGCTGACGGAGGCGGCGGCGATTCCGGCGACGCCCATCACGCAGACCGACGGCACTGCGACGGTGAGCAGCGCGGACCGCTTGACGGGGCTGCGGCGGCGGGAGCGCGAACGCGGGGCGGCCGAGCGTCGGGGGCCGGCGTCGGGCCGGTGCTCCTCGACGTCGGGCTCGTATCCGTCGTCGACGGCGTAGTCGTGGGCCTCGAACTCGCCGGACTCGTCCTCGGGAAGCTCCGCCTCCGGGAGTTCGGCCTCACCGAAGCCGTCCATCGCCTCGGAATCGAAGCTCTGGGCCTCGAAGTTCTGGGTCTCGAAGTGCGAGGTCTCGAAGCTCTGAGCTTCGAAGGTCTGCGTCCCGTAGGCCTGGGCGTCGAACGCCTGGGTCTCGAAGGCCCCGGTCTCGAAGGTCTGCGTCTCGAACTGCTGGGCCTCGAAGGTCTGCGTCTCGAGGGAGTGGGCGTCGAGGGTCTGCCACTGGCCCGTGCCGTCCGACTGACCGTACTGGTCCGGCTGGTTCCAGGCGTTTGCGTCCCACTGTCCGGAAACGTCCGGACCTGTGGTCGGCTGTGCCGGAATCTCCGAGAGCGTCTGATAACCGGTGGACGCCCAGGCCCCGGTGGTGTCATAACTGCCGGTGTCGTACGTGCCCGTGGCGTACCCGCCGGAGCCGTACGAATCCGTGACCGGGAAGGAGCCCGTGGAGTAACTGCCGGTGTCGTACGTGCCCGTGGCCATCCCCTGCTGGGGTGCGGCATACGCGTCGTATCCGCCGCCCTGTTCTCCCGGCAGGTCACCGAAGAGCGGGTCGGCGTCGAAGGTGCCGGTGGAGTAGGAGCCGTAGGCGCTCTGACCGTCGTAGCCGTATCCGGTGTAGCCGCCCTGCTGCACGCTCTGCGGGTCGTACGACGCGTAGAGCGGCGAGGCGGAGTCCGGAGACGGGGCCGGGGGAGTCGCTGTCCCCGACGGGTGGCGGTCGTTCACCAACTTCTCTTTCGCCTCGACAGTATGGAGGGGCGGAGCAGTGCGGCGACTGTACCCGGCGGTACGCGGGCGCGACAATCTTCCGTTGGTTTCCCCCTTGCGGGAAACGGGCATTCAGCCGCCTTTCGGCGGACTGCGGGCAGAGTGTTGGCTCTGTGTTCGAGAATCGTTCGAGCGCCGTGGGGGTGCGGCGAGGTCCGGTGGGGCGGTCAGGCCACGGTGAGGCCGTCGGGACGGCCCGTCGGGTGGTCGGTGGCGCGCGTGAGGGGCTCGTCGGAATCGAGGGCCCGGCGTATCCCGGCCGCCACCGCGGGGTGGACGGGCAGGGCGAGATGCCCGATGCCGCTCACGCGAACGTTCTGCACAAGCAGGTCCGGGTGGTCGATGCTCGCCGTCTCCAGCGGGTCCATCAACTGGTCGAGGTCGCTCCAGAAGCTGACGAAACGCGTGCGGCACCCCGGCGCGGGCCTGCGCAGCTCAGTGATCACCGCGGAGTCGGGGCGCATCTGCCGGACGAGCGGGTGGGCGTTCGCGAGCGGTGCGACGCGGGTGCCGCCGTGCGGGGTGCCCAGGGTGACGAGCGTGTGGACGCGTACGTCGCCGCCGAGCCGTTGTACGTAGTAGCGCGCTATCAGACCGCCGAGGCTGTGGCCGACGATGTCGACCTCGCGGTGGCCGGTGCGCTCGCAGATCTCCTCGATGTGCCGGGCGAGCAGCTCGGCGGCCGCCCGGATGTCACAGGTGAGCGGAGAGTAGTTGAGCGACTCCAGCTGGTGCCGGCCGTGCTGGGCGAGGGAGCGGCGCAGCAGTACGAAGACCGAACGGTTGTCGATGAAGCCGTGGAGCAGCACGACGGGAGGCTTCGCCTCGGCCGCCGGGAGCCGGGCCGGAGCGGGTGCGTCCGCCGTGTCCGGAGTGCCGGAGCGGCCGGCGCCGCTGCGGCGCTCCTGGATCACACCCGACGGGTACAGCAGCAGATGCCCGGCGAGGATCGCCAGCTCCAGGGCGGTCGCCTTGAGCAGGGCGATGGACAGCCCCGCCAGCCTGGCGGGCAGAAGGCGCTGACCGAGCGGAAGAAGGGGCACGACCCTGGTGACCTTCACGGCCGACCTCCCGTCGGCACACGGGTGGCGGCTCCGTCCCCCGTATGCCCTCATGAGGAGCCGGCCGGAGGGCGGACCGGCGGTGCACGGACGGCGCACCGGCTATGGCGGTGCGGACGGTCCCAGTGCGGTCGTCGGCACTCCGCGCCACCACACCGCGCGGCTCACGGCGCGGGGGCACGGACCTCTTCGCGGCTCCTCTGCGCCTGTCCCGGGTGCGGCCCGTGTGCCGCCTGGTGCGGGTACAGCGCGCGGCGAACATGTCCCACGTGTGATTTCCCCCTCGCTCTGTGCCGCGAAACTGCCGGGTACGGGATGCTGGCGATAACGTTCGTTCACTTCCCGGACCGTTCGCGCGGCGCGGGACGCCCGCGCGCCGGAGCGCGATCGGTGCAACCGGTGGTGCGGTAATGCTGTGGTGCAGTGGGTACATGCCGAGTGGCATGTCGGTACATGGAGGCAGTGATGGGTGTGGCAGCCGGGCCGATCCGTGTGGTGGTCGCCAAGCCGGGTCTCGACGGCCACGATCGCGGGGCCAAGGTGATCGCGCGGGCGCTGCGTGACGCCGGTATGGAGGTCATCTACACCGGTCTGCACCAGACGCCGGAGCAGGTCGTGGACACCGCGATCCAGGAGGACGCCGACGCGATCGGTCTGTCCATCCTCTCGGGCGCCCACAACACACTGTTCGCACGCGTGATCGAACTTCTGAAGGAGCGGGACGCCGAGGACATCCTCGTCTTCGGCGGCGGCATCATCCCCGAGGCGGACATCCCCCCGCTGAAGGAGAAGGGCGTCGCCGAGATCTTCACCCCGGGCGCCACGACGACGTCGATCGTGGACTGGGTCCGCGCGAACGTGCGGCAGCCCGCGGGGGCCTGAGCACCAGGCTCGGCGCGGTCGCGCCGGGCCGAACCCACCCCCCTCGCGGGTGCGCCGGAGTGGGTGTTTCCTCCTGTCCGGCCGCGCTCGCCGGGGCGACCGGGGCGGGGCGCCCACCTGCCTCGGCGCGGGCGAGCACGGCGCAGGGGCCGCCCGGCCGCGCGGAGAAGCCGTCAGGGCTCCAGCTCCGCCAGCATGGCCGCCCGCAGACGCAGGGTGCTGACGAGACGCTGGAAGGCCTCGGCCCAGTAACCCCCGGCGCCGGGTGACGCGTCCTCGGGCTCGTCCGGCACAGCCGTGAGCGCCTCCAGCCGCCCGGCCTCCCCCGGATCGAGGCACCGCTCGGCAAGTCCCATCACCCCGCTGAAGCTCCACGGGTAGCTGCCCGCGTCCCGGGCGATGTTCAACGCGTCCACGACGGCGCGGCCCAGGGGCTCGGCCCAGGGCACCGTGCACATGCCGAGCAGCTGGAACGCCTCCGACAGACCGTGCGCCGCGATGAAGCCCGCGACCCACTCGGCCCGCTCGCCGTCCGGCAGTGTCCCGAGCAGCTTCGCCCGCTCGGCCAGCGACACCGCGCCGGGCCCGGCGGCGGCCGGTGAAGACGGCGCGCCCAGCAACGCACGCGACCAGGTGGCGTCGCCCTGCCGGACCGCCGCGCGGCACCACGCCGCGTGCAGTTCGCCGCGCCAGTCGTCGGCGACGGGCAGCGCCACGATCTCATCGGGGCCGCGGCCGCCCAGCCGTCCGGTCCAGCAGGAGAGCGGTGCCGCCTCCACCAACTGGCCCAGCCACCACGACCGTTCACCCCGTCCGGTCGGGGGCTTCGGTACCACTCCGTCGCGTTCCATCCCGGCATCGCACTCGTGGGGTGCCTCGACGACGATCGCCGGGGTGTCCTGCGTACGGTCCAGGGTCACGCAGCTGACCGCCCGGCGTGCCATGCGCGCGGCCAGCGCCGAGCCCGGCAGCGACGACAGCAGCTCGGCCGCCGTCGCGCGCACGTTCCGGCTGCGGTCCGACAGGGCCTGTTCCAGGAACGGCTCGTCGGCGTCGCCCAGTCCGGTCCGCAGCGAGTCGAGGAACATCAGCCGGTCCTCGGCCCGCTCCGTGGACCAGGTGCCGGCGAGGAGCGCGCGGGCGGCGTCCGGGTCGTGGGCGCGGACGGTGCCCAGGAGGGCCACCCGCTCGGCGAACAGGCCCTCCTGCCAGAGGCGGGCCGCATCGGCGTCCCGCCCGGGTCCGGGCAGCGCGGCCCCGCCGCCGGGGGCGGCCCGGAGCGCGAACTTCCACTCCGGGTTGAGCCGCGCCAGCCACAGCGCGCGCGGTCCCGCGAAGGAGAGCACCTGCGGTCGCAGATCGGTCCGTCCGCGGGCCGTGTCCAGCAGGGCGGGCAGCAGCTCCGGGGGCGGGGCGAACCCCCGGTCGTTCGCCGCGGCCAGCCACTGCGGCAGCAGTTCCGTCAGATCCGGTGCGACGCCCCGACGGCTGCCGCCGTTCCCGCTCCAGGCCCGGTCGGCGAGCAGCAGCGCCAGCCGCCGGGCGGCAGGCTTCGGCAACGGCCTGCGCCTCTCCGAGGGGGCGGGCGGGAGCGACGCCGTGACGGTGCCAGGCCGCAGACCCGCCCGCCGGCGTACGGTCCCGACCGCCGCAGCGTCCAGCAGCGCCCCCGGGCCGTGCCCGCCGCCGTCGCCCACCCGCCGCCGATCGGTCCCCAGCAGGGCCGCGGTGACCAGTTCCTCCCAGGGAAGGGCGAGGTGCCGCGCGTGCGTGGGTGCCGCCTTCGCAGGGTCCCCGGGCGCGTCCTCGATTCCGGTCATCGCGCTGGTCCAGGGGCTGGAGTTGCCGTTGTTCCCGGTGTTTCCGGCGCTTGCCGTGCTTCCTGCGGTCACTGTCCTCGGTGTCCGTGCCGTCCTCGTGAATCCGCTGCCGGCCACTGCCGTCACCATGCTCATGTCTCCGTCCTCGTCGATCACGTGCTCGGTTCGATCGCGTGCTCCGTGTACCGCCCACGCCGGGGTGCGTTGCGCGCACCGGGCAGGTCAGGGCCTCAGCACAGGGCCACCGCGTCCCCCTCCTTCTCGGGCCAGGCCATGAGCGGGGTGAAGCCCCGGTGGCCGTGCTCGCCGAATACGGTGAGCGGGGCGCCGCCGGACAGGGCCGTCAGGCGCCACAGGCCGGGGCCGGCCTGGGCCGCCGGGGTCAACGGGAGCGCCAGGCCGCTGTCCGCGTCCGACAGATGCCAGGCGTCGTCGTGCGGGGCCGGAACGACGCGGTGCAGCGTCACCGGAACCGCGTCCAGCCACGGGTCGTCGCAGAGCGCGGCTCCATAGCGGGCCGCCGCCTCGTCGGGACGCTCGCCGGGCGGCCGTATCCCGGTGGCTGCCGGGGCCGCGAACTGTTCGCCCAGGTCGGCCCGGAGCTGCCCGGCACCCGGGTGCGGGGTGAGCTCCGCGTCCAGGACCAGGCCCACCGGCAGGGCCAGGGCGGGGGCGCGGCCCGCGGCGCCGAAGGACAGCACCAGGTGCGTGCGGCCCGACTCCGTACCGTGGAGCCAGATCCGGCGCGTCGTGAGATGGCCGTCCGCGGTGTCGTACTGGGCGAGGACCAGCCAGCGGTCGCGCAGCGGCGGACCGTCGGCGGGCAGGGGCATGCCGATCCTGGAACGCACCGTGGCGGCCAGGCCGGCCGGCAGCGCGTCCCGTCGCAGCCAGCCCCGGTCGAGGAGATGGAGCAGCGCGCACTCCTCCAGCAGACGGGCGGGCCAGCCAGACCCCGAAGCGGGTATCGCCCCCAATTCCCGCACCCGTGCGGCCAGTCCCGGCGCCTGCGCGTCGACCATGCGGGCCGCCGTCTCCTCCCACAGCCCGTAACCCGCCCGGTCGGCGGAGGCCAGACCGCCGCGCAGCAGATCGGCGAGCCGCTGCTCCAGTTCCGTCGCCCCCGCCGTGATCCGCTCGGCCCGCTTCTCCGCACGGCGCCGCGCCGCTTCGGGGTCGGCGGGGCCGCCGGACGCGGCGCCGCCGCCCGGCCGCTTCTGCGCCGCCCGCGTCCTGCGGCCGGCGAGCCACTGCTCCGCCCAGTCCGGCGGGACGCCCCCGTCCGGCACCGTGCCGTCGCCGCCCGACCAGAGCAGCAGCAGTCCGAGCGCGTGCTTGCACGGGAACTTGCGGCTCGGACAACTGCACTTGTACGCCGGGCCCGCGGAACCCGCGAGGTCCACCACCGTCCGGTACGGCTTGCTTCCGCTGCCCTTGCACAGCCCCCACACCGCCGTGCCGCCGTCGCCCGAGCTGCCCGCGTCCGACCACGGTCCGGCCACGCCGAGTTTGCTTCCCGCCTTGCGTGACGGTGCGTCAGGAGCCAGTGCCAGCACCTGATCCGCCGTCCAGCGCACCCCCTGCTGAGTCATGTCGTCGACCGTAGGCGGCCCCACTGACAACCGGCCGCCCGGCGGGTGTTCGTGCAGGTCGGAGCCGATTGTCAGTGGGGTGGTGCACGGTGGGACACATCCGAGCAGCAGCCGAGCTGGAGGGGGACCGCTCCATGTCCATGCCCATGTCCGCGTCCACGTCCGCACCCGTTCCCGGGGCCGGGACGACCACCGCACCGGTCGCGGAGAGTGAGGACGTGCAGGCGCTGCGGCCGCATGCCGAGGACGCGTTCGCCGCCGAACTCGCCGCGCTGGCCGCCCAGGACGACCGGCCGCGTCCGGCCCGCTGGCGGCTCTCGCCCTGGGCCGTCGCGCTCTATCTCCTCGGCGGCACGCTGCCCGACGGGACGGTGATCACTCCGAAGTACGTGGGGCCCCGCCGCATCGTCGAGGTCGCCGTCACCACCCTGGCCACCGACCGGGCGCTGCTCCTGCTCGGTGTCCCCGGAACCGCGAAGACCTGGGTGTCCGAGCATCTGGCCGCCGCCGTCAGCGGCGACTCGACGCTGCTGGTGCAGGGCACGGCGGGTACACCGGAGGAGGCGATCCGGTACGGCTGGAACTATGCGCGGCTGCTCGCGCACGGCCCCAGCCGTGATGCCCTCGTGCCGAGCCCCGTGATGCGGGCCATGGCGGAGGGCATGACGGCACGCGTCGAGGAGCTGACCCGCATCCCGGCGGACGTGCAGGACACCCTGATCACGATCCTGTCCGAGAAGACGCTGCCCATACCGGAGTTGGGGCAGGAGGTGCAGGCCGTCCGCGGGTTCAACCTCATCGCCACGGCCAACGACCGCGACCGCGGGGTCAACGACCTGTCCAGCGCGCTGCGCCGCCGCTTCAACACGGTGGTGCTGCCGCTGCCGGAGAGCGCCGAGGCCGAGGTCGACATCGTCGCCCGCCGCGTCGACCAGATCGGCCGCTCACTGGATCTGCCGGGCGCGCCCGACGGCATCGACGAGATCCGCCGGGTCGTCACCGTCTTCCGCGAACTGCGCGACGGAGTCACCGCGGACGGGCGTACGAAGCTGAAGTCCCCGAGCGGCACGCTCTCCACGGCCGAGGCGATCTCCGTGGTGACCAACGGGCTCGCCCTCGCCGCCCACTTCGGCGACGGCGTGCTGCGGTCCGGCGACGTCGCCGCGGGCATCCTCGGCGCCGTCGTCCGCGATCCCGCGGCCGACCGGGTCATCTGGCAGGAGTACCTCGAAGCGGTGGTCCGCGAGCGCGACGGGTGGAAGGACTTCTACCGCGCCTGCCGCGAGGTGAGCGCATGAGCGTGACGGGAGGGCCGCGGGGGCCTTGGCTCCTCGGGGTGCGGCACCACGGGCCCGGCTCCGCCCGGGCGGTGCGCGCCGCGCTGGAGACGGCCGGGCCGGAAGTGGTGCTGATCGAAGGGCCGCCGGAGGCGGACGCGCTCGTGCCGCTCGCGGCGGACGCGGGGATGCGGCCGCCTGTGGCGCTGCTGGCGCATGTCGTCGGTGAGCCCGGTCGTTCTGCGTTCTGGCCGTTCGCCGAGTTCTCGCCGGAGTGGGTGGCGATGCGCTGGGCGCTGGAGCATGACGTTCCGGTCCGCTTCATCGATCTGCCGGCGGCGCACACGCTGGCGTGGCACCGAGCGGGCCCGGAGGAGGACCTCACTCCGAACGAGGGCGACGGCGAGGACGGAAGCGGGGGCGACGGCCCGGAGGGGCGTGGGGACGCCGGAGCGGGCGGCGGCGCAGGCGGGCCCGGGGCGGATGGCACGGGCGACCCCCAGGGTGGGGGCCGGGCGCCGGGCACGGACGGGGGTGCGGCCGTGCGGGTCGACCCGCTGGCCGTGCTCGCCGAAGCGGGGGGATACGACGATCCCGAGCGCTGGTGGGAGGACGTCGTCGAGCACCGGGGCGCGGCGGGCGACGTGTTCGCACCGTTCGAGGTGCTCGGCGACGCCATGGGTGCGCTGCGCGAGGAGCACGGGGCGGGCGGCCACGATCGCGACCCGGTGCGGGAGGCGTACATGCGGCTCCAAGTGCGCGCGGCCGTGAAGGAGTTCGGCGACGCCGTGGCCGTGGTGTGCGGGGCCTGGCACGTACCGGCGCTGCGACGGCGCAGCACGGTCGGCGCCGACCGGGCGATGCTCAAGGGGCTCCCCAAGGTGAAGGCGGAGCTGACCTGGGTGCCGTGGACGCACCGCAGGCTCTCCCGGGCCGGCGGCTACGGCGCGGGCATCGACTCGCCGGGGTGGTACGGGCATCTGTTCCGCTCGCCCGACCGGCCCGTCGAGCGGTGGATGACCAAGGTCGCGCGGATGTTCCGGGACGAGGACCGGGCCGTGTCGTCGGCGCACGTCATCGAGGCGGTGCGGCTCGCGGAGACGCTCGCCGTGATGCGCGGACGGCCCCTGCCCGGCCTCTCCGAGACGACCGACGCGATACGGGCCGTCATGTGCGAGGGCTCCGACGTGCCGCTCGCCCTCGTCCGCGACAGGCTCGTCGTCGGGGACGTACTGGGGGAGGTGCCCGGCACGGCGCCCGCGGTGCCGTTGCAGCGGGACCTCGCCCGGCTGCAGCGGACGCTGCGGCTGAAGCCGGAGGCGCAGGAGCGGGAGCTGGAGCTCGATCTGCGCAAGGAGACCGATGCCGCGCGGAGCGTGCTGCTGCACCGGCTCCGGCTGCTCGGCGTCGACTGGGGCGAGCCTGCGCGGCCCTCGCGCGGCAGCACCGGGACGTTCCGGGAGACCTGGCGGTTGTGCTGGGAGCCCGAACTGGCCGTGCGGGTCGCGGAGGCCGGGGTGTGGGGGACCACGGTGCACGCGGCGGCCACCGCCAGGGCGGAGGCGGACGCGCTCGGGGCGACCGCGCTCGCCGACGTCACGGCCCTCGCCGAGCGGTGCCTGCTCGGAGCGCTGGCGGAGGCGCTGCCGACAGTGATGCGGGTACTCGCCGAGCGGGCGGCGCTCGACGCCGACGTGGGTCATCTCGCCCGGGCGCTGCCCGCGCTGGTGCGGTCGCTCCGGTACGGCGACGTCCGGGGCACCGACACCGGGGCGCTCACGGAGGTCGCCGCCGGGCTGGCCGAGCGGATCTTCGTCGGGCTGCCGCCCGCCTGTGTGTCGCTCGACGCCGACGCGGCGGACGAGATGCGGCGTCATGTCGACGCGGTGCACGGGGCGATCGCCCTGCTGAGCGAATCGATGTCCGCATCCGGGGTGCAGGGGCGGTGGACGGCCGTGCTGGGTCTGCTGGCCCGGCGCGAGAGCGTGCCCGGTTCGGTGCGTGGGCGCAGCGCGCGGATCCTGCTGGACGAGGGGGAGCTGGGGGAGGAGGAGGCCGCGCGGGTCATGGGGCTCGCGCTGTCGGCGGGGTCCGAGCCGGCCGACGCGGCCGCGTGGATCGACGGGTTCGTGGGCGGGGGCTCCGGAGGGCTGCTGCTCGTGCACGACGAGCGCCTGCTGGGGCTGGTGGACGGGTGGCTCGGCGGAGTGCCGGAGGACGCGTTCGTCGACGTACTGCCGCTGCTGCGGCGCACGTTCTCGGCGTACGAACCGGGGGTGCGGCGGACCCTGGGAGAGCTCGTGCGCAGGGGACCGGCCGGGCCGGTGGCGTCCGCCGGGGCGGGCGGGCCGGTGCCGGGGTTCGCTCCGGACCTCGATCCCGGGCGGGCGGACGCGGTGCTTCCCGTGCTGTCGCTGCTGCTCGGTCTCGAACCGGTACCCGGAGTTCGGCACGACCGCTCAAGGGAGGCGACGGTATGACCACGGGCAGGTACACGCCAGGTTTGGACACGGCGGACACGGACGCGGCGGGCGACGCGCGGTTGCGGCGGTGGCGGCTGGTGCTCGGCGGGGACGCGGCCGACGGCACCGGGCATGCGCTCGCCGGGCGGGATGCGGCCATGGACAGCGCGCTCACGGCGCTCTACGGGGGCGGCGGCAAGGGGAGCACGGGGCGGCGGTCCGCGGGGCTGGGAGCCTCGGCGCCGTCCGTGGCGCGGTGGCTCGGGGACATCCGCACCTACTTCCCGGCGTCCGTCGTACAGGTGATGCAGCGGGACGCGATCGAACGGCTCGGCCTTTCGTCGCTGTTGCTCGAACCGGAGATGCTGGAGGCCGTCGAGGCGGACGTGCATCTGGTGGGCACCCTGCTCTCGCTCAACAAGGCGATGCCGGAGACGACCAAGGAGACCGCTCGTGCGGTCGTGCGCAAAGTCGTCGAGGATCTGGAGAAGCGGCTCGCCACCCGGACCCGGGCCACGCTCACCGGCGCCCTCGACCGCAGTGCCCGCGTCAGCCGGCCCCGCCACCACGACATCGACTGGAACCGCACGATCGCGGCCAATCTGAAGCACTATCTGCCCGAGTACCGGACCGTGGTCCCGGAGCGGCTCATCGGGTACGGGCGGGCGTCACAGTCCGTCAAGAAGGACATCATCCTCTGCATCGACCAGTCCGGTTCGATGGCGGCGTCGGTCGTCTACGCCTCGGTGTTCGGTGCGGTCCTCGCGTCCATGCGGTCCATCGCGACCCGCCTGGTCGTCTTCGACACGGCCGTCGTCGACCTGACCGACCAGCTGGACGACCCGGTGGATGTGCTGTTCGGCACACAACTCGGCGGCGGGACGGACATCAACAGGGCGCTCGCCTACTGCCAGTCGCAGATCACCCGGCCCGCCGACACGGTCGTCGTGCTCATCTCCGACCTCTACGAGGGGGGCATACGCAACGAGATGCTGAAGCGGGTCGCGGCGATGAAGGCCTCCGGTGTGCAGGTCATCGCGTTGCTCGCGCTCTCCGACGAAGGGGCGCCTGCGTACGACCGTGAGCACGCGGCGGCGCTCACGGCGCTGGGCGCACCGGCGTTCGCCTGTACGCCCGACCTGTTCCCGGAGGTGATGGCGGCGGCGATCGAAAAACGCCCTCTTCCCATACCGGACATGACTACCCATCGGTAGCAACGGTCAGGGGGGCTTGCGCAACCTCGGGAGTCCCGTGCAAGGATCGACGCGTCGTCAACGGAACGCTGAGTTCCGTTCGTCGTTCCGCTCGCCCCTCGCACGGGAGGACCCTCCCCGATCTTGACCTCTCCAGCAGCACTCCCGAGTGCCGCCCTGCGCATCGCGCGCACGGCGGCCGGTAGGCGTGTGCTTCAGGTGGCGCTGCTGCTCGGAGGGTTGTTCGTGCTGGGGTTCCTCTGCGGGGAGCAGGCCCACGCGGCGGAGCGCGTCGCCGGACCCGCGCCGGTCGAACGGACCGTCGCGACAGCGGACCCCGTCGACTCCGGACGCGTGGCCGGGCCGGCCGTCCGGCATGTCCGGCACGTCGTGGGAACGGCCGGCCGGTACGTCGAACGTCCCGGGGCCGAGCACTCCGTGGAACCGGTCGTCCGTCCTGCAGGGAAGCTGCTCGGCACGATCCATGACGGACTCGCCGAGCCTCCGCGGCACGGACTGCCCGGCCTTCCCGGGCTGCCCGCGCCCCAGTTGCCCGGCGGCCCCGCAGCGGTTCAGCCGTCCGCGCCGTCGCACGGCGGATCCGCGGACCGGCCGGCCGGTGCCGGCGCGCACCGGATCACCGAGGGAACCGCACGCCCCGCGCACCGCGCCGCCCACGAGCCGGTGAGCTCGGCTCTGCCGGGCGGGTTCCAGGGGCACGTCGCCCCGATCGACCGGCATACGGCCGTCCACGCCGACACAGGCCGTGCGCCGCTGCCGATGGGCGGGGGCGTGCCGGGCGGTGCGCTCGGCAGCCAGGCGGCGGTCGACACGGGGGCGCCGCGGCACGGCGATCTCCATGCGGTCACGTTCGGCGCGCATGCCCCCTTCCGGCCCGTGCCCGGCGGTACGGCCGCGAGCGTCGTGGGGCCGACCCGCGACAGGTACCGGGACATCCCCGAATTCCCCGGCTAGGACAGCCCCTTCCCCGCGCCTGAAGACCTGCCGCGCGGGGGCGGGACAGGTCTGCCCGCCGTCCGGACACCCTCCGACATCAGGCATCCGGACGGAAGCCGCCGGTCAGGTACCTCCACCGACCGGCACCGGAATTCCGTCGATCGCCGCCCGGGCGCACAGCGCCGTACGGTCGTCCGCCACCGGGCCACGTGCCCCTCGGCGAAGCGGCGTTCGACATCTCGGCATCTCGAATCTCGACGTCTCGAAGGAACTGACGAACGCATGAACAAGAACATCCGCCGTTCCATAGTCATCGCCGCCGGAGTCACCGGCGCCTGGGCGCTCGGCTCCGCCGTCGCCAGCGCGGACGAGCTGCCCGCGCATTCGGTCTCCCTCCCCGACGCGACCGCCGGCGTGGTCGACGGCGTCGAGGGTGACCTCGGCCAGGTGCAGGACACGGTCTCCGGCGCCCGGCACGCGGTGTCCGGTGTCACCGGTGAGGCCACGCAGGCCGTCTCGGGCACGGCCGCCAAGCCCGGGTCCACCGTCTCCGGGACCGCCGCGAAGGCCACCTCCACGGCGTCCGGGGTCACGTCCGGGACGAAGTCCGCGGTGACCGGCGCCGAGCGGACCGTGCACGGCGCGGACGCCGCCGGAGCCGTGGCGCACGCCGACCGGCGGGCGGCGCAGGCCCGCCACTTCGTCGACGGCGAGCTGCCCGGGTACGGGCCGCTCGTGTCCGACGCGCTGGGACGGGCCGCGGAGGCCCAGGACGCGGTGCCGGGCGTGGACGCGTCGACCGTGCACGACACGTCGACCGGCGCGCTCGACGCCGTCGACTACCTGTTCGGGCCGCTGGGCGACTTCGCGCCGGAGCTGGAGGCGGCGCTCGCGCAGGCGCAGGCCCAGGTCCACGGAGTGCAGGGGGATGTGCAGGACACCCGCGCCGGGGTGCCGGGGCAGGTCCGGGACGCCCGCGGTGGGGTGGGCCGGGTCCAGGGTGCGGTCGCCGGGGTGCCGGGACAGGCCGAGGGGTGGGCCGGCGGCGCCGTCGCCGGCGCGCAGGGCACCGCACAGGGCGCGGTGTCGGCCGCGGGGCCTGTCCTCGACGAGACCACCGCTGCCGTGCTGCCTCCCATCGCCGCGACCGCGGTGCACGGAGTGGTGCCGGTCGCCGGGCAGGCCGTGGGCGATGTGACGTACCTCGCGCAGGGGGTCGTCGGAGACGTGGCGCCGTTCGCCGGCGGGGTCGTCGGTGAGGTCGCGCCGTTCGCGCAGGGTGTCGTGGCGGGCGATGTGACGCCGTTCGCCGGGGGCGTCGTGGGCGCGGTGGACCCGGTGGTGCAGGCCGTGACCGACCAGGTGCGGCCCGTGGTGCACGGTGTCGGGGGCAGCGCCACGACGCTGGCGTACGGGGTCGCGGGCGATGTGACGCCGTTCGCGGGCGGTGTCGTCGGGCAGGTCGCGCCGTTCGCCGGGGACGTCACCTCGACCGTCGGCGGGGATGCGGGGCCGCTGGCCGGCAACGCGGTGTCCGGGGTGTCCGGGGTTGCCGAGTCGGTTGCCCCCAGCTACGCGCAGGGGGCTGTCCACGGGGTGGCGTTCCACGGCTGACCGGCGTGCGGGTGGGCGCCGTCCGCGCCGCGTGTGCGGTGGGCGGCGCCTCACCGGTGCCGGGGGCGTCCGCCCGGTGCGGTGGTGGGCGTTTTCCGCCGGGTGCCGGGTGCCGGGTGCCGGGTGCCCGGTGCTGGGTGCTCGGTGCGCACGGTGCTCGACACACCCGGTGCTCGACACACCCGGTGCTTGGGTGGGCGCTTCCCGCCTGGTGCCCGGTGCGCCTGGTGCCCTGCCCGCCCAGTACCTCGGTGGGCGTTTCCCGCCCGGTGTCCGGCACCGGGGGCTGTGCCCACCCGTTCCGCCCCAGCGGAACGACTGCCCACAGCAGAGGCCGGCTGCCTACGGCCCCCGGCGCAGGGGGTGGCTGCCCGTGGCTCTGGGCGGAACGACTGCCCACAGCAGGGGCTGGCTGCCTGTGGCTCCCAGCGGAGGGGACTGCCCCCCAGCGGAGGGGACTCCCCCTAGCGGAGGGGACTCCCCGGGCGGAGGGGTGGCTGCCTGTGGCTCCCACGGCGGTGGGAGTGACTGCCCGCAGCGGTGGGCGGAACTGTTGTCCGCAGGGGTGAACGAGTGTCCTGTGGGCGGTCCCCGCGCTTGCGGGGGCCGCCCTTCGTGGTTCCCTGAGGGGGGCGCCTGTGACCGTTATCACCGCTCAGGTGTGAGCTGTGATTTAGGGACCCACCGCCCGCGGCGATAACCTGCGGGACGGACATGCCGCGTACTCGGTCTCCGTGTACGCCTCCCTAGTGACAGCGGACGTCACGTTGCCCTTCGCGGCACGCCCACGCAGACAACGAACCGCGAGATCACTGATAGGGACGGACGCGCGTGGACCTGTTCGAGTACCAGGCGAGGGACCTCTTCGCCAAGCACGGTGTACCGGTGCTGGCCGGTGAAGTCATCGACACGCCTGAGGCGGCGCGCGAGGCCACCGAGCGTATTGGCGGCAAGTCGGTCGTCAAGGCCCAGGTCAAGGTCGGTGGCCGTGGCAAGGCCGGTGGCGTGAAGCTGGCCGCCACCCCGGACGAGGCCGTCGCCCGTGCGACGGACATCCTCGGCATGGACATCAAGGGCCACACGGTCCACAAGGTGATGATCGCCGAGACCGCTCCGGAGATCGCCGAGGAGTACTACGTCTCGTACCTCCTCGACCGCACCAACCGCACCTTCCTGGCCATGGCCTCCGTCGCCGGCGGCATGGACATCGAGGAGGTCGCCGCGACGACCCCCGAGAAGCTCGCCAAGGTGCCGGTGGACGCCAACAAGGGCGTCGACATCGTGAAGGCCCGCGAGATCGTCGCGGCCGCGAAGTTCCCGGCCGAGGTGGCCGAGCAGGTCGCCGAGGTCCTGGTGACCCTGTGGAAGACCTTCATCGCGGAGGACGCCCTCCTGGTCGAGGTGAACCCGCTGGCCAAGGTCGCCGACGGCCGCGTCATCGCCCTCGACGGCAAGGTCTCGCTGGACGCCAACGCCGAGTTCCGTCACGCCGAGCAGCACGCCGAGCTCGAGGACAAGGCCGCAGCCAACCCGCTCGAGGCTGCCGCCAAGGCCAAGGGCCTGAACTACGTGAAGCTCGAGGGCGAGGTCGGCATCATCGGCAACGGTGCGGGTCTGGTCATGTCGACCCTCGACGTCGTCGCGTACGCCGGTGAGAACCACAAGAACGTCAAGCCCGCCAACTTCCTCGACATCGGTGGCGGTGCGTCCGCCGAGGTCATGGCGAACGGCCTGGAGATCATCCTCGGCGACCCGGACGTCAAGTCCGTCTTCGTCAACGTCTTCGGCGGCATCACCGCCTGCGACGCCGTCGCGAACGGCATCGTGCAGGCCCTGGAGCTCCTGGAGAGCAAGGGCGAAGAGGTCACCAAGCCGCTGGTCGTACGCCTCGACGGCAACAACGCGGAGCTGGGTCGCAAGATCCTCGACGACCGCAACCACCCGCTCGTTCAGCGCGTGGACACGATGGACGGCGCGGCCGACAAGGCCGCCGAGCTGGCTGCGGCCGCCAAGTAAGGGACGAGGTCAAGACACACCATGGCTATCTTCCTCACCAAGGAATCCAAGGTCATCGTCCAGGGCATGACCGGATCCGAGGGCCAGAAGCACACCAAGCGCATGCTGGCTTCGGGCACCAACATCGTCGGCGGTGTCAACCCGCGCAAGGCCGGCCAGACGGTCGACTTCGACGGTACCGAGGTGCCGGTCTTCGGCTCCGTCAAGGACGCGATGGACAAGACCGGTGCTGACGTCACCGTCATCTTCGTTCCGGAGAAGTTCACCAAGGACGCGGTCCTCGAGGCCATCGACGCCGAGATCCCGCTCGCGGTCGTCATCACCGAGGGCGTCGCGGTGCACGACACCGCCAGCTTCTGGGCACACGCCCAGGAGAAGGGCAACAAGACCCGCATCATCGGCCCGAACTGCCCGGGTCTGATCACGCCGGGTCAGTCGAACGCCGGCATCATCCCGGCCGACATCACCAAGCCCGGCCGCATCGGTCTCGTGTCCAAGTCCGGCACGCTGACCTACCAGATGATGTACGAGCTCCGTGACATCGGCTTCTCGTCCTGCGTCGGCATCGGTGGTGACCCGATCATCGGCACCACCCACATCGACGCGCTGAAGGCGTTCCAGGACGACCCCGACACCGACCTGATCGTGATGATCGGTGAGATCGGCGGCGACGCCGAGGAGCGTGCGGCCGACTTCATCAAGGCCAACGTCACCAAGCCGGTCGTCGGCTACGTCGCGGGCTTCACCGCCCCCGAGGGCAAGACCATGGGTCACGCCGGCGCGATCGTGTCCGGTTCCTCCGGCACCGCCCAGGCGAAGAAGGAGGCCCTCGAGGCCGCGGGCGTCAAGGTCGGCAAGACGCCGACCGAGACGGCCAAGCTGGCGCGCGAGATCCTCGCGTAACGGCGCCTCTCAGGCACACGGTGGGCCCGTACCCTCGGGGGGTGCGGGCCCACTCGCGTACGCACGGGCTCTTCCGGCAAGTGCCGTCCGGTGCCGGCTATCCCGGCAGCGGCTGCAGCCGGTAGGGGCCTGCGGTCAGGCCCGTGGTGAGCCTGATGTGCAGCAGCTTGCGCTCGATGTTCATCGGGCCCGGGCCCATCCGCGGGGGCACGCCGCTGACGGTGACGCCCGGCGCCTGCGGGGGGTCGTACTCGGTCGGGGCGGTACGGACCGTGAGAGCCGTGGCGCCGATGATCAGGGCCGTGAAGGCGATCGCGGTCCGGGTCCAGAAGCGGGTGCGGCGCTCGCAGCGGTCGCGCACCTGGGCGGGACGCCCGGCCTGGAGCTTCTCGCCCCGGGCCAGATGGGTGAGGGCGGCGTGCAGCGCGGCCGGGTCGGACAGCTGGGGAAGGCGCTCGGCGACGGACCGGCGCGCATGCAGCAGCCGGCTGGCCGTCGCGGGCGTGCTCGCCTCCGTCTCCGCCGCGGTGTCGGGCAGGTCGAGCCCGACACCGTCGTAGAGCACCAGCGTGCGGCGGTACACGGGCGGCAGGCCCAGCAGGACGTCGAGGAGCTGCCGGTCGTCCGGGTGCGCGGGCGGCGCCTCCGGCTGCCGGTGGCGGCGCCGGAAGCGGTGCCAGGGCGACATCGCGTATTCGTACGCCGCCGCCCGCACCCAGCCCGTCGGGTCGCGGTCGACGGCGACCTCGGGCCAGCGCAGCCAGGCCTGCGAAAAGGCCTGCTCGACGGACTCCTGTGCGAGGTGGCGCCGCCCGGTGAGCACATACGCCTGGCGTACGAGGCCGGGCGCGCTGTGGGCGTAGAGCGAGTCGAAGGCCTCGGCGGGGGTCGGCCTCGGGCCGGCCGGCCCGGACGCCTGGCCGCCGGTGCGGGCCGGGGCGCCGAGGGTGCCGTCCGGAAGGGCCGGCTCCGGCCGGGTGCCCGTCGCCGTGGCCACGGGGGAGCGGTCCGCACCGGCGTGGTCCGCGGGCGCGGCGGCCGCGGGCACGGCGGACTTCCGGGACTTCGCGGCGCGCTTCAGGGCGCGCCGGCTCTGTCTGCGGGGGACGGCGGCCTCGGCAGCGTCGGGGTGGCCCGCAGCGGCCGGTTCGGGGCCGCCCGGTGACACGGCGTCGAGGGCGTCGGCCTCGGTCTCGGCGTGCGCCTCCGTCGCCATGGTGGCGAGCAGTCTGGCGTACTTGTCGCGCATACGGCCCCGGGGCTTCGAGCGGCCCGTCTCCCACGAGCGCACCGTTTCGCGGGTGACGCCCAGCTTGGCGGCGACCTCGGACTGGCTCCAGGACAGGGCCTCGCGCAGCCGTCGGCATTCCTTCGGCGGCGGCAGCGGGGTGGCAGGGGGCAGGCTCATGTCGGACGCTCCACACCGTGGGCCGTCGTGCGGTGGCCCGTCGAACCGTGTTCCGTGCGCGGGCAGGGACGTGTGGCCGCACGGCCGGGCCGACCGGCCCCGCCCGCGACCCCGCACACCGAAAAGTACATAACCGTATTTTTAGCGACACATCCGGTGTTCCTGCGTTACGCGGAGAAAGCGCGTGTCGTTGGCAGCATGGCGGGGTGAGCCACATCACCGATCGCACCCGGCGCCGCACATCGGAGCCGCCCGCGGCGCAGTCCGGAACGCAGCGCGCCCTCCCGCCTCTGCCCCGCCTGCTCGCCCGCCTGCGCCGCCGCACACCGGGGCTCGCCGCCTGTCTGGCCGGGGGCGGCATCGCGGCCGGCCTCGGGCTCGGCACGTTCGCGGCGCTGGTGACGCTGTTGTGGATCAGTTCGCCGTACCCGGACAGCGGGCCCGCCGGAGCGATGCACGTCGCCGCCGCGCTGTGGCTGCTCGCCCACGGCGCCGACCTGGTCCGCACCGACACGCTCTCCGGGGCGCCCGCCCCGGTCGGCGTCACACCGCTGCTCCTCGTCGTGCTGCCGGTGTGGCTGGTGCACCGCGCCGCGCGGGATGCGGCCGACCCGGACCGGAAGCCCGCGCCGGCGCCGCGCATCGCCTGGTGGGGGGTGGTCATGGGGTATCTGATCGTCGGGGCCGCCGTGAGTGTGTACGCGGAGGCAGGGGAGCTGCGGCCGTCCTGGCCGAGCGTGGCCGTGCATGTCCCGCTGCTCGCCATGGTCGCGGCGGGGTCAGGTGTGTGGACGGTGTACGGCCGGCCGCTCGGGCCGCTCCCGAAGGCCGCACGGCGGGTGGTGGCGCGGCTTCCCGGATGGGTACGCGGGCTCGTCGACGCGACGGAACCGGAGCAGGGAGCCGGGAGCCGGCGGACGACGGAGGGTGCACGGCGGTCGATCGGGGTCGCCGTGCGGGCCGCGGCGGCCGGGGCCTCGGCACTCGTCGGGGGAGGGGCGCTGCTCGTGGCGGTGTCGCTGGTGTGGCACGGAGACGCGGTTCAGGAGTCGTTCACGCAGCTCACCGAGGGCTTGTCGGGGCGGTTCGCGGTGCTGCTGCTGGCGCTGGCGCTGGTGCCGAACGCGGCGGTGTGGGGTGCCGCCTTCGCGCTGGGGCCCGGATTCATGCTGGGGGCGGGACGGGTGGTGGGGCCGCTCGGGGCGGCGACTGCGCCTCTGCTGCCGCCGTTCCCGCTGCTCGCGGCGGTGCCGGATGCGGGGCCGGGGTCGCCGGTGCGGTGGGCGGCCGGGGTGGTTCCGGTGGTCGCCGGGGGCACGGTGGCGTGGTTCGTGGCGAGGGCCGCCAGGCCGCGTGGTGCGGCCGGAACCGATACCGGTGCCGACGCCCGTGCCGGGGCCGCTTGGGGCGTGGGGCGGCGGATGCTGGTCGTGCTCGGGGCCGCGGCGGTGTGCGGCGGGATCCTCGCGGTGGCGGGGTGGTTCGCCGGCGGGGCGATGGGCGTGGGGGTGCTGAAGAGCTTCGGACCGGTGTGGTGGCAGATCGGCGGGGCCGCGGCGGCGTGGGTGGTGGCCATGGGGGTGCCCGGGGTGCTGCTGCGGCGCGAGGTCCTGAAGGCGCTGTGGGGGCGGCGTCCGCGGGTGTCGCGGGTGTGGGGGCGGGGGCGGAAGGCCGTGGAGGCAGCGGTGCCGGTGGAGGCCGCGGGGGCCGCGGGGGCCGCGGTGCCGGTGGAGGGTGAGGCGCCGCTGTACGACCTGCTGTACGCGGCGCCCACCGTGGCCGAGGTCGGGTCGGCCACCGTCGCGGTGGAGGCGTCTGCCTCGGGGGTTCCCGGTGCGGGGGGTGACGAGTCGGTGCCGGGGGGTGGGGAGCCGCCCGCCCCGGGGGACGCCGTTGCCGGGGGGGCCGCTGCGGCCCCGGAGGCCGGGCAGCCGGCCGCCCCGGAGCTCCCGGTCACCGGGGGCGCCGCGTCGGCCCCGGAAGCCGAACAGCCGCCTCACCCGGAGGTCCCTGGTCCCGGCGAAGTCGCGCCGCCCTCGGTGCAGGGGGCGCCGCCCGAGCGGGAGTGACCCAGCCCGGCGTTGAGCGTTCCTCGCGCAGTGCCGTACGGCGTCCGCCTGGTGCATCGGTGGGCGTCTCCCGCACGGCGCCCGGCACCGGGGCTGTGCCCACCCGTTCCGCCCCAGCGGAACGACTGCCCACAGCGGTGGGGGCGACGGCTCACAGCGGTGGGGGCGACGGCCCACCGCCTACCGGTTCTGCTTCAGTCGCGAGGCCCGACGAAGGTGCGGAGTTCGTTGGGGAGGAGCTTGTTGCACTCCAGCTTGGCCGAGTTGGTGAGGGCGTCGTCGACGCAGGTGAAGTAGTCGCGGTAGACGAGCTGGGCCGTGAACGTGGTCGCCACCAGGGCGAGGGCCAGCGCGCCGGTGACGAGGCCGCTGACCGCCGCGGTGGTCTGCGGCCGGCCCGGTGCTTCGGGGGCCGGCGCCGGGGCCGTCGGGTCCGGGGTGCGCGGTTTGGCGCGCAGGGAGCTGATGCCCCAGTACAGGGCGAGCGCACCGAGCAGCAGGGCCACGTAGGACCAGCCGAAGAGGACGAAGAAGAACGCCCACATGCCGGAGAGCAGCGCGTACCGCGCTCGGCGCTGGACGGGATCCGTCGGGTCCCAGCGCATACCGCCGCCCTGAGGCGGCCCTTCGGGTCCGCCGGACGGGCCTCCCGGGCGGTCGCCGAAGCCGCCGCCCTGGGAGCGGCCGGGCTGCCGGTCGCTCCACTGGCTGCCCCAGGCGGAGCCGCCGCCGTGGCCGTGGTCCGAGCCGTCGACCGGGCGGCGCGGACGCCACGGTTGGTCCGGCGCCCCCTCCGGCGGCGGCGCGAACGGGTTGTCGTCGTCCGGGGTGCCCCCCGGTCCGGATCCGCCCGCAGGTCCCGACCCCGATCCGTTGCCGCCCGTGGAGCCCGATCCGTCCTCGCCCTCCCGCGGTGGCGACGGCCGCTGCCGGCGGAACACCACGGACACCCCGGGTCTCGTGCCGGCTCCGGCGGACCCGGTCTCGCGCCACGGCACCGGCCCCCGGGCCGCCGCCCCGGTCGAGGGCAGGGGGAGCGGAAGCTGCGGGCGAAGAGTGCGGTCCGGCATCTGGTGTGTGTCTTCCCGTGGTCTGGAACCGGTCGGCCCCGGTCGGAACCGGTGGGCCGGATCCGATGGTGCGAAGCGGTCTGTGTACGGCGCTGCGTCGTCGGTGCGTTGCGTAGTGCGGTGGGTCGGAGCGGTGGGCCACCCGCCCTGTGGATGAACGTCCCGTGTTCCGGTCTCGTTCCCGGGGGCGGACTCCTCCCAGACGCTACCTTCCGGCCACGCCCCCGTCCCGTGGGGGCCGCTCCGTGTGCCGGTATCGTTGCTGACGGTCGGCTGGTTCGTAGAGTTCCCCGTATCGAGGGACGCGATGCCTTCGTACGACCGTACAAAGACGAACGCTCCCGTGAGAAAGGGCCCCACCGTGGCCGTCAAGCGCCTCGTCGTGCTGGTCTCCGGATCAGGCACGAATCTGCAGGCCCTGCTCGACGCCATCGAGGCGCAGGGCGCGGAGGCCTACGGGGCCGAGATCGTCGCCGTCGGCGCCGACCGCGACTCCATCGTCGGACTCGACCGCGCCCGCGCCGCCGGGCTGCCCACCTTCGTGTGCCGGGTCAAGGACCACGCGAGCCGCGAGGAGTGGGACGCGGCGCTTACCGGGGCCACCGCCGCGTACGAGCCGGATCTCGTCGTCTCCGCGGGGTTCATGAAGATCGTGGGGAAGGAATTCCTCGCCCGGTTCGGGGGGCGGTTCGTCAATACGCACCCCGCGCTGCTGCCCAGTTTTCCCGGGGCCCACGGGGTGCGTGACGCGCTCGCGTACGGCGCCAGGGTCACCGGATGCACCGTCCACTTCGTCGACGACGGAGTCGACACCGGCCCGATCATCGCGCAGGGCGTGGTGGAGGTCCGGGACGAGGACGAGGAACACGCTCTGCACGAGCGCATCAAGGAAGTCGAGCGCAGGCTGCTCGTCGATGTCGTGGGGCGCCTCGCCCGCAACGGCTACCGCATCGAGGGACGAAAGGTACGGATCCCGTGACCGCCGAAGGTACGCAGGCCACGCACAGTACGCAGGACGGGCAGGAGGGGAAGCGGCCCATCCGGCGTGCGCTCGTGAGCGTCTACGACAAGACGGGTCTCGAAGAGCTCGCGCTCGGGCTGCACGAGTCCGGCGTCGAACTGGTCTCCACCGGTTCCACGGCCGCGCGGATCGCCGCCGCCGGGGTCCCGGTCACCAAGGTCGAGGAGCTGACCGGCTTCCCCGAGTGCCTGGACGGCCGGGTCAAGACGCTGCACCCGCGCGTGCACGCCGGCATCCTCGCCGACCTGCGCCTGGAGTCCCACCGGCAGCAGCTCGGCGAGCTGGGCGTCGAGCCGTTCCAGCTGGTGATCGTCAACCTGTACCCGTTCCGCGAGACCGTCGCCTCCGGTGCGAGCCCCGACGAGTGCGTCGAGCAGATCGACATCGGCGGCCCCTCGATGGTGCGCGCCGCCGCCAAGAACCACCCGTCGGTCGCGGTCGTCACCAGCCCCGAGCGGTACGCGGACGTGCTCGCCGCCGTCCGTGACGGCGGCTTCGACCTGGGCGCCCGTCGTCGGCTGGCCGCCGAGGCCTTCCAGCACACCGCCGCGTACGACGTGGCCGTCGCCAACTGGTTCGCGAACCAGTACGCCCCGGCCGACGAGAGCGGCTTCCCCGACTTCCTGGGCGCGACGTACGCGCGCAAGAACGTCCTGCGCTACGGCGAGAACCCGCACCAGGGCGCCGCCCTCTACCTCGACACCGCGTCCATGAGCGGCTCCGCCGCGGGCGGTGGCCTCGCCGACGCCGAGCAGCTGCACGGCAAGGAGATGTCGTACAACAACTACACGGACACGGACGCCGCGCGCCGTGCCGCGTACGACCACGACGAGCCCTGCGTCGCGATCATCAAGCACGCCAACCCCTGCGGCATCGCCGTCGGTGCGGATGTCGCGGACGCCCACCGCAGGGCCCACGCCTGCGACCCGCTCTCCGCGTTCGGAGGCGTCATCGCGGTCAACCGCCCGGTGACGAAGGAGATGGCCGAGCAGGTGGCGGAGATCTTCACCGAGGTCATCGTCGCGCCCGACTACGAGGACGGTGCGCTCGAGGCCCTCACCAAGAAGAAGAACATCCGTGTGCTGCGCGCCCCGCAGGCGCCGGGCAACCGGGTGGAGGCCCGGCAGGTCGACGGGGGCGTGCTGCTCCAGGAGACCGACCGGCTCCAGGCGGACGGCGACGACCCCGCCAACTGGACCCTCGCCACGGGCGATGCGCTGTCCCAGGACGAGCTCGCCGAGCTGGCGTTCGCGTGGAAGGCCTGCCGGGCGGTGAAGTCCAACGCGATCCTGCTGGCCAAGGACGGCGCCTCCGTCGGCGTCGGCATGGGCCAGGTCAACCGCGTCGACTCCGCGAAGCTCGCCGTCGAGCGGGCCGGCGAGGAGCGGGCGCGCGGGTCCTACGCGGCGTCCGACGCGTTCTTCCCGTTCCCCGACGGTCTGGAGATCCTGGTCGCCGCGGGCGTCAAGGCCGTGGTCCAGCCCGGTGGTTCGATCCGTGACGAGCTCGTGGTCGAGGCCGCGCAGAAGGCCGGCGTGACGATGTACTTCACCGGGACGCGGCACTTCTTCCACTGAGGACGGCCGGCGTTCTCCGCCTGAAGGGCCGGAGTCCGTCCGTGCGCACAGCGCGAAGGCCGCCGCTCCCGAACGGGAGCGGCGGCCTTCACGTCAGCCTGCGGGAGTTCAGCCGCGCGGGCGCTGGAACCAGGCCGCGCCGTCCTTCTTGGCCACGAAGACGATGACCAGGATGAGCAGCACGAGGTGCACGATGCTCAGCGGGAAGAACGGGTAGAGGCTCAGCGCGAGGCCGATCGAGGCGTAGACGATGATGCCGACCCGGACGCCGTTGCCGCCCTTGCCGACCTGGATCGCGAGCACGATCGACGCCACCATGTAGGCCACGGCCAGGGCCACGAGTCCGAAGATGACGCCGGTCGAGAACTTGGCGAACTCGTCGTACGCCGACGACGTCTGGAAGTTCGGGTCGTCCTTGAGCTTGTTCACCGCGGCGGCGGCCAGGAACAGGATGGCGACGCCCACGACCTGGAGGCCGGCGATGACCCACATCATGACGCGGGCCGCCTTCACCCCGCCCGGCATCTCCATCGGCCCGGCGGGGTAGCCGTACGCCTGGTTGACCGGCGGGGCGGCCGGGTAGCCGTAACCGGGCTGCTGGGGCGCTCCCTGCTGCGGGTAGCCGGGCTGCTGGCTCTGCGGGGCCCCGTAGGGGTTGTTCTGGTCGCCGAAACTCATGGCGGTGTTCCTCCGTTGGTAGTGCGGGGACGACGCGGTGCACACAACGGAGGAAGGTTCGACACGTGCACGTCCCCCCGGCACTGCCCGCGGCACTGTGTAGTTCATCGTTCTAAAGAATCCGCATATTTGTCCAGCCGCATTCCGCGGGTGTTGTGCAAGTGCAACATCGCTGATCAAGGGGCGGAGGGCGGTTCAAGATCGTCTGCATGGGGAAGCCGGTTGCGACCGTGATCGTTCCGCCCCCGGCGTCATGATCACCCGGTGCCCGGAGTCATGGCCGTCCGGTGCCCTGTGCGGTGGTCGTCCCGCCCCCGGGACCATGATCGACTTGCACCCGGATTGGAACCAGGACCCCCTCATCCGCGAGGATGGGGTCCATGACCGCCCAGATTCTCGATGGCAAGGCCACCGCAGCCGCGATCAAGTCCGATCTGACCGCCCGCGTGGCGGCGCTGAAGGAGAAGGGTGTCACGCCGGGCCTCGGCACCCTCCTGGTCGGCGAAGACCCGGGCAGCCAGAAGTACGTCGCGGGAAAGCACCGCGACTGTGCCCAGGTCGGCATCGCCTCCATTCAGCGTGAACTGCCCGCCTCCGCCACCCAGGAGGAGATCGAGGCGGTCGTCCGCGAGCTCAACGACGACCCGGCGTGCACCGGTTACATCGTCCAGCTGCCGCTGCCCAAGGGCATCGACGAGAACCGCGTCCTGGAACTGATGGACCCGGCCAAGGACGCCGACGGCCTGCACCCGATGAATCTCGGCCGTCTTGTCCTCAACGAGCCCGCCCCGCTGCCCTGCACCCCCTACGGCATCATCCGGCTGCTGCGCCAGCACGGCGTCGAGATCAAGGGCGCCGAGGTCGTCGTGGTCGGCCGGGGCGTCACCATCGGCCGCCCGATGCCGCTGCTGCTCACGCGCCGCTCCGAGAACGCGACCGTGACCCAGTGCCACACCGGGACCCGCGACCTGTCCGCGCACCTCAAGCGCGCCGACATCATCGTGGCCGCCGCCGGTGTCCCGCACCTGATCAAGCCGGAGGACGTGAAGGCGGGCGCCGCCGTCCTGGACGTCGGTGTCTCCCGCGACGAGAACGGCAAGATCGTCGGCGATGTGCACCCCGGTGTCGCCGAGGTGGCCGGCTGGCTGTCGCCGAACCCCGGCGGCGTCGGCCCGATGACCCGCGCCCAGCTCCTCGTCAATGTCGTCGAGGCCGCCGAACGGAACGCGAACGGTGTCGGCTGAGAGCGGCAAGGACGACGGCACGCGCCCCGCGGAGAACGGGACGCCGGAGAACGCCGCGCCCGCGGACACCGGGGCGCAGGCCGCGGCCGGACCGCACCGCACGACGCGCCGCTTCCCCTCCGTCACGCGGGACACCGCGCGGCCGGAGGGCGGCGGCCGGGCCGCCCCGGGCGACGCGCCGGCGCCCGCCCGGCAGTGGCCGGTGCTCACGGTCCTGGGGGCCACCGGACTCGGGCTGCTGCTCACGGCGCTCGACGCGTTCCGGATCGGCACGATCCTGATCGGCTGTGCGCTGATCGCGGGTGCCGTGCTCCGCTGGGCGCTGCCCTCGGTGGGCATGCTGGCGGTGCGCTCCCGCTTCACGGACATGATCACGTACGGCGTCCTGGGCGTCACGATCGTGCTGCTGGCGCTGATGGCGCAGCCGAACCCGTGGCTGGAGCTCCCGTTCCTCAAGGACACCCTGCACTACACGGTCAGCTGAGTCGGCTCCCCGCGCGCGGCGCGGGGGCCGTGGGGAGCCGTGTCCCCCGGTCGGCGCGGGAGCGCGTTGCCCGGCGCGCCGCCGTGGTGGGGAAAACCGCCGCCGTCTGAGCAGGCGGCCCGCCCCGTCCGTACTGATGTCCGGGTCGTACGGAGGATGTCGCCGTAGGGCCGCGCGGAGGACGTCGTCCTCGGACCGTACGGAGGGTGCCGCCAAGGGTCGTGCCGAGGCTGCCGGGACCTACGGACGGTGTCGCCGCGCGGGTCGTACGGAGTGCGTAGTCGCGTCCTGACAGGCGGAATTCAAACCCCCGTTTCCCTGGCGGGGTTGCCCTCCGTGGGAGACTGACGGCGGGCCCTCGGGTGCGACGGAGCACCTCCTCTGGCCCGAATGCTCCCGTGCGCCCCCGCCTGCGGAACTGAGACCTCGGCTCCGGGCATCCCTGTGGGTAGCCAGACCAGGGCGGAACCGGGCACCACGCACGGGGGTGCACACAGGCACGTATGGGGGGAATGGGGGACAGCAATGCCTCGCTGGAAGGCACTGCCGGACGAACTCGACCCGGAGGTTCGTGAGTTCACGAGCCAGCTGCGCCGGCTCGTCGACCGCAGCGGGCTGAGCATCGCCGCAATCGCGGACCGCACGGGATACAGCAAGACGTCGTGGGAGCGCTATCTGAACGGCCGGCTGCTCGCGCCCAAGCGCGCGATCGTCTCGCTGGCCGAGGTGACCGGCACCAATCCGGTCCATCTGAACACCATGTGGGAACTCGCCGAGCGCGCCTGGAGCCGCTCCGAGATGCGCCACGACATGACCATGGAGGCGATACGGATATCCCAGGCGCGGGCCGCGCTGGGGGAGTTCGGAGCCCAGGCGGCATCGGAGGCGAACGGACGGGCGGCGCAGCGCGGAGCCACGAGCACGGCCGGACCCGTGGGCGTGGCCCCCGCCTTCCCGCCGTCGGTGCCGCAGCAGCCGGGCCCGCCCGGCGCCGAAAGCGCCCCGCACGGCGGCCTGCCGCCCGTCGCCGCCCCGCCGCAGGGCGGCTCGCCGGACCGGCAGCGGCAGCGGCGCAAGGCGACGATGTTCCTCGTCGGCATCGTCGGCGCCCTCGTCGTCATCGCCGCCGCGGTGCTCCTCACGGGCGTCGGCAAGGGCGACGGCGACGCGGCCAGGGCCAAGCCGGCGCCGACCGCGAAACCCACCACGAGTGCGCCGGTGCTGCCGGCCGGCGTGCAGTGCAGCGGCAAGGACTGCACCGGCAAGGACCCGCAGACCATGGGCTGCGGCGGTGAGCTGGCGAAGACCACCGGCAGCGTCACCGTCGGCACCGCACTCGTCGAGGTCCGCTACAGCAGGACGTGCGGCGCGGCCTGGGCCCGCGTCACCCGCGCCGCCGCCGGTGACAAGGTGGTGATCCGGGCCGGTGCGACGCCGGGCGCGGCCAGCCGGAGCGGCACGGTCGACACGAGCACGGACGCCTACACGCCGATGGTCGCCGTGAAGAGCGCCGCCGAGGCCAAGGCCTGCGCCACGCTCACGTCCGGCCGCACGGCGTGCACGCAGTAGGAACGGCGCGCACCGGGCGCCGCCGGAAAAGACCGGCGGCCGCCCATTCGCCGGGGGGAGGACGAGGGCGGCCGCCGTGTGTGGGGGTGTTGGCCACTCCCGTGGGGGTACCGTCCGCTTGCCCCGTTCTGCGGGAAGCAATCCAGTCTTCGCCGATTGCGCGCGAGATTCCCTCGTACGCGTGAACGGGGGCCCGGTTTTCCGGGCACGGCTGTGGGGCGGGCCACAGGGACCCGGCGGTGCGGGGTGCCCGGGGCGCGATAGCCTGACGGATGGATCTATCTTGATGCCAAGAGATCGATCATCTAACCCGCCCCCCAGGGCCCCGATGGCCTGGGAGGGACCACCAGTCATACGGAGAACGCCATGACCCGCACTCCCGTGAACGTCACCGTCACCGGCGCGGCCGGCCAGATCGGCTACGCACTGCTCTTCCGCATCGCCTCCGGCCAGCTGCTCGGCGCGGATGTGCCGGTCAAGCTGCGTCTTCTGGAGATCACGCCGGCGCTGAAGGCCGCCGAGGGCACGGCCATGGAGCTGGACGACTGTGCGTTCCCGCTGCTCCAGGGCATCGAGATCAGCGACGACCCGAACGTCGCCTTCGACGGCGCGAACGTCGCGCTCCTCGTCGGCGCCCGCCCCCGCACCAAGGGCATGGAGCGCGGCGACCTGCTGGAGGCCAACGGCGGCATCTTCAAGCCGCAGGGCAAGGCCATCAACGACCACGCCGCGGACGACATCAAGGTCCTCGTCGTCGGCAACCCGGCCAACACCAACGCCCTCATCGCGCAGGCCGCCGCGCCGGACGTACCGGCCGAGCGCTTCACCGCGATGACCCGCCTCGACCACAACCGCGCGCTGACCCAGCTCGCGAAGAAGACGGGCTCCTCGGTCGCCGACATCAAGCGCCTGACGATCTGGGGCAACCACTCGGCCACCCAGTACCCGGACATCTTCCACGCAACGGTCGCGGGCAAGAACGCCGCCGAGCTCGTGAACGACGAGAAGTGGCTGGCCGACGACTTCATCCCGACCGTCGCCAAGCGCGGTGCGGCGATCATCGAGGCCCGTGGCGCGTCCTCCGCCGCCTCGGCCGCCAACGCCGCCATCGACCACGTGCACACCTGGGTCAACGGCACCGCCGAGGGCGACTGGACCTCCATGGGTATCCCGTCGGACGGCTCCTACGGCGTCCCGGAGGGCCTGATCTCCTCCTTCCCGGTCACCGTGAAGGACGGCGTCTACGAGATCGTCCAGGGCCTGGACATCAACGACTTCTCGCGCGCCCGCATCGACGCCTCCGTCAAGGAGCTCGAGGAGGAGCGCGAGGCCGTCCGCGGTCTCGGCCTCATCTGAGTCACCCGCTTCACAACGGAAACGCTCCCCGCGGCACCGGCCGCCGGGAGCGTTTCCGTATCCGCGCGCGGGGCCGTCATACGACGGGCTCCGCCGTCCGGTGCTCCTGCGCATCCGGCCTGGCGGTGGCGGCGCCCGCGGTCCCGGCCTCGGACCGGGACCCGGTCCTTCCGTAGCCGGTCACGACGAGCACGGTGGCCGCGAGCACGAGCAGCGACACCACGCGCAGGGCCGTGCCCATCCCGTCCGTGAAGCGGGCCGCACCGCCGTGCGAGTCCAGGACGGTGCCCGTGACGGCGACGCCCAGCGCCGCGCCGATCTCGCGCGCCGAGGTGCCGAGGCCGGAGCCCAGCCCGGCCTGGTGCGGCGGCAGCGACGAGACCACGCCCAGGGTGAGCGCGGGCATGCACAGCCCGGTGCCGGCCGAGATGACGAGCAGCCAGCATGCGTACACCGGGTAGGACGTCCCGGCGTCCACGGTGGAGGTGCCGAGCAGACCGAGGCCGATCAGCGCGAGTCCGGCGCCGACGACGGGCCGCGGACGGGCGTACCACCGGGTGGCCAGCCGCTGGGTCAGTGCCATGCCGAAGGGCAGCGGGACGATGGCGAGGCCGGCGAGCGCGGCGTCGTACCCCTTCACGTACTGCAGGTACTGCGAGTTGACGTAGAACAGCGAGAACAGGCCGAAGAAGCCGGTGGCAGTGCCGAGGGTCGCGGCGCGCAGGCGGCGCGAGCCCGGTGTGCGCGGGGCGAAGACGCGCGGGTCGAGCAGGGGCGCGGGCGAGCGCAGCGCATGTGCCGTGAACAGGGCGACGAGGACGGCACCGGCAGCGAAGGCGACGAGGATCCGCGCCGACGACCAGCCGTACGTGGGGCCCTCGATGATCCCGAACAGGAACGCGACGAGCCCTGCCGTCAGCAGCAGTGCGCCCAGCGGATCGGGGTGGCTGCCGGGGGAGCGCTCCGTGCGCGGTGTCGTGCGGACCACCGCGAGCGCCAGGAGCGCGGCGAGCGGGACCATCGCCCAGAACAGGAAGCGCCAGGACAGGAACTGCCCGACCAGACCGCCTCCCAGGTTCCCGGCGAGCCCGCCGAGTCCGATCGCGAGCGTCCAGGCACCGAGTGCCCGGGCGCGGTCCTCGGGGGCCGCCAGGCGCACCAGGATCGACATCGTCGCGGGCGTGATCAGGGCGGCCCCCGCACCGGACAGGCCGCGCCCGGCGATCAGCACCGCGGGCATGGTCGCGAGCCCGCTGGTGGCGGCGCCCGCTGCGAACAGGGCGAGTCCCGTGAGCAGGGCGCCCTTGCGGCCGTACCGGTCGCCGAGCGCGCCGGCCGGGATCAGGAGCCCGGCGAAGACGATGACGTAGGCGTCGACCGTCCACAGCAGTTGGGTCGGCGACGGGTGCACCGAGGACGACGTCAGCTGCGGGATCAGCAGGTTGATGGCGGCGACCATGCTCTGCGCGACCAGGACACAGGCGCAGAGGGCGAGGAGCGTGGACCGCTTCAGGCCCGCGGCGGACGGTGCCCCGGGCGAGGGCGAGGGCGTGGGCGAGGGCGTGGGCGAGGGCGAGGGCGTCGCGTCGGGCGGTGCGGCCGGGGCCGGGACGGAGGCTGTGGCCGCGGCGGACGGTTTCCGGGCAGGCGAGGACAAGGCTCCTCCTCAGAGCGATGCGGTGGTGTGGGATGCACCGTCACCGTAGGCTCGACCCCGTCCTGCCTTCCAGTGCAACTTATGCAGGAGATGAATGCGTGTGGCGCAATTGAACGGTGCCGTCCTGGCGCACGACCCGGGCTCCGACCGCAACCTGGACCTGAACCTCCTGGTCGCCCTCGATGTGCTCCTGGAGGAGCAGAGCGTCCAGGGCGCGGCCCACCGGCTCCATCTGTCCGAGCCGGCGATGAGCCGCACCCTCGGCCGTATCCGCAAGGCGCTCGGCGACCCCGTCCTCGTCCGGGCGGGCCGCCGGATGGTCCCGACGCCGCACGCGCTCGCCGTCCAGGCCGAGGTGAGCGCGGTGGTCGAGCGGGCGCGGGCCCTGTTCGCCGCCCCCGGGGCCTCCACCGACCTGCGCACGGCACGGCGCACGCTCACGGTCCTCGGCCACGACGCGATGGCCGCCCTGATCGGCCCGCGGCTCTACGGCCGCGCCGCGGCGGAGGCGCCCGGAATCCGCCTCCGCTTCCTCAACGAGAGCCATGTCGACGCACCCGCGCTGCGCCAGGGCACGGCGGACCTCGAGGTCGGCATCATCGACGCCCGGGAGCCGGAGATCCGCAGGGAGTATCTGCGCGACGACCGGATGCTGGGGGTCGTGCGCGCCGGACATCCGCTGCTGCGAGGGGAGCTGACTCCGGAACGGTTCGCAGTCGAGGCCGACCACCTCGTCGTCTCGCGGCGTGGGCGCCTCCACGGGCCCGTCGACACGGCGCTCGCCGAACTGGGTCTGGAGCGACGGGTGGTGGGCAGCGTGGGCACCTTTCCCTCGTCGCTCTTCGTGCTCCGCGACACCGATCTGGTCGGCCTCGTCGGCGGGTGGTCCCGGCCGCTGGCCGAGAGCCTGGGACTGGTCACCTTCGAAGTGCCGCTGGACCTTCCTCCGTTGGCGCTGAGCATGGCGTGGCATCCGCGGCACGACGCGGATCCGGCGCATGCGTGGTTGCGCAGGTGCGTGGCGGAGCTGATGGCGTAGGTGCAGCGGCCGCGGCCTTCCCGGGTCCCGCCCCGTTCCGGAACAGGTCCGCCCTCAGATCTCGCTCAAGTGACGTGCCCCGGAGGCACCGTCCGGGCGACCATGGGCGCATGTTCGGAATGACAAAGCATGAACTGCACGTCGTGGTCCTGCGCGACGCGGACCGGATCGCCACCGAGCTGTACCGGGCCGTCGCCGAGGCCGACGACACACTGCGTCCGGGCCTCGAGCGTGCGCTGGCGATCGCCGAGGACGCCGCGCGCGAGAGCGACGACGAGCTCCGCGCCCGCTGGGTGCACCGGCAGCTCGCCGAGGCGGGTCACGAGGGCCCCAGCGACTCGGTGGCCGCGATCAAGGTGCTGCGCGAGGCCATGCCGGGCCTCAGCCTGTTGAGCGCGGTGCAACTGACGAAGGCGGCGGCAGCCACCACGCCCGCCGCGGGCTGACCGGCTCACCGGCCCTCGGCCACAGGTTTCCGCGGCCCCACCCGTCCCTCTATGCTGATGGCCCCTCACATACGGTGAGAACAAAGCCGGTTGGTCCATCGGGAGTGGTGTGAGTACCGCGTACGTGCCGCAGCAGCCGCAGCCGACACCCACAGGCGCACCACCGACGCCCCCCACCCCGCCGCACGCCAGCGAGGCCACTCGTCTGCTGTGCGCGGGGACCTATCTCGACGCCGGCTACCGGGACCGCGTCATCGAGCAGCTGCACCTCAACGAGCAGCGGATCGTGGCCCCCTCGCTCGGTCTCGACGCCGCCCGCGTGCTCGCGCACGCGCTGCGGGCCCGCCGTCTGGAGCTGGGCTGGGCGGCGGCGATCGTGGGCCTGTGGGTGGTGGGTGTGCCGCTGACGGGCGGCCTGCTGGCCGGCTTTCTGGTGCCCAGCCTGCTGCTCGCCATCGCGTCCTGGACCAGGGGCGTCGGCGAACAGCCGCTGTACCGGCGGGTGCCCGCGTTCTTCCTGCGCTGGTGGGGCCGCATCGCGTTCGCGATCTTCCTGGCCGTCACCGTCCTCGCCGGGTTCGGCGCGGGCGACGACTCCTCGCCCGAGACGTCCTACGGGTCGTACGACTCCTACGACGCGTACGGTGGCGGCTCCTCCGGCTCGCCGAGCGTGTCCGACCTGCTGCTCCCGAAGCTCTCCGACATCGGCGCGGTGATCAAGCCCTGGCAGGCCTGGCTCGCGCTCGCCGTGTTCGTGCTCATCGCGCTGTGCACGGCCGCGCAGCGCAACCAGTTCGCCCGCGCCCTGGCGGGCGAACTCGCCCCGCAGCGCTTCATGGACGCCTCCGGCGACCCCGCGGAGCAGGCCGACGGGCAGCGCTTCCAGCGGCTGAAGCAGCGCATCAGGACCGAACAGCACGCGCCGCTGATCATGTACCACGAGGCGCGGCCGTTCTGCGGGGCCGGGGGCGCCTACGACACCTGGGTGCTCGCCGTCGAGCTGCGGCCCGACGGCATGAAGAAGCAGCAGCAGCCGCTCAGCAACCGGACGGTCCTGGAGAAGATCCGGCCGCTGCTCGAACAGCTGCGGCTGCCCGCCGAGTACGCGGGCCTCGGGGTGCGCGACCGGCTGCGCTGGCTGGAGATCGACGAGTGCGTCTTCCTGCCCGCCGAGGGGCTGCTGCGCCGCGAGGACGCCCCCTACCACCAGCAGGCCTTCGAGGAGCACCGGGAGCGCGCCGTCGAGGAGGGCGCCGAGAAGCGGCGGCACTTCCTGCGCATCCGCGTCGGCGGCTGGGAGGAGGAGCTGGTCGTCACCGTCTTCGTACGGATCCACACGCAGGGCCGCATGCTGATGCTGGAGGTCGCCCCGCATGTGCTGACCCCGGTGCGCGAGGACTTCAAGAACGCCGACCGCACGGCCCACCGGTTCCGCAACAACAACGTGTTCGGCAAGGCCGCGTGGGCCGTCGCCCGGGTGCCCGGCTCCGCGGCCCGCTCCCTCGTCACGCTGGTCAGGGCCGTGGTGTACGGATGGCGGCTGCTGACCGGGGGCTATGCGGGAGCGCTGCCCGACGGGCCGGCCCTGTCGGTGCGGGAGCTGGGCGCGGCGCCGTCGGCATCGCTCTTCCAGTCGATGGACGTCGACCGCTACCTGAGGAGCGTGCAGGACCGGATCGCCAACGGTGTGCGCGCGGCGCTCGCCGAATGCGGTTACCAGACGGGCGAGTTCGTCCAGAAGATCGTGAACATCAGCAACGGCGGCGTGAACATCGGCAAGGTCGAGGGCTCCACCTTCGCCGTCGGCGACCACGCCCGCGCCTCGGCCACCACCGGCGGCCCCGGGCCGCAGAAGGGATCGGACAGCGATGGCAACAGCGGATGAGCCGAACGTCAGGATCGGTGACGTCTCGCAGAGCACCTTCGCCATCGGCAGCCACGCACACGCCGAGAGCCACCACCACGGTACGGCCGCACAGCGTGACGAGGCTGCCGAGGAGCTGCTGGAGGCGGTACGCGAGCTGCGCGCGGACCTGACCCGGCTGCGGGCGACCGAGCAGACGGCCGCCCTGGACACGGCGCTCGCCGAGACCGAGGACGAGATCACGCGCACGGGCACGGCGGGCGAGGGCCGGCGGCAGCGGCTGCGGGACCTGCTGTCCGACTCGCAGGCCCTGCTGACCCTGATCGCGTCGGCCGGGTCCGTCGCCGGCCTGCTGGGAATGTGAGAGGGAGCCGATGAGCGGGGGACAGCGGTACTGGAACGAGGAGGCCCAGCGCTGGGAGGACGCGGACCAGGGGGCGGCCCCGGTCACTCCGCCGCCTCCGGGCCGGCCGGACCACGTGCCGCCCCCGACGGAGCCCACCGCTCCGGCCGACCCGTCCGCGCAGGCCGAGTCCACCGACCCGCCCGCCCCGGCCGACCCGTCCGCGCAGGCCCCGGTCCAGTCGGCGTCTCCGGTCCGGCCTTCGCCCCCGGCCGTACCGTGGCCCGGGGCCGGCCCCGGGCAGCAGCAGGGCGGGGCGGGCACCTCCTGGCCTCCTTCGGTCCCACCCGTCGCCACCGAGGTGTCCTGGTCACCGTCGGACCCGCCGGGCGGCGCGGGGGCCTCCTGGCACCCGTCGGGCCCCCCGGCCGCGGACGTCTCGTGGCCTCCGTCGGACCGGCCGTCGGTGCCCGCAGCGGCCGGCGGGCACAGCCGCCGGGTCGTGTGGACCGTGGTGGCCGTGGCCGCCGCGGTCGGCGTCGCCACGAGTCTGGTGCTGGTCCGGGTGGTCGGCGGCGGTGACGACGGGGCGGGCCACCGCGGGGCCGCCGGCACCACCGCGACGCACAAGCCCGCGCAGCAGCAGACGGACGCGACGGAGGCGGCCACCGACCAGCCGTCGTCGCCGTCCCCCTCGGCCACCGCACTCCCCGCGGACTACGAGACCCACGACGACGTCGAGGGGTTCCGGATCGCCGTGCCGAAGGGCTGGAAGCGCAGCACGGTCCCGTCCAAGCACGGCATCGACGTGGTCAACTTCCGCAGCCCGGACAGCAGGCAGCGGCTCCAGGTGTACGAGGTGGCGGAGGAGTCCCCCGACGCGTCCTTCGAGCTGTATCTGTCCCCCGGGACGCCGAAGCCCGACGGCTTCGAGAAGCTCGCCCTGGACAGGCTCGACGACGGGGACTTCGTGGGTTCCCGGCTGGAGTACCTGGCCGACTCCATCAAGGGCGAACCCGACGTGGGCACCTGGCACGCCGTCGACGAGCGTTTCGAGGCCCCGGACGGCAAGATCTATGCGGTGGCGGCGTACGGCCCCGATGCGGACGGCCGCGACGACGAGCTCGCCCTGCTGAACACCGCACTGAAGTGGTTCTGTGCGCCCGGCGCGACCTGTGGGGAGCCGACCCCGGGCTGAGCCCGCCGCGACCCCTCGCCGCTCTCCGGCATCACAGGCCTCTCGGATCTCTTGTGGCCCACAGATGTCACGAGCACCGTGAGCACCACAAGTGCCGTGAGCACCATGAGCAACAAGCGCACCGTAAGCAGCACAAGCACCGCGAGCATCACGGGAATCACCAGCAGCACAAGCACCACAAGAGTCACAAGTGCCGCGAGATCAACGGCACCACGGGACCACGGGACCACGGGACCACGGGCACCAAGCGGCCGGCGCGCTGCACAGTGGCCCCGCACCCGCGCCCCCTCCTGCCCCTCCCGGCTCACTGGTCCCGCCTCAACGGCGCCTCCGGGCCCGGCGCCCTCCCTCTCCCCGCGCCCAGGCCCCAGGCCTGCCCCGCAGCCTCTGCCGCTGACCGCGAGGCGTAGACTTTTGTCCACTTCTGACCGCATTTTCAGTGACACAGCGCACTTTCGCTTACGGATTGCGCATGCTTTCCGCGTCTCGGGGGCAGGCGCCGACGGTCGCCGCTGGGGCGCGCGCCCCGGGCGCGTCTGCCCGCGGAAGCCTACGAGCGGCGACTGCTCAGCGGAAACGGAAAGAGGACAGGCGCGACATGGCGGAACCTGAGGCGCAGAAGACGATTCACGTGGGTGGTGAGTGGCGCCACGCCACGTCCGGGGCGACGCGCGAGATCATCGACCCCGCGGACGCCAAGCCCTTCGCGGTGGTCGCCGAGGGGGACGAGAAGGACACCGACGCGGCCGTCGAGGCCGCCCGGCACGCCTTCGGCGCGGGTGAGGGGCAGTGGCCCCGTACGCCGGTCGCGGAGCGGGCCGCACTGCTGCGCCGGGTCGCGGACCTGCTGGTGCGGGACCGCGAGGAGCTCGGCCTCCTGGAGAGCAGGGACGCGGGCAAGACCGTGGAAGAGGGCCGGGTCGACATCGACTGCGTCGCCGACGCCTTCCGGTACTTCGCCGACCTGGTCGTGGGCGAGGGCGGCGGCCGCGTCGTCGACGCGGGCTCCGCCGACATCCACAGCGTCGTCGTGCACGAACCCGTCGGCGTCTGCGCGATGATCACGCCCTGGAACTACCCGCTGCTCCAGGCCAGCTGGAAGATCGCGCCCGCCCTCGCGGCCGGCAACACCTTCGTCATCAAGCCGAGCGAGATCACCCCGCTGACCACGGTCGCGCTGATCCGTCTGCTCGCTGAGGCCGGACTGCCCGACGGCGTCGCCAACATCGTGACGGGCCCCGGCCACACGGTCGGCGCCCGCCTCTCCGAGCACCCGGACGTCGACCTCATCTCCTTCACGGGCGGCCTGGTCAGCGGCACGAAGGTGGCGCAGGCGGCGGCCGTCACCGTCAAGAAGGTCGCGCTGGAACTCGGCGGAAAGAACCCGAACGTCGTGTTCGCGGACGCCGTCGAGACCGAGGAGGGCTTCGACACCGCCGTCGACCAGGCGCTCAACGCGGCCTTCATCCACAGCGGCCAGGTCTGCTCGGCCGGCTCCCGCCTCATCATCGAGGAGTCCGTCCGGGAGCGCTTCGTCGCCGAACTCGCCCGCCGGGCGGGGAGGATCAGGCTGGGGCGCGGCACCGAGGAGGGCGTCGAGTGCGGACCGCTCGTATCGGAGCAGCAGCGGGAGAAGACCGAGGCGTACGTCGCGTCCGCGCTCACCGAGGGCGCGGTGCTGCGCAGCGGCGGCAAGCGTCCTGAGCCGTCCGAAGCCCGGCCGGCCTCCGGCTACTTCTACGAGCCGACGGTGCTCGACCAGTGCCACCGCGGGATGCGCGTGATCCGGGAGGAGGTCTTCGGACCGGTCCTCACGGTCGAGACCTTCCGCACCGAGGACGAGGCCGTCGCCCTCGCCAACGACACCGAATACGGGCTCGCGGGCGCCGTGTGGACCGCCGACGCGGGCCGCGCCCGCCGCGTCGCCGGGCGGCTTCGTCACGGCACCGTCTGGATCAACGACTTCCACCCCTATCTGCCGCAGGCGGAGTGGGGCGGATTCGGCAAGAGCGGAGTGGGCCGCGAACTCGGCCCGGCCGGCCTCGCCGAGTACCGGGAGAGCAAGCACGTCTACCAGAACCTGGCACCCGCACCGGTGCGCTGGTTCTCGGACTGAGCCGGCAGCCGCAGCCCCCGGGGACCGTGTCCACCCTGACCCGGTCCCCGGGGGACGTACCCCGCGCGGCGCACCCCGGGGACGCACACCCCACGGTCCCCGGAACGTACGCCCCGCGACGTACCCCCCATTGCACAACCCCTTTTGGAGCACGTCTGATGTCCCAGCCCGAGCAGACCTACGACTACGTGGTCATCGGCGGTGGAACCGCCGGATCCGTCATCGCATCCCGCCTCACCGAGAACCCCGACGTCACGGTTGCCGTCATCGAGGGCGGCCCGACCGACGTGGACCGTGAGGACGTCCTCACCCTGCGCCGCTGGATGGGGCTGCTCGGCGGAGAGCTCGACTACGACTACCCGACCACCCCGCAGCCGCGCGGCAACTCGCACATCCGGCACAGCCGCGCCCGGGTGCTCGGCGGGTGCTCCTCGCACAACACGCTGATCGCGTTCAAGCCGCTGCCGTCCGACTGGGACGAGTGGGAGGCCGCCGGCGCCAAGGGCTGGGGCGCCGTGCAGATGGAGGCCTACTTCGCGCGGCTCCGGAACAACGTCGTCGCCGTCGACGAGAAGGACCGCAACGCGATCGCCCGTGACTTCGTCGACGCCGCGCAGAACGCCATCGGCGTGCCCCGCGTCGAAGGCTTCAACAAGAAGCCGTTCCACGAGGGCGTCGGCTTCTTCGACCTGGCGTACCACCCGGAGAACAACAAGCGGTCCAGCGCGTCCGTCGCGTATCTGCACCCGTTCCTCGACCGTCCCAACCTCCACATCATGCTGGAGACCTGGGCGTACCGGCTTGAGCTGGACGGCACGCACGTGGACGGCGTGCACGTGCGCACCAAGGACGGCGAGGAGATCCTCGTCCGCGCGGAGCGCGAGGTGCTGCTGTGCGCGGGCGCCGTGGACTCGCCGCGGCTGCTGATGCACTCCGGCATCGGCCCCAGGGCCGACCTGGAGAAGCTCGGCATACCCGTCGTGCACGACCTGCCGGGCGTCGGGGAGAACCTGCTCGACCACCCCGAGTCGGTGATCGTGTGGGAGACCGACGGGCCCATCCCGGAGAACTCGGCGATGGACAGCGACGCGGGCCTCTTCGTGCGCCGTGACCCCGAACACCAGGGCCCCGACCTGATGTTCCACTTCTACCAGGTCCCGTTCACCGACAACCCGGAGCGGCTCGGCTACGAACGCCCCGCCCACGGTGTGTCGATGACCCCGAACATCCCCAAGCCGAAGAGCCGCGGCCGTCTGTACCTGACCAGCGCCGACCCGTCGGTGAAGCCCGCGCTCGACTTCCGCTACTTCACGGACGAGGACGACTACGACGGTCGCACCCTGGTCGACGGCATCCGTATCGCCCGTGAGATCGCGAAGGCCGAGCCGCTGGCGAGCTGGCTCAAGCGCGAGGTCGCCCCCGGCCCCGAGGTCACGGGGGACGAGGAGCTGAGTGAGTACGCGCGCAAGGTCGCGCACACCGTCTACCACCCGGCGGGCACCTGCAGGATGGGCGCGCCGACCGACGAATTCGCCGTCGTGGACCCGGAGCTGAAGATCCGCGGCCTGGACGGCATCCGTATCGCTGACGCGTCCGTGTTCCCGACGATGACCGCCGTCAACCCGATGATCGGGGTGCTCATGGTCGGGGAAAAGTGTGCCGAGCTGCTGGGAGGTGAGGCGTGATGAATACCAGCACGCAGCCCGTTTTCTCCGTCCAGAATCTGTGGAAGGTCTTCGGACCGAAGGCCGACCGGATCCCCGGCGACCCCGACCTCGCGGGGCTCGCCCCGGCCGATCTGCGCTCCCGCACCGGCTGCACCGCCGCCGTACGTGACGTCAGCTTCGACGTCCACAAGGGCGAGGTCTTCGTCGTCATGGGCCTGTCCGGCTCCGGCAAGTCCACGCTCGTGCGCTGTCTGACCCGGCTCATCGAGCCGACGTCGGGCGCGCTCTCCATGGAGGGCGAGGACGTCCTCGCCATGGACAAGAACCGGCTGCGGGACCTGCGCAGACATCGAGCCTCCATGGTCTTCCAGCACTTCGGGCTGCTGCCGCACCGGACGGTCATCGACAACGTCGCCTACGGGCTCGAGATCCAGGGCATGGGCAAGACCGAGCGGCGGGCCAAGGCCGCCGAGGTCGTCGCCAAGGTCGGCCTGGAGGGCCTGGAGCAGCGCAGGCCCGGACAGCTCTCCGGCGGTCAGCAGCAGCGCGTGGGCCTCGCCCGGGCGCTCGCGGTGGACCCGGAGGTCCTCCTGTTCGACGAGCCGTTCAGCGCGCTCGACCCGCTGATCCGCCGCGACATGCAGGAGGAGGTCGTCCGCCTGCACCACGAAGAGGGCCGCACCATGGTCTTCATCACCCACGACCTGAGCGAGGCCCTGCGCCTCGGCGACCGCATCGCGCTGATGCGCGACGGCCACATCGTGCAGCTCGGCACGCCCGAGGAGATCGTCGGCTCGCCCGCCGACGACTACGTCCGGGAGTTCGTCCGGGACGTGCCCCGCGAGCAGGTCATGACCGTACGGACGGCCATGCGCCCCGCGGACTCCGACGAGGTGGGCCGCGGCCCGGCCGTCGCTCCCGGCGCCACGGTCTCCGAGGCCATCGAGGCGGTCGCCCGCACAGGGTTCCCCGCCCGCGTCATGGACGACGGGCGCTGCCTCGGCGTGGTCGACCACGAGCAGCTGCTCGGCGTGGTGGCGGGCACGGCGGACTCGAACGGGGACGCCGCGGCCGGTGACCCACAGGCGATCCCGGGCGCGCGCCCGGGCCGCCCCGGCCCGAAGGCCGTACCGGTGGACAAGACCGGTGACGAGCCCGCCGCCACGGCGGCCGGGACGGTGCCCGGTGCCGCGGACCCGCGCGGTGAGGAGGTGGTCTGATGGCTGCCGCCACGACCGCCCCCGACGGTACGGCCGGCGCGCCCGCCGGGCTCTCGGGGCTGCTGAGACACCGCACCCTCGGCAAGCTGCTGATGCTCGCCGTCGCCGCCGCCGTCCTGGTACCGCTCGCCAACGCGCACTGGGCGAGCGGCACCTGGCCGCACGCGCTGACCGTCGACGTCTCCGGGCCGCTCGGCAAGACCAGCGACTGGATCATCGACAACCGGGACAGCCACCCGATCTTCCTGTACTTCTTCGGCTACATCTCCAACGCCGTCGTCCTGTCCGTGCGCGGCGTCTACCTCGTGCTGCTCGCGATCGGCTGGGCCGGCGTCACCGCGCTGGCGGCCCTGGTCGCCTGGCGGGTCGCGGGCGTCAGGCTCGCGGCGGGCACCGCCGTCGCGATCCTCGCCTGCGGACTGCTGGGCATGTGGGTGCCCACCATGCAGACGCTGGCGCTCATGGTGGTCGCGGTCGTCGCGTCCGTGGTGCTCGGTGCACTGCTCGGCCTCGCGGCGGGCCTGTCGGACCGTACGGACCGCGCACTGCGGCCCGTACTCGACACCATGCAGGTGCTGCCGGCGTTCGCGTACCTGCTGCCGGTCGTCCTGGTCTTCGGCATCGGCGTCCCGGCGGCCGTCCTCGCGACGGTCGTGTACGCCGCCCCGCCGATGGCCCGGCTCACCTCGCTCGGTCTGCGCGGCGCCGACCACGGCGTCATGGAGGCCGTCGCCTCGCTCGGCGCCACCGGGCGTCAGCGCCTGCTGACCGCGCGGCTGCCGCTGGCCCGCAAGGAGATCCTGCTCGGCCTCAACCAGACGATCATGATGGCCCTGTCCATGGCCGTCATCGCGTCGGTGATCGGCGCCGGCGGTCTCGGCGACCGCGTCTACCAGGCGCTCGCCTCCGTCGACGTCGGCGCCGCGCTCGCCGCGGGCATCCCGATCGTGCTGCTCGCGGTCGTCCTGGACCGGGTCACGGGAGCGGCGGGGGAGCGCCTCGGGAGCGACGAGGGCGACACCGGGAACCGCCGTGTGCTGTGGGCCGTCACCGCGGTGGCCGTCGTCGCCGTGGCCGTCGTGGGCCGCATCGCCGGCCGGCTCGACTGGCCCGGCTCCTGGACGGTGCACATCGCCGAGCCCGTCAACACCGCCGTCGACTGGATGACCAACCACCTCTACAGCGGCGTCCCGTACATCGGCGGCACCGCCGACTGGGCGGGCCACTTCACGACCTGGGTGCTCGACCCGCTGCGCTCCGGCCTGCTGTGGCTGCCCTGGTGGTCGGTCCTGCTGATCGTCGCCGCGCTCGCCTGGGTGATCGGCACCTGGCGGACCGCGCTCACCGCGGTCCTCGCCATGGCCGCGATCGGTGTGCTCGGCGTCTGGAAGCCGTCCCTCGACACCCTGTCGCAGGTGCTGGCGGCGGTCGCGGTCACGCTCGTGCTGGGCTTCGGCATCGGCATCGCGGCGGCGCGCAGCGAGCGCGTCGAGCGGATGCTGCGCCCGGTCCTGGACGTCTTCCAGACTATGCCGCAGTTCGTGTACCTGATTCCGGTCGTCGCCCTCTTCGCCGTGGGCCGTGCCCCCGCCGTGGCGGCGGCGGTCGTCTACGCCCTCCCCGCCGTCGTCCGGATCACCACGCAGGGCCTGCGTCAGGTCGATCCCGCCGCGCTGGAGTCCGCGCGCTCGCTGGGCGCGACGCCCGGGCAGCAACTGCGCCAGGTCCAGCTCCCGCTGGCCCGCCGGTCGCTCCTGCTCGCCGTCAACCAGGGCGTCGTCCTGGTCCTCGCCGTCGTCATCATCGGCGGTCTGGTCGGCGGTGGCGCACTCGGCTACGACGTCGTCACCGGGCTCGCCCGGGGTGACCTCGCGACCGGTCTGGTCGCCGGTGCCGCGATCGTCTGCCTGGGCCTGATGCTCGACCGGGTGACCCAGCCGACCGAACGCCGCGCGAAGAAGGGAGCGTGACATGCGCGTACGCACGAAGCTGCTGACCGCGGGGCTGAGCGCGACGGCGCTCGCGCTGTCCCTCTCCGGTTGCGGTGCCGCCGACATGACCAAGCAGAGGTCGCCGTTCGCCAACGCGCAGGGCGCCAACACGGTGACCCTGTCCATCCAGTCCTGGGTCGGCGCGCAGTCCAACGTCGCCGTCGCGAAGTATCTGCTCGAACACAAGATGGGCTACCGCGTCGACACCGTCCAGGTCGACGAGATCCCCGCATGGGATGCGCTCAGCCAGGACCGGGTCGACGCGATCATGGAGGACTGGGGCCACCCCGACCAGGAGAAGCGGTACGTCAAGGACAAGAAGACGATCGTGCCCGGCGGCGACCTCGGGGTCACCGGCCACATCGGCTGGTTCGTCCCGACGTACTTCGCCAAGCAGCACCCGGACGTGACCGACTGGAAGAACCTCGACAAGTACGCCGGTCAGCTCCGCACCGCCGAGAGCGGCGGCAAGGGCCAGCTCATGGACGGCTCCCCGTCGTACGTCACCAACGACAAGGCGCTGGTCGGCAATCTCAAGCTGAACTTCCAGGTCGTCTTCGCCGGTTCGGAGGCCGCCCAGATCACGCAGATCAAGCAGTTCGCCAAGCAGCACAAGCCCTTCCTCAGCTACTGGTACGAGCCCCAGTGGCTGTTCAAGAAGGTGCCGATGACCGAGGTGAAGCTGCCGGAGTACAAGACGGGCTGCGACGCCGACCCCAAGAAGGTCGCCTGCGCCTACCCGCACACCCCCCTGCAGAAGTACCTCAACGCCGACTTCGCCAAGAACGGGGGCAGGGCCGCCCAGTTCCTGAAGAAGTTCAAGTGGACGACCGAGGACCAGAACCAGGTCTCCCTGATGATCGCCGACCAGAAGCTGACGCCCGAGGCGGCGGCCAAGAAGTGGGTCGAGACCCACGAGTCGACATGGCGGGCCTGGATGCCCAAGTAGCCGCCGGAGACCGGTCCCGGGCGTACCCCCGTATCGCCCGGGACCGGCCGGGGCGCCCGGGGTGACTCACGGACCGGGCCGGGCCCGCGGGCCCGGTGCCCCTCCGCACGGCACCCCTACGGCGCTCCGAGGGCCTTCGTGATCCCGCGCAGCGACTCGGTGGCCAGCCGCTGCAGGCCGGGCCCGAACGTGATGCGGCCGGCGCCGAGTTCGCCGAGCTCGCGCACGGAGGCGCCGTCGGGCTTCGCCGCCGCGTTGAGCGGACCCTCGATGCCCGCCCGCAGCAGCGGCAGGACGTCGTGGGGCGCGCCGATCGGATACACACAGTCGGCGCCCGCCTCGACGTACAACCGCGCCCGCTCGATCGCCCGGTCAGGGTCGGCGACGCCGCGGATGAAGGTGTCCACGCGCGCGTTGAGGAAGACCCGGTCACCGGCGGCCGCCCGGACCTCGGCCAGCCATGCGGCGTGCTCGTGCGGGTCCTTCAGGGCCTTGTCCGGCCCCGAGTCCTCCAGGTTGCAGCCGACCGCGCCGGTCTCCAGCAGCCGCTCGACCAGCTCCTTCGGGGGCAGCCCGTAGCCGCCCTCCAGATCCGCCGAGACGGGGACGCCGACGGACCGCACGATCCGGGCGACCGCCGCGAACATCTCGTCGGCCGGGGTCAGCCCGTCCTCGTAGCCCAGCGAGGCAGCGACGCCCGCGCTGGGCGTGGCGAGGGCCGGGAAGCCGGCTTCGGCGAACACCCGGGCGCTGGCCGCGTCCCACGGACCCGGAAGCACCAGGGGGTCACCCGGCGGGCGCCGCAGATGCAGCCGGCGGAACGTCTCCGCACGGGTCACCACCGGGTGCTCCCCCCGCGGATCCGGGCCGTCACCTGTGGTCTCCCGCCGTGTAGTGCCCCGGCACCATGCGCGTGGTGACCGCGAAGCGGTTCCAGGCGTTGATCACCGTGATCGCGGAGATCAGCTGGGCCAGCTCGGTCTCGTCGAAGTGCCCGGCCGCCTCCTCGTACACCTCGTCCGGCACGAAGCCGTCGGTGAGGACCGTGACCGCCTCGGTCAGCCGGATCGCCGCGAGCTCCTTCTCGGTGTAGAAGTGCCGCGACTCCTCCCACGCGCCGAGCTGGATGATCCGCTCCACGCTCTCGCCCGCGGCGAGCGCGTCCTTGGTGTGCATGTCCAGGCAGAAGGCGCAGTGGTTGAGCTGGGAGGCGCGGATCTTCACCAGCTCCAGGAGCACCGGGTCGACGCCCTGGCGGGCCGCCGCGTCCAGCCGGGCCATGGCCTTGTAGACGTCGGGAGCGAGCTTGGCCAGCTCCAGTCGCGGACTGTGCTCGGGGGCGTACGTGCTGTTCGCAAGAGTCTCGTTCGTCGTCATATGGGCGAGCCTACGAACGGGGCAGCCCAAGAGTATGGTCCATTTACGTGACGGAATCATGGGCCACTTCCGCGGCGCTCGGCGTCGATCTGCATCTGGAACCGTCCGGTTCCGGGGTGCGCAGGGGGCTGACGGACGCCCTGCGCGAGGCCGTGCGCAGCGGGCGCCTCGCCCCCGGCACCCGGCTGCCCTCCTCGCGCGTCTTCGCCGTCGACCTGGGCATCGCGCGCAACACCGTCGCCGACGCGTACGCCGATCTGGTGGCCGAGGGCTGGCTCACCGCGCGGCAGGGCTCCGGCACCCGGGTCGCCGAGCGGGACATCCCCGTGCCGTCGGCCCCCGCGCCCCGCCGTCGTACGCCCGGCCGGCCCGCCTACGACCTCACGCCCGGCACCCCCGACCTGGCGTCGTTCCCGCGTGCCGACTGGCTCAGGGCGGCCCGTCGGGCACTGACCGCCGCACCCAACGAGGCCCTCGGCTACGGCGATCCGCGTGGCCGTGTCGAGCTGCGCACCGCCCTGGCCGGATATCTGGCCAGGGCCAGGGGCGTGCGCGCCGACCCCGACCGGGTCGTCGTCTGCTCCGGCTTCACGCACGGGCTGATGCTGCTCGGCGCGGTGCTGCGCGAGCGCGGCGTGCGGGACGTGCACGTCGAGTCGTACGGCCTCGACGTGCACTGGGAGCTGCTGCACCGCTCCGGTCTGCGGACCGCGCCGCTCGCCTTCGACGAACTCGGCACGTCCACACGGGAACTGGGGGCGTCGCCGCGGTGCGGCGCCGTGCTGACGACCCCGGCGCACCAGTTCCCCATGGGTGTCCCGCTCCGGCCCGACCGGCGGGCCGCCGCCGTGGACTGGGCCCGGCGCACCGGGGCGCTCATCCTGGAGGACGACTACGACGGCGAGTTCCGCTACGACCGCCAGCCGGTCGGCGCCCTCCAGGGGCTCGACCCCGACCGGGTCGTCTACCTGGGCACGGCCAGCAAGTCCCTGGCGCCGGGCCTGCGCCTCGGCTGGATGGTCGTGCCGCCCGCTCTCGCCGCCGACGTGGTCGACGCGAACGCCGGCTACCGGTCCTGCGGAGTGCTCGACCAGCTGACACTCGCCGAGTTCATCGTCTCCGGCGCCTACGACCGGCACGTACGGGCCGTGCGGCTGCGCTACCGGCGCCGCCGCGACCAGCTCGTCGCGGCCCTGCGCGAGCGGGCCCCGGAGGTCCGTGCCCGGGGCATCGCCGCGGGCCTGCACGCCGTCCTCGAACTCCCCGAGGGCGCCGAGGACTCCGTGGTGCGCGCCGCCGCCTGGCAGGGCCTTGCGGTCCAGGGCCTGTCCCGCTTCCGCCACCCGGGGGCCGCCACGGCGCCGCTGGACGCGCTGGTCGTGGGATACGGCACCCCGGCGGACCACGCGTGGGCCGGGGCGCTGGACGCGCTGTGCAGGGCGCTGCCCTGAGCCGGCCGTGGCCGTGGGGCCCGTGCCCGCCCCGCCCCGGACGCGGCGGACCGGCCGGGGTCTCGCCCGAGGGAACCGCCCCGAGCCGCCCGTCGTAGGGTGAAGATCACCGGTCCGGCCGCTCGACGCCACGGGCCGGGAACAGGGGCTCCGTGGCCTCGCGCGCTGCGCGAACGGGCCGTGACCAACGGGGAGATGAATGCATTCGGTACGACAGACGGGCCGCCCGCCCGCCACGGAACCGTCCGTGGCGGAGCATGGTGCGCCCCGCAACGACAACGAGACCCGGGACACCGTCGTGCGGACCACCGGCCTGCGCATGCGCTACGGCGGACGTGACGTCCTGGACGGGGTGGACCTGGACATCCGCAGAGGCGAACTGTTCTGCCTGCTCGGCCCCAACGGGGCGGGCAAGAGCACCACCATCGAGATCCTCGAGGGGTACCGCCGCCGGTCCGCGGGCGACGTGACCGTGCTCGGCCGGGACCCGCAGTCCGACGACGCGGCCTGGCGGGCCAGGATCGGCATCGTCCTGCAGTCCAGCCGCGATCACGGCCGCTGGCAGGTCGGCGAACTCCTGGGGCACCTGGCCCGTTACTACCCCGACCCGTTCGCACCGGACGACCTGCTGCGGATCGTGGGCCTCGCGGACCGGGCCGAGGACCAGACGGCCAAGCTGTCGGGCGGCCAGCGCCGCCGGCTCGACGTCGCCCTGGGCATCGTCGGCCGGCCGGAGCTGCTCTTCCTCGACGAGCCGACCACGGGCTTCGACCCGGAGGCCCGCCGTGACTTCCACACGCTCCTGCGCGGCCTGCGGGACGAGCGCGGCATGACCGTCGTGCTCACCACCCACGACATGGCCGAGGCACAGCAACTGGCCGACCGGATCGGCATACTCCAGCGCGGCCGGCTCACCGCCTGCGGAACACTCCAGGAGCTCTCCGCGGCCATCGGCGCCGCCTCGGAGGTCCGCTGGACCGACGACACCGGCGCCGCGCGCCGGCTCGTGACCCCCGATCCCTCCCAGGCCGTCTGGGAGCTGCACCAGCAGCACGGCGGGCCCATACCCGGACTCGAGGTGCGCCGCCCGACCCTGGAGGACACCTACCTGGGCATGGTCGCCGCCGACATCAGCGCCGCAGAGGAGGCGTCGTGAACTCCTTCCGTCTCGGGGTCGCCCGCGGGCTGCTGGAACTGCGCCAGATGCTGCGCAGCCGCAAGGACCTCTTCTCGTACCTCACGACCCCGGTGCTCTTCCTGGTACTGGCGTCCTGGCGGTCCGGCGGAGGCAGCCCCGAAGCCACCCAGCTGATGCTCACGGGCGGTGTGGGCGCCACGGTCTTCATGTTCGGGCTGATGACCGTTCCGCAGTTCCTGTGCGGCGACCGCGAGGACGGGACGCTGCTGCGGCTGCGGGGCATCCCGGGGGCCATGGCGGCCTATCTCACGGCCAAGGCCCTGTTCGTCCTGGTCAACATCGTCGTCGCGGTGGCGCTGCTGCTCGTCGGCGGAGCGCTGCTCCTGGACACCCCCCTGCCCGGCAGCGCAGCCCGGTGGCTGACCCTCTGCTGGGTGATCGTCCTGGGGATCGTGGCGGTCGTCCCGATCGGTGCGGCCATCGGCTCGGTGCTGCCGCCCGCCCGGGAGGCCCTGGCCGTCTACATGATGCCCACGATGGGGCTGATGCTCGTCTCCGGCGCCTTCACGCCGCTGCGGAACCTGCCCGGCTGGCTCCAGGACCTGGCCTCCCTCTTCCCGCTGCGCTGGATCGCACAGCGGGTCCGCTCGGCCCTGCTGCCGGACGGTGCCCGGGTGCACGAAATGGCCGGTGGCTGGCAGCACATGACGACCCTCGTCGTGCTGGCGGCCTGGGCGGTCGCGGGCTTCCTGCTGGCGCCCGGCCTGCTGCGCCGCATGGCCCGGCGGGAGTCGGGCAGCCGGCTGTCCGAGCGGGAGCGCAAGCGGATGGCCAAGGCCGCCTACTGAACGCCCGGTGCGTCCCCGGCCGTTGCGGCCGGACCGGCGCCCGGACCCGGGACCCGGCGGTTCGGGGTCGCCGTCACGGTGTGACGGCGGCCTCGGCCGGGGCCTCCCCGAAGCGGGCCAGGGCCAGGGCTCCCGCCACGGCGACCGAGAAACCGAGGACCGCGAGCCAGGTCAGCCCCTCGCGGGTGCGGTCGCCGAGCCAGGCGACGCCGATGAGGGCGGGGCCGATCGTCTCGCCGATGACCAGGGCCGCAGTGGCCGAGGTGACCGAACCGCGCTCCAGCGCCGAGGTGAGGAGCAGGAACGCGGCGCCGCCGCCGATGAGCAGCGCGTACGTCGCCGGGTTGGTCAGCAGGCTCGCGGGCGACACGTCGTCGATCAGACGCACCGACACCTCCACGACCCCGAACCCCAGCCCGGCGCCGAGCCCGAGCGCCGGGGCCCGCCCCCGGTCGGGCAGTCGCCCGGCCGTGGCGCCGAGCGCGAGGATCACGAGGGCGGTGGCCAGCATGGCGTAGCGCAGGGCCGGCGTCCCGCCCAGCTCGCCCTCGCCGCCGGAGGCCAGCGCCAGCATCGCGAGCCCCGCGCAGACGACCCCCACGGCGCCCCATTCGACGCCGCTGAGCCGCACCTTCAGCAGCCGGGACGCCGCCACCGCCGTCACGGCGAGGCTCGCCGCGAGGGCCGCCCCCACGGCGTAGATCGGGATCGAGCGCAGGGCCACGATCTGGAGGACGAAGCCGAGGCCGTCGAGCGCGAGGCCGGCCAGATAACGCCATTGGCGCAGGGCGCGCAGCAGCAGCGCGGGGTCGACCCCCGAGCTCTCGGCGGAGTCCGCCGGACGGGTCGCCGCGCGCGTGGCCATCGCCTGCAGCACCGTCGCCGTTCCGTAGCAGACCGCCGAGGCCAGGGCACAGATCATTCCAAGCAGCACAAAGGGACTGTAGTTGAGGACCGGGAGGGAGAACCGGTTGTACGAAGCCCTTACCCACTCCTTACCCTGGGCGCCGGTCACCAGCAGGAGACCGGACGGCACACAACGGGGGAGCGGACGATGACGGACGTACGACGGCAGCTGAGGTCGGGCACCGTGGTGCTCGGCGGGATGGGGATACTCGCGGCGGCGCTGACCGCCTGCTCGTCCGAGCCCGACAAGCGCTGCGTGGACCGCGACAGTTACGACGTCGCCAAGGGCTACAAGGTCATCGCCGACCGCAACTGCAACGGCAGCGGTTCGTCGGTCAAGTCGAACGCGGACGACGCCTGGTACTACGGCGGCGACAAGAAGCAGGGCTGGGTCTACGGCGGTTCCTTCACCAGGCCCCGCAAGGGCTCCGGCGGATCCGGAGGTTCCGGCGGCGGCAGCGGCCATCACGGCGGCTACCACGGAGGCGTCGACCGCGGCGGCTTCGGCGGCGGACACGGAAGCTACGGCGGCTGAGCCGGAGGACGAAGCCGTGGAACGCCGCACCACAGAGCCCCGGGACGACTGGCAGCGCACCGTCGAGGAGCAGGGTCTCGTCTACCCGCTGACCCGTTACCCGGACGACTCCCTGCGCCCCTACTGGGACGAGAGCGCCTACTACGTCTTCTCGCTGCCCGAGGTCGAGGCGCTGGAGGAGGTCGTCCAGGAACTGCACGTGATGTGCCTGGCCGCGGCCGGGCACATCGTCGAGCACGACCGGTTCGCGGACCTCGGCATCACCGACCCGCGCCTCGCCTCGCTGGTCGCCGAGGCCTGGCGGCGCCGCGCCGAACTCCCGTCCGTCTACGGCAGGTTCGACCTGCGCCACGACGGCCGGGGCGGCCCGGCGAAGCTGCTGGAGTACAACGCCGACACCCCCACGTCGCTCGTGGAGGCGGCGAGCCCCCAGTGGTTCTGGATGGAGGAACGATTCCCCGGAGCCGACCAGTGGAACTCGCTCCATGAACGCCTCGTCGCCGCGTGGAAGCGCCAGGCCGCGCTGCTCCCGCCCGGCAGCCCGCTGTACTTCGCGCACTCCTCCGACGACGTGCTCGGCGAGGACCTGATGACCGTTGCGTATCTGCGCGAGACCGCCGAACAGGCCGGGCTCGACACCGAGGCGATCTCGATGGAGGACATCGGCTGGGACCGGCTCTCCGGCCGCTTCGTCGACCGACAGCTCCGGTTCATCCGCAGCTGCTTCAAGCTCTACCCCTGGGAGTGGCTCACCACCGACCGCTTCGGCCGCCACGTCCTCGACACGCTCGACAACGGCGGCGGCACGGGTACGACGATGTGGATCGAGCCCGTCTGGAAGATGCTGCTGTCCAACAAGGCGCTCCTCGCGATCCTCTGGGAGCTGTACCCGGGCCACCCGAACCTGCTCCCCGCGTACCTCGACGGCCCCCGCGAGCTGGCCACGACGCGCGGGTACGTCGCCAAACCGCTGCTCGGCCGCGAGGGCGCCGGGGTGACCGTCCACGAACCGGGCGCCCCGGCCGTGCGCCGGGACGAGGCCTGCTGCTACCAGGAACTGGCCCCGCTGCCCGACTTCGACGGCAACCGGGTGGTGCTCGGCGCGTGGGTCGTCGAGGACGAGGCGGCGGGGCTCGGCATCCGGGAGTCGTCGGGGCTGGTCACGGACGAGTACGCCCGCTTCCTGCCCCACGTGATCCTCTAGGCCCGGTACCGGGCGCGACCCCGGGCCCCGGGCGACCCAGGGCCCGGGAGGCCGCCGAGCTCCCGGGCCGCGCCGGGCCGCCGGACGGGCGGGCGCGGACCTGCCCGGGAGCGCTGCGCTGGGCTAGCTCAGCACCGCCCTGAGCTGGTCCAGGCCCCAGTCCAGGTCCTCCTTGCTGATCACCAGCGGGGGCGCGATACGGATCGTCGAGCCGTGGGTGTCCTTCACCAGCACGCCCCGGGCCATCAGCTTCTCGGAGATCTCCCGGCCCGTGCCGTACGCCGGGTCGATGTCGACACCGGCCCACAGGCCCCGGCCGCGCACCTCCCGTACCGCGCTGCCCGGCCCGCCGGTGAGGAGCCGCAGCTCGTGGTGCAGGTGCTCGCCCAGCTCGGCGGCCCGCTGCTGGTACTCGCCGCTGCGCAGCATGGCGATCACCTCCAGCGCCACGGCACAGGCCAGCGGGTTCCCGCCGAACGTCGAACCGTGCTCGCCCGGCCGGTACACCCCCAGCACGTCGGCCCTCGACACCACCGCCGACACCGGCACCACACCACCGCCGAGCGCCTTGCCGAGCACGTACATGTCCGGCACCACGTCCTCGTGCTCGCACGCGAAGGTACGGCCGGTGCGGCCGAGACCCGACTGGATCTCGTCCGCGATGAACAGGACGTTCCGCTCGCGGGTCACCTCGCGCACCCCGGCGAGATAGCCGGCCGGCGGCACCAGTACGCCCGCCTCGCCCTGGATCGGCTCCAGCAGCACCGCGACGGTGTCGTCGGTGACCGCCGCGCGCAGCGCCGCCAGGTCGCCGTACGGCACGATCTCGAAGCCGGGCGTGTACGGACCGAAGTCGGCCCGCGCCTCCGGGTCCGTGGAGAAGCTGACGATCGTCGTGGTGCGCCCGTGGAAGTTGTCGGACGCGACGACGATCTTCGCCGCGCCGTCCGGCACGCCCTTGACCCGGTAGCCCCACTTCCGCGCCGTCTTCACGGCCGTCTCCACGGCCTCCGCGCCCGTGTTCATGGGCAGCACCATCTCCATGCCGCACAGCTCGGCGAGCTGCGTGCAGAAGTCCGCGAACCGGTCGTGGTGGAACGCCCGCGACGTCAGCGTGACCCGCTCCAGCTGCGCCTTCGCCGCGTCGATGAGACGGCGGTTGCCGTGGCCGAAGTTGAGCGCCGAGTAGCCGGCGAGCATGTCGAGGTACCGGCGCCCCTCGACGTCGGTCATCCAGGCGCCCTCCGCCGTCGCGACCACGACGGGCAGCGGGTGGTAGTTGTGGGCGCTGTGCGCCTCGGCGCCCGCGATCGCCCGGTCCGTCGCGTTCGTTGCATCCCTAGCAGACAACGGGATCTCCGTTCTGTGCCTCGTGGCCGCAGCGGGCAGGGTGGGACCCGGCCGCACGTCGGAAGTTCTGACTGACATGTATCGTCGCTCGCCAAACTGAATAGGTCACCAACAAAGGCAGCACCCATTCGGTCGGGAAGCCCTCTCACGCCACTGGTGGGGCGTCTTCCGGCCGCCCGAGGGGGCCCGGGTCCCGGCACGCGTCCGCCGCGGGCGCGCGATGTCGAACGCCCTCTCGAACGCCACGTCGAAGGCCGGTCGGACCCCGGGGCCGTGTCTCCCGCGGATCAGCCGGCTCCCCGTTCCGGCCGATCTTGCCGGGCACCACCTGGGCGGCCGAACCCTGCCGGTAGAGTGAGGGCGGACCGTGACTGGCGTGCTGGGATGGGAATGACCATCAGGGAGCGGTCCGCGCCGTGCCTTCGAGAAGGCGGGGCGATCCAGTGCCGCGCGCCTGGGCCGACCCGTGAGCCGTAGTGGAATCCGGAGGTCCCGCCATCATGTCCAGCACCCCTTCCTCCCGTGAGACCGACGCGTACCGCGCCGCACTCGACGTCGTCCGGGCCGTCGAGCCCCGTGTGGCCGACGCGATCGGCCAGGAACTCGCCGACCAGCGGGCCATGCTGAAGCTCATCGCCAGCGAGAACTACGCGTCCCCGGCCACCCTCCTGGCCATGGGCAACTGGATGAGCGACAAGTACGCCGAGGGCACCGTCGGCCGTCGCTTCTACGCCGGCTGCCGCAATGTCGACACCGTCGAGGCCCTCGCCGCCGAGCACGCCCGGGAGCTCTTCGGCGCCGCCCACGCCTATGTCCAGCCGCACTCCGGCATCGACGCCAACCTGGTCGCCTTCTGGGCCGTCCTCGCGCAGCGCGTCGAGGCCCCGGCCCTGGAGCGGGCGGGCGTGCGCAACGTCAACGACCTCACCGAGGCCGACTGGGCCGAGCTGCGCAGCGCCCTCGGCAACCAGCGCATGCTCGGCATGTCCCTGGACGCGGGCGGCCACCTCACGCACGGCTTCCGGCCCAATATCTCCGGCAAGATGTTCGAGCAGCGGTCCTACGGCACCGACCCGGCCACCGGCCTCCTGGACTACGACGCGCTGCGCGCGACGGCCCGCGAGTTCCGCCCGATGATCATCGTCGCCGGCTACTCCGCGTACCCGCGCCTGGTGAACTTCCGGATCATGCGGGAGATCGCCGACGAGGTGGGCGCGACCCTGATGGTCGACATGGCGCACTTCGCGGGCCTGGTCGCCGGCAAGGTGCTGACCGGCGACTTCGACCCGGTGCCGCACGCCCAGATCGTCACGACCACCACGCACAAGTCGCTGCGCGGCCCGCGCGGCGGCATGGTGCTGTGCGACGCGTCCCTCAAGGACCAGGTCGACCGGGGCTGCCCGATGGTGCTCGGCGGCCCGCTGCCGCACGTCATGGCCGCCAAGGCGGTCGCGTTCGCCGAGGCCCGCCGCCCCGAGTTCCGCGACTACGCGCAGGCGATCGTGGACAACTCGCGCGCCCTCGCCGAGGGGCTGATGCGGCGCGGCGCGACCCTGGTCACCGGCGGCACCGACAACCACCTGAACCTGATCGACGTGGCGAGCTCCTACGGCCTCACCGGGCGCCAGGCCGAGGCCGCGCTCCTGGATTCCGGCGTCGTCACCAACCGCAACGCGATCCCGCAGGACCCGAACGGCGCCTGGTACACCTCGGGCATCCGGATCGGCACCCCCGCGCTCACCACCCGTGGTCTCGGCACCGCCGAGATGGACGAGATCGCCGCCATGATCGACCGGGTGCTGACGGCGACGGAGCCCGGTACGACCCCGAAGGGCACCCCGTCGAAGGCCCAGCACACGCTGGACGCGAAGGTCGCCGACGAGATCTCCCGGCGCGCGTCCGACCTGCTGGACGGCTTCCCGCTCTACCCGGGCATCGACCTCGCCTGACCGTCCGCACCGCACCTGCCGCACCGAACACGCCGGCGGCCCGGCACAGCCCGGGCCGCTGGCGTGCGTCCGGCGCCGGGACGGAGCGGCCGCGGCGCGGCGGGGGCAGGCCCGGCCCCTCCGGTACCCGTCGTGAAGATCGGTTCCGAAGCTGTGGACGATCCGTTCCCGAGCTGTCGCGCGCACCTGAGAGAATGGTGAGCATGGCTTCTGACAGTCCCCGCGTGCTCTCCGGAATCCAGCCCACCGCGGGCTCGTTCCACCTCGGCAACTACCTCGGTGCGGTCCGCCAGTGGGTGGCCCTGCAGGAAACCCACGACGCCTTCTACATGGTGGTCGACCTGCACGCGATCACGGTGCCGCAGGACCCGAAGGAGCTGCGGGCCAACACCCGGCTCGCCGCGGCCCAGCTGCTCGCCGCCGGACTCGACCCGGACCGCTGCACCCTGTTCGTCCAGAGCCATGTCCCCGAGCACGCGCAGCTCGCCTGGGTGATGAACTGCTTCACCGGTTTCGGCGAGGCCTCCCGCATGACCCAGTTCAAGGACAAGTCGGCCAAGCAGGGCGCCGACCGCGCGAGCGTCGGCCTTTTCACCTACCCGGTCCTCCAGGTCGCGGACATCCTGCTCTACCAGGCCGACCAGGTCCCGGTGGGCGAGGACCAGCGCCAGCACATCGAGCTCACGCGGGACCTCGCCGAGCGGTTCAACGGCCGCTTCGGGCAGACGTTCACGGTCCCGTCGCCGTACATCCTCAAGGAGACGGCGAAGATCTACGACCTCCAGGACCCGTCGATCAAGATGAGCAAGTCGGCATCCACGCCGAAGGGCCTGATCAACCTCCTCGACGAGCCGAAGACCACCGCCAAGAAGGTGAAGAGCGCGGTCACCGACACCGACACGGTGATCCGCTACGACGCCGCGGAGAAGCCCGGCGTCAGCAATCTGCTGACCATCTACTCCACGCTCACCGGGCTCGGAATCCCGGAACTGGAGGAGAAGTACACCGGCAAGGGCTACGGTGCGCTCAAGACGGACCTCGCCGAGGTCATGGTCGAGTTCGTGACCCCGTTCCGGGAGCGTACGCAGCAGTACATGGACGACCCGGAGACCCTCGACTCGATCCTGGCCAAGGGCGCCGAGAAGGCGCGCGCCGTCGCCGCGGAGACCCTCTCCCAGGCGTACGACAGGGTGGGCTTCCTGCCCGCCAAGCACTGAGCTCCAGCCACGGGAAGCAGCACCACCAGAAGCCACCCCTGCCACAACACGGACGACGGGAGTACGACGTGGGGACCGTAACGATCGGTGTGTCGATCGCGGTCCCGGAGCCTCACGGCAGCCTGCTCCAGGAGCGGCGTGCGGGCTTCGGCGACGCCGCGGCGCACGGTATCCCCACCCACGTCACGCTGCTGCCGCCGACCGAGATCGAGGCGTCCGAGCTGCCCGCCGTCGAGGCGCATCTCGTGCGGGTGGCCGGGGCGGGGCGCCCCTTCCCGATGCGGCTGTCCGGGACCGGTACCTTCCGGCCGCTCTCGCCGGTCGTGTACGTCCGGGTCGTCGAGGGCGCGGCGGAGTGCACACGGCTCCAGCAGCGGGTCCGGGACGACTCCGGGCCCGTCACCCGCGAGCTGCAGTTCCCGTACCACCCGCACGTGACCGTCGCGCACGGCATCGACGAGGCGGCGATGGACCGGGCGTACGAGGAGCTGGCGCAGTATGAGGCCGCCTGGCCCTGCACCGGCTTCGCGCTGTACGAGCAGGGTGCCGACGGGGTGTGGCGCAAGCTGCGCGAGTTCGTCTTCGGCGGGCCGACCGTCCCGGCGCAGGCGTCGGCACCGGAGGAACAGAGCACCACGCTGCCGTCGCCCCGCTGAGCGGCGCCGCCCGTGCGCCCGGCGCCGCACGGGCGGCCCGGCCTCACACCGGCAGGCGCCGGAAGACCGTCCGCGGCACGTGCCGCAGCGCCGACATGACCACGCGCAGCGCGCCCGGCACCCACACCGTCTCGGAGCGGCGGCGCAGACCCGTCTCGATGGCCGCCGCCACCGCGTCGGGGGTGGTCGCGAGCGGCACCTCGGCCAGGCCCGCGGTCATCCTGGAGCGGACGAAGCCGGGACGTACGACCATCACGTGCACCCCGGTGCCGTGCAGGGCGTCGCCGAGGCCCTGGGCGAACGCGTCGAGGCCGGCCTTGCTCGACCCGTAGATGAAGTTGGAGCGGCGCGCCCGCTCGCCCGCCACCGACGACAGCACCACCAGGGAGCCGTGACCCTGCCCCTGGAGCGCCTTCGCGCAGACCAGGCCCGCCGAGACCGCCCCCGTGTAGTTGGTCTGGGCGACGCGCACCGCCGATCCCGGGTCCGACTCGTCCCGTGCCTGGTCGCCGAGGACGCCGAAGGCGAGCAGCACCATGTCGACGTCCCCGTCCGCGAAGACCTTGCCGAGGACCTCCTCGTGCGCCTCGGTGTCCAGCGCGTCGAAGGCGACGGTGCGGGCGTCGGCGCCCAGGGACCTGAGATGTTCGGCGGCCGCCTCCAGCGCGGGCGAGGGCCGTCCGGCGAGCCACACCGTGCGGGTGCGGCGGGCGACGAGACGGCGCGCCGTGGCCAGCGCGATCTCGGAGGTCCCGCCGAGGACGAGCAGGGACTGGGGGGTACCGAAGGCGTCCTTCATGAGTGCCGGCTCCTAGCGGGTGTCGTGCGGATCGGGTCGGACCAGCGAGCGGATGCCCAGGGGGTGTCCTGCCGATCAGGCCGGGCTCGCGGGGCTTGGCAGGCTCCCTGATCCGGCATGGTCGACGAGACACCCCCTAGAGGGCGAGACGGCGGGACAGGTCCGAGGTGAACGTGCCGTGCGGGTCCAGTTCCGCGCGCAGGGCGCGGAAGTCGGCGAGGCGCGGGTACATCGGGGCGAGCAGTTCCGGGCGCAGCCGCGCGTCCTTCGCGAGGTAGACCCGTCCGTCGGCGGCGGCGACCTCCTCGTCCAGCTCGTCGAGGAAGGCGCCGAGCCCCGGCAGGTTCGCCGGGATGTCCAGGGCCAGGGTCCAGCCCGGCATCGGGAAGGACAGCCACCCCGGATCGCCGTCCCCGAACCGCTTCAGCACCGCGAGGAAGGAGGGGCAGCGGCGCTCCGAGATACGGGCCACGATCCGGCGCAGCGCCTCCTCCTTGCCGTACCCGACGACGAACTGGTACTGCACGAAGCCGCTGCGCCCGTACACGCGGTTCCAGTGCGGGACGCCGTCCAGCGGGTGGAAGAACGTGGACAGCCTCTGCAGTTCCCCGGTGCGGCACTTGGGGGCCTTGCGGTACCAGAGCTCGTTGAACAGCCCCACCGTGCGGCGCCCGAGCAGCCCTTCGGGGACGTACCGGGGCGCGGCCGGCAGCCGCCCGGGCCGGAAGGCCAGCGGGTCCCGGCGGGCGCGCGGCCCCAGCGCGTCCAGCGGGGCGTGGTCGCCACGGGTCAGCACCGAGCGCCCCATCGACGTACCGCGGGCGAGGAGATCGATCCAGGCGACCGAGTAGCGGTAGCGGTGGTCGGTGGCGGTCAGACGGGCCATCAGGTCGTCGAGGTCCGCGGCCCGTTCGGTGTCGACGGTCATCAGGGACGTCTCGACGGGCTGGAGGCGGACCGTGGCGGTGAGGATGATCCCCGTCAGGCCCATGCCGCCGGCCGTCGCGTCGAAGAGCGGGGTGCCGGGCTCGATGCCGCGCACCTCGCCGTCGGCCGTCAGCAGCTCCATCGCGAGGACATGCCGCGCGAACGACCCCGACCCGTGGTGGTTCTTGCCGTGGATGTCCGCGCCGATCGCCCCGCCGACGGTCACATAGCGGGTGCCGGGCGTCACCGGCACGAACCAGCCGAGCGGCAGCAGCACCTCCATCAGCCGGTGCAGGCTGACGCCCGCGTCGCACAGCACCGTGCCGGCGGCCACGTCGATGGCGTGGATGCGGTCGAGGCCGGTCATGTCGAGCACGGCGCCGCCCGCGTTCTGCGCGGCGTCCCCGTACGCACGGCCGAGACCCCGGGCGATGCCGCCGCGCCGCCCCGGGCCCGCGCAGGCGCGCACGGCGGCGACCGCCTCCTCGTAGCTGCGGGGCCGGACGACCAGCGCGGCCGTCGGGGCGGTGCGGCCCCAGCCGGTGACGGGGACGGGGAGGGACTCGGGAACGGGACCGGAATCGGGAGCAGGGGGAGCGGACTGCGCGGGAGGCATGACCGCGACCGTATCGCCCCGCCCATGACGTTTGTCGAATATGGAGTAGTGCTCACCGAAATGGCCGATTCAGGGAGTGTCGTTCAATACGGTCGCAATTAATCGGATGTTGCGTAGAGCTATGTATGAGCACCTGCACGACATGGACCACCGGTTGGTGTCGGCGCTGCGCGACTGCGGCACGGACCCGCGGGTGGCGCGCGCTGCGCGCGTCCTGTCCTGGACCGGTGAACACGGCGCGCTCTGGCTCGCCGCGGGGCTCGCCGGAGCCGCCGTCGACCGTGAGCGGCGCGCCGGCTGGCTGCGCGGCACGGCCCTGACCGCCGCCGCCCATCTGGCGAGCATGGGCGTCAAGCGCCTCGTGCGCCGACCGCGTCCCGGGCATGTCGAGCCGCTGGTCCGCACGGCGGGCCGGCACTCCTTCCCCAGCTCGCACGCCACGTCGGCGGCGGCCGCGGCCGTCGCGTACGGCGCCCTGCGCCCGGCCGGCGCCCGCCTCGTGCCGCCGGTAGCCGCCGCGATGTGCGTCGCCCGTCTGGTCGTCGGCGTCCACTACCCCACGGATGTGGCCGCGGGTGCCGCTCTCGGCGCGCTCACGGCCCGCGTCGGCGCGCGGTGGATGCGGGCGCCCGCGGCCACGGCGGAAACGGCGGCGAGTGCCGCGGCGACGCTCCGGAGCGCCGCCCATGCCTGAGCGCACCGTACTTGTCGCCCCCCGCGCCGGTGACCGCTCCGGCGGTGTCCCCTCCCGCCCCGCACACGGACGGCTCGCCCTCCCGCTCGGCCTGCTGAAGACCGCCCGCCCCCGTCAGTGGGTGAAGAACTCCCTGGTCGTGGCCGCCCCGGCGGCGGCCGGTGATCTGTTCACCCGTGTGGCGCTCGAGCAACTCGCCGTCGTCTTCGCCCTGTTCACGGCCGCCGCGTCCGCCGTGTACCTGATCAACGACGCGCGTGACGCCGCCGCCGACCGCGCCCACCCGGTCAAGTGCCGCCGTCCGGTGGCCGCGGGGCAGGTCCCGGTCTCCGTCGCGTACACCGTCGGCGGCCTGCTCGCCGTCCTCGCGCCCACCGCGGCAGCGGTGCTGTGCACCCCACTCACCTCGGTGCTGCTGACCGCGTACGTCGTCATGCAGCTCGCGTACTGCCTCAGCCTCAAACACGTCCTCGTCGTGGACCTGGCCGTCGTGACCACCGGCTTTCTGATGCGGGCGATGATCGGCGGCCTCGCGCTGGGCATCCCGCTGTCGCGCTGGTTCCTCATCACCACCGGCTTCGGCGCGCTGTTCATGGTCTCCGCCAAGCGCTACTCGGAGGCCGTCCAGATGGCGGGCCACGGCGGCGCGACCCGGGCCCTGCTCACCGAGTACACCACCGGCTACCTCCGGTTCGTCTGGCAGCTCGCGGCCGGGGTCGCCGTGCTCGGCTACTGCCTGTGGGCGCTGGAGGGCGGCGGGCACAGCGGCGCGATGCTGCCGTGGCGTCAGCTGTCCATGGTCGCGTTCATCCTCGCGGTCCTGCGCTACGCCGTCTTCGCCGACCGGGGCTCGGCGGGCGAGCCGGAGGACGTGGTGCTGCACGACCGGGCACTCGCGTTCATCGGCCTGATCTGGCTGGCGATGTACGGGCTCGCGGTCGCGGGCTGGTGACCGGCGCCGTCGTGCGGCTGCGGTCGCTGGGGGCGGCGGCCGCGGCCCGGCTGCGGTCGCTCGGTCCTGAGCTCGCCGGCTTCGCCACCGCCGGGATCTGTGCCTACGCGGCCGACCTCGGGCTCTTCGTCTGGCTGCGCGGACCGGCCGGGCTCGACCCGATCACCGCCAAGTCGCTGTCGTTCGTGGCCGGGTGCACGGTCGCGTACACGGGCAACGCCCTCGGGACGTACCGCGGCCGTGCGGCGGCGCAGCCGGAGAGCCGGCTGCGCCGGTACGGCGTCTTCCTCGCCGTGAACGTCGCGGGCGCCCTGGTCCAGCTGCTGTGCATCGGCGTGTCCCACTACGGCCTAGGCCTCACCTCGCAGCGCGCGGACACGGTCTCCGGCGCGGGGGTCGGCATGGCCCTGGCGACGGTGCTGCGCTTCTGGGGCACGCGCACCCTGGTCTTCGGCGCACCGAAGGCGGGCGGGGCCGTGACGCCGGGGACGAGTGGCATCGCGGCGCCCGGTCCGGGTGGCATCGCGGCGCCGGGCACGGCGGGGATCGCCGCCCCGATCGGGGGCAGGGACACACCATGGACTGGCTGAAGAAACTGCCCGTCGTGGGGCCGCTCGTCACCCGGCTGATGACCACGCACGCCTGGAAGGCGTACGAGCGGCTGGACGAGGTGAAGTGGACCAGGCTCGCCGCGGCGATGACCTTCATCAGCTTTCTGTCGCTCTTCCCGCTGCTCACCGTCGCCGCCGCGGTCGCCGCCGCCACCCTCGGCGCCGAGGGCCAGCGCAAGCTCCAGGACAAGCTCGCCGAGCAGGTGCCCGGCATCGCCGACCAGCTCGACATCGGGGCGCTCGTCGCCAATGCCGCCACCATCGGCGTCATCGCCGCCGCGGTGCTGCTGCTCACCGGCATCAGCTGGGTGGGTTCCATGCGGGAGTGCCTGCGCACCGTGTGGAGGCTGCCCGACAGCGAGGGGAACCCGCTCCTGCGCAAGGTGAAGGACGCCGGGATCCTCGCCGGGCTCGGCTGTGCGGGGCTCGCGTCGTTCTTCGCCTCGGCGCTCGCGTCGTCCGCGGTCGGCTGGACGGCGGACCGGCTCGGCATCGACCGGGCGGGCTGGGGCGGCGTACTGCTCCAGGTGGCGGCCTTCGCGGTGGCCGTCCTCGCGGACGTCCTGATCCTGCTGTACGTCCTGACGCTGCTGCCCGGCGTCCAGCCGACCCGGCGGTCGCTGCTGACCGCCGGCCTGATGGGCGCGGCCGGGTTCGAGCTGCTGAAGATGCTGCTCGGCGGCTACATCAGGGGGGTCGCGGCGAAGAGCATGTACGGCGCGTTCGGGGTGCCCGTCGCGCTGCTGCTGTGGATCAACTTCACCGCGAAGCTGCTCCTGTACTGCGCCGGATGGACGGCGACGGGGCCGGGTGCGGCGCAACGGACGGCCGAGGCCGCCGGGGACGACGGCGCCGCTCCCGAGCCCACGGGCTCCTGAGCCGCCCGGCCGGTGGCTCGGCCCGTCGTCCCCGGATTCCGCGTCAGCCCCGGTGACGGCGCCGCGGCCAGCGGCGGTTGACCAGGAAGGCGCCGCCCGCGAGGAGCACGAGCACGCCGCCCGTGATGGCGGCGGCGACGCCCATCCCGCCGGACCCGTGGCCGGCGGCCTGCGAGGCGCCCGAGGTGCCGCTCTCGGAGGACTTGCTCCCGTGGTTGCCCTTGCCGCCGCTCCCGGCGTTCGTCCGCGCGCTCTTCGGCGGCACCAGCTCACCCACCGGGGTGACCTTCCCGGCCGCCTTGAAGCCCCAGTCGAGCAGCCGTCCGGCCTCCCGGTAGACCTCGTCGTGCACCGGCTCGGACGGGTTCATCACGGTGACCAGCAGCACCCTGCCGTTGCGCTCGGCGACCCCGGTGAAGGTGGCACCCGCGTTCGTCGTGTTGCCGTTCTTCACGCCCGCGATGCCCTTGTAGGGGGAGAGCCCGTAGTCGCCGCTGAGCAGCCGGTTGGTGTTCTGGATCTCGAAGGTCGGGCGCTTCTTGCCCTTCTTCGCCTCGCCCGGGAACTGCGCGCGCACCGTCGAGCAGTACTCGCGGAAGTCCTTCTTCTGGAGCCCGGAGCGCGCGAACAGCGTCAGGTCGTACGCCGACGAGACCTGCCTCGGCATGTCGTAGCCGTCCGGGCTGACGACATGGGTGTCGAGGGCCTGGAGTTCGTCGGCGTGCGCCTGCATGTCCTTGACCGTCTGCGGGACCCCGCCGTTCATCGCCGACAGCACGTGCACGGCATCGTTGCCGGACCGCAGGAACACCCCGAGCCACAGGTCGTGGACGCTGTAGGACTGGCCCTCCTGGATCCCGACGAGGCTGGAGCCGACGCCCATGCCCGCCAGGTCGGAGGGCTCCACCTTGTGCTCGGTGGTCTTCGGGAACTTCGGCAGCACGGTGTCCGCGAACAGCATCTTCATCGTGCTCGCCGGGGGCAGCCTCCAGTGCGCGTTGTGCGCGGCGAGGATCTCGCCCGACTCGGCGTCGGCGACGATCCAGGAACGGGCGCTGAGGTCCTTCTCCTTCGGCAGCACCGGGGCGCCCGCCCCGAGCTGGACCTGGGTGCCGGGCCGGCCCAGCCGGGTGCCGCCGACCGTCGACATCGAGGTCGGGGGGTGCGCCTTGTCCTTGCCCGGCTCGCCGTCCGCGAGCGCGGGCGCTGCGGCCGAGAGGGACAACAGGGCGGCGGAGGCGGCCATGGCGGTGGTCATGGCGGCGATCTTCGTCAACGCGGGCACGGACGAGAACGTACAGGCAGCCGTCGGGGACGAGGACGCCGAGGTGGCATGTGTCACTTCGCCCCCACCTCGGCGGCCGTGACCCCGCTCACCCCGGGGGCTGTGACTGTCCCCACCCTGGCGTCGGTCACGGGAGAGGGGCCCTGATACTGAACGTATGAAGCTCAGCCGCCCCGTCTCCTGGTTCCTGCTCGCCTTCGGGGTGTGGAGCTGGGTCATTTGGGTCACTTTCGTCAAAAACCTCTGGAAGGACGGCAGCGGGCTCGCCTTCGACGACGCCGGCGACCCCACCGCGTACTTCTGGGTCCACCTGACGCTCGCCGTCGTGTCCTTTGTCTTGGGGACGGTCATCGGCGTCATCGGGTTGCGCGGACTGCGCGCACTGCGCCGAACCTCATAGGGGCCTCATCGCCCGGTGCCGCACGCGGCGTTGGCAGACCTCCGCGGACGGTGTCCGTCCTCGCCTCCGCACGCCGCGTACGTACGCCTCCGCACGTCGTGGGCGCCCGTGCGCCGGACGCCGGGGACAATCGGCGCCGGGCGCCATGTCCGCGCCGCGGCGCACGGGCGCCGGGGCCCGCGCCCGGTCCCGCAGTCCGATTCCGTAGCCGGTCCCGAACGGGGGAGCAGCCCAGTGGTCGTCGTCGTGGTCCTCGTCGTGCTCGTCGTCCTGGTGACGGTCGCCGCGCTGCACTTCTACGTGTGGCGCCGCCTGGTGCGCGACACCACGGCGGGGCCGGGCCCGCTGCGCCGCGCGGGCACGGCCGTCTTCGTCGCCGGACCGCTGCTGATGATCGGCGCCCTGGTGACCGAGCGCGTCGGCGCGCCGTTCTGGCTCCAGCGGACACTGGCCTGGCCGGGGTTCCTCTGGCTCGCCCTCGCCCTCTACCTCCTGCTGGGGGTGCTCGCGGGCGAGTTCGTGCGCCCCGTGCTGCGACGCTGGACGGAGCGGCGCGGCGAGCCGCTGCGCAGCCCGGCCGCCGTGCGGGAGCCGAGCCTGGTGCCGGCGCAGGCGCCGGTCCGGGGGGAGGCCATCGGTACGCAGGGGACCTCCGTGGTGGAGGCCCCCGTGCTCGACGAGCCGTCACCGGCCGCACCTCCGGCCCCCGCGCCCGTGGCGACGGCCCCCACCCGCCGTCTCTTCGTCTCCCGGGTGGTCGGCGGCACCGTCGCGGCCGCCGCGCTCGGCACCGTCGGCTACGGCACCTACGGCGTCCTGCGCGGCCCGCAGGTCAAACGCGTGACCGTCCCGCTGGCCAAACTGCCGCGCTCGGCGCACGGATTCCGTATCGCGGTCGTCAGCGACATCCATCTGGGCCCGGTCCTCGGCCGGAGCTTCACCCAGAAGGTCGTCGACACCATCAACGCCACCCAGCCCGATCTGATCGCGGTCGTCGGCGATCTGGTCGACGGCAGCGTGCACGACCTCGGCCCGGCGGCGGAGCCCCTCTCCCGGCTCCGCTCACGCCACGGCGCCTACTTCGTCACCGGCAACCACGAGTACTACTCGGGCGCCGCGCAGTGGGTCGAGCACGTGCGCGAACTGGGCCTGCACCCGCTGGAGAACGCCCGCGTCGAGATGGGCGCCTTCGACCTGGCGGGCGTCAACGACGTGGCCGGCGCACGCGAGGCCCACGGCCCCGACTTCGACAGGGCGCTCGGCGACCGGGACCGCTCCCGCGCCTCCGTCCTCCTCGCCCACCAGCCCGTCGTGATCCACGACGCCGTACTCCACGGCGTCGACCTCCAGCTCTCCGGTCACACCCACGGCGGCCAGCTCTGGCCCGGCAACTACGTGGCCGAACTCGTCAACCCCACGGTCGCCGGCCTGGAGCGCTACGGCGACACCCAGCTGTACGTCACCCGCGGCGCCGGAGCCTGGGGCCCACCGGTCCGGGTGGGCGCCCCGTCCGACATCACGGTCGTGGAACTGGCGTCGAAGCAGGCCTGAGCAGGCCCGAGGGCGCTCCGCCGGTCGGGGACCGGGCCGGAGCGCCCTCGGGGCGGAGGAGTGCCTCCTCGTCGGATCACTGTCCGGCGCGCACCACGTCCACGTCGTCTGCGCGGACGAAGGCGAGCCGGTGTCCGAACTGGATCTCGTAGTAGAGGGTCCTTCCCTTCACGAAGCGGTCCGGGGAGACGCTGTCGAAGTTCGACGGGTCGAAGTACGCACCGGTCGTGCTGCCCTGGGTCGCGTACCGCTGGCCCGCGGGGAGCGCGTAGGGGAGCGGTTCGTCGGGCTGGACGGGGACGCCCGCCGGGTACGCCGACGCCTCCGGGTTGGCCCGTCCGAAGACCGGTATGTCGGTCAGTCCGGGCTTCGGGGTCACCATCAGGCCGGTGGCACCGACGGCCGTCGGGTGCGACGCCGGGTTCTTGAACCACGCCTTCTGGCCCAGGTACCAGATGGCGGTCCAGTCACCGCGGCGCTCGGCGACCGCGTACATCTGGCCGGTGGACACCCGCGATCCCATGTCGTTGACGTCGATCGTGGAGTCCTCGCCGTCGGGGCGCTTGCCCGCGTCCCGTACGAGCGGGGCCTTCTCGCTCGGCTCGCTGTACAGGCGCACCGCGCTGGAGCCGTGCGGTGCGCACGGCTTGCCGCTCTCGGTGCAGCCGGTGAACTCCGGCCGGTTCGTGGCGAAGTCCGGCAGGACGGTCACCAGGTCGCTGTGCGGCCCGGCCGTGGCGCGCAGCGGCGCCCCGAGCAGGTCGAAGTAGTGCCGCCAGTCCCAGTACGGTCCCGGGTCCTCGTGCATCTCGGGGATGCTCGCGGGCACCGGTCCGGGCACGTTGTCATGCCCGAAGATGTGCTGCCGGTCCAGCGGTATGCCGTACTTCTTGGCCAGGTACTGCACCAGACGGGCCGACGACCGGTACATCTGTTCCGTGTACCAGGTGTTCGGCTGCGCGAGGAAGCCCTCGTGCTCGATGCCTATCGACCGGGCGTTGATGAACTGGTTGCCGGAGTGCCAGGCCACGTCCTTCGTCTTCACGTGCTGCGTTATGTGCCCGTCGCTGGAGCGGACCGTGTAGTGCCAGGACACCTCGGACGGGTCCTGCACCGTCTGGAGCATGGAGCTGCGGGTGGCCTCGGTGTCGTGGATGACGATGTAGTCGATGTTCTGGTCCTCGGGGCGGTCGGCCACGTCGTGGTTGCCGTACTGGTCGTCGCCGAACTCCACGTGCGGGGAGGCGATCCAGTCGCACGCCAGCGTCGCCGGGCACTCGGCGCCGCTCCTGGCGTTGTTCCTGGCATTGGCCTCGAGGTCGGTCGGGGCCTCACCCACGGCCCCGCTCGCGGCGCCGCTTCCGGGCGTTGCGGATTTCGGCAGGTCGGCCCGCACCTGCGCCGCATCGGGCCGCACACCGGGGCTCGCGGCGAGGGTCACCCGCTGCCCGGCGTCCGTGGTGCGGTGCGCCCCGTCGCGGATCACCTCGAAGACGTCGTTCGCGTACGTCGCCGCGGTACCGCTGTCGGACGAACCCGAGAAGCGCGCCACCGCGCCCCACCATTCGCCCGGCTCGGAGCTGAGCGGCCTGCCGAGCTGCCGCTGCGCCGCCGCCAGCAGTGCGGCGCCTCCGCGTACGTTCGCGGCGGCATCCGTGCGGAGCCGGCTCGCCGGGATCCCGGTCAGCCCGGCCGCCTTCTCCAGGGTGGTCAGCTGTTCGGGGAAGGCGCCCTTGGTCTCCGGCGCGCCTGCCGTCACCGTGAGCGGCCGTGCCGCATCGTGGGCGGTGCCGTCGTGGGGTGCCCCGGCCAGGGCCGCGCGTGCGTCGGTGAGGTGCATCGGCCCGTAGCCGCCGATGACGCTCGGGGCACCGGCGTGCGCGTCCCACCGGGACTCCATGTACGAGACGCCCAGCAGCACGCTCTGCGGCACCCGGTACTGGGCCGCGGCGTCCGCGAAGACGCGCTGCAGCAGGGTGGCGGAGGCCGCTTGCGGGCTGCCCACCGGCCCGGCGCTCAGCAGCGGTATCAGCAGCGCGGCGGACGCGGTCACGCGTGCCGTCCGGTGCAGACATCTCGCGGCTGGGGCGCGGTCGGTGACAGGTCCTCGCATGCGGGGCCTCCACTGGGGGTCGGGTGCGGGCGGGTGCGACGGGCACACGCGGGCAGCACGGATTCGGCTCCGGCGGCTCCCCGACGGTCCGCCGAACGGGGCCGGCGGACGGGAGTTGTCCCGTCGACGGCCACTTCCCGTACGTTCTCGCGGCTCGCGCGCCGGGGCCTGCCGAGCGTCACCGGCGCGGACCAATATCCCGTCCGGCGCCACCCGGTCGGCGGGCCGTCGGCCACGCCCGGCCCAGTGCCGGGCTCCTCCGGCCGGGTGACGGATCGTCCGCGCGCCGCGTGTCGGCGCCCGGACCGGCGCTTCCGCTCCCTCGCGCAGGGGCTCGGGGGCGGCGCTCGCACTCGTTCGCACGCAGTCGCAGTCGCAGTCGCAGTCGCAGTCGCAGTCGCAGTCGCAGTCGCCGAGGTCGCTGTCGCCGTTGCTGTCGCTGTCGCCGCAGGTGGTTCGCATCGCGGTCCGGGCTCCGCTCCCGTCGGCGCCGCCGCTCGAAACAGGCCCGAAATCTGCGTACTTCTCTCCCTCTTCCCCCACCCGAAACACCTGTGGTTGAGTGATCGCCGTCACTGGGGAGGGACGCCGATGCGATCGGTTCGCATGCGGATCATCGTGACGTTGATGGTGCTGGTCGCCGCGGGGGTCGGGGGCTGGCAGCTGTTACCGTCGCGCGAGAACACCGACCGGACCATTCGGGTGGGGACGACGGACGACGTCACTTCGCTCGATCCGGCGGGGGCCTACGACGCGGGGTCCTGGGCGCTGTACAGCAATGTGTTCCAGTCACTGCTGACGTTCGGCCCGGGCGGCACGGCGCCCGTACCGGACGCGGCCCGCGACTGCCGCTTCCTCGGCAGCGGACTGCGCACCTACCGCTGCCATCTGCGGACGGGCCTGACCTTTCCGAGCGGGCGCGCGGTGACCGCGGAGGACGTCAAGTACTCCTTCGACCGGGTGAAGCGGATCAACTCGGACGTGGGACCCGCCACGCTGCTCTCCACGCTGAAGCACGTGGACGCCGACCACCGCACCGTCACGTTCCATCTGTCGGCGTCGGACGCCACGTTCCCGTTCAAGGTCGCCACGGGAGCCGGCTCGATCGTGGACCGTACGGCGTATCCGGCGGACTCGCTGCGCACCGTCGACGGCGTCGACGGCACCGGACCGTACGTCCTGAAGCGGTACACGAAGGGCGGCAGCGCCGAGCTCGCGCCCAACTCCCGCTACCGGGGCGCGGTCGAGGACCGGGGGCGCCCGGTGGTGCTGCGCTACTACAAGGACGGTCCCCAGCTGGCGGCCGCCTGGAGGACGCACAAGGTGGATGTGGCGGCGCGTCAGCTGCCACCGGCGGAGCTGGCCGGGCTGAACCCGGCCGACGCGGACACCCGGTACACGGAGACGGACAGCGCCGAGACCCGGAACCTCGTGCTCAACGTCCGGCCGGGCTCGCCGCTGCACGATGTGCGGGTGCGCCAGGCGATCGCCGCGGTGATCGACCGCGAACGGCTCGTCTCGACGACCTATCAGGGCACCGTCGACGCGCTCTACTCGGTGGTGCCGCGGGGCATCACCGGACACACGACGTCGTTCTTCGACCGCTACTCGGAGCCCGACCGGGCCCGCGCCCGCACCCTGCTCCGGCTGGCCGGCGTACGGACGCCGGTGAGCTTCCAGTACGCCTACTCGCGCGGCGCCGCGTCCGCGCAGGAGGCCGCCGAGATCAAGCGGCAGCTGGAGGCCACGGGGCTGTTCAGGGTGCGGACGCGGTACTACGAATGGACGGACTTCCAGAAGAAGTGGGCCGACGGGAAGCTCGACGCCTACGCCGTCGGCTGGGTCCCCGACTTCCCCGACCCGGACACGTTCCTCTCACCGCTCATCGGCACCCGCTCCAGCATGAAGAACGGCTACAGCAGCGCCGAGGTCGACCGGCTGATCGCGAGCACGCAGCAGTACGAGGACCGCGGCCGCACGGCCACCGACCTGCGCCGCATCCAGGAGGACGTGGCGCGGGACGTGCCGCTGATCCCGCTGTGGCAGCGCAAGGAGTACGTCCTCAGCAGCGAGGACGTCACGGGCTGTCAGTATCTGTCCGACGGGACGGGCGTGTTCCGGCTGTGGCGGCTGGGGTGGATCTGACCCGCCGGGCCGCTGGTCCGGCCTTGTCCGTCGTGGCCCCGTCCGGTGCGCCGAACCGGCGCACCCCCGGGACCGCCACGGTGCCCACGCACGCCGCCGCCACGGCGAGCGCGGCGGCCCACAGCGGCGCGCTGGTGCCCCAGGCGTCGGCCGCGAGCGGCGCCAGCACATAGCCGAGCGGCATCGCGCCGAGGGACAGCAGCCAGTCGTACGAGGTGACGCGGGCCAGCACCCGGGGCGGGATCGCCGACTGCACGGAGGTGTCCCAGACCGGGCCGAGGAATCCGAGGCCACCCTGGGCGATGCCGTACGCGGCGATCACGGCGGGCGCGGGAGCGTGCGCCGCGAGCAGCCCCAGTGGCAGCGCATACGTGGCCAGGCCCAGGTTGGCGACCAGGATCGGGCGGCGCGGGCGGGCCCGGCCGGCGAGCAGTGAGCCGAGCAGGAGCCCGATCGCGCCCGCCTGGAGGATCGCCAGCCATGCCTTCTCGCCGCCCAGATGGCGCACGGCGACCGCCGGGCCGAGGGTCGTCATGACCGCCGCCGCACCGTTCCACGAGGCGTGCGCGACGAGGCTCGTCCAGTACCAGTCGCGGGACCGCACCTCGCGCCAGCCCTCGACGAGATCGCTCCGCAGCGACGGCCGTTCGGCGGCTTCCCGGGGGACGGGGGAGACCCTGATCACCGCGAGCAGCGCGGCGCTCACCGCGAACGACGCGGCGTCCAGCACGAAGGCCCAGCCCGGCCCCACGGTGAGGATCAGCAGTCCGGCGAGCGCGGGCCCGCCCAGGGCGGTGCCGCTGCGGACCACGCCCAGCGCGGAGTTGGCGGCGTGCCGGTTGCTCTCGTCGACGGTGCCGGTGATCAGCCGTGGCAATGTCGGCATGGCGAAGGCGGAGGCCGCGCCGCCGATCGCCTCGGCCACCGCGATCTGGGCCAGGTCCGGGGTGCCGCCGAGGAGCCGGGTCCCGACGTACAGCTGGGTCGCACAGCGGATCAGGTCGGTGACGAGGGCGACCGTGCGGGCGTCGAAGCGGTCGCCGGCCACCCCGCCGAGGGGCAGCAGCACCAGTCGGGGCACCATCGCGCAGCCCAGCACCAGGGCGAGCGCGGAGGCGGAGCCGGTTGCGCGCAGCACGGCCGGGGCGAGGGCGGCGGGCACGACCGAGTCGCCGACGAGGGACAGGGTGCGGCCGACGAAGAGCAGCCGGAACGGGCGGTTGCGCAGGAGCGGTGGGGACATGATCGCCAATATATTTCGGCAACGAATTATTCGTCAACGAAATATCTGGGGTCGAACCACTCCGGTGGGCCGGAAGTAGGCTGAGCGCCATGAGAGATGCCGCCTCCGAGTCGCACGGCCCCGGGCCGCGGGCCCCCGAACCGCAGGCGCCGGAGCCGGACGCCGCTCCGGCGCACGACTGGACCGACGAACACGTGGCGCGCTGGCTGCCGGTGCTGCCCGACCTCGACCCGGACGTCGAGGGCGCAGTCACACGTATGAAGAAGCTGTCGGTGCATCTGCGCCGGGTGCGGGAGCAGTCACTGGCCGACTTCGACCTGGAGCGCCACGAGTTCGACACGCTGCACAAGCTCGCGGGCCGCGGCGGCAAGGCGGCCCCGTCCGAACTCGCCGCCGATCTGGACCTCGCCCCCGCGTCCGTCACCGGGCGCCTGGACGTCCTGGAACGCCGGGGCTTCGTACGCCGCACGCCGTCCAGGGCCGACCGGCGACGGGTGGACGTGGAGCTGACGAAGGAGGGCCGGGCGACCTGGCTCGGGGCGATGGACGTGCTGGGGCACGAGGAGGACCGGCTGCTCGGTGTCCTGTCGAAGGACGAGCGCGGACAGCTCAACGAGATGCTCCGGCGCATCATGGTCGTGGCGGAGCGGGACGGCGGGGCGGGCTGGCAGGCCTGACGGGGACTTGGCGGATCCACCAATCCCCCTCGGGACTTACTCGCCCCCGCCCGGCTCCTCCGTCCGGCCGCCCCGCTTTCCGGCCCCGCCCGACGCGCGGCGCCCGGTCTGCGAGGTGCGCCCGCGCCCCTCGGTCATCCCGGGCAGGAAGTCCGTGAACAGCTCGTGCACCTCACGGACGAGCGGGCGCAGCACCCGGAACCTGGCGAGGGCCACACCGCGCGTGGTGAGCCGGGCTCCGCGCTCGGCCAGCTTGCGACTGCGCTGCCGCCCCTCCGACCGGTCGAAGACCCAGAAGAGCACGAGACCCATCTGGGACAGCCACATCAACTCGGGAAGGATGTCCTTGAGTTCGTCCGGCACCTTCGCCTTGGCGCCGGCCAGCACCTCGCGGTGGACGTCGATCGCCGCCTCGCGCGCGTGCTCGGACTCCGGCGAGAAGGGGCTGAGCGGGCTCTCCGGGTCCGCCGCGTTCTTGAAGAACTGCGCGGCGAACTCGTGGTAAGGCGCCGCGATGTCCAGCCACACCGTCAGGACCCCGGCCAGACGTGCCTCCAGGTCGGTCTCCCGGTCCAGCACCGGCCGGACCGCGGCCTGGTGTTCGGCGGCGATCCGGTCGTAGAACCCCTGGATCAGGTGTTCCTTGCCGTCGAAGTAGTAGTAGGCGTTGCCGACCGAGACCCCGGCCTCCTTGGCGATGGCCCGCATCGTGGTCTTGTCGTAGCCACGCTCCTGGAACAGGCGCATCGCCGTCTCCAGGATCAGGGTGCGGGTCTGCTCGCTCTTCGCAGGCTTGGCCCCGCCCGCGAGCTCCTCGGGGTCGGCGGGCACTGAGGGTTCTTTCGGTTCTGCTGGCACGGTTCCAGAGCCTAAGTGGTGCAGCGGCCGGAGTCGCACACGGCTCCGGGGGCGTAGGACCAGCCCGACGCCGGGTCGTACGTCCATCCGTCGGCCCTGCGGTAGACGCCCCCGCCCCAGCCGGTGGCCCGGGCCTGGAGCTGCGCACCGCGCCACCTGGCCGCCGCGAGGACGGCGCCCCTCGCGAGCCGCGCCCCCGCCGGGGTGCTCAGGCGGTGGGCGGTCGGCCGGTGTTCGCGCAGTGCCCAGAGGCACACCACCCAGGCTGCGGGCCCCCGGTACACCTGGCCCGCGTCGCCGATCACGGTGATCTCGGCGAGCGAGGCGGCGTGGTCCAGCTCCGGGTACCGGTGCCGGGCATCGGCCGAGCCGGCCGGCAGCAGCTCCAGCGGCACCAGTTGGGGCTGGCGCACCAGCCAGTCCCGCAGGAAGGTGCAGAGCGGGCACTCGGCGTCGTACAGGACGGTGAGCCGGCGGACCGGGGCCCCCGTGGCGCCCCGGTCCGCCGTCGCGGTCGTGGTCACCGCGTCACGCCCCCGCCGCCGGAGCGGTCCAGCCCTGCGGCGGCACCGGCGGCTGCTGTTCGCGCTCCATCATGCCGCGCCGCCGGATCTTGTTGAGCACCCATACGTTCCCCAGGTGCAGCCCGCCGAGCACCAGCAGCACCACGCCGAGCTTGGTCGACAGGGCCTCGAACACCCCGCGGACGTCGTCGATGTCGTCGCCGCCGCTCAGGTAGAGCGCCACGAACCCGAGGTTGACCAGGTAGAACCCCACCACAAGGAGGTGGTTCACCGCGTCCGCCAGCTTCTCGTTCCCGCGCAGCACATCCGCCAGGAAGATCCGCCCGTTCGTGCTGAGCGTCCGCGCCACCCACACGGTGAGCCCGATGCTGATCACCAGGTAGACGACGTACGCGACCACTGTGAGGTCCATGCCCCACCCCTCCTCGAACTTCCTTGAACGCGTTCAAAACGCTTTCCCGAGGGGGACTCTAGACCTACTTTTGAACATGTTCAAGCGAGGGTGTGGCTCGCTGCTCCCGCCGTTCGCCCCGGTGCTCCGTGGGGTGGTCCGGGTACGCCGAAGGCCCCGTTCCCAGCCGGGAAACGGGGCCTTCGGTGACGTACGGCCGATGTGGCCTGGAAGGTCAGAAGCGGCGCGTGATCAGGGCGCGCTTGACCTCCTGGATGGCCTTCGTGACCTCGATGCCACGGGGGCATGCGTCGGTGCAGTTGAAGGTGGTGCGGCAGCGCCAGACGCCGTCCTTGTCGTTCAGGATCTCCAGGCGCTGCTCGCCCGCCTCGTCGCGCGAGTCGAAGATGAAGCGGTGCGCGTTGACGATGGCGGCCGGGCCGAAGTACTGGCCGTCGTTCCAGAACACCGGGCACGAGGAGGTGCAGGCGGCGCAGAGGATGCACTTCGTCGTGTCGTCGAAGCGCTCCCGGTCCTCCGCCGACTGCAGGCGCTCACGCGTCGGCTCGTTGCCGGTGGTGACCAGGAACGGCATGACGTCCCGGTACGCCTGGAAGAACGGCTCCATGTCCACGACCAGGTCCTTCAGGACCGTGAGGCCCTTGATGGGCTCGACCGTGATCGGCTTCTCCGGGTTGATGTCCTTGATCAGGGTCTTGCAGGCCAGCCGGTTCTTGCCGTTGATCCGCATGGCGTCCGAGCCGCAGATGCCGTGGGCGCAGGAGCGGCGGAAGGTGAGCGTGCCGTCCTGGTCCCACTTGATCTTGTGGAGACCGTCGAGGACGCGCTCCTTCGGGTCGATCTCCAGCTGGAAGTCTTCCCAGGTCGCCTCGGCCGAGATCTCGGGGTTGAAGCGGCGGATCCGGAACGTGACCGTGATGTAGGGGGAGGCCTGGGCGGCCTGCTCCTCGGCCTTGTCCATTACGGGGGTAGCCATCAGTACTTACGCTCCATCGGCTGGTAGCGGGTCTGGACGACCGGCTTGTAGTCGAGACGGATGGACTCGGTGCCGTCGTCGCCGACCTCGCGGTACGCCATGGTGTGGCGCATGAAGTTGACGTCGTCGCGGTTCGGGTAGTCCTCGCGGTAGTGACCTCCGCGGGACTCCTTGCGGGCGAGGGCGGACACGGCCATGACCTCGGCCAGGTCGAGCAGGTTGCCCAGCTCGATGGCCTCCAGCAGGTCGGTGTTGAACCGCTTGCCCTTGTCCTGGATCGCGACGTTCTTGTAGCGCTCCCTGAGCTCGGCGATCTTCTCGACCGCCGTCTTGATGGTCTGCTCGGTACGGAACACCATCACGTTGGCGTCCATCGTCTCCTGGAGCTCCCGGCGCAGCTCGGCCACCCGCTCGGTGCCCGTGGACTCACGCAGCCGCTCGACCTGGGTGACCACGAGCTCGGCCGGGTTCTCCGGCAGCTCGACGAAGTCGGCCTTCTGCGAGTACTCGGCGGCGGCGATGCCGGCGCGGCGCCCGAAGACGTTGATGTCCAGCAGGGAGTTCGTGCCGAGGCGGTTGGCACCGTGCACCGACACGCACGCGACCTCACCGGCGGCGTACAGGCCGGGGACGACCGTCGTGTTGTCGGACAGGACCTCACCCTCGACGTTCGTCGGGATGCCGCCCATGGCGTAGTGCGCGGTCGGCTGGATCGGGATCGGGTCCGTGTAGGGCTCGATGCCGAGGTAGGTGCGCGCGAACTCCGTGATGTCGGGAAGCTTCGCGTCCAGCTGCTCCGGCGGAAGGTGCGTCAGGTCCAGGTAGACGTGGTCGCCCTCGGGACCGCAGCCGCGGCCCTCGCGGATCTCCGTGTAGATGGAGCGCGAGACGACGTCACGGGACGCGAGGTCCTTCATGACCGGCGCGTACTTCTCCATGAAGCGCTCGCCGTCCTTGTTGCGGAGGATGCCGCCCTCACCACGGGCGCCCTCCGTCAGCAGGATGCCCATGCGCCAGATGCCCGTCGGGTGGAACTGGAAGAACTCCATGTCCTCCAGCGGCAGACCGCGACGGTAGACGGCCGCCTGGCCGTCACCGGTCAGGGTGTGCGCGTTGGACGTCACCTTGAAGAACTTGCCGGTGCCGCCGGACGCGTAGATGACCGCCTTCGCCTGGAAGACGTGGATCTCGCCGGTGGCCAGCTCGTACGCGACCACGCCCGCCGACTTCTTGACGCCGTCGACCTCGGTGATCAGCTGGTCCAGGACGTAGAACTCGTTGAAGAACTCCACGCCCTCCTTGACGCAGTTCTGGTACAGCGTCTGGAGGATCATGTGGCCGGTGCGGTCCGCGGCGTAGCAGGACCGGCGGACCGGCGCCTCACCGTGGTTGCGGGAGTGACCGCCGAAGCGACGCTGGTCGATCCTGCCCTCGGGCGTGCGGTTGAACGGCAGGCCCATCTTCTCCAGGTCGAGGACGGCGTCGATGGCCTCCTTCGCCAGGATCTCGGCCGCGTCCTGGTCGACCAGGTAGTCGCCGCCCTTGACCGTGTCGAAGGTGTGCCACTCCCAGTTGTCCTCCTCCACGTTGGCCAGCGCGGCGGCCATGCCGCCCTGCGCGGCGCCCGTGTGGGAGCGGGTGGGGTACAGCTTCGTCAGAACGGCGGTGCGGCTGCGCTTCGTCGACTCGATGGCGGCGCGCATGCCGGCGCCACCGGCGCCGACGATGACCGTGTCGTACTTGTGGATCTTCATGTCGTTACCTCAGCCCCGTGGCCTAGCGGATGTTCGGGTCGAAGGTGAAGATCACCAGCGTGCCCAGCAGGACGGTGAACACCGTGGCGGTGTAGAGCAGGCCCTTGAGCCACAGGCGCGTGTTCGGGCGCTCGGCATAGTCGTTGATGACCGTGCGCAGACCATTGGCGCCGTGCAGCATGGCGAGCCAGAGCATGGCCAGGTCCCAGACCTGCCACCAGGGGTTGGCCCAGCGGCCGGCCACGAACGCGAAGCCGATCTTGGAGACGCCGCCGTCCAGCACGAGCTGGATGAGCAGGTGGCCCAGGACGAGGACGACCAGCACGATGCCGGACAGGCGCATGAACAGCCAGCCGTACATCTCGAAGTTGCCACGGGTCGACTTGGGAGTCTTGCCGGTGCGCTTGCGCGGAGCCTCGATGAAGGGCGCGGGGTTGTCGACGTCGTACAGCGAGGCGCCCTCGACGGGGCCGACGCCTGACGTGCTCTCAGTGGTGGCCATGGGCGTCAGCTCCCGAACAGAACACGAGCGGCGTGCCCGAGGACGGGGTAGATAGCCCCGGCCATCAGCACGATCCAGATACCGACAACGGACCAGAGCATCTGCTTCTGGTAGCGCGGGCCCTTGGACCAGAAGTCGACGGCGATGACACGCAGGCCGTTGAGCGCGTGGAAGAGGATTGCGGCGACGAGGCCGTACTCCAACAGCGCGACGATCGGCGTCTTGTACGTGGCTACGACCTTGTCGTAGTCCTCGGGGGACACACGCACAAGAGCGGTGTCCAGCACGTGTACGAACAGGAAGAAGAAAATGAGGACGCCGGTGACTCGGTGAGCCACCCAGGACCACATTCCTTCCCGGCCGCGGTACAGCGTTCCAGCCGGCACGGAAGAACCCTCCGGGAGCGGTCTTGGGGCCGCGCCGGCTTCAGTGTCGGTCGGGCCCGGCCGGGTACGGTCCACCGGCCCCGGCCATCGTAGCGACGTGTTGTCGGAACGCTCACGCGGGGCCCGTCCGTGTGATCAAACAAGCAATCAAACAGGCACGTACGGGCTATCGGGACGGCTGCCGGGGCGGCTGTCGGAGTGGTTCAATTCCGCTGTTTCGGTCATCAAGCGGGTGATCCGCCCCCGGGCGAGTCGCCGCAACTCCTCCGCGGCCATGACCCGCTCGTCCTCGCGATCGTTGTTCAGCCGTGACCGGATGCCGTCCAGGACCCGGTCCAGGGCTTCCCCCTGGGTGCAGTCGTCCAGGCAGATCACGAACACGTGCCCGAAGCGGCTCTCGTACGCGGCGTGGGCGGCGTCCAGAGCGGTGCGTGCGGCGTCGGAGCGGGCGACGCCGGGCGGCGCGGCCGGCGCCTCCAGGGCGAGGGCCTCGGTGAGGTCGCCGGGCGCCAGGTCGTACGCGGCCTCGTCGGCGGCCGCGAGCAGCGCGTCCAGGTTCGGGTAGGGCCGGTGCGCGATGAGCCGCTCGGCCCAGCGGTGGCTGGCGCAGCACCCCAGTAGGGCGTGGTGCGCCTGGGGTTCCGGTGCCGCGTTGAACCAGACCAGTCCCGGCGGCGGGGCCGGGCGGCCGGGAGTCGGGACGGGTCCGCCGGGCGCCGGTGCCTGGCGGCCGGGCACCGACGCGGCCCGGCCGGCCGCGGATGCGCCGCGGCTCTGCGCCGCGCGTATGGCGGCGTGGCCGGGCAGGCCTGGGGATCGGTGCGCGGGCAGCGGGGCTCCTGTGCGGGACGGTGATCCGGCCGGTCTTCGGGCCGACGATCGAGAGCGATACGGCAGGGGGCCAGGTGAAGGATGTGTCGTCACGTTATCGATGTGAGGTGGAAGCCGTCCGACGGATGCGCGAATTTCACCCGAATGGAAGAGTTTGGGGTGCCGTGGGTGACGGTCATCACGCTGGCCGTGCCTAGGTTGGCATTGATACGACTGGGCGCCTTCACGGCTGCCGGACGCCGACGCACGGATATCGGACACGGGAAAGGAGACGGCCCACATGGCCAAGTCACGCTGGGCCTGGCTCATAGCAGCGGTCGCGATGGTCGCACTGACCGTTGCGGTCGCCCTCTGGCCGCGAGAAGGCGGGAGAGCCACCGCGGAGCGGCCCGCGGGCGCGAAACCCACACCGACGCCCACCCGCACCTATCCGCTCTCCTCCGCGCCGCAGACCATCCCGGCGGTGCGGGAGCACACCCCGGCCCGCGGGCCGGGCTGGAAGCCGCGTTCCTCGGCGCGCGTCGTGGTCGCCGACCCGGGCCTCGAGGACGAGGGCCGGCTGCTGGCCGGCGAGCTGAAGCTCGGCTACGGGGGTTCCGCGAAGCCGGGCCCCGGCGATGTGGAGCTGGCGCTGGACCGCGGGGCCGGGGCCGGCCCCGAGGCGTACACCCTCACCGTCAAGGACGGCCGGGTGAAGATAGTCGGCCCGACCGACGCCGGTGTCTTCTACGGCACCCGCACCCTGAAGCAGGAGGTGCAGGGGGGCGGTACCGCCCCCGAGGGCGTCGTGCGCGACGCGCCCGCCAAGCCGCAGCGCGCCTTCAATCTGGACATCGCGCGCAAGCCGTACTCCGAGGGCTGGATAGAGGACCGCATACGCGAGCTCGGCGACCTCAAGTACAACCAGCTCGGCCTGCACTTCTCCGACGACCAGGCCTTCCGCATCCAGTCCGACACGCACCCCGAGATCGTCGCGAAGGACCATCTCACCAAGGCGCAGGTGCGCAGGATCCTCGCGGTGGCCGCGAGCCGGCACATCACCGTCGTGCCGGAGATCGACTCGCCGGGCCACCTGGGCGCGGTGATCGCCGCCCACCCCTCGCTCCAGCTGCGCAACGCGCAGGGCGTGCCCGCGCGCGGCGCCGTGGACATCTCGAACCCGCAGGCCGCGCGGATCGTCGACGACCTGCTGAACGAGTACGCGAAGCTGTTCCCCGGGCCCTACTGGCACCTCGGCGGCGACGAGTACAGCGCGCTGATGGTGAAGAACCCCGAGGCCTCGTATCCGCAGCTGGCCTCCGCTGCGCGGGCCAAGTACGGCCCTAACGCCCGCGTCCAGGACCTGGCGACCGGCTGGCTCAACGCACGGGCCGACGTGGTGCGCGCACAGCACAGGACCATGCGCGCCTGGAACGACGGCTTCTACCGCGGCGGCGTCGTGCAGCCCGCCGCCGACCTCCAGGTCGCCTACTGGACGGGCAAGGAGATCGGCGCCCGCGACCCCGTGCAGTACCTCGGTGCGGGCCGCAAGCTGATCAACTACAACGACGAGTACCTCTACTACGTGCTCGGCCAGCCCAACAACTTCGTCTACCCGACCGGGCAGCGCATCTACGAGCAGTGGACCCCGCTGGTCGTGCGCGGCACGAACCCCGTCCCCGCCTCGTACGCGGGCCAGATCCTCGGCGGCAGCTTCGCCGTGTGGTCGGACTTCCCGAACGCCCAGACCGAGGGCCAGGTGGCGGCCGGCATCCGTATGCCGCTGCGCGCCACGATCCAGAAGCTGTGGGACCCGGGCCGTCCTTCCCTGTCGTGGCCGGCCTTCGTGAAGCTGGCGAACCGGCTGGGCGGCTGAGCCGCCGGGCCGCCGAACTGCCTGGACAGCAGGGCGGCCCGGCCTCTACCTTTCGGCGGGCGGCCACCGGGTGGTGGCCGCTTTCGCATGCCCGGTCCCGGGGAGGGACCGCAGCCGTTCCAGGGGGACCACTCGCCGTGCTGTGCACTCACTGCCGCATGAACACCGCGGATCCGGATTCGAGGCTGTGCACCGTGTGCACCGGTGCGGCCGCTCCGGAGGACGCCCGGGGCGGCGACCCGGCCGGGCCGGTCCCCGCCGAGAAGGACGCGCCGCTCGCCGCGCCCGTCCGGCTCTCGCTCGCGACCGTGGCGCTGCTCGGTGTGTGCATCGCCGTGGACGTCGTCGCGCTCTTCGCCGGCGCGTTCGTCCACGCCTCGGACGACGGCCGGGCGGCCCGGCGGGCCGTCCACCTGTACGACACCGTGGTCGAGGCCCATGCCGCCGCCCTGGTCGTGTGCGGGATCGTCTTCGTCGTGTGGCTGCGTGCTGCCCGGGTGAACGCCGAGGTGTTCCGGCCCGACGGGCACGAGCTCAGCCGTGGCTGGGTCTTCTGGGGCTGGGTCGTGCCGATCGCGAACCTCTGGTACCCGCGCCGCGTCGTCCTCGACGTCTGGCGGTCCAGCGATCCGCGGCGCCCGGACGGCCCCGGGCCCCGGCCCTCGCACGGCCTGGTCAACGCCTGGTGGGGCCTGTGGCTGGTGGGCCATCTGAGCAACCTCTCCGACGTCGCCGACAGCCGTTCCACGGCGGACTACCACGACGCGTTCGCCGGCTGGGCCGTCTACGACCTGTTGGACATCGCTGCCGCCACCCTCGCGATCGTCCTCGTGCGCACCCTGACACATATGCAGCAGGTGAGGATCCTCCAGGGCCCCGGACTCCTCGTCCCCTGACGGCCCTGCCGACGCGGACACGCATCGACCGAGGGGCGATTTTCGGCCAGCAGTGACGTTCCTGAGCCATCGCACGCAGTAAGGGGAAGTGCGGCGTGCGTAAAGGGAGGCGTGGATGAGCCTGGTGGAACTGATCGCTCAGGCCGATCAGCGTGGTCTGGCGGCGAGCGGTCTTGCCTGCCTCGACCGGTGCGTTCCGCTGCTGGGCGGGGACGAAGAGGTCCTGCGCCCGCTGTGGTCGAGCCTGGTGGACGGCGAGGACTGGACCGAGCGCCTGGCGGCGGCCCGCAAGGAGCTGACGGACGGGCAGGGCGAAGCCGTCGAGTGCGACGACTTCCCCGATGAGGCGGCGACGCTGGTCCGCCGCATGCTCGGCGCCGCCCCGGACGCCCCGGGCGAGGGCGACCTGCGCGCCTGGGCCGACGCCTGCTCCGTCGCCGCACTGCAGATCCACCGGCTCCTGGACACGGCCGACGACGACGACGAGGGTTCCCTCGCGGCGCGCCGCGAGGGCCGTACCGAGGGCATGTCCCCGCTGGTCGCGGCCGAACTGCGCCGTCAGATACGCATCCTGGAGCTGCTCTCGGACCACGGCGCGACGGGCCTGCGCCAGGCGCTGGACCTGTCCACGGAAGGCCGGCGCATCCTGCGCGCGGTCGTCTCCCGGCGGGCCCGCGGGCGGTGCTGAGACCGACCGGGGCGGAGATCCGGCTCCCGGACTGCCCCTGGCCGGGGCACGCGCGGCGCGCGTCGAAGGGGGATACCGGCGCATGTACCGCGTAGGCGTCGGCTCGCCGCGGGCCTGGCTCGTCCTCGCCGTGCTGCTGAGCCTGCTGTTCGCGCTGCTCGTCCTGCGGCTCCCCGCGTTCGCCGGCCCCGGGTACGGGCTGCTGCGCGCCATCCCGACGGGCGGGAGCCGGGGGTGCGGGGCGGATGTGCCCGCGCGGCCCGAACCGCTGGGCGAGGGCGAACGGGACGAGGTCCCCGCCCTGCGCATCCGCAGCTACGGCTACTACGACCCGGGGCCGAAGCTCCACGGCCGCCCCCGCTTCACCCTCTCCGCCACCGTCGAGGCGGGCGAAGCGCCGCTGCTCCTCACCGCGCCGGTCGCCGAGCACCGCGTCACCGTCGACGTGTTCGGGCCGCACGGCGAGGGCCGCACCGCGAAGGCGCGCGGCCTGACCGCGACCGTCGTCTCCGGACCCGCCGGCAAGCGGATGCCGACGCCGACGTCCGGGAGCTTCCGGGCCGCGCGGGAGCGGGACCTCTACCTCGAGGTGGAGCTGCCCCCGGGCGCCGTCTGCCCCGGTCACAGCCTCACCGACGTGACCACCTGCTCGCCCGCCGACACCAACCAGGTCGAGGACTGCCCCGTCGTGACCCTCACCCTCGCCGACCCGGCGATCCGCGCCTACCGGGCGGACCGGCGCTCGCAGCCGGCCGGCACCCTCAGCGACCGCCTCGTGGCCGTGTCCTGGGAGCCGGACCTCTCGAACACCTGACGCGGGCGCGTGTGCGGGGCCCCGGCGAGTGGGGCGGGGTCATGCGTCGTCGACGGGTCTGCGTGCGATGAGGAAGGCCTGCGGGGTGGTCTCGGTGTCATCGGCGGGCTCGCGCACCATCCGTGCGTGCACGGACAGCCCGGCCCGGTCGAGGAGTTCGGCGATCCGCTCCGGCCGGTGCCGCCGGAAGTCGAGCGACACCGGGTGACCGAAGGGCCGGTCCAGATGCAGCGGCTCGTCCCCCACCTGGAAGGCGACGAGCACATGGCCGCCGGGCGCCAGTACCCGGCGGAACTCGTCGAACGCGTCGGGCAGCCGGTCCTCCGGCAGGTGGATGACGGAGTACCAGGCGGCGATCCCGCCCAGCGAGCCGTCCGCCAGGTCGAGCTCCAGCATCGACCCCACCTCGAAGCGGATCTCCGGGTGCGCCGCCCGTGCCAGCGCGACCATCCGCGGTGACAGGTCGATCCCGAACACCGGAAGCCCGAGGCCGTGCAGATACGAGGTGGCGCGCCCCGGTCCGCAGCCCACCTCGGCGACCGGCCGGCCGCCGCCGTCCTCCAGCACGAGACCGGCGAAGCCGCCCAGCACCGCGCGTTCCAAGGGCTGGGCTTCCAACCAATCGCGGTAGCGGTCCGCGTACTCGCCGGCCACGGCGTCGTAGAACGACCGTGTCCTGGTCAGATGCTCCGGCTCGGTCCCGGGCCGGGTACCGGCCTCGGCCTCGGCGTCGCCGGTGTCGATCCCGGTCGCGGCGTCTTCGCCGGTGTCGATCTCGGTCATGGCCGACGACCCTATCCGGTTGTCCCGTACGGGTGTTGCGCGAGCGGGGCGCCGCGATCCGGGCCGCGGCCGGCCACCTCGCACCACGGGCTGCCGGGCGGCGTGCGCATTCCTCCGGCCCGGGGCGGCGTGCCCGGCTCCGCAGACCGGTCCCGACCGTGCGACAGGGCCAACACACGGACCCTTACCGGGAGTTTAGGTGCGCTTCGGACATCATGTCCCGCGGACGATTCCGCGTTCCCGCCTCCGGATCCGAGGTCATGGCCAGTATTCCTGAGGGAGGGCATCGGCTGCTGACCCCGCCGCGGCCGAAGCACCCTCCGCGCGAGCAGCAGCGCCTGCCCCGCCGCACCGCACACCAGCACGAGCCGACGCGGCGCCCCCCGCACAGGGGCCCGACGATCCGGATGCGGTTGACGCTGCTGTACGGCGGCATGTTCCTGATGGCCGGGACCGTGCTGCTCCTGATCATCTACTTCCTGGCCGCCCGGGCGCTGCGCGACAGCGGCGTGGCCTTCCGGATCCACGGGGACCACGACCTCAGGGTCGTCAGCGACACCTGTCCGGACGTCGGTCGGGCCCGGAGCACCGACGGGCTCGACGGCGTCATGGGCGCATGCCTGGACGACCAGCGCGCCGCCTCGCTCAATTCGCTGCTGCAGCACTCCTTGCTGTGCCTGCTGGCGCTGGCTGCGCTGGCCTTCGCCCTCGGGTACGTCCTGGCCGGGCGGGCGCTGTCCCCGCTCGGCCGTATCACCCGCATGGCACGTACGGTGGCCGGCTCCGAGCTGCACCGGCGCATGGAGCTGGCCGGGCCGGACGACGAGTTGAAGGAGCTGGCGGACACCTTCGACGAGATGCTCGACCGGCTCGACCGGGCCTTCGACGCGCAGCAGCGGTTCGTCGCGAACGCGTCCCACGAGCTGCGCACCCCCCTGGCCATCCAGCGCACGCTCCTGGAGGTTCATCTCTCCGACCCGGGTGCACCGCTGGAGCTGCGGCAGCTGGGCAGGACGCTGCTCGCCACGAACGACCGCAGCGAACGGCTGGTGGAGGGGTTGCTGCTGCTCGCCCGGAGCGAGAACGGCGTCTCCGAGCGGAAGCCGGTCGACCTGGCGGAGATGGCGGAGCGGGCCGTCGACCAGGTCCGCGCGGAAGCGGTCGCCGACGGCGTGGAGCTGCGAGGCCGGCGCGCCCCCGCATCCCTGCGGGGGAACGGCGTGCTGCTGGAGCGGGCCGCGTTGCATCTGGTGCAGAACGCCGTCCGCCACAACACCCTCGAAGGCGGGTGGGCGGATGTGACCACCTCGGTCCGGTCCGGCCATGCGGTGCTGACCGTGTCCAACACGGGTCCGGTGGTCCCGGCGTACCAGGTGGACGGCCTGTTCGAGCCCTTCAGGCGGCTGCGCGCGGAGCGAACCGGGGGCGACCGTGGCGTCGGCCTCGGCCTGCCCATCGTCCGCTCCGTGGTCCGGGCCCACGGCGGAAGCGTGACGGCCGTGCCGCGGGAAGGCGGCGGCCTGGAGGTCCGGATCGCGCTGCCGGTGCGGTGACCGCTCCGCGTGGGGCGCAGTGTTCTGCCGCCTTCGGCGGGCATGCCGGGAGGGTGCGGCCGCGCTCGCCGAGTCCGGGCGAATAGTTGCTGTTCAGGGGCGGTTTTTCGGGGCCGGGTCGCCGTTTCGGGGACCCCGTGTCACCCTCGTTTGGGCGCGCACAAAGTGACAAATGGGGCAGAAGTTCATGATGGGAGCACTTCATGAATGCACCGTTCCGTAACCGCTGGAGGCTCGCCGTCGCTGCGGGCGGCCTGGCGGTGGCGCTGGTCACCGGGGCCGCCGCGAGTTCGGCAGAGGCCGCGCCTGCGTCGTCCCCGACCACGACGACGGCCAAGCCCTCCCCGACGACGACGAAGAAGCCGACGAAGAAGCCCACGAGGAAGCCCACCAGGAAGCCGACGAAGAAGCCGTCGAAGACCCCGACCAAGAAGTACACCAAGAAGCCGACGAAGAAGCCCACGAAGACCCCGACCAAGAAGCCCACGAAGACGCCGACGAAGAAGCCGACCATGACTCCGTCGAAGAAGCCGACGGGTACGCCGTCGAAGAGCCCGACGACGTCCGCGTCGCCTTCGAAGAGCCCGACGACCTCCCCTTCGCCGTCGAAGAGCGGGTCGGCGTCCGCGTCGCCGTCGAAGAGCGGGTCCACCTCGGCGTCGCCTGCGACGAGCGCGGCGACCTCGGCCTCGGCGTCCGTGAGCCAGTCGGCCTCACCGTCGGCGTCGAAGTCGTAGCCGGTCGCGCCCCGGTCGTGCAGCGGATCACCCCGTGACGGCCGAGGCGGCACACACCCCGATGGGGCCCGCGCGCCTGCGGCGCGGGCCTCATCGGACTGGTGCTAGGCCATGACGGACTGCTGCTTCACGGCCTCCACGAACGACGTCCAGGCGGTGCCGGTGAAGACGACGGCAGGACCGTGGGGGTTCTTGCTGTCACGAACGGGGACGAGGGGGCGGGCGGTGTCGTTGACTTCGAGGCACTCGCCGCTGTCACCGCCGCTGTACGTGGACTTGCGCCAGGTCGCGTACGCCTCGCTGACTTCCAGGCAACTGCCGCTTTCACCGCCGCTGTAGGTCGACTTGCGCCACATCGGCAGGGTCGAGGCGTTGGGGACGACGTGCTTAGCGCTGTGCATGGTCGTATTCCTCCGCGACAGACCTGATCATGGCCAGGGATTCGCGATGCGACAACGCATCGCCCAGAGCATGATCGTAGGCGACCTGGCACTGGCGTACTACGGATGGAATCTCCCAGACCTTTCCCGTTTCCAAGCCCTCCACGTAGGCCACGGGCGGGAGTTCCTCGAACCACATAAGGGAGACCAAGCCTTCCAGCAGCTTGTAGTAGCCCACATGGAAGGGCAGTACATGCACGCGAATACGCCGCGACTCACCGAGCCTGGCGATGTGTCGTAACTGCTCACACATCACTGCAGAGCCGCCAATGGGGCGCCTGAGGACTGCCTCGTCAAGCAGGGACCACACCAGTGGCGATTGGAAGTCGTCGAGGATGCGGGCGCGCTCCAGTCGCGTGACGAGGAGCTTGTCACGTTCCTCGTCCGTTCTGTGCTCGTGGCCCGAGCTGAGCACTTCATGTGCGTACGCCTGGGTCTGCAAGATGCCAGGGACCAGCTTGGGTGCGTACTGGCGAATTGTCGTTGCCTGCCGCTCCAGTTCGGCTGCCAGTGTGAAGTGTTCCGCAACCTTGCGCCCATCCAGCGTGGGCAGAAACCGCTCGAACACCCCACCCGTCTCCAGCACCTGATCCAACCGTCGCGCGTCGTCCAGCGCTGGACGACGTCGCCCCGCCTCGATGTGGGCGATGTGCGTGCGCGACATGATCGCGCGCAGGCTCAGCTCCTCCTGGGTGAGTCCCGCCGCCTCCCGGCGCCGCTTGAGCTCCTCGCCGTAGCTGACGCGGGACTCGGGGTTGTCCTCGATTGCCATCCGCAACTCCAGGATGTGACGTAGCCGTTGGCACAGCGATCCCTCTGGCGAGCGTAGCTGCGATGACCTCACTCTGTGATCGGATCCCCACAGAGAGCGAGAGGTAGTGCGATGGCAACGCCGCACCAGGAGGGCGCGTACGTCGCGCACACCGGGACCGACGTCTACGGGCCCGGCAAGGTCATCGGCGTCGACGGTGAGCTGCGCCGTGTGCGGTTCGTGCACTTCGTCGCGACCATCGCCGCGCAGGACCTGCGTGAGGCCTCTCCGGACGAGGAAGAGCGGGTGAAGGCGTGGCTGCGGTCGAAGGCGGAGAGGCACGGGGGCCGGTGGTGAGGCTGCCGGGCCTCGGGCCGTACCTCACATTGCGGGTGTCACGGGACGGGGGCCGCACCTGGGGCCCCCGGACGACGTACCGGCCCGAGCGGGACGGACTGCTGCCGATCGACTCGCCCGGGCGCTATCCGCCCTGTGAGTGCACCCGTTGTTCTCACCCGAAGTGACCGTCCGTGCGCGGAGGAGCCGGATGGCGACACGTCCCCCGCGGTGTGACCCTGAGAGCCGGGAACTGCGAACGGCTCGCGGCGGTCGAGGCGGCCTACGACCCCGCCATCTCTTCCGGCTCAACGTCAATGTCCGGCCCCCGGATTGACCGGTTGACTCACCGCAGGAACGCCGCGACGGACGCAGTGAACCGGCCCGCGTCGTCGAGCCACGGGAAGTGCCCGGCACCCGCCTGCACGACGAGCCGGGCGTCCGGGAACAGCCCGGCGAACTCGGCCATAGCGGGTGGCGGGGAATTCAGGTCGTACTCCCCGGCGAGCAGCAGCACGGGCCGCCCGAACCGAGCGAGCGCCGCGCGGGTCGCGTCCGGGGCGAAGACGCCCTCGGAGCCGAAGACGGCCGCGGCCTCGGTGTTCCGCTGCTCGTCCTCCGCGGACCGATGGGCCCGCGCCGTCTCGTCCCAGCGGCCGTAGTAGAACGGCGCTATCGCCTCCCAGGATGCGGCGGTCGCCCTGCCCGCGACGATCCCCTCGAGGGCCGCGAACGCTGCCGAGAACCAGGGCTCGTCCCGGCGCAGCCGCGCCGTCGCACGCCGTACGTCCCCCGCGACCGTGATGCCGACAGCCGCGACGCCCGGAGTGATCAGCGCGAGCCTGCCGACGTGCTCCGGATGGCGCTCCGTGTAGAGGACGGCGAGGTTCGCGCCGCCGGAATGCCCGAGCAGGTCGACCTGTTCGAGACCCAGATGCCTGCGCAGGGCCTCCACGTCGTCGGTGAGCCGGTCACAGCGGTAGGAGGCAGGGTCCTCCGGTGTCGCCGACCGGCCGGTTCCCCGGAGGTCCAGCCTGATCAGCCGCCGGTGCGTGGACAGGCCGCCGAGGTCGCCGAGATAGACGGAGTCCTGCATCGGCCCACCGGGCAGGCAGATCACCGGAGGACCGTCACCGAACTCCTGGTAGGCGAGTTCGGTGCCGTCGTGTGCAGAGAAGGTGGGCATGGCCCCGACCCTGTCAGCGGCGTTCGGGCAGGGCAATCGGTTTCCGCCGACACGGACAGGGGGCGCACGCGCCGAGGGGGGGTGGTCGCCTTCCGAACCGGGATCAGCGGGAGAGGTTGCGAGCGCGCGAGGAGAGGCCGACGGCGCCCACGGTGAACGTCCATATGAAGAGCGGGAACACGGCGACACGCTCCATTCCGCCCATACCGAGCCCCAGGTAGTGGCCGGAGAGATGGAGGAACGCGGCGAGGAGCGCCAGCGTGCCGAGGAGCCGTGTCGCATGGCGCAGGCGGTGCAGGGTCGTGCCCGGCTCGGTGCCGAATCCGGCCAGGATGAGGCCGGCGTTGCCCGTGGCCATGATGAGCAGGGCTCCCAGCACATGGGCGTTCTCCCTGGTGTCGGAGGGTGCGAGGCCCACCAGTACGAAGCCCGCGCCCGCCCCGGCCAGCAGGATGCGGGAGACCAGCGGGCCGGGCCTCCGGCTCCATATCCGCCAGGTCAGGAGCGCACCGGCCAGCAGGAGCAGGCCCGACGCCGTGAACGAGACGTTCATCAACTCGTGCCTCGGAGAGCAGACGTACCGTGACTCCGGCTCCGTGCGCACCTCGCAGCGGATGTTGCCGAGGTCGCTGATGTTGTTCGCCGCCCAGCTGTAGGCCCTGGGCCACGCCGACTCCACCACGAAGTGGATCACGAAGAACTGCACGGCGCCGAAGGCCCAGGCGAGCAGGCCCAGTCGTGACCACCGCGTCGTCGTCTCCGGCGTCGCACGCGACTGCGTCCGCCCCGCATTGAGCTGTCCTGTCGTCATGGCTCCAGGTGATCACTTCGCGGGTGCCCGGCACACTCCGGCTGTCCCCCCTGCTTTCCCGGGGCGTGCCGGAGTGACCCTGTGACACTTCTGTGCGGGCCGACGCAGATGACCGTGGGGGCAAGGGCACGCCGATCCGGCCGGATCCGGCTCGTGCCGCATCGCTGCGAAGAGGAATGCGCTTGTTGGGCCAGGGAGGGGAACCCCGCCGGGCGTCGGCGTACGACGGGGAGCTGGGCGCGGCCGTCGCGCGGGCACAGGACGGGGACGAGGCCGCCTTCGCGGTCGCCTACCGGCTCGTACAGCCGGGGCTCCTCGGCTATCTGCGGGGCCTCGTCGGCGACGAGGCCGAGGACGTCGCAGCCGAGGCATGGCTGGAGATCGCCCGCGACCTGGGCCGGTTCCGGGGCGACGGCGCCGGCTTCCGCGGCTGGACCGCGACCATCGCACGGCACCGGGCGCTCGACCTGCTGCGCCGTCGCAAGGCACGGCCCCGGCCCTCCCACCTCGACCAGGACGTGCTCGAGCTGCCCGCCGCGCACAGCACGTCCGACCAGGCCCTGGAGGCCATCTCGACCGGCGAGGCCCTGGCCCTGATCAACGGGCTGCCCCAGGACCAGGCGGAGGCCGTGCTGCTGCGCGTGGTCGTCGGCCTCGACGGGCCCACCGCGGCCCGTGTGCTCGGCAAGCGGCCCGGCGCGGTCCGAACCGCCGCCTACCGGGGGCTGAAACGTCTCGCCCGGCATCTCGGCGTGCGCGGTGTGACGGATGACGGGCCCGGGACGCTGGGGAAGGCGAGATGACTGAGACCCCACAGGCCCCACCCGGCGTCGGCGCCCTCCTCGCGGCGGCCGTGCGTCCCGACGGCATCAGCCCGGACGCCGAGCAGCGCGCGGTGGCCGCGTTCCTCGCCGCACGCGACTCCGGTGCGCACGGCGCGCGTACGCGACGGCGCGACGACTGGCGGCCCCGCGCTCGGCGGTGGGCCGCGCGCTGGCCCCTGCGCGCCACACTCGGCACCGTGCTGGCGGGGCTCACGCTGGGCGGGGTCGCGATGGCCACGATCGGTACGCGCGGCGACGGCGGTGACAACGATGCGCGGCAGGCACGGCCCGCGCAGACCGCCTCCGCGCCCGAGTGGCCGTCCGGGCGGCGCGGGTGGTCAGGGGCGTCCGGACGGCCGGCGGCGCCCGGCGGCACCGCGTCCGCCTCGGCGGCCCCGGACGGCGAGGCCCTCCCGTCCCCGTCCGCCGCGCACCCCCGAGCGGGCAGGGGCGCCGGCGCGGGCAAGGATGACGCGGCGCGCTGCCGTGCCTACGACTCAGCCGATGCACATGGCCACAAGCCGAATTCGACGGCGTGGCAACGGCTGGTCCGTGCCGCGGGCGGCGAGCAGTACGTTCCCGGGTTCTGTGCCGGCGTGACGGCTCGTGAGTCGGCGCGCGGCGTGGACCCTGATGGTGCCGACCCGTCCGTACCCGGATCCGGGACCCCGACCCCGACCCCGACCCCGGACGAGTCCACCACGCATGTGCCGGACACGGGGCCCGGGACGGCGGCGCGGGCGGACTGACACCGCGGGGCCGGGAACGGTCGTGCTTCGGGATCCGTGGTGCTCCGGGTCCCTGGTGCTCGGGGTCCGTCGTGCTCGGGGGCGCGTGCTGTATCCGTCGTGCTCTGGGTCGCGTGCTCGGGTTGCGCATGCCGACGTGCGCGCGCTGTGCCCGGTGCACCGAGGTGCGCGAGCCGAGACGCGCGCGCCGCGATCCGTCTCGGGCGCTTGGCGATGTGCGGGGACTGACGTCCGAGCTCCGAGTCCGGGCGCCGGCGTCCGCGTACGGAGTCGGGCTGCCGACACCCGTGTGCCGAGTGCGTGAATGTCCCGAACCGGGCGAGGTGCGCTTCAGGGCGCGGATGTTCCCCGATGTGCGAAGTGCGTGAAGGCGATGTGCAAAGTGCACCAGAGCGGGGTGAAATGCAGATGTGTTCCCCGAAGGAATGCGACGCCCCGGCATGTTGCAGCCGATACGCGCGGGCTGAGCCCAACAGGGGCTCTACCCTTGCCGTTGGCAACGGCCGGGGCCGCCACCCCCCACAGGAGAGGCCCCGGCCGCCGCACGGCACGGGCCGCGCGGCGGCCCGTACTTCCTTCAGCGCCGCCCGTGCCGTTTTCGTCACACCCCGCTCCGTCGTCCAATAGTTGCGCGTTGTACAAACATGGACGTGGACCCATTTCAGGCCGTAGCGTGCTGGTTCGCGCCGGGCGGCGCGGCATGTCCGTCAAGACCGGGAAGGCGAACCCGTCGCGGGGCCACATCTCCGACTGGGGCAGGATGAGAGAGTGCTGGGGGACGACGCGGAGCTGACCGCCGCGGTACTGGCGGCGCAGGACGGGGACGAGACCGCATTCCGGATCGTGTACCGCGCCGTGCATCCACGGCTGTTGGGGTACGTCCGGACGCTGGTCGGCGATCCGGATGCAGAAGACGTCACATCGGAGGCCTGGCTGCAGATCGCCCGGGACCTCGACCGGTTCAGCGGCGACGCCGACCGGTTCCGGGGCTGGGCGGCGCGCATCGCGCGCAACCGGGCGCTCGATCACATACGGATGCGCGGGCGCCGCCCAGCGATAGGCGGCGACGAGACCGAGCTGACCGGGAAGCCCGCCGAGTCGGACACCGCGGGCGAGGCGATGGAGCTGCTCTCCACGAGCGATACGCTCTCCCTCATCGCCCAGCTCCCGCAGGACCAGGCGGAGGCCGTCGTGCTGCGCGTGGTCGTCGGGCTGGACGCGAAGAGCGCCGCGGAGACGCTCGGCAAGCGGCCCGGCGCCGTCCGCACCGCCGCACACCGCGGTCTCAAGCGGCTCGCGGAGTTGCTGGGTGCGAATCCGGAAGCCCCCGGCGCGCTGGACGCCGTACCGCCGCAGCGAGAACCGCAGGCAGGTGCCGTGACGTCCGCAGGTGTGACGTACACCCGCTCCGCCGGTGTGACGCATTCGCGAACGCGGACGCAGAAGGACATGTGATGGCCGACGAGCGCAGTGACTTCCCCGAGGACGGACAGCCGACCCCCGGCAGCTCCGCCACGGGCTGGGACGCGGGCCGTTGGCCCGAGCGCGGCGCCGCCCATGCGCAGAACCCCGACACCGGCCGTGGTGCGGGCCAGGGTGCCCGTCGGCGTTCCCGTGACGGCGGCCGCTGGCTGGACCAGGACGCCGCTGAGCGGCTGCTGAGCGGCCCCTTGTTCGACGGTCTCGGAGGATCCGACGGCCTCGGCGGGGGCGACCCCCGTGCCCGTCTCGAAGCCACGCGGCTCGCCGCCGCACTCGACGCACTCGCCGCCGAGGGGCGCCCCCACCCCGCCGAGGCGGTGGAGGAAATGCGGGGCGAGGCCGCCGCACTGGCCGCCTTCCGCAAGGCTCGCGAGGGACAGACGTACGTCGGCCCCGTCCCTGTGGCCGGCCAGGAGGGCGCCGTCGCGGGCGACATGGGTCCGGGTGACATATCGCTGGGCACTACGGCTCCGGGCGCAATTCGTATTGGCCGTGCCCATGGTGCGGGCGGCCAGGGTGCGGGCGGCCACCGTGCCGGTGGGCGCACACCCCGTCGGCGTGCCCGCTGGGGCAGACCCGTGCGGTTCGGGCTCGCGGCCACGTTGGCCGGATTCATGGTCGGCGGGGTCGCCTTCGCGGCCACCACCGGGGTGCTGCCGTCGCCGTTCGGCGGCTCGGACGAGCCGAGCCCCGGGTCGTCCGTCTCGGTCGCCGCCACCGGTGACGAATCCCTCGCCTCGCCCTCCCCCGACCCGACGACGGAGGACGGCGGACGCTCCGGCGAGTCCACGCCCGACGGCACGCCGTCCGACCGGCCCGACGTGGCGCCCTCGTCCCGCGGGGCCCAGGCCCAGCCGGGCGGTGCCTCGTCGGATCCTGGCTCGCGCTCCGACGACAAGCAGCGCTCGGAGAGCGCCAGTGAACGCTGGACGCGCGTCGTCGCCTCCTGCCGCGACTACCGCAAGGGCACGCTCGACACCGACCGGCGACGCATGCTGGAGGACGACGCCCACGGCGCCGAGCGCGTGAGCAAGTTCTGCACGCGGGTGCTGGACCTGTCCCACAGCGGCCGTGAGAACGGCGGCGACAGCAGCGGCAGCGGCGACGGCAAGGGCGACGACGGCAACGACAGCGGCGGCAAGGACGGCAGCGGCGACAGCGAAGGCGGCTGGGGCGGCTGGGGTGGGAACCAGGACGGCGCGGTCCGGCAGAGCGGCGGCGTGCTCACCGGCAGCCCGTCCTACGAGACGCCGTCGTTCCCGGTCCCGACCCCGTCGGCCTCCTACAGCGCCCTCCCCACCCTGCTGTCCTGAGGAACCCCTCGGCCCTCGGCACCTGCCGGGTCCTCGACGCCTGACGGGTCCTCGACTGTTGCCGGGCGGCCCCGGGTACCCGACGGGCCCTCGGTGTCCGCCCGTCCCTCGTCCAACTCGCGGTGCCCGTCCGGCCCGTGCCCCTCGTCCGACTCTCGGCGAGCGGCCGGCCCGCGGCCGCCCGTACGGCTTTCGGCGCCTGCCTGGTCCGTGGCACCTGCCTGGTCCACGACACCCGTCCGGCCCGCGGCACCCGTCCATCTCCCGACACTCGTCCGGGTCGCGGGCGCCCGCCCGGCTCACGGCACCACCCGTCCACCTTCGGCGCCCGTCCGGCCCGCGGGCATCCCTCCAGCGCCGGGTTCCCGACGGCGACCAGTCCGTCCCGCGTCGGCTCCGACGGCGTCCTGGCCTCCCGTGACCCGGCACCCGCCCCTCCGGTCCCGCGTGGCGCTGCCCAGCCCCTCATCCGGTTCTGACGGCGTCCTCCCCACCGCACCCGACGGCCCGGCGGTGTCCTTCCCTTCCCCCGACGGCCCGGCGGCGGCCTCCCCATCCCCCGACGGCTCCGGCGGGTCCACCCAGCGCCCCCGGCACCCCTACGGCGTCGTCGCCGACCCCCGCCGCCCCCGCTGTCCGGATCCGCGTGACCCCGCCCCGGCTCGGACCACCCTGCTGGAAACCTGCTCTGACCTGCGCTTCTCGAACTCGTCGAAAAAAATCTCCGGGAGGTGTGACGTTTTCGGAGCAGGCGACGCAGTAAGAAATGAGCCGACTGGTCATCGGCCCACGCACGAGCCGGGGTTCCCCCCGTACCCACGGCTCAGTGCCCTGGCGCGGGCGGGACACGTTCCCCCGGTCCCGCCCGCGCCCTTTATCTCCTCCGCCGCCTGCGGGCAGGCACCACTCACCCGCGAACGCCGCTCACCAGTAGACGACGACCTTGTCGCCCGTCCGCACCTGGGCGAACAGCGCCGCGATCTTCCCCGCGTCCCGGACGTTGACGCATCCGTGCGACGCGCCGTTGTAGCCGCGGGCCGCGAAGTCCGCCGAGTAGTGGACCGCCTGGCCGCCGCTGAAGAACATCGCGTACGGCATTGCCGTGTGGTAGATCGTCGAGACGTGGTGCCGGGACTTCCAGTACACGTGGAACGTGCCGTCGCGGGTCGGTGTGTACTGGGCGCCGAAGCGCACGTCCATCCGGGACAGCACCCGCCCGTCGATCATCCAGCTGAGCGTGCGGCTCTTCTTGCTGATGCACAGCACCCGGCCGGTCAGGCACCGTGGATCGGGCTTCGCCGCGGGCAGCGTCGTCGGCGGGTGGAGCTGTTCGTGCGTCGGCGTGTCCGTCAGGTCCCGCACCCGGCGCCAGGTCGTGGCATCGGTGCGCCCGGTGCCCGGCAGCCCGTGCGCGCGCTGGAAGGCAGAAACGGCCCCGGCCGTGACGCTGCCGTAGTAGCCGGTGGGGAAGCGGTCGAACAGCTTCAGCTCCCGCAGCCGCGCCTGGAGCTCACGCACCTGCTCGCCCCGCGAACCCACGGCCATCAGCGCCCGCGGAGCGGGCGGCCGGTGCGGGGAGGGCGGCGCGGTCGGCTTCGTCCGCGGCTTGGCGTCGACGCCGTCGGACCCGGCCGCCCCGCCGTGCCCGGGCGACGTGGTGGAGGTGACATGGACCGGCGGTGGACCGCCGTGCGCGCCGGAGGCCTGGGCCTTGCACCCGCCCGCCAGGGCCGCGGCGACCACGAGGACAAGGGACGGACCCATGGACGTACGGCGCAGTGAACCCGGCACCTGACCCCCCGAAGGCTGCGAACCACGACGGCGAACCTCCGGGAAATCCTCCTCCGCGCAGCATGCTGTGAGCAAGGTCCCGGCGTGCGCCTCTCCACCGGGTGCACGCCCGCCACTACAGTCCGTTGCGAGACCCGAGCCATTACCAGCGAGTAGCAACACCGCATCAGGCCCGGGACGGCTTCAATGGCTTCAGCAGTCAGTAACTCAGCAGCTCAGTAACTCAGTGGCTCAGTAACTCAGTGGCTCGGTGACTCCGTGGCTCGGCGGCCCGGCAGTCGCACGAGTCCGGCGGCCCAGCAGCTCAGCAGGAGGCACAGCAATGGCGCGCGAATCCGAGTCCGGACTGCCCATCGAACCCTTCTACGGACCGGATGCACTGGAGGGCTGGGACCCGGCGGAGAAGCTGGGCGAGCCGGGTTCGTACCCCTTCACGCGCGGCGTGTATCCCTCGATGTACACGGGCCGCCCCTGGACGATGCGCCAGTACGCCGGCTTCGGCACCGCCGTCGAGTCCAACGCCCGCTACAAGCAGCTCATCGCCAACGGCACGACGGGTCTGTCCGTCGCCTTCGACCTGCCGACCCAGATGGGTCACGACTCGGACGCCGCGATCGCCCACGGCGAGGTCGGCAAGGTGGGCGTGGCGATCGACTCGATCGACGACATGCGGGTGCTGTTCGGCGGCATCCCGCTGGACAAGGTGTCGACGTCGATGACGATCAACGCCCCCGCCGCACTGCTGCTGCTCCTCTACCAGCTCGTCGCCGAGGAACAGGGCGTCCCGGCGGACAGACTGACGGGCACCGTCCAGAACGACGTGCTGAAGGAGTACATCGCGCGCGGGACGTACATTTTCCCGCCGAAGCCCTCGCTGCGGCTGATCGCGGACATCTTCAAGTACTGCAGGGCCGAGATCCCGAAGTGGAACACGATCTCGATCTCCGGGTACCACATGGCGGAGGCAGGGGCGTCGCCCGCGCAGGAGATCGCGTTCACGCTCGCCGACGGCATCGAGTACGTCCGTACCGCCGTGGCGGCCGGCATGGACGTGGACGACTTCGCGCCCCGGCTGTCCTTCTTCTTCGTGGCGCGCACGACGATCCTCGAAGAGGTGGCCAAGTTCCGTGCGGCCCGGCGGATCTGGGCGCGGGTGATGAAGGAGGAGTTCGGGGCGAAGAACCCGAAGTCCCTGATGCTGCGCTTCCACACGCAGACCGCCGGAGTGCAGCTGACCGCCCAGCAGCCCGAGGTGAACCTGGTCCGGGTGGCGGTCCAGGGGCTCGCGGCCGTCCTCGGCGGCACCCAGTCCCTGCACACCAACTCCTTCGACGAGGCCATCGCGCTGCCGACGGACAAGTCGGCGCGGCTGGCCCTGCGCACCCAGCAGGTCCTCGCCTACGAGACCGACGTCACCGCGACCGTCGACCCGTTCGCCGGGTCGTACGTCGTCGAGCGGATGACGGACGACGTGGAGGCGGCCGCACGTGAGCTGATGCAGAAGGTCGAGGACCTGGGCGGCGCGGTGAACGCGATCGAGCGCGGTTTCCAGAAGAGCGAGATCGAGCGCTCCGCCTATCGCATCGCCCAGGAGACCGACGCGGGCGACCGTGTCGTCGTCGGCGTCAACCGCTTCCAGCTCGACGAGGAGGAGCCCTACGAGCCGCTGCGCGTGGACCCCGCCATCGAGGCCCAGCAGGCCGACCGGCTCGCCAGGCTCCGGGCCGAGCGCGACCAGGCCGCGGTCGACGGGGCCCTCGCCGCCCTGAAGAAGGCCGCCCAGGGCACGGACAACGTCCTGTATCCCATGAAGGACGCGCTCAGGGCCCGCGCCACGGTCGGCGAGGTGTGCAACGCGCTCCGGGAGGTCTGGGGGACCTACGTCCCCAGCGACGTGTTCTGACCGGCACTCACCTGCCGCGGCAGCTCGGCGCGCTCCCGCCCGGTGCCCACCGCGAGCACGCCCGGCCGATAGAACCGGGCGTGCTCCTGGCACAGCCAGTACGTGGGCCCCTCCGGCGTGGTGACCTTGTTCAGCCGGCCCCAGTTCTCCTGCGGGTCGAGCTGTTTGAGCAGGGCGTACATCTGCCGGTACTCGGCATGGTCGGCGGCCCGCACCATGGACCGGGCCTCGCTGTCGTCGAGCCGCCTGCGGGTGTCCTCGGGCAGGCCGTCCAGCAGTGCCTTCATCAGCTCCAGGTCGTCCTTCATCACCTTGCTCAGGTCCTCGGACGCGGCTCCGAGCGCTGCACCGAAGACCGGCACGACGTACTTGAGGGCCCTGAGGGTCCCGTGGACATAGGGCAGAACGGTCTTCGTGAACTCCGAGTTCGCCGGCAGCTCGTAGGGCTCGACGCCGTCCAGCAGATGCCACTCCCCGGGGGCCTCGCAGCACAGGTGCAGCTGGAACACATCGCCGGGCAGCAGTCGGTGGCCCGACTCGCGGCGTGAGACACGCCGCACCCACACCAGGCTCGGACAGAGCACCTCCTGCCGGCTCTGCTCGCGGCGCAGCGTGCCCAGGAAGACGCGCTGCTGCTCCGACACCATGGCGGAGACCTCCGCTCGGGCCTGGTCGATCCCGCCGAGTGCTTCGGCGTGCCGCCGCTGCCCGACGACCTCCAGCTCGTCCAGTTTGGCGAGCACCTGGTGGGCCATCTGTTCGGCCCGGTCGGGCGCAGGCCGCTCGATGCCCTGGAGCAGGAACGGCACCTCCACGTCGCCCAGGTGCTCGGGACACTCGATCGTCTCGCGCGGCGGCTTGTGCGCGAGCCGGGCCAGCAGCTGCTCGTGCCGGAACTCGTGCGGACACGGACGGCCCTCCGCATCCCGGTGCGGACAGGGCACGAACCGGGTGATGTCCAGACCCGGATAGCGCTGCAGCGTCTGCTCGAAGCCGTCCTTGAGCACGGCGAAGAAGTCGTGCGGATACGGTCCTCGCACGCGCAATTCCGCCGCCTTGGCATGCCGGTCCACCATCACGAGCGCGGCGTGCACGCCGTCCGGGTGCTTCAGCAGTGCGCCGGAGCGCCAGCGCACCGGGGTGGAGAACCGGTGCTCCCTCGCGATGAACCAGGTGGGGATCCCCGGCGGAACCGTGTGCAGCCGGTACCTGAGACGCAGCTCGCGTTGGGCGCCGGCCTCCGGGGTGTTCCAGGTCTCCTGGTACGACGGCGGGTTCCACGGCAGCAGCTCCACCACGAGGCTCGCTGTCTGGTCCTCGGTGCGGTACGAGAGGTCGAAGTTCTCCATCATGCGGATGAAATGCCGCCGCATGGACCGGTCGACGTCGTTCCAGAGCGTGTTGCCGAAGGAGTGGCTGAAGAGGCCGCCCGCGTTCAGCACGTCCTCGGAGTCGAGGACACGACTGATGTAGGCCGTCAGCCACTGGGGCCGCAGCACGACCAGGTCGCACAGTTCCTCGTCGTCCGGGTAGTAGAGCAGATCTCCGAGGCTGTGCAGCGCCGCGGTGAGCGACGCAATGTGAGAGGGCTCGCGCACACCGGCCGTCGACAGAAGGTCGCCCAGCTGCTCCGGGGTGATGTGCTTGGCCTCGTGGGCGCGTACGGCGTCCGCGGCGCGCAGCCAGGTACGCGGCCAGGTCACGCCCATCAGCGGCAGCCGGGCCACTTCCTGGCGGATGAACTCCTTCACCTCGGCGACACCGGCACCGTTCGCGCTGTCCGCGCTGAGGCTCGCCACGATGAGTCCCGGATACGTCTCCTGGAGCTCACCGAGCGGGAGGTCCGGCGGCCGCGGGCCGAGGTGGGTGGCGACCAGGACGACGGGGGCGTGCGGGGCCCTCGCCTTGATCATGTCCAGCCAGTAGTGCAGCTTGCTGCCCTCCCAGCCGATCTGGGCGTCCCAGAGCAGCAGGAACAGCGAGCGGTCGGTCAGGAAGAACTGGTGCGTGGCGTGGTAGATCTCCTGCCCGCCGAAGTCCCAGGTGCTGAGCCGCATGGTGACCGGCTCCCCGCCCGGGGGATTCGGGTGCGGCATGTCCAGGGTCCCGACGGTGAGCCCGTGAGTGCTGTCCTCCTGAGGGTTGTGGGCCTCCCCCCGCAGGGCGCGCAGCAGCGATGTCTTGCCCACGCGGCCCTCGCCGACCACGACGACCTTCGACGACCACTGGCGCACCGGGTCGGCGCGCATCTCGGAGAGGAAGGTGACGACGGCCTGGGCGCCGGCGGCGGCCACTTCCGGGGGCGGGTTGGTGAGGGGGTTCCCGTCGAGGGTGAGGGTGGTGAGTGACGTCAGGTTGGCGAGGGCGTCCGGGAGGACCGCGAGGCGGTTCTTGTGGAGCCGAAGCGTGTCCAACCCCGTGAGCTCGCCCAGGGATTCGGGGAGGTCGATGAGGCTGTTGCCGTCGAGTGACAGGATCTCGAGCTTGGTGAGCGCCGCGATGTCCTCCGGGACGACGGTCAGCCTGTTCTCGTGGAGCCACAGCTCGGCGAGTTGCGTGAGCTCGGTGAAGCCCTCGGGAAGGGCGCGGATTTCGTTGTTGCCCAGCGCGATCCACCGGAGCCGGGTGAGGTTCCGGAGTGTCTCGGGCAATGCGTGGAGCTCGTTGGCATGCAGCATGAGACGGGTCAGCCGCGTCAGGTTGCCGATGCTCGCGGGAACCTCGGTCAGCCTGTTGTTGTCGAGCGAGAGGCTGTCGAGACGTGACAGCCTGCCGATGGTCTCCGGGACCCGGGTCAGCCGGTTCGAGGAGAAGGAGAGCGACTCCAGGCGGGTGAGATCACCGATCGCGTCCGGCAGTACCCGGAGTCCGTTCTCGGCGACCGACAGAGCCTTGAGTCCGGTAAGGCGGCTGAGCCAGGCGGGTAGCTCGGTGAGGCCGTTGTCGTTCAGCTTCAACGTGGTGAGGTGGGTGAGGTCGCCCAGCGCCTCGGGTAACGACTCGAGCCCCAGTCCGGAGAGGTCGAGCGTCTTCGCCCCCGTCCGCCGGCACTCCTCGATCTGCGCCATCACGCCCATGGCACCCTCGGCTGTGTCCACGTGCCGTCCCGTTCCGATCGCATGCGGTGGGCCATGTCGCCCCCTGGGCCAGCCAATCTAGGCGCCCGGGCCGGCTCCGATCGGGGCGTTGTCGAAAACCGCGGCAGCCTCCGGCGGACCTGTGCCCGCCAGGCAGTCTCACCCCCCGGGCCCCCGCACCCCCCGGTCGTACTGTCGTGCGACACTCCACCTCATGCTCGGTGTCATCGATCTGCCCACCTACCTCGCGGGCCTTGTCCTCATCGTTCTGCTCCCGGGGCCGAACTCGCTCTACGTGCTGTCGGTCGCCGCCCGTCGTGGGGTGCGCACCGGGTACAAGGCCGCGGCGGGTGTGTTCTGCGGGGACGCCGTGCTGATGACGCTGTCGGCGGCCGGTGTGGCCTCGCTGCTGAAGGCGAACGCCGTGCTGTTCGGGATCGTGAAGTACGCGGGCGCCGGCTATCTGAGCTGGCTGGCGATCGGGATGCTCCGGGCCGCGTGGGAGATGTGGCGCACCCGCCGCGAGCGGGCCGCCGCCGTCGCGGACGCACCCGCCGACGCGGGCGAGGAGCGGCCCTACCGCAAGGCCGTCGTGATCAGTCTGCTCAACCCGAAGGCGATCCTGTTCTTCGTCGCCTTCTTCGTGCAGTTCGTGGACCCCTCCTACGCCCACCCGGCGCTGTCGTTCGTCGTGCTGGGTGCCTTCGCGCAGCTGGCGAGCTTCCTCTACCTCACCGCGCTGATCTTCAGCGGGACGCGCCTCGCCGCCGCCTTCCGGCGCCGCAGGCGGCTGTCGGCCGGTGCCACATCGGCGGCGGGCGTGCTGTTCCTCGGATTCGCGGTGAAGCTGACGCTCGCCAGCGCCTGAGCGCCGGCGCCGCTCAGCAGCGGCCGGCCCCGACCCTGGCCAGGTAGGCACCGAGCCCCTCCGGGGTGCCGCCCGCCCAGCCGACGTATCCGTCGGGGCGGACCAGGAACAGGCCGGTGCCGTACGGCGCGTACGTCGGGACGCGGTGCACGCGGACCTCGGCGGGCAGCGGAGGCGGCTCCGCGTCCGTACCGACCGCCAGCAGCGTCCAGTGCGGACCCCGGAACACGTCGAAGAGGCGTATGCCGCCGGGCCGGCCGTCCGGTGCGCGGTCGCCGGCGTGCAGGGCACCGTCCGGCAGGTCCGCGCGGGTGTCCACGGAGAGGGACGAGTCACGGTAGCCGAGGCCCAGCTGGCGGGTCGCGGCGCCGCGGCGGGCCTCGCCCCGGTGGATGCGCGTGGACAGGCCGAGCATCTGCGCCGCGATCGGCCGCCGTTCCTCCTCGTAGGAGTCGAGCAGCGCCTCGGGAGCGCCGTGCCGCAGCACCGCGCCGAGCTTCCAGCCCAGGTTGTACGCGTCCTGCACGCTGGTGTTCAGGCCCTGGCCGCCCGCGGGGGAGTGCACATGGGCGGCGTCCCCGGCGAGGAAGACCCGGCCCACGCGGAACGCGTCCGCCAGTGCGGCGCGCGGCCGGAACTCCGAGGACCAGCGCACCTCGGTCACATCGTCGGCGGTGAGATGGGTGCGGTCGGCGATCAGCTTGCGCACCCCCTCGGGTGACACGTCGAGCTGCGTGTCCGCCCCGCACCGGGCCACGACCTGGAAGTCGGGCGTTCCCGGCAGCGGGCACGCGGAGACGAAGTCCTGCGCGTCCGGCTGCGGGAACACATGCCAGTTGTCGCGGTCCAGGGCGGTCGGGGCGATCCGCACGTCGGCCACGAGCATCGGCGCGGGGTCGACCGCCCCCGAACCGCCGGCTCCGTTCGGGCCGGGGAGCCCCCCTTCGCCGGTCATCGCGACACCGAGGGCGCGGCGCACCGTGGAGCGGCCCCCGTCGGCGGCCACGAGAAAGCGGGCGCGCACCGTCCGGACGGAGGCCCCCTCGCCGACGCGCACCGTCACGGCCTCCGCGTCCTGCCGTACCTCGGTGACCTCCGCGCCCAGGACGATCCGCCCGCCCAGCTCCCGCAGCCGTGCCGCGAGGATCTCCTGCGTGCGCCACTGGGGCAGCAGCCACGGACCGGAGTACGGCTCGGTCTCCGTCGGCTCGTGCGCGTCGAACATGCGGTGCTCGCCCTGCCGGACACCGCTCTGCCAGACCATGCCGACCGGTGCGGGTCCGCCCGCCGCCACGACCTCGTCGATGGTGCCGAGGTCGTGCCAGACCTCCAGCGTGCGGGGCTGCAAGCCCTTGCCGCGCGATCCGGGGAAGAGCGCGTCGCCCCGCTCGAGGACGAGCGCCGTCACGCCGCGCCTGGCCAGGTCGACGGCGAGCGTCAGGCCGGTCGGTCCCGCGCCCGCCACGATGACGTCCACCGTCTCCTTAACGTTGTTAAGTTCCATGTCCGCCAGGCTGCACTTAACAGTGTTAAGTTGTCAAGCGCTTGGTTAGATGGGGGCGTGGCAACGACGCGTACGACACGACTGGACCGGCACAAGGTCGCCGAGACCGCCCTGCGGCTGCTGAACGAGGTCGGCCTCGACGGACTCACCCTGCGCGCCATCGCCAAGGAGCTCGGCGTCAAGGCGCCCGCCCTCTACTGGCACTTCGAGGACAAGCAGGCGCTGCTCGACGAGATGGCGACGGAGATGATGCGGCGCATGACCGCCGAGTTCGGCGAGCCGCCGGAGCAGTGGGACCAGGCGCTCGCCCAGGCCATGCGAGGCATGCGCGCGCAGCTGCTGCGCTACCGCGACGGCGCCAAGGTCTACAGCGGCTCGCGCTTCACGGACACGGCGTACGCGGCCCCGATCGACGCCTTTCTGGCAGCACTGGAACGGGCGGGCTTCTCACCCCGCGCCGCCGTGCGTGCCTGGTTCACCGTCTACAGCTACACCATCGGCTACGTCACGGAGGAGCAGTCGATGGGGCCCGACCCGGCGCGCGCCGGCGAAGGCGAGGCGGTCTACGACCTGGCGGCGCGCGCCGAGCGCCTCGCCGCCCACCCGCGGGCCGCCGCCGCGGGCCAGGAACTCTTCGGCGACCACGAGCACGGTTTCGAGGCCGGCCTGCGCGCCGTGATCGTGGGCATCGGTGCGACGCTGCGGGAGAACGGCCCGCGGACCTGAGCGAGCCGTTCCCGCCATGAGGGACGGCGAGCGCCGTGTGCTCAGCCCGTGCCGGAACCCGCGCGCCGGGCCGACAGCTGCGCGCGCAGCAGTGGCGTCAGCCACTCCTCGACGAACCGGTTCAGCAGCCACGCCAGCAGCAGCATCGACCCGACCGTGAGCGGGAGCGTCGCGTACGCGGGAATGCCGAGGCTCCGGTGCAGGGCGGTGATGACCACCCAGCCCAGATGCTCGTGCACCAGGTAGAAGGGGTAGGTGAGCGCGCCCGCCACCGTCAGCCAGCGCCAGTTCGCCCAGTGGAAGGCCCCGAGGGCGATCGCACCGACAAGGACGTACCCGGCGGTGACGATCAGGATGATCCACAACGACGAGCGGTACGAGAAGAAGTGCGGGTTCGGCGCGTGCCACAGCCCCGACACCGCGTAGTGCTGCCCGATCAGCCAGCTCACCGCCACGATGCCCCACGCCAGCGCGTCGCGCCGGTCGCGGTGCACGAGGTAGAGGCCCATGCCGCCGACGAAGAACGGCGCGTACTCCGGCATCAGCACGGTGGTGAGGAACGGCTCGCCCGTGCCCTGCGCGATCGCCGCGGCCAGTGTCCAGCAGGCGCAGAAGAGGATCACGCGGCGGCGCGTGACCCCGGGCAGGACCACGCACAGGGCGAACAGGACGTAGAAGCGGACCTCCGCCCAGAGGGTCCAGCACACGCCGAGCACCCGGTCCACGCCGAGCGGCTGTTGCAGCATCGTCAGGTTGAGCAGCGTGTCGCTCGGCGACGTGGTCCTGTACGCCACGTACGGCAGTGCGAAGACCGCGGCGACGAGCAGCACCGCCGCCCAGTAGGCGGGCAGCAGCCGCGACGCGCGCGAGGCGAAGAAGGCCCGCAGCGGCCTGCCCCAGCCGCTCATGCAGATCACGAAGCCGCTGATCACGAAGAAGATCTGCACGCCCATGCAGCCGTAGGCGAACCAGTGGTGCAGGGCGGGGAACTGCGCCTTCGGCGAGGTCCCCCAGGCCTGGGAGATCTCGCCGTCCCGGCCGCCGTAGTGATAGGCCGCGACCATGAGCGCGGCCATCAGACGCAGCCCGTCGAGGGCCCGCAGGCGCGGGGCCCGTACGACGGCCGGGGACGTGCGAGTGGTGCCGGCTCCCGGTGAGGGCGTCGGGAGCGTCGTGCTCGGGGCACTCATCCGAGCGCGGCCCGCTTGATGGACCGGGCGCGCCGCGCGACTCTGCGGACGGTCGCGTTGCGCGGGAGGAACGCGAGCTGCGACGGCACCGCGCCCGGGAGGGCGAGCGCGGTCAGCCGACGGCGCTTGAAGTAGCGCCAGGTGACGGTGTCGAGATGCCGGACGAGATAGCGCTCGGCATCGGGCCGCCGGTGCGGATAGATCTTCGGCTGCATGGCGAAGCCGACGGCCGTGACCAGGCCGTTCAGCGTGTCGATGTCCGTGTCGAGCCGCTGCGCCTCGACCGCCGCGCGGTCGGTCAGTTCCGGCAGCAGTACGTCGACGACCGTGACGGGCACGCGGTTGCTGTTCTCGTACGGGGTCAGGCGTTCGAGCAGCAGCTCCGTGCCGATCCGTGCCACCGGCAGGCCGTAGAACGAGGACGCGGTGAGCAGCGCCGTCGAGAAGCAGCCGACGACCAGGGCCGGGCGCATCCGCTGGTACAGCACCTCGGCGAGCACGGGCGTGTCCAGCACCGTCAGCTCGACGCCCAGTCGCTCGGCCTCCTTCTCCAGGTTCCGCGACCAGCGCTCCGGGGCCGTCGGATGGGGCTTGAACACGATCCGCGTGTGACCGAGAGCGGCGGCGCCGCGCAGCATCCGTACGTGGAGGTTCTCCTCCTCCTCGGCGGTGAGGATCTCCAGCGCGGAGAGGTACTGGCCGAGCAGTAGGGCGGGCTCGGAGACCTCCGGGAGGGAGTCCTCCCTGTCCGCGAGCTCGGCGAGCACCTTGACGAACGCCTCGGTCGGCACGATCTCCGGCGCGACGTCGAACTCGGTGAGCAGCAGCGGCGTCAGGCCGGGCACCAGGTCCAGGTGGAGGAGGCGGTCCACGCGGGAGCCGACGAGCGGGTCGAGCTTGTTGCGGGTGGGGCCGTAGCTCATCAGGCCGTCCGCGTAGACGGTGACGGGGGCACCGCTGAAGATCTGTGCCACGGCCGTGGCCGGGTTGACCTGGATGGACTCCAGGGCCAGCTCCACGGCGTCGTCCCCGAGGCCCCAGGCGAGCCGCAGATGGCGCTCCCACAGCGGTACGTCGTCGGCGCGGGGCGCCCAGCCGCCGGGGTGGAAGGGGGAGATGGTCTCGTTCCACGACAGCACGTCGTCGAAGCGGCCGCGCAGCCGCTCGAAGCCGGGCGCCTCGTCCAGCGGCGGCGTCGTCTCCGGCGTGGCCGCGTTGTTGGCGACGAGCAGGATCCGGCGGTCGGCGGGGCCGAAGCAGTCGGAGTCCAGGGCGGCGGCGAGGGTGGCGACGCCGTAGAGGGTGGAGGCGAGGAAGATCTGCGTGGTCCGGGAGGAGGCGCCCGGGGTCGTGGGTGCTCCGCCGAGGGTCGTGCTGCTCACGCGGCCACCCCCGCCGGGGCGGGCCGGCGGCGCAGACGGCGCAGCCGCGTCGCCCGCTCCAGGTCCATCGAATCGAGTGCGTCGTCCAGGACGTCCTGCGGCATCCGCTTCAGTGCGGCGGCACTCATGGCCTTCAGTTTCCGCGCCACGGGTGGTTCGAACCTTTCGATGGATCCCAAATGGTGGCTGATAATCGCGCAATACGTGCGGACTGCCTTCGGCAGCAGTTTTTCCGCGTCGTGATCCTCGGCCGTTTCCTTTACCACCTGGTCGAACGCACGAATGAAATCGAGCTGACGCACGTCACCGATCTGCGTGAGGGAGGACGCGACGCCGCGCCGGTAGAACACGCCCAGCAGGCCGACCGTCGCGAAGGAATCCGCCTCCCGGTGCAGCTTCCAGATCCAGGGCCGGTCCTCGGCGGTCCGCAGCCCGTCGGTGAAGTGCAGCAGGCCCTTGTCGAGCAGCCGCCGGTGGTAGATGCCGGCCCAGGCGTACGCGTAGTCGACGGAGGTGGAGCGGTCGGCGGGCAGTATCGCGTCGCGGGGGCGCATCACGACCCCGCGCCGGCCGTGCGGCACGCGGTGGATCGCCCGGGCCCGTGCCGTGCACTGGACGTGGTCGGTACGCAGGAAGTCGCACCCCAGTTCCTCGATCGCGGAGACGAGCCGGCCGTAGTGGCCGGGCGCGAGCCAGTCGTCGCCGTCCAGGAAGGTGAGGTACTCGCCGCGAGCCGCGTCGATCCCCGTGTTGCGGGCGGTCGCGAGGCCGCCGTTCTTCTCGTGTCTGATGTGCACCGCACCGGGCAGCTCGCGAGCAGCCCGTTCGAGGATGTCGGGAGTCTCATCCTTCGAACAGTCGTCGACGAGAATGAATTCGAAGTCGTCGCGCGCGTTCGCGCGCAGACTCCTCAGGGTGTCGGGCGCGTATTGCTGCACGTTGTAGAACGGCACGATGACGGAGAGCTTAACCACCTGGGTGACGTTAGGTGTCGGTCCGGCATTCGTCTTGACCCACGGTGAGATGTCAGGTGAACGACACGTGGCGGAATAGTGAACCGGCCTGTTTCTCCAGGGTTTCGGGGGCCGATTCGCCATTCGTCGACGTGCTGTTAACCGTTTGTTGCATTCAGGTTGGGCCGTGGCTCGGAATGCCTTCCTAGCGTCGTCGACGTGCCAGCAAGTACCACGAAGTCCCTGCGGATCGCCGTCCTGGCGGACTCCGATACTCGATGGAAATGGGGCGCGCTCACCGCGAACCGCATCGAATCGGACATAGTGCTCGACGGCTTTCTGCTGCGCGGCCGGGCGACCCCCACCGCCCGCCAGCTGAAGGAAGTGGGCGTGCGTGCGGCCTCCCTCAAGGAGGTCACCGCCGTCGAATTCCTGAGGGACGTGTCCGACAGCGACCGGGAGCCGTACGACGTCGTCGTACTGGCCCTCGTCGGCGGTGCCGTCCAGGCGATGCTGCACGGCCTCGCCCAGGCCTGGCAGGGCCGCACCAGGCGTCCCGTCGTCGTCACCGGCTATGTCGGCGTCGTCTACGAGAAGCTCGCCGACGGCCTGCTGCTGCGGCACGGGGCGGACCTCGTCCTCGCCAACTCCCGCCAGGACGCGGAGCGGTTCCGCGCCGTGTACGAAGGAGTGGGCGCCGACGCCTCGTCGGTCGTGGAGACCGCGCTGCCGTTCCTCGGCGGCGCCCCCTACGACAAGGACGAGCCGCACGACCCCTACACGGTCGTCTTCGCCGCCCAGCCCTCCGTCCCGGAGAGCCGCGCGGACCGCACCTACCTGCTGGACCGGCTCGTCCGGCACGCCCGGCTGCACCCCGCCCGCGAGGTGCTGCTGAAGCTGCGCAGCAAGCCGGGTGAGCACACCACCCACATCGAGGAACTGCCGTACCAGAAGCTGGCCCAGCGGATCGAGGGCGGCCTGCCGGCCAACTTCCGCCTCGTCTACGGACACATGGGCGAGGTCCTGGACCGCACCGACCTGCTCGTCACGGTCTCCTCGACCGCCGCGCTGGAGTCCCTGCACCGGCGCATCCCGACGGCCGTCCTCACCGACCTCGGGGTACGCGAGGCGCTCGGCAACCACCACTTCATCGGCTCCGGGTGCCTCGCGTCCTGGGACGCCCTGGACACGGGGCACGCCCCGCAGCCCGACCCGGAGTGGGTGGCCCGGCAGGGCGTCGCGTCCGACGGGACGTACGAGACGTTCTTCGACGCCGCGCGCGAGCGCGTCGCCAAGCTGCTCGCCCGGCCCGAACTGCAGCCGCTCGCCCCGTACTACACGCGCGCCACCGCCTCCGGCTATCTGCCCGGCATCCTCGCCCGCCACCACCTGGACCCCGACGGCGCCCCGCTGCCCGGTGCACCCGGCGCCGACAAGGAGCCGGGCCCTGTACGGCAGATCGTGCGCCGCGCGGCCCGCGGCGCCTACCGCCACGGCGTGCAGCGCGTCGCACCGGTCATCCGGCGCATGGGCGAGCTGTGACGACCCGGCACACCGATTTCTTCCAAGGAGACCCGTCCATGACCAACCCGGAAGCGGGCACAGCGGCGCCGGTGCGCCGTGTCCTCGCCGTGATCCCCGCACGCGGCGGCTCCAAGGGCGTACCCGCCAAGAACCTCGCCCCCGTCGGCGGTGTGCCCCTCGTGGCCCGCGCCGTCCGCGAGTGCCGTGCGACCCGGCTGGTCACGGACGTCGTCGTCTCCACGGACGACGCCGCCATCGCCGCGGCCGCCCGCGCGGCCGGCGCCGAGGTGGTCCTGCGCCCCGCCGCCATCGCCGGCGACACGGCGACCAGCGAGGCCGCCGTACTGCACGCCATGGACGCCCACGAGGCCCAGCACGGCGTCTCCGTCGACGTCGTCCTGCTCGTCCAGTGCACCAGTCCGTTCGTGATCCGCGAGGACGTCGACGCGGTCGCCGCAGCGGTGGTGGAGAACGGCGCGGACACCGCGGTGACCGTCGCGCCCTTCCACGGCTTCGTCTGGCGCGACGCCGCCGACGACGGCGGCACCGCCGCGATCGGCGCCCAGCGCACCTCCGACACCATGGGCGGCGCAGCCGCCACGGTCGTCAGGACAACCGGCGGCTACGGCGTCAACCACGACAAGTCCTTCCGCCCGCGCCGCCAGGACCGGCCGCAGGACCTGCTGGAGACCGGCGCCGCGTACGCCATGGACGCCGCCGGGTTCCGCACCGAGAAGCACCGCTTCTTCGGGCACACCGAACTCGTGCGCACCGACCCCGCGCGGGTCCTGGAGATCGACGACCCGCACGACCTGGCCCGCGCCCGCGCGCTGGCCCCCCTCTTCGACGCGGGCCGGCCCGACGCGCTCCCCGCCCGCGACGACATCGACGCGGTCGTACTCGACTTCGACGGCACCCAGACCGACGACAGGGTGCTGATCGACTCCGACGGACGGGAGTTCGTCTCCGTGCACCGCGGGGACGGCCTCGGCATCGCGGCCCTGCGCAAGGCGGGCCTGACGATGCTGATCCTGTCCACGGAACAGAACCCGGTGGTCGCCGCCCGGGCCAGGAAGCTCAAGATCCCGGTCCTCCACGGCATCGACCGCAAGGACCTCGCACTGAAGCAGTGGTGCGAGGAGCAGGGCATCGCGCCTGAGCGCGTGCTCTACGTCGGCAACGACGTCAACGACCTCCCGTGCTTCGCCCTCGCCGGCTGGCCCGTGGCGGTCGCCAACGCCCACGACGTCGTGCGCGGCGCCGCACGCGCGGTCACCACCACCCCGGGTGGCGACGGCGCGATCCGAGAGATCGCCAGCTGGATCCTCGGCCCTTCTCTCGACTCCCTCGACAAGTAAGGAATCCCCCTGTCATGACCCCCAACTCCCGTCTGCGCACCTTCGGTTCCAAGACCGCCGGTCCGGGCCGGCCCGTGTACATCACCGGTGAGATCGGCATCAACCACAACGGTGACCTGGAGAACGCGTTCGCGCTGATCGACGTGGCCGCCGACGCCGGCTGCGACGCGGTCAAGTTCCAGAAGCGCACTCCGGAGATCTGCACCCCGCGCGACCAGTGGGACATCGAGCGCGACACCCCCTGGGGCCGCATGACGTACATCGACTACCGCCACCGTGTGGAGTTCGGCGAGGACGAGTACCGCGCCATCGACGAGCACTGCAAGAAGCGCGGCATCGACTGGTTCGCCTCCCCGTGGGACACCGAGGCCGTGGCCTTCCTGGAGAAGTTCGACCTGCCGGCCCACAAGGTCGCCTCCGCCTCGCTGACGGACGACGAGCTGCTGCGCGCCCTGCGCGCCACCGGCCGCACGGTCATCCTCTCCACGGGCATGTCCACCCCGAAGCAGATCCGCCACGCGGTCGAGGTCCTCGGCTCGGACAACATCCTGCTCTGCCACGCCACGTCGACCTACCCGGCGAAGGCGGAGGAGCTCAACCTGCGCGTCATCAACACCCTCCAGGCCGAGTACCCGAACGTCCCGATCGGCTACTCCGGCCACGAGACCGGTCTGCAGACCACCCTCGCCGCGGTCGCGCTCGGGGCGACCTTCGTCGAGCGCCACATCACCCTCGACCGGGCCATGTGGGGCTCCGACCAGGCGGCGTCCGTCGAGCCGCAGGGCCTGCAGCGCCTGGTCCGCGACATCCGCACCATCGAGGCCTCCCTCGGTGACGGCGTCAAGAAGGTCTACGAGTCCGAGCTCGGCCCGATGAAGAAGCTCCGCCGCGTCGCGGGCGTCATCGCCGAGACCGAGGCGGAGGCCGCGGACCGCGAGCCCGCCGCGGTCTGATCCCGGAAACACCCGCGCAGGACCCGGACCGCGAGCCCGCCTCGGGCCCGGGTCCGCACCGGACACCCGCACCGGACCCGGTCCCGGCCCCGCACCGGGCCCGGTTCCGGTCCGCTCCGGATCCGGCTTCCGGACCGCACCGAACCCCGGCTCCGGAAGCCGGGCCCGGGCCGACCCCAACTGCCGGAAAGGCAACGGTCGTACGACCATGAGTCCCCGCGTCGGGCCGAGTGGCCCCACCTCCACGCTCGCCTTCGTCGAGAGCCCCGTCCAGCTCCTCAACGTGCTGGAGTGGGCGCACACCCAGGCGCCCAGGGCCACCGCGCCCGCCGCGCGCAGGCAGCTCTCCGACGCCGTGCCACCACAGAAGCGGCGCGAGATGGCGACGGCGGTGTCCGAGGAAACCGGCCCGGCCGGGGACGACTCCGCAGAACCCCTCAGTCTGACCCTGGTGGTGCTGTCGCCCACCGACCCCATGACCCGCGGCCAGCTGCGCCGTATGGCCGAACTCGCCCGGGACGAGGGCCACCGGGTGCGCTGGGAGGAGGCGAGGGGCGGCCCCACGGCCCCCTTCCACACGATCGGCGGTCTGACCCCGCTCCTCCGCAAGGCGCGCCGGATCGTCATCGGCGATCCGTTCTCGCGCTACGTACAGCTGCTCCTGACCATCACGCGCGCCCGTGACCTGGTCGTCGTCGACGACGGCACGGCGACGATGGAGTTCGTCTCCCAACTGGCCCAGGGCGAGCGTCTGGTGCGCTGGCACCGCCGCGGCGGCCGCCCCGGCGCCCGCGACCTGGTCTTCGCGCCGGTCTCGGCCTCGGCCCGCCGCCGCCTCACCCCGAACGACCGCCGCACCGTCGAGGTCTTCTCGTCCATGCCGATCGACCGGACCCCCGACGGCGTCCGCGTCACGGCCAACGACTTCGCCTGGACCCGGGCCCGCTTCGGCCCGCCGCGCCTGACGAAGGGCGCGGACCTGGTGGGTACGTCGCTGGTCGAGACGGGGGTGGTGGACCCCGACCGCTACCTGGAAGCGGTCCGCTCCCTCGCCCGCACCCACGGTGCGACCCGCTACTTCGCCCACCGGCGCGAAAGCGCGGAGAAACTCCACCGCCTGGCGGCCGAGACCGGCCTCCAGGTCGTACGCCCCGACCTCCCCCTGGAGCTCATCGCCCGCCGGGGCCCGATCGGCCGTACGATCCTGAGCTTCCCGTCGACGGTCGTGCACACCCTGCCGCTCGCCCTCGTGGGCACCGAAGTGCGCGTCGCCGTCTGCGACATCGACCCGTCCTGGCTCACGGAGAACGCCTCGCCGCGCGCCCAGGGCTTCCTGTCCGGCGTGACGGGCACGGCGCGGGACGTGCACCGGCTGGCTTCCGTGGCGGTGGGTGTGGCCTAGTGCCGCCGCTCACTTGACCACGACGTCGGGCGGTGGCGGGGGCGGCGGGCTCTCCGGGGCGGAGGGGCCGCTGCCCGTGCTGTCCTTGCCCGGCTCGGGGCGCTTCGGATCGTCCGGACAGGCGGGTCCGTCCTTGCCGTTGGTGCCGCGGCCACCGCAGCCCGCCCGACCACGACCGCCGGTGCCGCCCGGAGCCTCGCGGACCTGGGCGTCGCCCCCCCGTTCCTTTGCCGCCCTCGGCGTTGCCGGAGCTGCAGTAGTCGTCGTCGCCGTAGCGCCCGTGGTCGCTGTCGTCCTTGTGACGTCCCTTGTCGCCCTTGCCCTTGTCGTCCTTGTGGTCCTTGTGGTCACTGGTGACCACGGACCCCAGCGCCGGAGCCGCGAAGGCGGCGCCCGCCGGCATCAGGACTCCGCCGGCCAGGAGGGCGGATGTGGCCACCGCGGCCGGACGGCGCAACGGGTGCGCGAGGAATGGGTGCGAGGGTTTGTTGTCGCTGGGGTCGCTGGGGTCGCCGGGGTCGCCGGGGTCGCCCTGGGCGGGACACAAAAACCACTTGATCCACGGCCTTACGGTTTCGGTATGACGAGCACACTCCGCCTCGCCGAGATCACTCCCGACAACGTCGACACCGCGCTGGGCATACGTGTCCGCCCCGACCAGGAGCACGTGGTGGCGCCGGTCGTGAAGTCCCTGGCCGAGGCGTACGCGTACGGCGCGACCGCCTGGCCCCGTCTCATCCTCGACGGCGACCGGCCCGTCGGTTTCCTGATGGCCTTCTTCGACATCGACTGGTGCGGGGACGGCAGCGGAACCGACGTCCGCTCCGGCCTCTGGCGCCTGAACATCGCCGCCGGTGAACAGGGCCGCGGCTACGGCCGGTTCGCGGTCGAGTCGGTAGCCGCCGAGATCCGCCGCCGCGGCGGCACCCGCATGACGCTCACCTGGCACCCGGGCCCGGACGGCCCCGAAGCCTTCTACCTGCGTCTCGGCTTCCGCACGACGGGCGAGGAGAGTGGCGGACAGACGGTGGGGGAGCGGGACTTGACCCGGAGCTGAGCGACTCGGAAGCCATGCGCATACGGCCACCGCGAAGGAGCACGCCGTGTGCCCCCCTTACGCCTCACCAGGAGAACCCGATGGACCCCTTGCAGAACCCTGACGTCAGGGAGCGGACCGAAACGTTCGGCCTCGGTACCGATGGTCCGGACCGCCGCACCGCCCACTCGCACCGGTCGTCCGGCGGGCGCGCATGAAGTTCGTCAGGACGTCCTGGGAATCCGGTGGGTTCTATCTGGACCCGAGAGCCTATCTGGCCGAACTACCCCAGCTTCGCGGTCACTTGCCGGCCGGAGCATGGTCCTTCGTCTCCGACCCCGGGCACTACGACATCGCGGGCGCCACGCGCTGTGTGAAGGATCTGGAGCTGGCCGGGATCCACCTTGCCACCGACAAGAGCGGCGGGCTGATCCTGGAGTTCGCGCCCAACGCGTTCAAGCACGACCACGGGCTGCGCATCAGCTATTCGGGTGTACGGCACTTCTCCATCGACTACGAGCACTCCATCGACTGGATGCGTGTCGACACGGTGCTCCTCGACGAGATCCTTCCCGACGAGGACGGCGGTTGCGTGCACGAGATCGAGCTGACCGACGCGCGCATCACGGTTCGTTGCCAGGATCTGGAGGCGGTGTGGGGTGACACGAGGACGGAGTGACGAGCTCGCCGCCCGGCTGAAGCGGCTGTCGCACCGGCCGCACGTGTACGCACGCACCGGAGCGCTGCGCCCGACCGACGGCGCAGCGGGGCTCAAGGCCGCCGTGGCGGCGGAGGTGCACACCCTGGTGCGCCGGCTGTGGCGGGACCACTGGCACGAGTGCGCGGAGAGCCGCACGACCGTCCAACAGGTCGAGGGATCCTTCATGTTGAAGGACGACGCACAGGCTGCCGTCCTGATGGCGGACACGGCCTCGCGCAGCCTGCTGTGGGACATGCCGTTGATGGACGGCGCCGAGGCCGACGATCTCGCCCTTCGGGTGGTCGAGCTGCTCGGGTCGGCGGCGATCTGGTGGTCCAACAGGGACGGATGCACCTTCGACACGGTCACCGGCTGCACGATGGACACCTTCGTCGCCGGGACCGACGGCGAACGGTTCGTGGTCCTGATCCAGGTCGGCGAGGACTGAGACGCATACGTTCGTCGGTCTGACGTTCGAAGAGTGGAAGGCTTCGATCCCTCGATCGCGCCGGAGGTGCGGGTTCCCCGGGGACCGGGGCCCGGAGGTCCCGGGCAGCCCGGATGCGCGGGCGCCGGGGCAGGGGGAACCACCCGAATGCCGACGGGCAGGGCGGCGGCCCGGCGGAACGCCAGGCGAAGTGGGGCGAATCACACCGCATGGCCGGACGTGCCCGCGGCGAAGGCGTGCGGCGCCCGGAACAGGGGTAAATAACATGCCTACCCCTTCCGTGGTCTCGCCATGCGGACAGACGCCAGATTTCTTACGTCAATCCGGCTGAAGTTTTCTTGATCGCACGACAGTTGGCCCCCGTGTCGGCCTACCCTTCAAAGGGTGAACCAATTGATGTCCCGCGATGCTGATGCCGACCTGCCCGGTGAGGGAGAGCTGCCCGGGGAGGGCGGCCTGCCCGGCGAATTCGGGGGCCCCGGTGGCGCCGGGAGCCCGCTGCTCCCGGGTCTGCTGACCGCGGAGCTGCGTGACGAGCTGATCGCGTTCCGGCGCGACATGCACATGCACCCCGAGCTCGGCAACCAGGAGTTCCGCACGACCGCCGCGCTGAAGGCACGGCTGGAGCGGGCGGGGCTCGCCCCCCGGGTGCTCGACACCGGCACGGGGCTCGTATGCGACATCGGTACGTACGACGGCGGGCGGCCCATGCTGGCGCTGCGCGCCGACATCGACGCGCTGCCCATCCCGGACACCAAGCTGGACTGCGCCTACCGGTCGACCGTGCCGGACCGCGCCCATGCCTGCGGCCACGACGTGCACACCACCGTCGTGCTCGGCGCGGGGCTCGCCCTCGCGGAGCTCGAACGGCAGGGAGCGCTGCCGCGGCCGGTCCGGCTGATCTTCCAGCCGGCCGAGGAGGTGCTGCCCGGCGGCGCCACCGACGCGATCGCGTCCGGCGTGCTGAAGGGCGTCGGACGGATCATCGGCGTGCACTGCGACCCGCGCGTCGACGCCGGTCGGATCGGACTGCGGGTCGGTGCGATCACGTCTGCCTGCGACCGGCTGGAGGTCTCGCTCGACGGACCCGGCGGGCACACCGCCCGCCCGCACCTGACCACGGACCTCGTCACTGCCGTCGCCCGCGTCGCCACCGAGGTGCCCCCGCTCGTCGCGCGCCGTATCGACGCCCGCTCGGGACTCTCCGTCACCTGGGGTCGCATCGAGTCGGGGCACGCCTGCAACGTGATCCCGCAGCACGCCGAGCTCGCCGGGACCGTGCGCTGCCTCGACCTGGAGGCCTGGCGGCAGGCGCCCGACCTGGTGCACGCCGCGATCGACGAGATCGCCGGGCTCTACCGGGCCAAGACCGAGATCAACTACGTCCGGGGCGTGCCCCCGGTCGTCAACGACCTGGCCGTGACCGAACTGCTCCGCGACGCGATGACCGTCCGCCGGGGGGTCGAGTCCGTCGAGGACACCGTGCAGAGCCTGGGCGGCGAGGACTTCTCCTGGTACCTGGAGCACGTGCCCGGCGCGATGGCCCGGCTCGGGGTGCGCAAGCCCGGCGACCGCATCGTCCGCGATCTGCACCAGGGCGACTTCGACGCCGACGAGTCCGCGATCACCGTGGGCGTCGAGATGTTCACGGCCGCCGCCCTCCTCGACGCCGCCCGACCGTAGGACGGGTGCCTCCGGGCGGGCAGGGCCGACGCCGTCCCGGACCGCCGGAGTCGCCACGCCCGAGCGCACGATTCACGCCATCGGGACCAGGCCCCGCCCCCGGGGCGAACGGCCCGCGCACCGCGCTGTGCGGGCCGCTCCGCGTGGCGCCGTCATTGCTCAACACCGTTGCGGAAGTGGCCCGGCGACCCCGTCGAGTGAGTGATCGCTGTCCCTCCGTCAGCACCCGCCCCCGTGCGGCGTAACCCTGTGCCATGCAGGCGTTCAAGAGCTGTTCGCGTCAAATCGATAACGGCTTCTGAAGGGGGCTGTATCGGGCATCTACGCGCGTTACGATGCCGCGAAACAAGCGCCGCACAGGCGCCCCAGGTCAGGTTGATTAGGAGCCTCCCTTGCGCCGGGTAGCCAAGATCTCCGCCGCGTGTCTGACGACCGCGGCTCTCGCGCTCACCGCCACCGCGTGCGGCAGCACTTCGAATGAGAACGAGTCCAACGCTTCGTCCTCCGCCGGTGGCGGCAAGGGCGTGAAGATCGGTCTCGCCTTCGATGTCGGCGGCCGTGGTGACCACTCGTTCAACGACTCCGCCGCGCGCGGTGCCGACAAGGCCAAGTCCGAGTTCGGCGGCTCCACCAAGGAGCTCACCGCCAAGACCTCGGACACCGAGGCCGACCGCGAGCAGCGTCTGTCCGACCTCGCGGACGCGGGCTTCAACCCCGTCATCGGTGTCGGCTACGCCTACGCCAACTCGATGACCAAGGTCGCGGCGAAGTACCCGAAGACCACCTTCGGCATCGTCGACTCCGTGGTGAACACCAAGAACACCGACAGCATCGTCTTCACCGAGGAGCAGGGCTCCTACCTGGCCGGCGTCGCCGCCGCCCTGAAGACCAAGAAGGACCACGTCGGGTTCATCGGTGGCGTGGACGTTCCGCTGATCAAGAAGTTCGAGGCGGGCTACGTCCAGGGCGTCAAGGACACCAACCCGAAGATCAAGGTCGACGTCCAGTACCTGAGCCACGGCTCCGACACCTCCGGCTTCGCCAGCCCCGACAAGGGCAAGGAAGCCGCGCAGGGCATGCTCGACAAGGGCGCGGACGTCATCTACTCCGCGGCCGGCTCCTCCGGCAACGGCGCGATCGAGGCCGTCCACGGGCAGAAGGGTGCCTGGGCCGTCGGCGTCGACTCGGACCAGTACAACATCCCGGGTCTGGCCAAGTACAAGAAGTCGATCCTGACCTCCGTCGTCAAGAACGTCGACGTCGGTGTGTACGACCTCATCAAGTCCGTCCACGACGGCAAGCCGCTGACCGGCACCAACAGCTACTCGCTGGCGAAGAAGGGTGTCTCCCTCGCCACCAGCGGTGGCAACATCGACGACATCAAGAAGCAGCTGGACGCCGCCCAGCAGAAGATCGTCGACGGCAAGATCAAGGTCAAGACGACCCCGTGACCCGTCGGTCACGGGAGGCACCAGCCCTTCCGTGACCTCACGGTCCCGGCGGACCTCGGCTCGGTGAGGGGGGCGACCCACCGCCCCTCCCACCGAGCCATAACAATGTGTCAACTCTACGCGTGTAGCTAGGAGTTGCCGCGCTAGCGTCGCCGACGCCCGCCCTCCCCCGAAGTCCCTTTCCCCCGAGGAGAGTGCGCCATCAACGCGTCCAGCCCTCCCGCTGCCGTCGAACTGCGCGGCATCACCAAGCGTTTCCCCGGTGTCGTCGCCAACCGCGACATCGACATCACCGTCCGCAAGGGCACCGTCCATGCCCTCTGCGGTGAGAACGGTGCCGGCAAGTCGACCCTGATGAAGATCCTCTACGGCATGCAGAAGCCGGACGAGGGCACCATCACCGTCGACGGCGAACAGGTCACCTTCCAGAGCCCCTCCGACGCGATCGAGCGCGGCATCGGCATGGTGCACCAGCACTTCATGCTGGCCGACAACCTCACGGTCCTCGAGAACGTGGTCCTCGGCGCGGAGAAGCTGTTCGGCATCGGCGCCAAGGCGCGCAAGAAGATCAAGGAGATCTCCGACGCGTACGGCCTGAACGTGCGGCCCGACGTTCTCATGGAGGAACTCGGCGTCGCCGACCGCCAGCGCGTGGAGATCCTCAAGGTCCTCTACCGCGGCGCCCGCACGCTGATCCTCGACGAGCCGACCGCCGTCCTCGTGCCGCAGGAGGTCGACGCGCTCTTCGACAACCTGCGCGAGCTCAAGTCCGAGGGCCTCACGGTCATCTTCATCTCGCACAAGCTCGGCGAGGTGCTCTCCGTCGCCGACGAGATCACCGTCATACGGCGCGGCACCACCGTCGGCACCGCCGACCCCAGGACGACCACCTCCAAGCAGCTCGCCGAGCTGATGGTCGGCAGCGAGCTGCCGTCGCCGGAGACCGAGGAGTCCACCGTCACGGACGTCCCGATGCTCAAGGTCGACGGACTGCGCCTGACGCAGACCGACCTCGACGGCGTCGAGCGGGTCATCCTCGACGACATCACCTTCACCATCCACAAGGGCGAGGTCCTCGGCATCGCCGGCGTGGAGGGCAACGGCCAGTCCGAGCTCGTCGAGGCGATCATGGGCATCCGTGACCCCGACGGCGGTCTCGTCGTGCTCGACACGGACAACATCTCGCACACGCCCACGCGCAAGCGCCGTGAGGGCGGCATCGGCTACATCCCCGAGGACCGCCACCGCCACGGCCTGCTGCTCGAAGCACCGCTGTGGGAGAACCGCATCCTCGGTCACGTCACCGAGCGGCCCAACTCCAGGGGCGGACTCCTCGACACCAAGGCCGCGCGCACGGACACCGAGCGGATCGTCCGCGAGTACGACGTCCGCACCCCCGGCATCGACGTGACCGCCGCCTCCCTGTCCGGCGGCAACCAGCAGAAGCTGATCGTCGGCCGCGAGATGAGCCACGACCCCAAGCTCCTGATCGCCGCCCACCCCACGCGCGGCGTGGACGTCGGCGCGCAGGCGCAGATCTGGGACCAGATCCGCGAGGCCCGCCGCGAGGGCCTGGCGGTGCTGCTGATCTCCGCCGACCTGGACGAGCTGATCGGCCTGTCCGACACCCTGCGGGTCATGTACCGCGGCCGCCTGGTCGCCGACGCCGACCCCGCGACCATCACACCGGAGGAGCTGGGCTCCGCCATGACGGGTGCGGCCACCGGCCACCTGGAGCACCCGACGGACTCGGAGCGTTCGGAGGACGAAGCCGAATGAAGAAGCTGACCTCACGGATCGACAAGGAGCGGCTGCTCCTCGGTATCGCGGCGCCGCTGCTGGCGATCGTCGCGGCCCTCATCGTCACCATGCTGGTGATCATGGCGACCGGCAAGGACCCGTTCGCCGCGTTCAGCGACATGCTGACGTACGGCTCGGCCAGCGACAGCCAGGTCTACATCCTCAACAAGGCGACGACCTACTACCTGTCCGGCGTCGCGGTGGCCATCGGCTTCCGGATGAACCTGTTCAACATCGGTGTCGACGGCCAGTACCGGCTCGCCGCGTTCTTCGCGGCGGTGCTCGGCGGCGCGCTGACCCTGCCGGGCTTCATCTCCATTCCGCTGATCATCATCTGCGCGATGGTCGTCGGTGCCCTGTGGGCCGCCATCGCCGGTGTCCTGAAGGTGACCCGCGGCGTCAGCGAGGTCATCTCGACGATCATGCTGAACGCGATCGCCACCGCGATCATCGCCTACCTGCTCCAGCCCGGCCGTCTCGGCGAGCTCCAGCAGGGCGGCACCCTCGTCTCCACGAAGCCGCTGCCCGAGAGCTCGTGGTTCTTCAGCATCGACGCCGGCCCGGCCGGTGTGCTGTGGGGCTTCATCGTGATCGCCGCGCTCGTCGGTGTCGCGTACTGGTTCGTGCTCGGCCGTACCCGCTTCGGCTTCGACCTGCGCACGGTCGGTCAGTCCGAGTCGGCCGCCGCCGCGAGCGGCGTCAGCGTCAAGCGCATGATCGCCACCAGCATGATCATCTCCGGTGCCGTGGCCGGTCTGGTCGGCATGCCGACCCTGCTCAACGACAGCCACCAGTTCGGCAACGACTTCCCTGCCGGTATCGGCTTCACCGGCATCGCCATCGCGCTGCTCGGCCGCAACAGCCCGGTCGGCATCGCGCTGGGCGCGCTGCTCTGGGGCTTCCTGGAGCGCACCACCAACCACCTGGAGTTCCAGGGGTACGACAAGGAGATCCTCGGCGTCATCCAGGGCGTCATCGTCCTGTGCGTCGTCATCGCCTACGAGGTCGTGCGCCGCTACGGCCTCAAGCGCCAGCAGCAGCGCGTCGGTGCGGAGCTCGCCGCCCAGGCAGCCGCCGCCTCGTCCGAGAACCAGGAGGTGGCGAAGTGACTGCCACGATGACCGAGACGCCGCCCCCCGCGGCGCCCAAGGCGGCCGGCGCCTCGCCGCTCAAGCGGCGGCGTCACTCGCCCGCGCAGATCACGCTGATGATCGCGGGCGCCCTGCTCCTGGTCGCGGCCGTCCGTGTCGCGACCGGAGCCGACCAGCTCACCTCCGAGGGCCAGATCAGCGCCGCGGTCGGCCTCGCCGTGCCGATCGCGCTCGCCGGCCTCGCCGGTCTGTGGTCCGAGCGCTCCGGTGTGGTCAACATCGGCCTCGAAGGCATGATGATCCTCGGCACCTTCGGTGCCGGCTGGATCGGCTGGCAGACCAACCCCTGGCTCGGCCTGCTGTGCGGCATCGGCTTTGGTGTCATAGGCGGCCTGGTGCACGCGGTCGCCACGATCACCTTCGGCGTCGACCACATCGTCTCCGGTGTGGCCGTCAACCTGCTGGCGCTGGGCGCCACCCAGTACCTCGCCAAGATCTTCTTCTCCGAGGGCACGGCCTCGGCCAAGGGCGGCAACCCCAAGCAGTCCCCGCCGGTCGACAGCCTTCCCAGCGTCACCATCCCCGGCCTGTCCAGCGGGCTGAAGTCGATCGAGAAGCACCACTGGTTCTTCGTCTCCGACCTGGCCGGCATCCTCGGCGGCCTGGTCACCGACGTGTCCGTGGTGACGATCCTCGCCGTGGTCCTGTTCGTCGGCAGCTGGTGGATCCTGTGGCGCACGTCGTTCGGCCTGCGGCTGCGCTCCTGCGGTGAGAACCCGATCGCGGCGGAGTCCCTCGGCGTCAACGTGTACTCGTACAAGTACGCCGCCGTCGCCGTCTCGGGCGGCCTCGCCGGTCTCGGTGGTGCGTTCCTGGCGCTGGTCACCTCGCACACGTACCTGGAGGGCCAGACCGGTGGCCGCGGTTACATCGGCCTCGCGGCGATGATCTTCGGCAACTGGCGGCCCGGCGGGGTCGCGGTCGGCGCCGGCCTGTTCGGCTTCTCCGACGCGCTCCAGCTGCGCAACGGCGGCGAGACGGTGCACGCGCTGCTGCTCCTGCTGTTCGTCCTGCTGGTGCTGCTCTCGCTGTGGAAGCTGTACCGCAAGGCGCTGTGGCAGGCCGCGTTCAGCGCGGTCACGGCCGTGCTGATCCTCGTCTGGTACCTGCTCACGGACGACGTCCCGAGCGACTTCGTCGGCGCGACCCCGTACATCGTCACCCTGCTGGTGCTGTCCCTGTCGGCGCAGCGCCTGCGGATGCCCAAGGCTGACGGTATGCGCTACCGCAAGGGACAGGGCAAGTGACCTCCGCCGGGACTTCGGCCGACTGGGCGGCGCTGCGTGCGGCGGCCCGGGACGCGATGTCCCGGGCGTACGCCCCGTACTCGGGCTACCCGGTCGGCGCCGCCGCGCTCGTCGACGACGGCCGCGTCGTCACGGGCTGCAACGTGGAGAACGCCTCGTACGGCCTCGGGCTGTGCGCCGAGTGCGGCCTGGTCTCCGCGCTGCAGCTCGGCGGCGGCGGCCGGCTGACGCACTTCGTGTGCGTCGACGGCGACGGCGCGGTGCTGGTGCCCTGCGGGCGCTGTCGCCAGTTGCTGCACGAATTCGGCGGCCCGGAGCTGCTGCTGGAGACCCCGGCGGGCGTCGTGCCCATGTCGGAGATGCTTCCGCAGGCCTTCGGCCCCGACCATCTGAAGTAGCACCCGCGGCCCCCGCACCACGGTGTGGGGGCCGCACCCACACCCAGCCTCTATGCGCGTAGAGTCGCGTGTACTTGACGTACGTCACCGACCTGCGGCGTACGTACGGAACGTGCCGGAAGGAATGCCATGGACGCCATCTCCGTCATCCGCACCAAGCGGGACCGCGGTGAGCTCAGCGACGAGCAGATCGACTGGGTCATCGACGCCTACACCCGCGGCGTAGTCGCCGACGAGCAGATGTCGTCGCTGGCCATGGCGATCCTGCTGAACGGCATGAACCGCCGTGAGATCGCCCGCTGGACCGCCGCGATGATCGCGTCCGGGGAGCGCATGGACTTCTCGTCGCTGTCCCGGCCGACCGCCGACAAGCACTCCACGGGCGGCGTCGGCGACAAGATCACGCTGCCGCTCGCCCCGCTGGTCGCCGCCTGCGGCGCGGCCGTCCCGCAGCTCTCGGGCCGCGGCCTCGGCCACACCGGCGGCACCCTCGACAAGCTGGAGTCGATCCCCGGCTGGCGCGCGCTGCTCTCCAACGAGGAGATGCTGCACGTCCTCGACACCACCGGCTCGGTGATCTGCGCCGCAGGCGACGGCCTGGCCCCCGCCGACAAGAAGCTCTACGCCCTGCGCGACGTCACCGGCACCGTCGAGGCCATCCCGCTGATCGCCTCCTCGATCATGTCGAAGAAGATCGCCGAGGGCACGGGCTCCCTGATCCTCGACGTCAAGGTCGGCACGGGCGCCTTCATGAAGACCGTCGAGGACGCGCGCGAGCTCGCCTCGACGATGGTGGGACTCGGCACCGACCACGGTGTGAAGACGGTGGCCCTGCTCACCGACATGTCGACGCCGCTCGGCCTCACGGCCGGCAACGCCCTCGAGGTCCGCGAGTCGGTGGAGGTCCTGGCCGGCGGCGGCCCCGCGGACGTCGTCGAGCTGACGCTGGCGCTGGCCCGCGAGATGCTCGACGCGGCCGGTGTCAAGGACGCCGACCCGGCGAAGGCGCTCGCCGACGGCTCCGCCATGGACGTGTGGCGCCGCATGATCGCCGCGCAGGGCGGCGACCCCGACGCCGAGCTGCCGGTCGCCCGTGAGCAGCACGTCGTGACCGCGCCGTCCTCCGGCGTCCTGACCCGGCTCGACGCGTACGACATCGGCGTTGCCGCCTGGCGCCTCGGCGCGGGCCGCGCCCGCAAGGAGGACCCGGTGCAGGCCGGCGCCGGTATCGAACTGCACGCGAAGCCGGGCGACTCGGTCACCGCGGGGCAGCCGCTGCTCACGCTGCACACCGACACCCCCGAGCGGTTCGCGTACGCGCTGGAGGCGATGGAGGGCGCGTACGACGTGTCCGCGGCGGGCACGGTGTTCGAGCCGAAGCCGATCGTTCTGGACCGGATCGCCTGACGTTCCGGTGGTGCCCTGCCGTCGGCGGGGCACCGGCGGCCTGCGGCCCGGGCGGGGTGCTTTCGGCACCGCGCCCGGGCCGACGCTCGTGGTGGCTCCGCAGCGCCGCCACGCGGGTACGGCACCCGCCGCGGCGGGTGCCGCGTCGCCCCTCCCGGGGCTCGGGGCCGTGTAGGGCCCGCGGGCACCGATGAGTTCCGGGCCCGGTCGCCGTCTTCCGTACATGGACACCGCCCCGGGCACCGCCGACCCGGCGCGGCTCGTCGTCCCGGCCGGGCTCGGCCGGGACGATGTGCCGCGCCTGTGTGCGCAGTTGACGGCGCTCTACGCGGCGGGTGCCGCAGCGGCCGTGTGCGACGTCGGCCAGGTGGACGCCGATCTCACGGTGGTGGACGCCCTGGCCCGGCTGCGGCTGACCGCGCTCCGGGCCGGGCGCCCGCTGGCCGTCGAACGCGCGGGACCCGGGCTACGCGCGCTGCTCGGACTGCTCGGGCTCGCCGTCGAGCTGCTCGGGGAAGCCGAAGAGCGGGAACCAGCGCCCGGTGTCCAGGAAGAAGTGCAGTCCCGCGATCCGGCCATCTGAGATATCCAGGACCTGGATCGACCACGGCACATAGCCCGGACCGTCCGGGTCGGGCTTGTAGTGCGCGAACGCCGGCGCGCCGTTCGCCACGGTCGCCAGCAGCCGGGAGTTCGCGCACCCCTGGCCGATCGTCGTCATGAAGCCGGTGATGTCGTCCGTGCCGCGCAGCCACAGGTCGAACGGCGGCATCGTCATCACCGCGTCCTCGCGCAGCAGTGCGGTGAGCGCCGCCATGTCGTACCCCTGGAAGGCCGCCACATAGCGGTCCAGGAGCCTGCGCTGCTCCTCGTCCAGGGGATCGGCGGTGTCGGACTCCTGCCCCGCGTGCTCGGCGAGGGTCGCGCGGGCCCGCTGGAGGGCGCTGTTCACGGAGGCGACGGTGGTCTCGAGCAGCTCGGCGACCTCGCTCGCCTTCCACGCGAGCACCTCGCGCAGCACCAGCACCGCGCGCTGCTTCGGCGGCAGGTGCTGCAGCGCGGCGACGAACGCCAGCCGCACGGACTCGCGCGCCACCGCCGCCTCGGCCGGGTCGGTGATCTCCGGCAGCACCCGCCCGTCCGGCATGGGCTCCAGCCAGGTGTTGTCGGGGCGCGGGCTGAGCGCTGCCTGGGCGAGCGGTGTCGATGCGGTCAGGTCCATGGGACGGGCGCGCCGGTTCCCGGCGTTGAGCATGTCCAGGCACACATTGGTCGCGATCCGGTACAGCCAGGACCGCAGACTCGACCGGCCCTCGAACCTGTCGTAGCTCTTCCAGGCGCGGACGAGGGTGTCCTGCACCGCGTCCTCCGCCTCGAAGGACGAGCCGAGCATCCGGTAGCAGTACCCGGTCAGTTCGACCCGGTACTGCTCCAGCCGGACGTCCAGGTCCGTCTTCGTCACCGTGCTGTCACTCATGGCCAACCCACCCCTGCGCGCCGTCAGGTATCCAGCACTTGGGAAGCTACCGCAGCCCACCGACAACGTCCTGCGGAGCCGTGAAACGCCCAGGTCGGACCGGTTGCTTCACGGAGACGAGCAGATGCCGGTGCTCCGTGCACGGACCGTTGTCTCCCGCGCCGGGGCAGGACCCGCTGCGCCGGGCCCCGGCCGCGGTGCATGCGCCGGGTCCGCGGCCCGCTGCTTCGGCGCGCCCGGGGGAGTGGTCAGCCCCGTACCGCCGCCGCGGCAGGCGCACTCCGCCCGGCCCGCGCCGCGCGCGTCCCGTACAGGGTGATCGCCACGACACCGACCACGGCGAGGAGGCCGAGGGAGACCGTGCCGGCCCAGCCCCGCGCGTGGAAGGCGACCGCGCCGAGCGCGCTGCCCGCGCTGGAGCCGAGGTAGTAGGCGGACTGGTAGAGGGCCGAAGCCTGGGCGCGGCCGTGGGTGGCCGTGTGGCTGACGGACGACGAGGCGACCGCGTGGCCCGCGAAGAAGCCCGCGGTGATCAGGACCAGGCCGAGCAGCACCAGGGGAAGCCGGTCGGTGAGCGTGAGCAGAAGGCCCGCCGACGTCGTGCCGCCCGCCAGGTACAGGGCGCCGCGGCGGCCCAGCCGGGCCACCAGACGGCCGGCCGCCGCCGACGACACCGTGCCGACCAGGTAGACCAGGAAGATCGAGCCGACGATGCCCTGCGGAAGGGAGAACGGGGCCTCGGTCAGGCGGTAGCCGATCACGGTGTAGACCGCGCCGAAGACCGTCATGAACAGTGCGCCGATCCCGTACAGGCGGCACAGCAGCGGGTTCGACAGATGACCGCGGACCGTGCGGGCCAGGGCGCGCGGGTTCAGCGTGCCGGGGGTGAAGTTGCGCGGCGCCGGCAGCAGGACCCGGAACATCACCGCGCACACCACGGCGATCACGCCGACCGTGCCGACGGCGGCCCGCCAGCCCCACTCCTGGGCGACCCAACCGGTGATCACCCGGCCGCTCATGCCGCCGATGCTGTTGCCCGCGACGAACAGGCCGATCGCGGCGATCAGCGCCTTCGGCCGCACCTCCTCGGCGAGGTAGGCCATCGCGGAGGCCGGCAGGCCCGCCAGCGCCGCACCCTGCACCGCACGCAGCGCGACCAGCACCCCGATCGACGGCGCGAACGGCACCAGCAGCCCCACGCCCACGGCGACCGCCAGCGACGCCGTCATCATGGTCCGCCGCCCGTACCGCTCCGACAGCGCGCTCAGCGGCAGGACGCACAGCGCCAGTGCACCGGTCGCCGCCGAGACCGTCCAGCTCGCCTCGCTCGCCGACACCCCGAAGCCGGAGGAGATCAGCGGAAGCAGCGCCTGCGTCGAGTAGAGGAGCGCGAAGGTGGCGACCCCCGCGAGGAAGAGGGCGAAGGACATCCGGCGGTAGCCGGGACCGCCGGGCGTCAGCCGCGAACCGGCGGCCGAGGAGGCCGAGGGGGCCGAGGAGGCGGAGGAAGATGCGGGGGCAAAGGCGGCGGATTCGGCGTCCACGCTGGTGGACGCCGTGGTACTGGCAGCAGGCATGTCTCGAACGTACGGGCCCCGTTTTCATGCGTCCAATGCACGGACTCGGCATAATCGTTCCCATGGTGCATGAGCAGAGGTCACAGCCGCGGCTGTCACCGTCCGGTGACACAGAAGACATCGTGACGCTGCTTGCCCCGCGCCTCGCGCACTTCGCCGGCGTCGCCCGCACCGAGCACGTCACCCGGGCCGCCCAGGAGATGGGCGTGCCCCAGTCGACCCTCTCCCGCGCCCTCGTACGTCTCGAACGGGACCTGGGCGTCGACCTGTTCGCCCGCCGCGGCCGCACCGTGTCGCTGACCCCGGCCGGGCGCACCTTCCTGGCCTCCGTCGAGCGCGCCCTCGGTGAGGTGGAGCGCGCCGCCGAGGCGGTCCGCGCGGACGCCGACCCGGCCTCCGGCAAGGTCGCGTTCGGCTTTCTGCACACCATGGGCTCCGAGACGGTGCCGGAGCTGATCCGGGCCTTCCGCGCCGATCACCCCCGCATCCGCTTCAGCCTCGTGCAGAACTACGGCGAGGCCATGCTCGAAGGGCTCCGCGCGGGCGAACTGGATCTCTGCCTCACCTCGCCGATCCCGGATGCGCCCGATCTGGTCGCGCGGCGGCTCGACGAGCAGCGGCTGCGGCTCGTCGTGCCCGACGACCACCGGCTCGCGGGCCGTCGCCGCATCCGGCTCGCCGAGGCGGCGGAGGAGGTGTTCGTGACACTGGAGCCGGGGTACGGGCTGCGGCGGATCACCGACGACGTGTGCCGTGAGGCGGGCTTCCGGCCCCGCGTCGCCTTCGAGGGGGAGGAGGCCGAGACCCTGCGGGGACTCGTCGCGGCGGGGCTCGGGGTCGCGCTGCTGCCGCCGCCCGCCGTGCCGAGGCCGGGCGTCGTGGAGCTCACGGTCACCGCGCCGCGTGCGGTGCGCGAGATCGGTGTGGCATGGCTCGAAGGGCGGCCGGACACACCGCCGGTGGCGGCGTTCAAACGGTTCCTGCTGTCGCGCAGGGGGCGGTTGCTCAAGGAGTAGGCGTGCCCCGGGGTCACGGGCTGAGGGCTCGGCCGGGACGGTGGTCCTCAGTGCCGTAACGACTGGCCGAACCCCGAGGCGAGCGGCATCCGCAGGCCCAGGGGCGGCGGCGCCGCCAGGGCGTCCTGGACGGGGCGCGAGAAATCGTGGCCGAACAGCGCGCCGAGGACGAAGTCGGTGGCCAGGGAGAGGACTTCGTCGCGGTGCTGGTGCAGGCGGTGGCCGTCCGAGTGGACCTCGAAGCGGCAGATGTCGCGGTTGGCCTTCTTGGCGCGCGCCGCGAGGCGGAAGGAGAGTTCGGGGTCGGTCCTCGAGTCGTTGGTGCCGTGCACGATCATCACGCGGCGGCCCACGAGCTGCTTCACCGGTTCGGGTGGCGCCGCGACATCGTCCTCCGGCAGCCAAGGGGCGAGGGCGAGCACGGAGTTGACGGCCGTGTGGCCGCCGGCGCGCAGCGCGGCCCGGCCGCCCATGTCCACGCCGGCCAGGCACACCGGCACGTCCCCGTAACGGCGCACGGCCTCGTCGGCGGCCCATTCGGCATCCCGCGCGAGACGCGCCTCGGTACCGTTCCAGCCGCGCCAGCGGTAGTGCACGACGTGCGAGGCCAGCCCGTCGCCGCGGCCCGCGCGCGCGAGATGGCGCCCCAGGGTGCGTACGGAGGCCGGGGAGACCGGCGACGGTCTGCGCGCGGAGGTCTCGTCCCCGCCCGGCAGCAGCAGGACGACCCCGCTCACCGCCGACGGCTCGGGCCCGATCGTCCGCCCCAGCCGGGCCTCACGCGCCGACACCCCTCGCTGCTGTCCCATGGCCATGGCAGAACAGTGTCAGAAGCATCGGTGTACGCCACCCTTCCGCGCGGTCACTGTTACGTATCGACAGCGGTCGTTCCGGGGGCTGTCTACGCGCGTAGGCGTTAGAGTGCGGAAATGACGAGCCAGACCGCTGACACCCCGACCACGGACCAGATCCGCCGGGCCCCCAAGGTCCTGCTGCACGACCACCTCGACGGCGGTCTGCGCCCCGGCACGATCGTCGACCTCGCCCGCGAGTGCGGCTACGACAAGCTGCCCACGACCGACCCGGCCAAGCTGGGCATCTGGTTCCGCGAGGCCGCCGACTCGGGCTCCCTGGAGCGCTACCTCGAGACCTTCGCGCACACCTGCGCCGTCATGCAGACGAAGCTCGCCCTGCGGCGGGTGGCCTCCGAGTGCGCGCAGGACCTCGCCGAGGACGGCGTCGTCTACGCCGAGGTCCGTTACGCCCCGGAGCAGCACCTGGAGCAGGGCCTCACCCTCGAAGAGGTCGTCGAGGCGGTGAACGAAGGCTTCCGCGAGGGCGAGCGGCGCGCCAGGGAGGCCGGGCACCGCATCCGCGTGGGCGCCCTGCTGACCGCGATGCGGCACGCGGCGCGAGCCTTGGAGATCGCCGAACTCGCCAACCGCTACCGTGACTTCGGTGTGGTCGGCTTCGACATCGCGGGCGCGGAGGCGGGTTACCCGCCCACCCGGCACCTCGACGCGTTCGAGTACCTCAAGCGCGAGAACAACCACTTCACCATCCACGCGGGAGAGGCCTTCGGCCTGCCCTCCATCTGGCAGGCGCTCCAGTGGTGCGGCGCCGACCGGCTGGGCCACGGCGTGCGGATCATCGACGACATCGAGGTGGCCGACGACGGCTCGGTGCGCCTGGGGCGGCTGGCGTCGTACGTACGGGACAAGCGCATCCCGCTGGAGATGTGCCCGACGTCCAACCTCCAGACGGGTGCCGCGTCCTCCTACGCGGAGCACCCCATCGGCCTGCTCCGCCGTCTGCACTTCCGCACCACCGTGAACACCGACAACCGCCTCATGAGCGGCACCAGCATGAGCCGGGAGTTCGAGCACCTGGTCGACACATTCGGCTACACGCTCGACGACATGCAGTGGTTCACAGTCAATGCGATGAAATCAGCATTCATTCCTTTCGACGAACGCCTCGCCATGATCAATGACGTCATCAAGCCCGGATATGCCGAATTGCGGTCCGAATGGCTGTTCAGGCAAACGGTCTCCACCAGGCCTGACGCACCGTCCGGCGGCGAATGATCACACCGGTCGGGGCGCCGTGGGGCCGGAATTCCGGTGTTTGCGCGGGCAGGTGCACGCGGATACGTTTCTGGACCGCTCGAACCCCCGTCACGAGGACGCATTCACGATGAAGCAGTCTGCCGTCAAGACCCTCGGTGTCGCCGCCCTCGGTGCCGCCTTCGCCGCCGCGGGAGCGGGCGCCGCGAACGCCGCGCCCGCGATCCCCGACGCCAACGCCGCGCTCGGCGGTGTCGCCCAGACCCTGCCGGTCGACGGTGTCGCACGGGTCCTGCCCGAGGGTGCCACCACGTCCCTGGCGCACGGTCAGGAGGCCCTCGCGAACGGCCGGAGCACCCTCGACACCACCGTGCACGCCGTGCAGCCGACCCTCGCCCACGCGGCCCCTCAGCTCGGCTCCGTGGCCGACGGCAAGGGCGTCGCCTCGACCAAGGGGCTCCTCGGCGGCCTCCCCGCCACGCAGGGCCTCGGCACCAAGGGCCTGCCGCTGAACGGGATCCCGCTGGCCTGATCCGGACAGCCGCGAAAGGGGTGCACCGACCGTGTGTCGGTGCACCCCTTTCCGGCTTCCCGGCCCGCCTCCTGGGGCCCTCGGCTCACCAGGCCTGGCGGGCGGCGCGCTCCTCGCTCGGGAGCAGGATCCACAGCGCGATGTAGAGCAGGAACTGCGGGCCGGGCAGCAGGCACGAGAGCAGGAAGATCACGCGCATCGTGGTTGCGGAGGTGCCGAAGCGCCGTGCCAGCGCCGCGCACACTCCGCCGATCATCCGTCCGTTGGTGGGGCGGGCAAGGGCGGTCATCGTGGCTCCTTCATGAACCGTGGAATGGTGTCCGTCTTTCCGGCTTTCCGGACACCATCAACGCTACGTTCGTGAAGGGGGCAGGACGTCGCTCCACGGAGCGATGCCGACCCTGGGAATCGTCGGGGTCGAACCCTGAGACAGATAGCCGTCCTGAGCAGCGGGTACGGCCTTCTTCCTGGGTGTGGTCCGCCTCCGTATCCGGGCCCGCGCGGCCGGTACGACCAACAGGTGCGCGAGGGCGACGCCCATCGTGTTCAGCAGCAGCGAGTCGACGTCCACGACCCGGCCCGGCACGCCGGTCTGGAGCATTTCGATCCCCAGGGACAGCAGGGCGCCGGCGGCGACGGTACGGATCAGCGAGCCCAGGGGGGACACGGCGGTGCGGCCGCCGGCCAGGGGGAGCAGCACGCCCAGGGGCGCGAGCAGGAGCAGGCCCTCTCCGATGCGCCGCGCGGCCTCGCGGGGCCCGAGGGCCAGGTCCGCCCTGATTCCGGCGAGAGGGTGCAGATTGGGGGCGCTCACCCAGGGGACGTCCAGGGGGCGCAGGGAGACCCATGCGACGAGCAGAAGGTGTGCGACGAGGAGGATGCCTCCTGCCGCGCGGTACCGGAATCGGACGGAGCGAGTGCGCTGCACGCCCCCAAGGACGACGGACCCGGCATCAACGGTTCCGGTGCGGTCGCAGTTGGCCGAGCGGCGTCGGGCGTGGCCGACAAGTCGCCTGCGGGGGCGGCCGCCGGTTGCCGTTGCCGGGGGGTGCTTGCTGTGGTCCTTCCGCTCACCCGGCACCGTGGCCCACTCGGTGGCCGCAGCCGGCACCACCTGCACGCCGCACGCCGGGTCACCCGGCACCGGGGATCGTGCCCACCCGGCACCACCTGCACGTCGCACGCCGTGTCCCCGGCACCGGGGGCTGTGCCCACCCTCCCCCAAGCTCTCGACTGCTCCCCCAAGCTCTCGACTTCGCTCGAGCAGGGGGCACCCCCATGAGCAGGGGGGACCCCCATCGCCCCTGGGGGTACCGCCCAGGCCCTTGAGGCACTGGGGGAGGAACGACTGCCCACAGCGGTGGTGGGACCGGCGCCCGTTGCCGGCGGGAGGAGGTGCTGCCCGGTGGCGGCATCCGTTGCCGACGGGCTTCGCCGGATGTGGGCTGGGCTCAGCCCTTGTTCGCCAAGGAACTGGGTGGGGGCACCGCGCCGGGGCGGGAGCGGACCTCGGGGGTGCACTTGTAGCGCCGTAGTGGCTCCGTGCCGGGACCGCCCAGCACCACCGACCCGTCCTCGGCGGCCGCCGCCGAGTTGGCGAAGGTGCAGACGATCTGGGCCAGCGCGTAGGAGGACAGGTCCTCCGGCGGAGTGCCGAGCCGGAGGGTCTCCTCCGGGTCACCGGCACGCGGCCCCGAGACGGTCATGCCGCCGCGTACGTCCGTCGTGTACCCGGCCTGCTTCTCGGCCGTCGACGGCGTCTCCTCCAGCTGGTCCAGCAGGGCCTGGGCCACCCGCACCCGGTCCGCCGAAGCCTTCCCGGAGGGGATCCGCACGGAACGGTCCACCGTCACCAGCTGCGAGGAACAGACGAGGAAGACCTGGACCGGGATGCCCTTGGCGGTCTGCGTCTCCGCCTCCGGGCCGCTCAGCGCACACGGCGCCCGCGACGGAGCGGGACCGAAGTCCGTCGGCACCTCGGTCGCCCGGATCCCGCACCCGGCGAGCAGCAGCGAGAGCGCGGCCACGGCGAACCCGGCCCGCGCCGCGCCGCCCGTCCCGCGACGTACGGTCATCTTCCGTTCTCCCCTTCTCCGGAACCGCCGCCCCCGCAGGCACCCTCTCCCGGGCCGTCGGAGGACTTCGACGAGCCGGAGCCGCCCGGTCCGCCGGACCCCTGCGAGTTCCCCGGCCCCCCGTCCGCATCCGCTTCACCGGTGAGCGCCGACGCGTCCCGCGGCAGCCGCAGAGTGAAGACGGCACCGCCCTCGGCCGCGTTGTGCGCGGTGATCTCGCCCCCGTGGATATGGGCGTTCTCCAGGGCGATGGACAGCCCGAGACCGCTTCCCTCGGACCGCGGACGCGAGGCGCTCGCCTTGTAGAACCGGTCGAAGACGTGGGGCAGCACGTCCTCGGGGATGCCGGGCCCGTGGTCCCGCACCTGGATGACGAGGGCGTCGCCCTCCTCGCGCACGGAGACCCGCACCGGCGATCCGCCGTGCTTCAGCGCATTGCCGATGAGGTTGGCGAGGATGACGTCGAGCCGCCGTGGGTCGAGCCGTGCCATGATGCCGCGCTCGGCGTCGAGTTCGACGGCGTCCAGCCAGGCCCGCGCGTCGATGCAGGCGGTGATCTGGTCGGCGATGTCCACGTAGTCGAGCACCAGCCGCGCGGTGCCCGCGTCGAAGCGGGTGACCTCCATCAGGTTCTCGACGAGGTCGCCCAGCCGCCGGGTCTCGTTCACGACGAGCCGTACCGCGGGCTCGATCATCGGATCGATGCTCCCGGTCTCCGCGTCGAGCTCCTCCTCCAGCACCTCGGTCACGGCGGTGATCGCGGTGAGCGGCGTCCGCAGCTCGTGCGACATGTCGGCGACGAACCGCCGCGACGCCTCGTCGCGGGCACTCATGTCGGCGACCCGCTTCTCCAGCGCCTCGGCGGTCCGGTTGAACGTCCGGGACAGGTCGGCGAGTTCATCGGTGCCGGACACCCGCAGCCGGGTGTCGAGCTTGCCCTCGCCGAGCCGCCGGGCGGCGACGCCCAGCCTGTGCACGGGCTTCAGCACCGTCGTCGCCGCGGCCTGCGCGAGCAGCGCCGACCCGATCAGGGCGAGCGCGGTGGCGATCCCGAGCGACCAGGCCAGGGAGTTGAGGTCCTTCGCCTCCGGCTCCAGGGACTTGAGCATGTAGCCGGTCGGGCCGCCGCCGATCACCCGCGCACCGCCCACCAGATAGGGGGTGTCGTGGTCGATGATCCGCTGCCAGTACATGTGGTACGGGTGCTTGTTGCCGGTGGTCACCGGTTGTTTCCTGGCCACGGCCGCCTGGAGCGACTTCGGTACGTCCTCCAGCGTGAAGGTGTCGAGGTCGGAGTTGCCGACGACGGTCCTGCCGTTCTCGTCCTCGCCGATGAGCAGCACGCTGAAATGCTGGCTGCTGTTGGCCATCTGGCCCGCGGCGTGCTGGAGTTCGTCCTGCGTTGGGTGCATCGGCAGTGCGCCGGCGCGGTTCTGCATCTCCTGCTGGAAGTCGTTGAGGGCCGCGTCCTGCGCGCGCGTCAGCACGGCTTCCCGGTTCAGCCAGTACGCGATCCCGGAAGCCGACACGGCGGCGGTCAGCGCCACCAGCCCGAACACGACGACGAGCCGCAGCCGCAGACTCGTGAAACGCAGCCCGGAGAACACTCTGCGCGCCGCGGTGAGGCCGCGGCGATCGTCTTGCGGATTCGTCACTGAGGCGCGTCCAGGCGGTACCCGACCCCACGCACCGTGCGGATCAGCGTCGGCGACGACGGTACGTCCTCGACCTTCGCCCGCAGCCGCTGCACACACGCGTCGACGAGCCGCGAGTCGCCGAGGTAGTCGTGCTCCCACACCAGCCGCAGCAACTGCTGCCGGGACAGTGCCTGACCCGGCCGCCGGCTCAGTTCGAGCAGCAACCGCAGTTCGGTCGGTGTCAGTTGGAGGTCCTCGCCGTTCTTGGTGACCGTCATCGCGGCGCGGTCGATGACGAGGCTGCCGAAGGCCGCGGCGTCGTTCGACTCGCGCTCGCCGCGCCGCAGCACCGCCCGGATACGGGCGTCCAGCACCCGGCCCTGGACCGGCTTGACCACGTAGTCGTCGGCCCCGGACTCCAGCCCCACCACCACGTCGATGTCGTCGCTGCGCGCGGTGAGCAGGATGATCGGCAGCTGGTCGGTGCGCCGGATGCGGCGGCACACCTCGAACCCGTCGATGCCGGGCAGCATCACGTCCAGCACGATCAGGTCGGGCCGCTGCTCGCGCAGCAGTTTCAGACCGTCCTCGCCGGTGGCAGCGGTGGCCACACGGTGCCCCTGGCGCGTCAGGGACAGCTCCAGGGCCGTACGGATGGCGTCGTCGTCCTCGATCAGCAACAGGGAAGGCACGGACGTCATTCTGTCCCAGATCCCAGGAGGATTCGACATCCGGCCTTGTTCCGCGGTACCCGGGGCCGCTTCCCCACGCGTCACGTGCGTCTCGCACGCCTCGTCGCCCACCCTCCTCGGCCCCGTGCCCGGAATCCGCTCGCCCGTCACCGGTGTCCGCCCGTGCCCCCGCCCCTGTGACAGGCCTGTGACAGTCGGCGGACACGGCCATGAAGTGGCCCCGGCAGGCTTTTCGTCACAGGCAAGGACCGGACTCCACGACGGGGGGCGCGAGATGAACACGCTGCACAGCACCACCACAGGCGCAGTTGTCACGCGGCTGCACGATGCCGTCGTCCGGAGCGCCGGCAAGCACGAGAAGTCCGGTGCCGTGAGCGGGCGGGGGTGCGCTCGCGGCACCGGGCGTCAGCACACCGCCACGTCTGCGAAGCAGGGGCGCCAGCCCTTCATGACGGTGGTTGACGCGTACGACGGGGGAGCTCACGGGGGAGCCGCGTACGGGGAGGTCTCGGGGGAGCGGACATCCGGGTCGGAGGCCGAGTTCACGGCCTACGTCCAGGAGCGCCGCGCCTCCCTGTACGCAACCGCCTACCACCTGACCGGCGACCGGTACGAGGCCGAGGACCTGCTGCAGAGCGCCCTCTTCTCGACGTACAAGGCCTGGGACAGGATCACCGACAAGGCCGCGGTCGGGGGATACCTCCGCCGCACCATGACCAACCTGCACATCAGCGCGTGGCGCCGCCGCAAGCTGAACGAATACCCGACCGAGGAGCTGCCGGAGACGGCGGGCGACACGGACGCGATGCGCGGCACCGAGCTGCGTGCGGTCCTGTGGCAGGCCCTGGCCCGGCTGCCCGAACTCCAGCGCACCATGCTGGTCCTCCGCTACTACGAGGGCCGCACGGATCCGGAGATCGCGGAGATCCTCGACATCAGTGTCGGCACGGTGAAGTCGAGCATCTGGCGCTCCCTGCGCCGCCTGCGCGAGGACCAGGTGCTCAGCTTCGGCCGTGACGAGGAGGAGTCCTTCGGCGAGCTCGTCGCCTGAAGGTCTGGGGGGCACGGGGGAACACGGGGGAAAACCGGGGGACACGGGGGAAACAACCGAGGGGGTCACGGGGGACTCCTACGGGGGAGAAGGAGCGGGACCGGAAGGCCGGGGGGTCTTTCCGGTCCCGTCCGCATGCTCCTGTCGTCGTCCGGTGGTGCCCGCCGTCGTGGAGGCGGTGGCTGCGGTCACGCCGAGTTGTTCGCGGTCGTGGAGGCGGTGGCTGCGGTCACGCCGAGGTGCCCCTCCGCGCGGGAGTGACGGCTGCCGTCACGCCGCGGTGCGTGCCTGCACGCACCGTCCCGCAGCGGCGGCCGCGAGCCGCCCCAGTGCCTCCTCCTTGCCACAGGGGTGGGCCCCCAGAGCGGTCTGGCGGGCGACGATGGAGCGCTCGGCGCGCATCAGCCGCCAGCCGCGGCGCAGCAGGAACGGCACCGACTTGCGGCCCTCCCGCAGATCCCGCAGCAGCCGCCGGCGGAACGTCGTCGAGGGCCGGCCGCGCAGGCACAGCGCGTCCGCGAGGACACCCAGCTCCCGGCAGCGCTCCACGATGTCCGCGGCGAAGATGCCCTCGGCGATGAACACCGGCGTGCGGTGGATGTCCAGGACCTCCTCACCGACGCGGGAGCTGCTGGCGATGTCGTACACCGGGACCTTCGTACGCCCCGTGCGGCACAGGTCGTCGATCGCGGCGAGCGCCACGTCCGTGTCCCAGGACAGCGGCGAGTCCCAGTCGATGTCCGAGGTGCCCGGCACCGTGGGCAGGGAGGGGTCGTCGCCCTCCTTGTAGAAGTCGTCGAGGCAGAGCACCGGCAGCCCGGAACGGGCCGCGAACGACGACTTGCCGGAGCCGGAGGGGCCGCCGAGCAGTACGACCCGGGTCGCTATGGGGGGACGGGAACCCACTTCTGTCTGCCTTCTCACCTGAGATGTTCGCCGGAAAGCCGGACATCGCCGACGCGCTCCGGAGCATTATCCCCTCCCCACGGCTCTCCCAGCGCCCTCCGTGCGGTGCCCGGTCGGGCACGGCGCCCTCCCCGGGCGGTGGGCCGGGTGGGCGGGAGGCACCATGGAGGTGCCGGGTTCTTCGGTGCGACGCACGGTGGGGCACCGGCCGCCGGCGGAGGAACCGGCCGCCGGAGCCTGCCGCGTCGTCGCCCCGCCCGTGGCGGCCGTGAGGAGGCGGGCATGGGAGTACGACCGGAGAGCGCTCGTCGGCCCGCCGGCCACCGTGGCGTTCCGCACACCGCGGACATGCGCGTGGAGGCGTGGGGGCCGACCCGTGAGGAGTGCCTCGCGCAGGCGGTACACGGTGTCTGCGCGTCCTTTCTCGATGTGCGCGCGGCACCCGAAGTGCACGGCCGGGAGGTCCTGCTGAGCGCCGGGAGCGACGCGGACCTGCTGGTGGCCCTTCTGGAGGAGGTCGTCTACCGGCTCGACGCCGCGGGCGAGGTCCCGGTGGACGTCGAGGTGTCGGCCGTGCCGGACGGCGTCCGCGCGGCGTTCTCCATGACCGACGCCGCGGCGCTGCCGGTGACCGGAGCCGCGCCGAAGGCGGTGACCTGGCACGGACTTCGCGTCGCCCACGGGCCGGACGGCTGGTCGTGCTCGGTGACGCTCGATGTGTGAGCCGCCCCCGGCGGCCCGCTGACGAGGCCGGTACCGGCCGGTGGGAGGAAGACCCCGTGGCGAACGTGGAGTTGATCGAAGAGAGCGCGTTCCGCTTCCGGATACCCGAGCACGGCGCGATGCGGGTGCCCGGCATCGTCTTCGCCACGCGCGCGCTGATACCGGACGTGGGCGGGGACCAGGCACTGGAGCAGGTGGAGCACGTGGCCACGCTGCCCGGCGTCGTCGAGGCGTCCTACGCCATGCCCGACGTGCACTGGGGATACGGCTTCCCCATCGGCGGCGTGGCCGCGACCGAACCGGCGGCCGGCGGGGTGATCTCGCCGGGGGGCGTGGGGTTCGACATCTCGTGCGGTGTGCGCCTGCTCGCCGCAGGCTGCCGCCGTGACGCGCTGCGCCCCCGGCTGCGGCGCCTCATGGACGTACTGAGCGACCGGATTCCGCGCGGCCCGGGCCCCGGCGGCATCTGGAGTCCGGGGCGCGGAGAACTCGGCGACCTCCTGGCGGGAGGAGCCCGTTACGCCGTGGAGCGCGGCCATGGCGTGCCACGCGACCTGGACCGCTGCGAGGACCTGGGCGTACTGGAGTCGGCCGCCCCGGACGAGGTGGGCGGACGGGCGGTGGACCGGGGTCTGGGGCAGGTCGGCAGCCTGGGGGGCGGCAACCACTTCCTGGAGGTGCAGGCGGTGGACACCGTCTACGACGCGGACGTGGCACGGGTGATGGGACTGGCCGAGGAACAGGTCTGCGTGATGATCCACTGCGGATCGCGCGGCCTCGGACACCAGATCTGCACCGACCACGTCCGCACCATGGACGGCGTCATGTCCCGCTACGGCATCCACGTGCCGGACCGGCAGCTGGCGTGCGTGCCCATGGACAGTCCCGAGGGCCGCTCCTACCTGGCGGCGATGGCGGCCGCCGCCAACTACGCGCGGGCCAACCGCCAGGTCCTCGGTGACACGGTCCGGCGGATCTTCGGCCAGATCGCCGACTGCCCGGTGGACCTGGTGTACGACATCTCGCACAACCTGGCCAAGGCCGAGACCCATCGGTCCGGCGGGCGCAGTCGTCTGCTGTGCGTCCACCGCAAGGGCGCCACCCGCGCCCTGCCGCCGGGCCATCCCGAACTGCCGCCCGACCTCGCGCCGGTGGGTCAGCCGGTGCTCATCCCCGGCACCATGGGCACGGCGTCGTACGTCCTGGTCGGGGTGCCGGACGGCGGCGCGTGGCACTCCACCTGCCACGGTGCCGGGCGGCTGTGCAGCCGGCACCGGGCCGCTCGCGACGTCGACGGCCGCCGGTTGCGCGACGACCTCGAAGCGGGCGGCATCGTCGTCCGCGGGACCTCGATGCGGGGACTCGCCGAGGAGGCGCCGCAGGCGTACAAGGACATCGACGCGGTGGTGACCGCGAGCGAGGGCGCCGGGCTGTGCCGCAGGGTCGCCCGTCTTGTGCCTCTCGGAGTGATCAAGGGCTGACGGAGCCGGGGGTCCGCCGTGCGTCGGCCGCGTCCCAGCGCTCCCGGATGTGCCGGGCCTGCCGGACGAGCGCGTCCACCAGCTCGCGGGCGCTCGGCGCCGCGGTGTTCCGCAGGACGGCGACGCTGATTTCCCGGGCGAGCGGGGCGCCCTCCAGGACCCGTACCGCGACGTCCTCGCGCGGGGTCCCCAGGGCGAGCCGGGGGACGAGCGCCACGCCCGCACCCGCGGCGACGAAGCCCTGGACCACCGCATAGTCGTCGGTGCGCAGCGAGTGGACCGGCTCGAAGGAGTGCCGCGCGCAGGCCCAGGACAGGACCCGGTCGCAGGGGTCGCTCGGATCGGCCGCGCCGATCCAGTCGTCGTGCCTCAGCTCCTGGAGCGGTACGCGGTCCAGGGCGGCCGCGCGGTGGTCGGGCGGCAGGACCAGCAGCAGCGGATCGTGCAGCAGGGGATGCAGCTCGAAGTCGCCGTCGAGGTCCAGCCCGTCTCCCGGCTGGGAGAAGACGAGGGCCGCGTGCAGCCGCCGCGCCCGCAGCCCCTCCAGCAGTACGGGCAGTTCGCCCTCCGTCAGCGACACGTGCACCCCGCTCTGCCGCAGGGTCTTCACGGCGGGCGGCAGCAGCAGCGCGCCGGCCGTGGGGAAGGTGCCGATGTGCAGCGTGTGCGTACCCCGCTCGGCCAGGTCGCGGACCTCCCGTTCGGCCAGCCGCAGCCGTTCGAGCACGGCCTCGGCATGGGGCAGCAGAGCCGCCCCGAGCTCGGTCAGGGCCGCGCCGCGCGGCCCCCGGCGCACCAGGCAGGCGCCGAAGTGCGCCTCCAGGACGGTCAGATGATGGGTGACCGTGGGCTGGGCGTGGTGGAGCGACCGCGCCGCGGCGGCGAGCGAGCCCTCCTGGGCGATGGCTTTCAGGACCTGGAGCTGGCGCAGTTCGAGCATGGGGCACCTGAGGAAGAGGCGGGTCGTCCGGCACGGACACGGGCACCTGCGGTCCGCCGACGGTGCCGCGGGAGGCCGGGACGCGGGGGAGCGACCTGCAGAGCGGGTATGGAGGGGTACAGGGAACTCCCGTATTCCTCGATGGCTCCCACCCTGCCACGCTCACCGGCGTGAACACCAGATCCATCCGATCCACCGCATCGACCGACCCGCAGTCCTCCGGACGGGCCGCCGTCCGCACTCCCTACGCCGACGCCCTCCGGGACCAGGCGCGGCAGGGCTGGCTGCGGTTGAACGTGCCCGGACACGCCGCCGACACCACCGGTTTCGGGCCCCTCGCGTCGCTGCTCGGCCCGGCCGCGCTCGCACTCGACTTCCCTCCGCTGCTGGAGGGCATCGACCTCGGCGACCGCGCGCCCCTGCAGCGGTCGCAGGCCCTCGCGGCCGAGGCCTGGGGGGCCCGCCGCACCTGGTTCCTGACGAACGGAGCCTCGCAGGGCAACCAGATCGCCTCGCTCGTGACGGCGTCCCTCGGCCGGGTCCTCGTGGTGCAGCGCAGTGTCCATTCCAGCGTCATCGACGGACTGGTCCTGTCGGGTCTCGACGCCGCGTTCGTCCAGCCGTCGGTCGACGCGGAGATGGGCATCGCCCACGGGGTCACCGCCGGGGCGCTGGCCGACGCACTCGCCGCCCATCCGGACGCGGCGGCCGCGTACGTGGTGTCGCCCAGCTACTTCGGCGCCGTCGCCGACGTGCGGGCGCTGGCCCGCGTCGCGCACGCGGCCGGCGTCCCGCTCATCGTCGACGAGGCGTGGGGCGCGCACTTCGGCTTCCATCCCTCGCTGCCCGCGAACGCACTGGCACAGGGCGCCGATCTCGTCACGTCGAGCACGCACAAACTGGGCGGCAGCCTGACCCAGTCGGCGATGCTCCACCTCGGCCACGGCCCGTTCGCCGACCGTCTGGAGCCGCTGGTGGACCGTGCCTTCCGGATGGTGCAGTCGACGAGCGCGAGCGCGCTGCTGATGGCGTCGCTCGACACCGCGCGGGCGGGCCTCCAGGCGAACGCGGCCGCGATCGCCGCCTCGGTGGACGCCGCGGAGCGGGTGCGCGACGCCGTCCGCGGACGCGGCCGCCACCGGGTCGTCAGCGACACCTTCGACCGCTTCCCCGACGTCGTGGCCGCCGACCCGCTGCGTATCGCCATCGACACGCGCAGCGGCGGGATACCCGGGCACGAGGCGCGGCGGCTGCTGGCGCGCGACCATCGGATCATGGTCGAGGTGGCCACCGACTCCGCGATCGTCGCCGTGGTCGGCGCGGGCTCGGCGCCGGACACGGACCGGTTCGTCGAGGCGTTGCACCACCTCCCGGCGCCCCTGACCGGCACGGGGGCGACGGAGGGGCCCGGACTCCGGCTGCCCGCCCCGGGGCCCGCGCGGCTCACGGCCCGCGAGGCGTTCCTGAGTCCCGCACGCGTCGTACCCGCGGAGGACGCCGTCGGCCGGGTCTCCGCGGACACCCTCGCCGCCTACCCGCCGGGCATCCCCAACCTGCTGCCCGGCGAGGTCGTCACGGCCGAGGTCGTCGACTTCCTGCGGCGCACCGCCGCGGCGCCGCACGGTCATGTCCGGGGCGCGCACGTTCCCGACGTGTCCCTGCTGCGTGTCGTGGACACCGGCACCCGGGTCCCGCAGGCCCGCCGCGCACCGCTCCCCGGCGAGCCGGGGTGAGAGCCGGGGTGCCTGCGATTCGGTGGCGCGGGCATCCCCGCCTCAACTACTCTTCGTGTGCATTCGACTACTCGTCTCACACTGGTGGTTCCCATGGCACGACGCTCCCCCAAGCACGCGGCTCCTCACGGCAAGGGGGCACCCCCGGACCAGCGGACCCCGTCCGCGGGGCGCACGCTGCTGCGCGCGGGGCTGGTCCTCACCGCCGCCGGGGTGGCGCTCGGCGCGGGCGGCGCGGCGTCGGCGTCGGCCGCCGCGCCCCTGCCGGTGGGCGACGTGGACGCCCTGGCGGCCGGCCAGGCGCTGACGGACTCCGTCGGCTACGCCACCGGCCCGGCCACCGACCTCCGGCTGAACCCGCTCGCCAAGACCGGCGCCGACCCGCTGGACAACGCGGTCGGTACGCAGATCGCCGACTTCAAGCCGGTGTCGACGGCCGCCGTGACCCACCCGCTGTCGGACGGCGACTCGCTCGGCGACCTGCCCGTGGTCGGCCAGGTGACCGGCCTGATCACGCACCACTGACGGCGGGCGCCGACGGCGCCCGCCCCGGCGTCCGGCAGGGCCTGTGGCATGGCGCAGGCCCTGCCGTGACAGGGCACGCGAAAGGGCCCCGCCCCTCCCGGACGGAGGAGGAGCGGGGCCCTTGCCCTGTGGGGGCGGGAGGTGGCGTCAGTACGCCGAACCGGACGCGCCCAGCGAACCCGTCGGGTGCCAGACCGTCTTGGTCTCCAGGAACGCGGTCAGCCGCGACGTGCCCGGGTCCGCCGTCCAGTCCTCGGCACGGGGGCGCAGCACCCGCTTGAGGTTGTCGGCGGCGGCGACCTCGAGCTCCTTGGCCAGCACCTCGGCGGCGCCGGTCAGGTCGATCGCGTTGACGTCCTGGTGCGCGGCCAGCGGCGTCGCGATCTCCGCCGTACGACCGGAGAGGACGTTGACCACACCGCCCGGCAGGTCGGACGTGGCCAGGACCTCGCCCAGCGACAGCGCGGGCAGCGGGGCCTTCTCGCTCGCGACCACCACCGCCGTGTTGCCGGTCGCGATGACCGGGGCGACCACGGAGACCAGGCCCAGGAAGGACGAGTCCTGCGGGGCGACGACGGTCACCACGCCCGTCGGCTCAGGCGTCGAGAGGTTGAAGAAGGGGCCCGCGACCGGGTTGCCGCCGCCGACCACCTGGGCGATCTTGTCGGTCCAGCCGGCGTACCAGACCCAGCGGTCGATCGCGGCGTCCACGACCGCGGCGGCCTTGGACTTCGACAGGCCCTCGGCGTCCGCCACCTCGCGGACGAACTGCTCCTTGCGGCCCTCCAGCATCTCGGCGATGCGGTAGAGGATCTGGCCGCGGTTGTACGCGGTCGCGCCGGACCAGCCGCCGAACGCCTTGCGTGCGGCCACCACCGCGTCACGGGCGTCCTTGCGGGAGGAGAGCGGCGCGTTCGCGAGCCACTTGCCCTTCGAGTCGGTCACCTCGTACACCCGGCCGCTCTCGGAACGCGGGAACTTCCCGCCCACGTACAGCTTGTAGGTCTTGAAGACACTGAGCCGTGCTTCGGACTTCTCGACAGTGCTCATTTATCGCTCGCCCTCCGGGCTCGACGGGGCGAGGTACGCCTCCAGGCCGTGGCGGCCGCCCTCGCGGCCGAAGCCCGACTCCTTGTAGCCGCCGAAGGGCGAGGTCGGGTCGAACTTGTTGAACGTGTTGGACCACACGACGCCTGCGCGCAGCTTGTTCGCCACGGCGAGGATGCGGGAGCCCTTCTCCGTCCAGATGCCGGCGGAGAGGCCGTACTGGGTGTTGTTGGCCTTGGCGACGGCCTCGTCGGGGGTGCGGAACGTCAGCACCGACAGGACCGGGCCGAAGATCTCGTCGCGGGCGATGGTGTGCGCCTGTGTGACGTTCGTGAACAGTGTCGGCGCGAACCAGTAGCCGGAGGCCGGCAGCTCGCAGGCCGGGGACCAGCGCTCGGCGCCTTCGGCCTCGCCCTGCTCGGCGAGCGCGGTGATACGGGCCAGCTGCTCCGCGGAGTTGATGGCGCCGATGTCGGTGTTCTTGTCCAGCGGGTCGCCGAGGCGGAGGGTGGACAGGCGGCGCTTCAGCGAGTCCAGCAGCTCGTCGTGGATCGACTCCTGGACGAGCAGGCGGCTGCCCGCGCAGCAGACCTGGCCCTGGTTGAAGAAGATGCCGCCCACAATGCCCTCGACGGCCTGGTCGATGGGGGCGTCGTCGAAGACGATGTTGGCGCCCTTGCCGCCCAGTTCGAGGGTGAGCTTCTTGTCCGTGCCGGCGACCGTGCGCGCGATCTCCTTGCCGACGGCCGTCGAGCCGGTGAACGCGACCTTGTTCACGTCCGGGTGCGCGACGATCGCGGCGCCCGTGTCGCCGTATCCCGGAAGGATGTTGACGACGCCCTTCGGCAGGCCCGCCTGGCGGCAGATGTCCGCGAAGAAGAGGGCCGACAGCGGAGTGGTTTCCGCGGGCTTCAGCACGACCGTGTTGCCGGCCGCGAGCGCCGGGGCGATCTTCCACGCCAGCATCAGCAGCGGGAAGTTCCAGGGGATGACCTGGCCCGCGACGCCCAGCGGCTTCGGGTCGGAGCCGTATCCGGCGTGGCCGAGCTTGTCCGCCCAGCCCGCGTAGTAGAAGAAGTGCGCGGCGACCAGCGGGAGGTCCGCGTCACGCGTCTCCTTGATCGGCTTGCCGTTGTCCAGGGTCTCCAGGACGGCCAGCTCGCGCGAGCGCTCCTGGATGATCCGCGCGATGCGGAAGAGGTACTTGGCACGCTCGGCGCCCGGCAGCGCCGACCACTTCCCGAACGCCTTGCGGGCGGCCCTGACCGCGCGGTCGACGTCCTCGGCCCCGGCCTGCGCGACCTCCGACAGCACCTCTTCGGAGCTGGGGGAGATCGTCTTGAAGACCTTGCCGTCCGCGGCGTCGGTGAACTCGCCGTCGATGAACAGGCCGTAGGACGGCGCGATGTCGACGACCGAGCGCGACTCCGGGGCGGGGGCGTACTCGAATGCAGAAGTCTGCTTTTCCGCGTTCATGGGGTTCATGGGTTCTCAGTCCACCGTCACGTAGTCGGGACCGGAGTAGCGTCCGGTGGCCAGCTTCTGACGCTGCATGAGCAGGTCGTTCAGCAGGCTGGAGGCGCCGAAGCGGAACCAGCGGTTGTCCAGCCAGTCCTCACCGACGGTCTCGTTGACCAGGACGAGGAACTTGACCGCGTCCTTGGAGGTACGGATGCCGCCCGCGGGCTTCACTCCGACCTGTACCCCGGTCTGGACCCGGAAGTCGCGCACGGCCTCCAGCATGAGCAGGGTGTTCGCCGGGGTCGCGTTCACCGCGACCTTGCCGGTCGAGGTCTTGATGAAGTCGGCGCCGGCCAGCATGCCGAGCCAGGACGCGCGCCGGATGTTGTCGTACGTCGACAGCTCGCCGGTCTCGAAGATGACCTTCAGCCGGGCGGTGGAGCCACAGGCTTCCTTCACGGCGCGGATCTCGTCGTGGACCTTGCTGTAGTGCCCGGCGAGGAACGCGCCACGGTCGATGACCATGTCGATCTCGTCCGCCCCGGCCGCGACGGCGTCGCGCACGTCGGCCAGCTTCACGTCGAGCGCGGCGCGGCCCGCCGGGAAGGCGGTGGCCACGGACGCCACCTTGATGCCGGTGCCGGCCAGGGACTCCTTGGCGGTCGCCACCATGTCCGGATAGACACAGACGGCGGCGACGCGGGGCGCGGTGCGGTCGGTCGGATCGGGCAGGGCGGCCTTGGCGGCGAGCGCCCGGACCTTGCCCGGGGTGTCCGCGCCTTCCAGGGTCGTCAGGTCGATCATCGAGATGGCCAGGTCGATGGCGTAGGCCTTGGCCGTCGTCTTGATCGAACGGGTGCCGAGCGAGGCGGCACGTGCCTCCAGGCCGACCGCGTCGACGCCGGGCAGCCCGTGGAGGAAGCGGCGCAGCGTGGCGTTGGACGCGGCCACGTCGGCCAGTGCGTGGGGTGCAGTGGTGGGCATGGTCACGAGAGGAGCATATCTACGCGCGTAGCGGATGTACAGGGGGCCCGGTGGAACAGGGTCGTCCGGACCGTTCCGGTACTCCCCACTGTAGGGACACCGGGAGCGCGGAACCGCGGGCGGCGGGCGCCGCGGACCGCCCGTGGCGATAGCCGGCGGCGGGTGGGGCAGAATGCGCCCCATGAGCAGCCCCGAGCCTCAGAAGCCGTCCCAGCCGTCGTCACCCGACCGGGTCTTCCGGTCTCCCGGTGGAATCGCCGGCGGAGTGTTCCTGCTCGGTCTGGTGCTCTGGCTCGGGATCGACGCACTGGTGCGGGGCCACGGGCGCACGCCCTGGCTGGCGCTCGCCGGACTGCTCTGCGCACTGCCGCTCGTGATCGCCTTCACGCTGCGGCCCGCCGTGTTCGCGAACGACGAGCGGCTGCGCATCCGCAATCCCTTCCGGTACATCACGCTGCCGTGGGGCGCGGTGTCCGGGCTGCGGTCGGGCTACTCCAACGAGGTGTTCGACCAGGCGGGGAAGAAGTACCAGCTCTGGGCCATGCCGGTGTCGCTGCGGGCGCGCAAGAAGGCGGCGCGCCGCCAGACCACGGCCGCCGTGGACGACCCGACCGGCCGCACCTCGATCACGCCGTCCGCGCCGGTGCGGGCCGCCGCCGACCAGGCCATGGACGACCTGCGGGAGCTCGCGGACCGGCGCGCGAACGCCGAAGCCGCCCAGGGCGAGCCGGTGGTGCGCTGGGCCTACGAGGTCCTCGCGCCGTCCGCCGCGGGACTGGTCCTGCTGGTGATCCTCTTCGCGATCGGCTAGCCGGCGCCGCCAGCGTCGGGTGCGGCCCGCTCGGGGTGCCGTTGCCCGGGGTGCGGCGGGCTGGGGATGCGGCCCGCGTCGGGTGCGGTCGGGGTGCCGTTGCCCGGTCGCTCGGAGTGCGGCCCGCCCGGGGTGCGGTCGCTCAGGGCGCGCTCGGCCAGACCAGCAGCATGTAGGCGCCGCAGTAGGAGGAGCCCAGGATCACGGTGCCGAGGACGAGCGCCGCGTAGCGCCGGGCGGTGCGTCCGATCAGCAGGGCGAGCGGCAGCAGAAGCGGGAAACCGGGGACCAGGAATCGAGCCCGGGGGAAGTAGACGCCGCCGCTGCCGAGCACGATCAGCAGCAGGGCGCCGGTGAACACGAGCAGCGGCAGGGGCTGCCGGTCGGCCACGGACAGCACGAACAGCACCGCCGACGCCATCAGCGTGAGCGTGACCATCACCAGGAAGAGCTGCGGCGTCGCCTCCCTCGTCAGCAGCGACCGCATCCAGTGCAGGGTCTCCCTGCCGCCGTCCCACTGGTTGTGCCACAGCTCCTGTACGGCGAAGTAGCCGTCCCAGCGGTGCAGTCGCCTGCCCACCCAGCCGACGTACGCCAGCCAGCCCAGCGGTGCGAGCACGGCGGCCGCGAGGATCCGCGCCGAGAAGCCGCGGCGCAGGGCCAGCAGTGCGGGCACCGTGACCGCGGCGGCGAGCGCGATGCCGGTGGGACGGGTCAGCCCGGCGAGCGCGGCGAGGGAACCCGCCCACAGCCAGCGGCCGGTGAGCACGGCGTACAGCGACCAGGCGGTGAGCGCCGTGAACAGGGACTCGGTGTAGCCCATCCACTGCACGATGCCGACGGGGAAGGCCGCCCACAGCACCGCAAGCAGCGTGCCGGCCCGCTGTCCGTGCAGCCGGTGGCCCACGGCGAACACACCCCACGCCGCGACCAGCGAGAAGCCCATCGCGAGCAGCAGCCCGACCGTCCCCCGCGAGCCTGGGGTGACGGCCGCGACCGCCTTGACGAGGAACGGGTACAGCGGGAAGAACGCCAGGTTGTTCGCGTTGTAGGCGGTGCCGAGCCGGTGCGTGTAGCCCTGGTCGGCGATCCCCAGGTACCAGTTCGAGTCCCAGTCGTCGGCGATGGCGGGCCAGACGCCGTGGTGCAGGGCGTGCGACCACCTGACCAGCACCAGCAGACCGGCCATCCGGACCGCCGTGTAGCAGAGCAGCGCGGGCGCGGCGCGGCGCAGGGAGCGGCGCACCCGCTCCAGGGCGCCCGGGCGCGGCCGGGGTGGTGTGTGCGGGCGACGGGATCCGGGGAGCAGGCCGTGGCGGGGCGGTGCGGTCGATGCGGACGGCGCCGGGTTGGCTGTGGAGAACACGCGGCAGCTCCAGGGACTCGGTGGTGCGCTACCGGTCAACCGTTCCTCGGTCACTCCGTCACCTACCGGAGCGCTGCGTCAACTGCCACGCGGAAATCACGCTTCCGGGCGACCGCGGACGGGGGTTTCTCCCGGCCGGCGCCGGAGCTGCGCACCCTGTCGCCCGGCCGCGGCCGGCCGTCGTCCCCTACTCCTGCCCGCCCCCTCCGCACGGGCCGGGCCGCGGGACACGTACAGGCCCGGGCCCCGCGTGCGCGAACCCGTCCGGCTTCCCGGACGGTTGGTCCCCGCGCGATCGGCCGTTCGGGTCCTGACCGCTGTCCACGGGACCGCAGCGGCCCCGCGGCACTCCGGACCGACGGCCTCCACGGAGGGGGAACGCCGAAGCCGGGGCCTGGCACAATGCCGGGCCCCGGCCTCGGGATGCGAGCACGCGGTCAGATACCGGCGGCGGCCGCCAGGTCCCGCTTGATCGCGTCGAGCAGCTGCGTCGCCTTCGCACGCGCGGCCGAGAGCTGCTCCGGCGCGGCCACCGGAACGACGACCTCCAGGTAGCACTTGAGCTTCGGCTCGGTGCCGCTGGGGCGGACGATGACACGGGCGCGGAAGTCGCCGTCGAGCGTGTAGCGCAGGCCGTCCGTGGGCGGCAGCCGGTCCGTGCCCCGGGTCAGGTCCTCGGCCCCGGTGACCGTCAGCCCGGCCAGCTCCGTCGGCGGCTGCTCGCGCAGCGCCCGCATCGCGTTCGCGATGACCGACAGATCCTCGACGCGCACGGACAGCTGGTCGGTGGCGTGCAGGCCGTGCTTCACGGCGAGGTCGTCGAGCAGGTCGAGGAGCGTACGGCCCTGCTCCTTGAGCTCGGACGCCAGCTCCGTGACGAGCAGCGCCGCCGTGATGCCGTCCTTGTCGCGTACGCCCTCGGGGTCGACGCAGTAGCCGAGCGCCTCCTCGTAGCCGTAGCGCAGGCCGTCGACGCGGGCGATCCACTTGAAGCCCGTCAGGGTCTCCTCGTACGGCAGGCCCGCGGACTCGGCGATCCGGCCGAGCAGCGACGAGGACACGATCGACTCGGCGAACGTGCCGCGCGCCCCGCGGCGCACCAGATGGGCCGCGAGCAGGGCGCCCACCTCGTCACCGCGCAGCATGCGCCAGTCCTCGCCGTCGGGCACCGCGACGGCGCAGCGGTCGGCGTCCGGGTCGTTGGCGACGACGATGTCGGGCCGGGCCTCGCGGGCGGCGGCGAACGCGAGGTCCATCGCGCCCGGCTCCTCGGGGTTCGGGAACGCCACGGTCGGGAAGTCCGGGTCGGGCTCGGCCTGTTCGGCGACCAGCACCGGCTCCGGGAACCCGGCACGCGAGAAGGCGGCCAGCAGGGTGTCCTTGCCGACGCCGTGCATGGCCGTGTAGACGACGCGGGCGGTGCGGGCGGACCCCGCGGCCAGGACCGCGTCCGTACGCGCCAGATAGGCCTCCAGGACGTCCTCGCCGAGGATCTCCCAGCCGCCGTCCGGGCGCGGTACGTCGGCCAGCGCGCGCACCGCGTCGATCCGGGCGGCGATCTCGCCGTCGGCCGGCGGCACGATCTGCGAGCCGTCGCCGAGGTAGACCTTGTAGCCGTTGTCCCGCGGCGGGTTGTGGCTGGCGGTGACCTCCACGCCCGCGACCGCCCCGAGGTGCCTTATCGCGTACGCGAGCACGGGGGTGGGCAGCGGACGGGGGAGCACGGCGGCGCGCAGACCCGCACCGGTCATGACGGCGGCGGTGTCGCGCGCGAAGTCGGCCGACTTGTGCCGGGCGTCGTAGCCGATGACGACGAGGCCGTCGCCCTGGCCCTTGTCCCGGAGGTACGCGGCCAGGCCGGCCGCGGCGCGGATCACGACCGCGCGGTTCATGCGCGTCGGGCCGGCGCCCAGCTCGCCGCGCAGGCCCGCGGTGCCGAACTGGAGGGTGCCGCCGAAGCGCTCGGCCAGTTCCGCGGTGACCCCGGGGTCACCGGCCTCCGCGCCCTCGACGAGCTTCGCCAGCTCCTCGCGCGTCTCCGGGTCGGGGTCCTCTGCCAGCCAGGTCCTGGCCCGTGCGACGAGTGCGTCCTGCACGTGGGTCAACCTCTCCTCTTGGTTCCGTGTCCCCCGGAGGTCTGTCTACCCACCGGGGGCGGCGCCCTGCGACTGCGCCTACGGGCTTGTCGGGCTGCGGCCTCCGGCCGGGGGCCGACCGCGGTTTCGGGTGCGGCCTGCGGACGGGGGCCGGCTGCGGGTTCGGGCTCGTGTACGGCTGTCCGCCCCCGGCCGGCGATGCTTCGCGCCTGCGGACGGCGGGTGGAGCGGGGACGTGACGTCACGTCCGTCCCGGGCCGGCGCGCCTCCGTCACCCATCGGGTGCGGCACGTGCGCGCCGGCCGCTGCGGGCGGAGGTCCCGGCACGTCCCCTCATGCCTGCTCAGCGGCTGCGCCGTCGTCCTCGTCCGCCGTGACCGGCGCCGTCGTCCGGGCCGTGACCGGCGGTGCGGCGTCGGCCCCGTCGTGCGCGGGCATTCCGGGTGAGCACGCCCACCCGGTCACGGCCCCGCGCACCGGCGGCGTCAGATGCGCTCCAGCACCTGCGCAAGCAGCTCGCCCATGCGGGTGGCGGAGTCGCGGCCCGCCTGGAGGACCTCTTCGTGGTTGAGGGGCTCACCGGTCATGCCCGCGGCCAGGTTGGTGACCAGGGAGATGCCGAGGACCTCGGCGCCGGCCTCGCGGGCCGCGATGGCCTCGAGGACGGTCGACATGCCGACGAGGTCGGCGCCGATCACGCGCGCCATGCGGATCTCGGCCGGGGTCTCGTAGTGCGGGCCGGGGAACTGGGCGTAGACGCCCTCCTCCAGCGACGGGTCGATCTCCTTGCAGAGCGCCCGCAGCCGCGGCGAGTAGAGGTCCGTCAGGTCGACGAAGTTCGCGCCGACGATCGGCGAGGTGGCGGTGAGGTTCAGGTGGTCGCTGATCAGAACCGGCTGGCCGGGACGCATGCCCTCGCGCAGACCGCCGCAGCCGTTGGTGAGCACGATGGTCTTGCAGCCCGCCGCGACGGCCGTGCGCACACCGTGCGCGACGGCGGCGACGCCGCGGCCCTCGTAGTAGTGGGTGCGGCCCAGGAACACGAGCGCCCGCTTCTCGCCGATCCGGTACGAGCGGATCTTGCCGCCGTGGCCCTCGACGGCCGGCGGCGGGAAGCCCGGGAGCTCGGTCACGGGAAACTCGTGCTCGGGTGCGCCGAGCGCGTCGACGGCCGGCGCCCAGCCGGAGCCCATCACGAGGGCGACGTCGTGGGTGTCGGCGCCCGTCAGCTCGCGCAGGCGCGCGGCGGCGGCGTCGGCGGCGGCGGTCGGGTCGCCCTGGATGTCGTCCGGAAGAAGAGATGCGTTCACGCACACGAGGGTAGCCGCTGTTCGCCTACGCGCGTAGATGATGGACCTCACGGTATCGGGATCGTTGCTTTGTCGTTTCCGACAACCGATGTGGCCGGGGTCTCGGACAGGCATGACCACGGGGCGTGGCGGCGCAGGCCCGGCGCGGGGAGGGGCGTCCGGCGGGCACGCGCGGGCGTGCGTCCGCGGACCCGCCGTGCCGCTCGCGGGTCTCGGCCGTCCGGGGAGCACGGAGGGGGCCGTGGGTTCCGGCGCACGCAGGGCGGCGCCGTGCTGCGGTGCCGTCAGCAGGGGCGCTTGCGGAGCTCCATCACATAGTCGTGCGGTGCCCCGGCCGACTCCGCGGCGTCGGCGATCTCGCCGAGGTAGCGGGCCGAGGGCAGGCCGCCCTCGTAGCCGTTGAGCACGTACACCCAGGCCGACTCCTTGCCGTCGAGCGTGTCCACGAGCACCCGCATCCGGCGGTATATGTCGAGACCCACTCCCTCCCAGCGGTCCATGGACTCCTCGTCCGGTGGAGCGATGTCGTACAGCGCGACGAAGACCTGCGAGCGCGGTGCCTCCACGATGGTGGCGAGCGCACCCTCCCACCCCATGTGCTCACCCCCGAAGGTCAGTCGCCAGCCGGTGAGCCACCCGGTGGCGCGCAGCGGCGAGTGCGGGGCGCGGCGGGACATGAGCCGCGGGTCGAGATTGCCGGCGTACGCGGCGTAGAGCGACATGGTTCGAGAGTACGGCAGGTGTGATGTTCGGCCCTTCCGCAAAAAGAGTGGCTGGTGGGGCGGCAGTGGCCGGAAAGACCGGCCCCGGGGGAGAAGGATCTTGATGCGTGCGGGACAATGGGGTACGTGACTCGGATCGTGATCATCGGTGGCGGACCCGGCGGCTACGAGGCGGCGCTCGTCGCAGCCCAGCTCGGTGCGGAGGTGACCGTCGTCGACTGCGACGGTCTGGGCGGGGCGTCGGTGCTCACCGACTGCGTGCCGTCGAAGACCTTGATAGCCACGGCCGAAGTGATGACGACCTTCGACTCCTCGCACGAGGAGCTCGGCATCATCGTCGCCGACGACACCCCGCCGCTGGAGCAGAAGGCCCGGATCGTCGGCGTGGACCTCGGCAAGGTCAACCGACGGGTGAAGCGGCTCGCGCTCGCCCAGTCCCACGACATCACCGCCTCCGTCACGCGCGCAGGGGCGCGCGTGCTGCGCGGCCGTGGCCGGCTGGAGGGCCAGCAGGCCATGGACGGCTCCCGCACGGTCGTCGTGCGCGCCGCCGACGGCAGCGAGGAGCGGCTCACCGCGGACGCCGTCCTGATCGCGACCGGTGGTCACCCGCGTGAGCTGCCCGACGCCCAGCCCGACGGGGAGCGCATCCTCAACTGGACCCAGGTGTACGACCTGACCGAGCTCCCCGAGGAGCTCATCGTGGTCGGATCCGGTGTCACCGGCGCCGAGTTCGCGGGCGCCTACCAAGCCCTCGGTTCCCGTGTCACGCTCGTTTCCAGCCGTGACCGCGTGCTGCCCGGCGAGGACCCCGACGCCGCCGCCGTGCTGGAGGACGTGTTCCGCCGCCGCGGCATGAACGTCATGGCCCGCTCCCGCGCCCAGGCCGCCAAGCGCGTCGGCGACCGCGTCGAGGTCACGCTCGCGGACGGCCGGGTCATCACCGGTACGCACTGCCTGATGGCCGTCGGTGCCATCCCGAACTCCGCCGGCATGGGCCTGGAGGAGGCCGGGGTCAAGCTCAAGGAGTCCGGTCACATCTGGACCGACAAGGTGTCCAGGACCAGCGCGCCGGGCGTGTACGCCGCCGGTGACGTCACCGGTGTCTTCGCGCTCGCCTCCGTCGCCGCCATGCAGGGCCGCATCGCGATGTACCACTTCCTCGGGGACGCGGTGACCCCGCTGAACCTGAAGACGGTCTCCTCGAACGTCTTCACCGACCCCGAGATCGCCACCGTCGGCTACACGCAGGCCGACGTCGACGCGGGCAAGATCGACGCCCGGGTGGTCAAGCTGCCGCTGCTGCGCAACCCGCGCGCGAAGATGCAGGGCATCCGCGACGGCTTCGTCAAGATCTTCTGCCGCCCCGGTACCGGCATCGTGGTCGGCGGCGTGGTGGTCTCGCCGCGCGCGTCCGAGCTGATCCACCCGATTTCGATCGCGGTCGACAACAGTCTCACCGTCGAGCAGATCGCGAACGCCTTCACCGTCTACCCGTCCCTGTCGGGTTCGATCGCCGAGGTCGCGCGCCAGCTGCACACGCGAAAGTCGGCCGGAGAGGTCTGAGTTCGCCCCCGGAGTCAGGGTCGTGGCCCGTATACCACTTTCTGACCCACGGTGCGAACAACTTCTGCTATTCGGCGCATACTGCTGAAAGCAGACGGTCGTTGGGGTTACTGTCAGTTTCGTGTTCGCTGCAGAACGTCGCCAATTGATCCTCGAAATGGTGCGGGCCAACGGAGCAGTGTCGCTCCGTGAGCTCGCCCGCGTCGTCCAGACCTCCGAAGTGACCGTACGGCGGGACGTGCGGGCACTGGAGGCCGAAGGACTCCTCGACCGCCGGCACGGCGGTGCGGTACTGCCGGGCGGTTTCACGCGGGAGTCCGGCTTTCCGCAGAAGTCCCATCTCGCGACCGCCGAGAAGACGGCCATCGCCGACCTCGCCGCGACCTTCGTCGAAGAGGGCGAAGCCATCGTCGTCGGGGCGGGTACCACCACGCAGGAGCTGGCCCGCCGGCTCGCGCGGGTGCCCGGGCTGACCGTCGTCACCAACTCGCTGCTGGTCGCCCAGGCGTTGGCCCATGCCAATCGCGTGGAGGTCGTGATGACCGGCGGGACGCTGCGCGGTTCCAACTACGCCCTGGTGGGCAGCGGGGCGGAGCAGTCCCTGCAGGGACTGCGGGTCTCGCGTGCCTTCCTCTCCGGAAGCGGGCTCACTGCGGAGCGGGGACTGTCCACCTCCAACATGCTCTCGGCGAGCGTCGACCGGGCTCTGGTGCAAGCCGCGGCCGAGGTCGTCGTGCTCGCCGACCACACCAAGCTCGGCACCGACACGATGTTCCAGACGGTGCCCACGGACGTCATCACGCGGCTCGTCACCGACGAGCCGCCGTCCCATGACGACCGGGCCGGTACGGAGTTGCAGGCGCTCGCCGATCAGGGGGTGCAGGTCGCCGTCGCCGGCGGTGACCCCGCCACCCCGGCGCGCGCCCATCGCGACATGCCCCTGCCGGGACCCAGGCGTACCGTTCCCTCTGGTGCCGGAAACCAGCTCCGCACCGCATCGGTACTGGGCGAGCCCGCGGAGCGGGGCGCACGCGTCGCGGATCTGCGGCGCCGGTGACCGGGGTGCCGTGACCGCGGCACCCGGTGATCGGGCACGACTACTCCCCTAGGGCTTCAAGCCCCGCAGGGTCAGCGTCAGCAGACGGTCCGCCAGCTCCGGATCGTCCGGAGTCTCCTCGGCGGCCAGCGCGATCGCGTTGGTGAGCTGGAGCAGGTCGGCGATGGAGACGTCGCCGCGTACGGCTCCGGCCGCCTGGGCACGGGCCAGCAGGGCGGCGCCGGCCTCCCGCATCGGTGTGCTGCACCGGGCGAGCGCCGAACCCTTGTCGTGCGTCGCCGACATGAGGGCACGGGACAGGCCCCGGTACTCGCCCGCGTGGGAGATGATCGAGCGCAGCCAGGAGACCAGGGCCGCGCAGGGCTGTGGGTCCTCCAGGAGGGACCGGGCGCGGGCCAGCAGGTCGCTGACCGCGTCGTCGAATACCGCGCTCAGCAATGCGTGCCGATTGGGGAAGTGCCGGTACAGCGTGCCGATGCCGACGCCCGCGCGGCGCGCCACGTCCTCCAGCGACGCGTCGGCGCCGTGCTCCGCGAACGCCGTGCGCGCCTCCGCCAGCAGCCGCTCGTAGTTGCGGCGGGCGTCGGCACGCATCGGGCGCGGCGCGCCCGCGGTGCCCGGGGCGGCGCCGCTCGCGCGGGCCTGGCTGCTCACCGTCGGCGTCCTCGGCTGGTGGTGGTTGCGGTCGCCCTCACAGTAACGCGCCCGGTACGCCAAGAGCCCGGCCGTGGTGCCGGCCGGGCTCCCGAAGAGGCGTTGCTCAGTCCTTGATCTCGCAGATCACCGCGCCGGAGGTGATCGACGCACCGACCTCCGCGGTCAGGCCCTTGATGGTGCCGGAGCGGTGGGCGTTGAGAGGCTGCTCCATCTTCATGGCCTCCAGGACGACGACCAGGTCGCCCTCCTGGACCTCCTGGCCCTCCTCGACGGCGATCTTGACGATGGTGCCCTGCATCGGCGAGGCGAGCGTGTCGCCCGAGGCGGCCGGGCCGGACTTCTTCACCGCGCGCCGCTTGGGCCGGGCGCCGGCGGCCAGGCCGGTACGGGCCAGAGACATGCCCAGCGAGGACGGCAGCGAGACCTCGAGGCGCTTGCCGCCGACCTCGACGACGACGGTCTCGCGGCCCGGCTCCTCATCGGCCTCCGCGTCCGCGGGGGCGGCGAAGGCCGGGATGTCGTTGACGAACTCGGTCTCGATCCAGCGGGTGTGGATCGTGAACGGGTCGTCGGAGCCGGTCAGTTCGGGCGCGAAGGCCGGGTCGGTGACCACCTTGCGGTGGAAGGGGATGGCGGTCGCCATGCCCTCGACCTGGAACTCGTTCAGTGCGCGGGCGGCACGCTGGAGCGCCTGCTCACGCGTGGCACCGGTGATGATCAGCTTGGCCAGCAGGGAGTCCCACGCCGGGCCGATCACGCTGCCGGACTCCACGCCCGCGTCCAGGCGGACGCCCGGGCCGGACGGCGGGGCGAACGTGGTGACGGTGCCGGGGGCGGGCAGGAAGTTGCGGCCCGGGTCCTCGCCGTTGATGCGGAACTCGAAGGAATGACCGCGCAGGGCCGGGTCGCCGTAGCCGAGCTCCTCGCCGTCGGCGATACGGAACATCTCGCGGACCAGGTCGATGCCGGTGACCTCCTCGGTGACCGGGTGCTCGACCTGGAGCCGGGTGTTGACCTCGAGGAAGGAGATCGTGCCGTCGTTGCCGACGAGGAACTCCACGGTGCCCGCGCCGACGTAGCCGGCTTCCTTCAGGATCGCCTTCGACGCGGCATACAGCTCGGCGTTCTGCTCGGGCGTCAGGAACGGCGCCGGGGCCTCCTCCACCAGCTTCTGGTGGCGGCGCTGCAGCGAGCAGTCACGCGTCGAGACGACCACGACGTTGCCGTGCTGGTCGGCCAGGCACTGGGTCTCGACGTGCCGCGGCTTGTCCAGGTAGCGCTCGACGAAGCACTCGCCCCGGCCGAAGGCCGCCACGGCCTCGCGGACCGCGGACTCGTACAGCTCGGGGACCTCTTCCAGGGTGCGGGCGACCTTCAGGCCGCGGCCGCCACCGCCGAAGGCGGCCTTGATCGCGATCGGCAGACCGTGCTCCTCGGCGAACGCCACGACCTCTTCGGCCCCCGAGACCGGGTCGGGGGTGCCCGCGACGAGCGGCGCACCGGCACGCTGGGCGATGTGACGGGCGGCGACCTTGTCACCGAGGTCACGGATCGCGTGCGGCGGCGGGCCGATCCAGATCAGGTCCGCGTCCAGTACCGCCTGTGCGAACTCGGCGTTCTCCGAGAGGAAGCCGTATCCCGGGTGGACGGCGTCCGCTCCGGAGTCCTTGGCGGCCTGGAGCACCTTCGCGATGTCCAGGTAGCTGGTGGCCGGAGTGTCACCGCCCAGCGCGAACGCCTCGTCCGCAGCGCGGACGTGCAGAGCGTCGCGATCGGGGTCTGCGTAGACGGCTACGCTCGCGATCCCCGCATCCCGGCAGGCCCGGGCAACGCGGACTGCGATTTCGCCACGGTTGGCGATGAGCACTTTGCGCACGATGGCTCCTCCCTTGAAACAAGCCGAGTTTAGGGACTGCCGACACGGCCTTACGACCCGTCCCCAATGGTGAGCTTGCCCACACGGAGCGTGATTCGAGCCTCGCCTGAACCGCGAAACCCCATGTCGCGCCACGTCACGCAGGTTCCCTCCCCGGCACCCTAGCCCTCCAGTGTGGTCAAGGTCTCTGTGAACCAGTGCCCCGGCTGCTCGCGTTTCTTTGTGGAGTCCCTACGAATGGCCCAATCAAACTTTGCGCCGGGTACTTCCGAGTAGCGCGAGGGGGGAGAGTCGTACACAAGTCTTGTCCCGCGCTTTACCCGTGAGTAGCGTGCCATTGGGTCCGGTACGTACTGGTGGTAACAGCAGCGGGAAGTGGGTGGGGCGCCGTGGCGCGCAGACCGGTGGCGTTGGTGGCGGCGGTCCTCCTGTTCGTGGAGGCGGTCGGCGTCGCGCTGCTCAACTGGTTCCTCGGTCTGGTCGTCGACCGGCAGGAGATGTCCCTCGCGGGCCTCGACCCGCGTGCGATGACCGTGTCGACGTGGATCGCGGGCGTGGTGTTCGGCCTCTATCTGGCCCTGTGCGGCGTGGTCCTGCTGCTCGTCGCGCTGCGCGGCCGCCGCCCGGCCGGCTTCGGCCGCATCCTGCTGATCAGCGCGGCCGTGGTGCACGGTCTGCTGGGCGCGTTCTCGGTCGGCCTGGTCGGCTGGCCGGCCTTCGTCTTCATGATGGTGGTGCTGAGCCTGATCGTGCTCACCCTGATGGCGTACGACAAGCCGGACGTCCAGCCGGCGGCGGAGTCCTCCGGCGGCCCGGACGCGGGCGGCGCCCCGGGCGACGGCTCCCCGCAGCCGGCCTGACCTCCACCGACGACGGGTCCCGGGAGCGCCGGCGGCAGGCCCTCCCGCCCGCAAAACGCCTCCGGCCTCCCGCCCGCAAGGGCCGCTTCAGGCCGCGGGTCTAGGAGGTCCGCGACGGCTGCCACAACTCCGTGATGCCGACGCCGAGTTCGGCGAGCAGGCGGCGCACCAGGGGCAGCGAGATGCCGATGACGTTGCCGTGGTCGCCGTCGATGCCCTCGATGAAGGGCGCCGACAGGCCGTCCAGGGTGAAGGCGCCCGCGACGTGCAGCGGCTCGCCGGAGGCGACGTACGCGGCGATCTCCTCGTCGGTCGGGTCGCCGAAGCGGACCACGGTGGACGCGGTCGCCGAGGCGTAGTGGCCGGTCGCCGTGTCGTAGATGCAGTGGCCCGTCTGGAGGACGCCGGCGCGGCCACGCATGGACTTCCAGCGCGCGAGGGCCTCCTCCTCGTCGGCCGGCTTGCCGAGGGCGTGCCCGTCGAGTTCGAGCACCGAGTCGCAGCCGATGACGAGCGCGTGACTGCGGGTCACGTCGGGGCGGGCCGCGACGACGGAGGCCTTGGCCTCGGCGAGCGCGAGGGCCAGCTCCGCGGGGGTCGGCGCGTGCACGGCGTCCTCGTCGACGCCGCTGACGATCACGTCGGGCGAGAGTCCTGCCTGGCGCAGCAGTCCGAGCCGGGCGGGGGACTGCGAGGCGAGCACGAGACGGCGCTGATCTGTCATGCGGTCAGCGTATCCGCGCGGCCCGGGCCCCACCTCTCCCGGCCCGTATCCCGTCTCATCGCACGCCGAGCACGAGCATCGTGAGCACCATGGCGACCGCCATGAGGAGCCCGAGCCGCCGCAACATGTCCTGCGCGTCGCGCAGTTCCTTCGGGGGCTCGTTCTCGGGGTCGGACCACAGCATGCAACCGATGGTCCGGGCGGCGAGGGTTCCGGCGCCTGAGTATGCGTACTCAACTTCACCAAACGGTTCTGCGGTTCCATTAGCGCGAACGCTGCGGTACGGTCATGTCGACAGCTAAAGGGACTGCAGGCCCATTTAATGCTTCGCGGAAGGAAGAGTGCACCGTGTTCACCACCGCTTGGACCGCCTCGCCGCAGCTGCCCGCCGAAGGCTTCACCCCCAACTGGTCACGGGAGGGCTTCTGGCGCCAGTCGCTGCGCCAGACCGTCCGGCTCACCGCGTCCGGCGATCGCGTCCGGGTCCGGCTCAGCAACGCCTACGGGACCTCACCGGTGCGGATCGCCGGCGCCACGCTCGCCCGGACCCGGCACGGCGCCGCCGTCCGGCCCGGGACCCTGCGCCGCCTCACCTTCGGCGGTGAGCCGTCCGCGGAGATCCCGGCGCGGGGACGGCTCGCGAGCGACGCCGTGGACCTCCCGGCCGGCCGGCTCGAATCCGTCACGGTCACGCTCCACCTCGACGCCACCACCGGGCCCGCCACCTTCCATGCGCAGGCCTGGACGACCAGCTACCGGGGCGCGGGCGACCTGCTCATGGACGAGCACGGCGACGGCTTCGACGAGCGGAGCGCCTCGTGGTACCTCCTCGCGGGCGTCGACGTCGCCGCGGGCCGCGCCGACGGCGTGGCGCTGTTCGGCGACTCGATCACCGACGGCTTCGGCTCCACCCCGGGCGCCGACCGGCGCTGGTCCGACGCCCTCGCCGAGCGGACCGCCCGGCCGGTCCTCAACGCGGGCATCGGCGGCAACCTGCTCCTGAACGACTCGGCCTGGTACGGCGAGAAGGGCGTCGGCCGGCTGCGCCGCGACGTCCTCGACCAGCACGGCGTCGACACCGTCGTGATCCTCGCCGGCCTCAACGACATCGGCTTCAGCGAGACCGGCGACCAGCCCACCTACAAGCCCGCCCCCGTCGTCACCGCGGAGGAAGTCGTCGACGGTCACCGGTCGTTGATCCGCCAGGCGCGGGAGCGTGGGCTGCGGGTCGTCGGTGGCACCCTCCTGCCGCTCGCCGGATCCGACCACTGGGGAGAGCGCGCGGCCAAGACCGTCCACGAGGTCAACGAATGGATCAGGACCGCGGGCGCGTACGACGCCGTCGCCGACCTGAACCGTGCGCTCGCCGACCCCCGGGACCCGGACGCACTGAACCCGGCGTACGACTCCGGCGACCACCTGCACCCCCAGGACGCGGGGTACGCGGTGATGGCCGAGGTCGTCGCCGGGCTCCTGTGAGGGACACGCCCGCGGACGGACGCGCCCGTGCGGCCCTGCGCGGGCCGCGGACGGCTCACACAGGCCAGAAGGTGCGGCCCCATGCGCTCGGGCCCGGTGCGGGCATCCGGCTGCGGGCCACCCTGGCCGGGGCGGCCCAGGCGTCCGGCTCCGGCTCGGGCGCGCCGGACGGCCCGTTCGCCACCGCCGCGGCGCGCGCCTGGACCACCGCCAGGGCGGCGGCGAGCTCCTCCGGGGTCGGATTGCCCCGTACTACCTTGATCATGGCGGCTCCTCCCGGGCCTACAGAGGGATGTTGCCGTGCTTCTTCGGAGGCAGGTCTTCCCGCTTCGTGCGCAGCGTACGCAGCCCGCGCACGATGTGCCGACGGGTGTCCGACGGCATGATCACGGCGTCGAGATAGCCGCGCTCGGCCGCCGTGTACGGGTTCAGCAGCGCGTCCTCGTACTCCTGGATGAGCCGCTGGCGCACCGCCTCCTGCTCGTCGTCCGGGGTCTCGGCGATGGTGCGCCGGTGCAGGATGTTCACCGCGCCCTGCGCGCCCATGACGGCGATCTGCGCGGTCGGCCAGGCCAGGTTCAGGTCCGCCCCGAGGTGCTTGGACCCCATGACGTCGTACGCGCCGCCGAACGCCTTGCGCGTGATCACCGTGATCAGCGGGACCGTGGCCTCCGCGTACGCGTAGATCAGCTTGGCGCCGCGCCGGATGATGCCCTCGTGCTCCTGGCCGACACCCGGCAGGAAGCCCGGCACGTCGACGAAGGTCAGCACCGGCACGTTGAACGCGTCGCAGGTGCGCACGAAACGCGCGGCCTTCTCGGACGCGTCGATGTCGAGGCAGCCCGCGAACTGCATCGGCTGGTTCGCCACGATGCCCACCGGGCGGCCCTCGACCCGGCCGAAGCCGGTCACGATGTTCGGCGCGAACAGCGGCTGCGTCTCGAAGAACTCGCCGTCGTCGAGGACGTGTTCGATGATCGAGTGCATGTCGTACGGCTGGTTGGCGCTGTCCGGCACCAGCGTGTCCAGCTCGCGGTCCTCGTCCGTGAGGGAGAGGTCCGCCTCCTCGGGGTAGGAGGGCGGCTCGCTCAGGTTGTTGGACGGAAGGTACGACAGCAGCGACTTGACGTACTCGATCGCGTCCTTCTCGTCGCCCGCCATGTGGTGCGCGACACCGGACGTGGAGTTGTGGGTGCGGGCGCCGCCCAGCTCCTCGAAGCCGACGTCCTCGCCCGTCACCGTCTTGATGACGTCCGGGCCGGTGATGAACATGTGCGAGGTCTGGTCGACCATGACCGTGAAGTCGGTGATCGCCGGGGAGTAGACCGCGCCGCCCGCGCAGGGGCCCACGATCAGGCTGATCTGCGGGATCACACCCGACGCATGCGTGTTCCGGCGGAAGATCTCGCCGTACGCGCCGAGCGAGGCCACGCCTTCCTGGATACGGGCGCCACCGGAGTCGTTGATGCCGACGACCGGGCAGCCGGTCTTCAGCGCGAAGTCCATGACCTTGCAGATCTTCTGCCCGTACACCTCGCCGAGGGCGCCGCCGAAGACGGTGAAGTCCTGCGAGAAGACGGCGACAGGACGGTCGTCGACGGTGCCGTACCCGGTGACGACACCGTCGCCGTACGGGCGGTTCTTCTCGAGTCCGAAATTGGAGGACCTGTGCTGCGCGAACTCGTCGAACTCGACGAACGACCCCTCGTCCAGCAGCAGGTCGATGCGCTCACGGGCCGTCAACTTGCCCTTGGCATGCTGCTTTTCCACCGCACGGGCGGAGCCGGCGTGCGTGGCCTCCTCGATCCGGCGCTGGAGATCGGCGAGCTTGCCCGCTGTGGTGTGGATGTCGATCTTCTGCGGTTCCTGCGCCACTTGCGGCTGTTCCGGCTCGGACATCGGGATGCGGCTCCCTGCCTGCTCAAAGGGGACGTCTGATCGCTGGCTACTGACTCGTAGCGTATCGGCGCGCCTACGGTTCGGCAGTGCGTCGTTTACCACACCTAGGGTGGCTTGCATGACGCCGTCAGATGCTCATCAGAACCGCTGGTCCGACCTTGATCGGCCCCCCTTGAGCGCGGACTCGCTGCGCCACGCTCTCGTCCGGGACGGGCTGTGGACCTCCCTGGAGGTCGTCCCCGCCACCGGCTCCACCAACAGTGACCTGGGCGCCCGCGCCGAGGAGCTCGACGAGGGCGCCGTGCTCGTCGCCGAGGAGCAGAGCGCGGGGCGCGGGCGCCTCGACCGCCAGTGGGTGGCCCCGGCCCGCTCCGGGCTGTTCTTCTCCGTGCTCCTGAAGCCCGGCCCCGGGGTCCCCGTCGAGCACTGGCCGTGGCTCCCGCTGCTCGCGGGTGTGGCCACCGCCACCGCCCTCTCGCGGGTCGCCGGCGTCGACACGGCACTCAAGTGGCCCAACGACCTCCTCGTCACCGTCGGTGGCGAGGAGCGGAAGGCCGCCGGCATCCTCGCCGAGCGCACCGGGGACGCGGTCGTCGTGGGCGTCGGCCTCAACGTCACGCTGCGCGCCGACGAACTCCCGGTGCCGACCGCGGGCTCCCTCGCGCTCGCCGGAGCCGTGACCACCGACCGCGACACGCTGCTGCGGGCGGTGCTGCGGTCCCTGGAGGACTGGTACGTGCGGTGGCGCGCCGCCGGTGGCGACCCGGCCGCCTCCGGGCTCCACGAGACGTACGTGGCCGGCTGCGCCACCCTCGGCCGCCGGGTCCGCGCGGAACTGCCCGGCGACCGCTCCCTGACCGGCGAGGCCGTCGCGATCGACAGCTCCGGCCGCCTGGTCGTCGCGACCGACGACGGAACCCGGGAGACGGTCGGGGTGGGGGACATCGTCCACCTCCGGCTGGACACCCCCCCGGCCGAGGGCTGAGGGCCTCGGCCGGGGGGGGGGTGGTGTCCAGCCGCGGTCCGCTGCCGCTGTGGGCAGTCGTTCCGCTGGGGGGCCGGGGGTCGGAACGGCTGGTGGAACCCGTCGCGAGTGAGCCACGGCACACCTGCCGTAGAGTTGACCGCGGTCGATATCTGACCGCGGCAGATCGGAAGGGCAGCAGGCGTGACCGTCGACGACACGGGCTCCGGCACGGGTACCCCCGCCCCCGACGGTGAGACCGGCCGTACCACCGGGTCTGCCGCCCCATGGGCCGCGGACCGGGCCGGGGCCGGCCCGGAAGCCGGGCACAGCGCTCCCGGGACCGAGCGGAAGCCCTCCGAGGCCGTCGAGCGCGGCGGTCCCGGCGCGGAGCGCACCGGTACCGACGGCGAGCACCGTCGCGCGGAGGCCGAGCGCGCCGTCGCGGACATCGAGCCCGGTCGCCCGGACGCCGAGCGGGACGGCGACGCCGAAGGCGACGAGGCCGAGGAGGACCCGCTGGCCCTCCGCCTGGAGGCGCTGATCCTCGGGGCCGAGCGCCGCTACACGCCCTTCCAGGCGGCTCGCAGCGCGGGCGTCTCCATGGAGCTCTCGTCGCGCTTCTGGCGCGCCATGGGCTTCGCCGACATCGGTCAGGCCAAGGCGCTCACCGAGGCCGACGTCCTGGCGCTGCGCCGTCTCGCCGGTCTCGTCGAGGCCGGCCTGCTCAGCGAGGCCATGGCGGTCCAGGTCGCGCGGTCCACCGGCCAGACCACCGCCCGTCTGGCCGAATGGCAGATCGACTCCTTCCTGGAGGGTCTGACGGAGCCGCCGGAGCCGGGGATGACCCGCACCGAGGTGACGTACCCCCTGATCCAGCTGCTCCTGCCCGAGCTGGAGGAGTTCCTCGTCTACGTCTGGCGCCGCCAGCTCGCCGCCGCGACCGGCCGGGTCGTGCAGGCCGCGGACGACGAGGAGATGGTCGACCGCCGCCTCGCCGTCGGCTTCGCGGACCTGGTCGGCTTCACACGGCTGACCCGCCGTATGGAGGAGGAGGAACTCGGCGAGCTCGTCGAGGCCTTCGAGACCACCGCGGCGGACCTGGTGGCCGCGCACGGCGGGCGGCTCATCAAGACCCTCGGCGACGAGGTCCTGTACTCGGCGGACGACCCCGGTGTCGCCGCGGAGATCGGCCTGCGGCTCATCGAGACCATGGGCAATGACGAGACCATGCCGGAGCTGCGGGTCGGCATCGCCTTCGGCACGGTGACCACCCGCATGGGCGACGTCTTCGGTACCACCGTGAACCTGGCCAGCAGGCTCACCTCGATAGCGCCGAAGGACGCCGTCCTCGTCGACCAGGCGCTCGCCGAGGAGCTCATCCGCACCGGCGACGCCCCCGCATCGGAGACCGAGGCGGCCGAGGCGGCGGCGGAGGCGGAGAAGAACGGCGAGGAGCCCCCCTCGTACCGCTTCGCGATGCAGCCGATGTGGCAGCGGCCGGTACGAGGCCTCGGGGTGGTCGAGCCCTGGCTCCTGAACCGCCGGGACGGCTGACCCGGCATCCCGCGCCGCGGCGGCCCCGCTGCCCCCGAAGCGCCGTCGGACGGTGGGTGCGGTCCGGGCCGGGAGCCCTTCCGTCCGGGGCGGGCCTGCTGACATGATCCCCGGGTAACGCTCGTTAACAAGGAGGCGGCCCCATGGGCGACGTACAGGACGTGCAGCGCTACGGCGACTACGTGGAGGTGCGGCGGCACGACCACGTCGCCGAGCTCGCCCTGGACCGACCGAAGGCCATGAACGCCGTGTCCACGGCCATGGCCCGGTCCCTCGCCGCCGCCACGGACGCCCTGGCCGCCGACGGCACCGTCCGCGTCGTCGTCGTCACGTCCACGCACGACCGCGCCTTCTGCGTCGGCGCCGACCTCAAGGAGCGCAACTCACTCTCGGACGCGGACCTGGTGCGCCAGCGCCCCACGGCCCGCGCCGCCTACACCGGCGTCCTGGAGCTGCCGATGCCCACGATCGCGGCGGTGCACGGCTTCGCGCTCGGCGGCGGCTTCGAGCTGGCGCTCGCCTGCGACCTGATCGTGGCCGACCGTACGGCGGTCGTGGGCCTGCCCGAGGTGTCCGTCGGCGTCATTCCCGGCGGCGGCGGTACGCAGCTGCTGCCGCGGCGGGTCGGGGCGGCCCGCGCGGCCGAGCTGATCTTCTCGGCGCGGCGGGTGGAGGCCGGCGAGGCGCGGGAGTTGGGCCTGGTGGACCAGCTCGTCGAGGAGGGCGGGGACCGCGACGAGGCCCTCGCGCTCGCCGCCCGTATCGCCGCCAACTCGCCCGTCGGCCTGCGGGCCGCCAAGCGTGCCCTGCGCCTCGGCCACGGCCTCGATCTGCGCACCGGCCTGGAGGTCGAGGACGCGGCCTGGCGCACGGTGGCCTTCTCCGGCGACCGCGCGGAGGGCGTCGCCGCCTTCAACGAGAAGCGCAAGCCCGAGTGGCCGGGCGAATAACACGGACCGCTGTTCGCAGCAAGAATGTCCCAAACCCGGTCAAAACTCCCTAGCCTGGAGTGATGGGTGAGGATGTGCGGCTGCGGGCCGTGGTGGCGCTGGCGCAGGGGATGGCGGCGGCGCACAGTCCCCGTGAGTCGTGGCGGGCCGCCGCGGAGGGCGCGTGCCGGGCGTTGTCCGGGAGCTTCGCGGCGCTGTCCGTGTGGGAGCGTGAGCTGGGACGGCTGCGTGTGCTCGTCAACGCGGGCGAACGGGCGCCGGACGAGGTGGAGTTCCCCGAGGACGAGGCGTACCCCGTGCACCAGTTCCCGGAGATCACCGAGTTCCTGCACGAGCGCTGGGCGGGCGGCGGTGAGCCCAACGCCTGGGTCGAGACGGCGGACGGCTCCGCGGAGGAGCCGGCCGCGGCTGCCCCCGACCGCGGGCTCGGCGCACCTCCCGGCGCGAGCCGGGGGAGGGCGGCCGCCCTGCGACGGCGCGGACGGGGCTGCTGCGTGGTCGCGCCGATCGTGCTCCACGGGCGGGCCTGGGGCGAGCTCTACGTGGCCCGGCCGGCCGGGGCGCCGGTGTTCGGGCGGGACGACGCCGACTTCGCCACCGTCCTCGCCTCGGTCGTCGCCGCCGGACTCGCCCAGACCGAGCGGCTGGAGGAGGCCCAGCGGCTCGCCTTCACGGACGCGCTGACGGGGCTGGCGAACCGGCGCGCGGTCGATGTGCGGCTCGACGAGGCGGTCGAGCGGCACCGGGCGCAGGGCGCCGTGGTGAGCCTCGTCGTCTGTGATGTGAACGGCCTGAAGAAGGTCAACGACACCCAGGGGCACGCTGTCGGGGACCGGCTGCTCGAACGCTTCGGATCCGTGCTGTCGCTGTGCGGGGCGATGCTCCCGGGCGCGCTGGCCGCGCGGCTCGGCGGCGACGAGTTCTGCCTGGTCGCGGTGGGGCCGGCGGCCGACGAGGTGGTGCGGGTGGCCGACGAACTCTGCCGCCGTGCCGCCGAGTTGCAGCTCGGCGAAGGAGTCGCCTGCGGGGTCGCGTCGACGGGTGATCCCATCGGGCCCGTGCGGTCGGCACGCCGGCTGTTCCGGCTCGCGGACGCGGCGCAGTACCGGGCGAAGGCCGCGCGCGCGGCAAAGCCGGTGATCGCCGGGCGCGAGGGCCCGGACGACCCCGTGGTGCGCCTTGCCGACGCCCCGCCGCCCCTGGAGGGCGGCGAGCGCCGCCGCTTCCGCGGCCGCGAGGAGTAGGGGGCGAGGAGTAGGGGGCGGGGAGGGGCGGGAGCGGGTGGGGCGGGGCCGAGGGAGCACCCGCCGCCCCCGTGCCCGGGCGTCCGGAACCGGCCTGCGTAAGGGGCTGTGCTGCGCACCACTCGTGACAGGTTGGGATTCAGTGCGTACGCTCCTGAATATGGATATGCACACTGTGGTGGTGGGGACCGCGGGCGTCACCGCGGCGGATGTCGTCGCCGTGGCCCGGGGCGGGGCGCGCGTTGAGCTGTCGGACGAGGCGCTGGCCGCACTCGCCGCGGCCCGCGGGATCGTCGAAGCCCTGGCGGCCAAGCCGGACCCCGTGTACGGCGTCTCGACCGGATTCGGCGCGCTCGCGACCCGGCACATCAGCCAGGACCTGCGGGCCCAGCTCCAGCGCAACATCGTCCGCTCGCACGCGGCCGGCATGGGCCCCCGCGTCGAGCGCGAGGTCGTCCGCGCGCTCATGTTCCTGCGCCTCAAGACCGTCTGCTCCGGGCACACCGGCGTCCGCCCGGAGGTCGCTCAGACCATGGCGGACGTCCTGAACGCCGGGATCACGCCCGTCGTCCACGAGTACGGCTCCCTGGGCTGCTCCGGGGACCTCGCCCCCCTCAGCCACTGTGCGCTGGCCCTGATGGGCGAGGGTGACGCCGAGGGCCCGGACGGGACCGTCGCCCCGGCCGGCGAGCTCCTCGCGGCGCACGGCATCCGGCCGGTGGAGCTGAAGGAGAAGGAGGGGCTCGCCCTCCTCAACGGCACCGACGGCATGCTCGGCATGCTGGTCATGGCCCTGGACGACCTCCGCACCCTCTACACCTCGGCGGACATCACGGCCGCCCTGTCGCTGGAGGCGCTGCTCGGCACCGACAAGGTCCTCGCGCCCGAGCTGCACGCCATCCGCCCGCACCCCGGCCAGGGTGCGTCCGCGGCCAACATGCTGGCCGTGCTGAAGGGCTCCGGCCTCACGGGCCACCACCAGGACGACGCCCCGCGCGTCCAGGACGCCTACTCGGTGCGCTGCGCCCCGCAGGTGGCCGGCGCCGGCCGCGACACCCTGGCGCACGCCCGCCTGGTCGCCGAGCGGGAGCTCGCCTCCGCGGTCGACAACCCGGTCGTCCTGCCCGACGGCCGCGTCGCGTCCAACGGCAACTTCCACGGTGCCCCCGTGGCGTACGTCCTCGACTTCCTCGCCATCGCCGCCGCCGACCTCGGCTCGATCGCCGAGCGCCGCACGGACCGGCTGCTCGACAAGAACCGCTCGCACGGCCTGCCGCCGTTCCTCGCCGACGACGCCGGCGTGGACTCGGGTCTGATGATCGCGCAGTACACGCAGGCCGCCCTGGTCAGCGAGATGAAGCGGCTGGCGGTCCCCGCATCGGCCGACTCCATCCCGTCCTCCGCGATGCAGGAGGACCACGTCTCGATGGGCTGGTCGGCCGCGCGCAAGCTGCGCACCGCCGTCGACAACCTCACGCGGATCGTCGCGATCGAGCTGTACGCCGCCACGCGCGCCGTCGAGCTGCGGGAAGGCCTCACTCCGGCCCCCGCCTCCCGTGCGGCGATCGACGCGGTCCGCGCGGCGGGTGTCCAGGGTCCCGGGCCGGATCGTTTCCTCGCCCCGGACCTGGCCGCCGCCGACGCGTTCGTGCGCGGTGGCCACCTGGTCACGGCCGTCGAGACGGTCACCGGTCCGCTGGCCTAGGTCCTGTCGCCCGGTCCGGCTCCGGGGGGTTGTTCACCGGCGCCCCCGGAGCCGTCTGCGGGGGGCATGCCGGCGATGTCCGTACGGCGGTGTCAGTACGCCGCCGTACGCTCCCGTCGTGCCGCATAGGCCACGAAACCCGCGCCGAGGCCGAGGAACAGCGTCCCGCCCACCAGGTACGGGGTCGTGTCGATGCTGCCGGTGTCGGCGAGGCCCGTGCCGTCGGAGGAACCGGTGCCGTCCGCGGTCGCCGCGGAGTCCGTTCCGGTGACGGCGGGTGCGGCGTCGGCCGGCCCGGCCGTCGGGACCTGCCGGGCAGCCGCCGACGCCAGGTCCGGTGTCGCGTCGGCCGAAGGAACGAACCACAGGGCGGCCAGCAGGGTCCCCGCGGCGGTGGCGGTCAGCAGCGAGCGGCGTGCGGCGGACACGGAGTCTCGATCCCCCTTGTGGTGCTGGCGAATTGGCCGTGTGGTCCGATGCTAGTGAAAGCCGCGGGTCGCGGGAAAGTCACAGGCCCGCCGGGCCGTACCCTCCGTCGTATGAGCGATATTGAGAAGTCACGGTTTGTCCGCCTGAGGGTGGAATTGGTGCTCGAGGTTGAGGACGTCGCCGCGCTCACCGGGGCCGCACTGGACCGTATCGAGCACGACGAGTCCATGGCCGACGACGAGCGCACGCACGCGGTCGACGCCGTCAACGTGGACGCCGCGGAGGCACTCGCCTATCTTGTTGATCCGTTCGACCTCGTCGGTGACGTGCCAGGAGTGGATCTCGCGCAGGCCTCCTGGAGCAGCGAGCAGATCGACTACGACCCCGATTCGCCGGACTGGGACTTCGACGAGGATGATGTCGACGCCGTCGAGGACGGCGACGACCGCTAGGGGTGCACGTCGCGGACCCCGGAAGGCAACCGCCGACCGGGGTTCTGTCGTCCCAGGGGACACTGCTACAACGAATGCATCCGTCATGCCCGCAGGTGCCGACGTGGTGTACCCCACACTCTAAAAGGTTGTGGAACGGGGCAGATCGGACGGAACGTTGTAAAGGCTTACGGGCTCTCGGGGTCAAGGGAACTACAGCCAACTATGGAGAAGCGTGTGATGACGGACAGTAAGCGGCGCAGGCTGATGACGGCCTCCGCACTGCTCGGTGGTGCGCTGGCGCTCACCGCCTGCAGCGGCGGGAGTGCAGAGAAGGCCAGCGCCGCCGACGGCGGCAAGAAGTCGCAGGCCCAGGTCGACAAGGCCGCCGCGCAGAAGGCCTCCGCTGCCCAGATCAGAATCACGCCCAAGGACGGCGCGAACAACGTCAGCATCAACAACGGCGGGCGGGTCACCGTCAGTGACGGCACCCTCACCGATGTCACGATGCGCACGGCCGACGGCACCGCCGTCGCCGGGCAGATAGCCCCTGACCACAAGAGCTGGAAGCCGTCGGCGCAGCTCGCCCGTGCCACGACCTACAAGATCTCGGCCGAGGCGAAGGACTCCGAGGGCCGCGCGGCCCACGAGAACGCGTCGTTCAGCACCGTCTCGCAGGCCAACAGCTTCATCGGCAACTTCACCCCGGAGCAGGGCTCCACCGTCGGTGTCGGCATGCCCGTGTCGATCAACTTCGACAAGGCCATCGCCGACAAGGCGGCCGTGCAGCGGGGCATCACCGTCACCTCCAGCAGCGGTCAGGAGGTCGTCGGCCACTGGTTCAACGCCAACCGTCTGGACTTCCGCCCGGAGAAGTACTGGCAGGCGGGCTCCACCGTCACGCTCAAGCTGAACCTCGACGGCGTCCAGGGCGCCGGCGGGATCTACGGCGTGCAGCAGAAGACGGTGACCTTCAAGGTCGGCCGCAACCAGGTCTCGTACGTCGACGCCGCCACCAAGACCATGAAGGTCACGCAGGACGGCAAGGTCGTCAAGACCATCCCGATCTCCGCGGGCTCCCCGCAGAACAAGACCTACCAGGGTCAGATGGTGATCTCCGAGAAGTTCAAGGAGACCCGGATGAACGGCGCCACCGTCGGCTTCACGGACGACGACGGCAAGGGCGAGTACGACATCAAGGACGTGCCGCACGCGATGCGCCTGTCGAACTCCGGCACGTTCATCCACGGCAACTACTGGGGCGCGCCGTCGGTGTTCGGCAACGTCAACACCAGCCACGGCTGCGTCGGCCTCCAGGACGCCAAGGGCGCGAAGGACCCGAAGACCCCGGGTGCCTGGTTCTACGACAACTCGATCGTCGGTGACGTCGTCGTCGTGTCCCACACGGGCGACAAGCAGGTCGCGCCGGACAACGGCCTCAACGGCTGGAACCTGAGCTGGGACCAGTGGAAGGCCGGCTCCGCGGTCTGACCCCTCCCCGAGCCCGTAGAAGGCCCGCACCCCGCCCGGGGTGCGGGCCTTCGGGCGTGCGGGGCCCCTGCTCACGGGGGCCGGAGGCGAGAGCCCGGAGGAGGAGCCGAGAGCCCGGAGGAGGAGCCGAGCGCTCGGGTGAGAGGCCGAGAGCGTGCAGGGGGAGCCGAGGGCGTGGGGGAGAGCGCTTCTCATGACGCTCTCACACGGGCCTTATCCCGCCATCACGCTGCGTGCCTAGCTTTCCGGCCATGTTCTTCACCTACCTGAGGCGCGAACTGCGCCGCCGCAGAAAGTCGGCGCTCGTCGTCGCCTCCGGGCTCGCGCTCGGCATCGCGCTGGTCATCGTCGTCAGCTCCGTTTCCTCCGGGATGAAGGACGCACAGGGCAAGGTTCTGCAGTCCCTGTACGGACTCGGCACCGACATGACCGTCACCAAGGCGCAGCAGCAGCCGAAGGAAGGCGAACAGCCGGCCCGGCCCCGGTTCAGGTTCGACGCCGAGGACGACGGCGGCAAGCAGCAGAGCAGCGACCGGCTGATGGTCCAGGGCTTCCAGACCCTGAAGGCCACCACCGTCGGCACGGTCGGGCGGCAGCACGGCGTCGCGGACGCGGTCGGCGGCCTCAGCCTGACCGACCTCAAGGTGAGCGGCGACTTCAAGCGGGGCGAGTTCCGGCAGAACGGGCCCACCGACCGGCGCGGCGGCTACGGCGGCGGCAGGGTGACCGGCGGCGGCGCCGACTTCGCCGTCAACAGCTTCAGCCTCTACGGCACCGACGTCACCGAGCCGGCCCTCGGCCCGCTCACCTCCTCGCGCATCACCAAGGGCCGCACCTTCAAGGCCTCCGAGACCGACGCGAAGGCCGCCGTCGTCGACAGCGCCTACGCCAAGAAGGAGTCCCTGGCCCTCGGTGACGACGTCACCATCAAGGGCACCAAGTTCGAGGTCGTCGGAATCGCCACCGCCGACAGCGGACAGGCCGCCGCCAACGTTTACATCCCGCTGAAGCAGGCCCAGACGCTGTCGGACAGCAAGGACGACATCACCACGGTGTACGTCAAGGCGACCGACTCGCAGCAGATCGGGTCCGTCAAGAGCGCCATCGAGAAGAACGTCTCCGGCACCACCGTCACCACCTCCGCCGACCTCGCGAAGACCGTGTCGGGCTCCCTGTCCACCGCGTCCGACCTCGCCACCACGGTCGGCACATGGTTGTCGGTCGTCGTGCTCGCGGCGGCGTTCCTGGTCGCCGGGCTGCTCACCTCGTCCGCCGTGTCCCGCCGGGTACGGGAGTTCGGCACCCTGAAGGCGCTCGGCTGGAGGAGCGGCCGGGTCACCCGCCAGGTCGTCGGCGAAGCCGTCGTCAACGGACTCGTAGGCGGTGCGCTCGGCATTGCACTGGGCCTCGCGGGCGCGTACGCCGTCACCGTGGTCAGCCCCACGCTCACCGCGGACCTCGGGGGCGGCGCGGGGGCCGGACCGGGCGGCGGTTTCGGCGGCCCGGGCGGCGCCCTGCCCCGGGCGGCCGGCAAGAGCGTCGACATCGCACTGACCGCGCCCATCGGCACCACCACGCTCGTGCTGGCCGTCGGCCTCGCCGTGGCCGGCGGACTCGTCGCGGGCGCCTTCGGCGGGTGGCGCGCCTCCCGGCTGCGGCCCGCCGACGCGCTGCGCCGGGTCGAGTAGCCGCACCACAGGACCCGGGGCCGCCGGACCCCCGCACCGGGGCGGCCGAACCCCTACTCGTATCGCAGGAGTTGCACCATGTACCAGCTCAGAGGCGTCACCAAGTCGTACCACCGCGGTAAGGGCACCATCCATGCGCTCGCCGATGTCGACCTGACCATCGAGGACGGCGACCGTCTCGTCATCCAGGGCCCCACCGGCGGCGGCAAGTCGACGCTGCTGCAGATGCTCGGCGGCCTGGACCGGCCCTCCTCCGGCAGTGTCGAACTCGACGGCGTCGACCTGGCGCGGCTGCCCGAGGCGCGGCTCACCAAGGTCCGCGCGGAGTCCATCGGATTCGTCTTCCAGAGCTTCAACCTGATCCCGACCCTGAGCGCCCAGGAGAACGTAGAGACCGCGCTCGTACCGCTCGGGCTGAACGCCGCCGACCGGCGCCGGCGGGCCGCCGAAGCGCTGGACTCGGTGGGCCTGGGCGAACGGCTCGGCCATCTGCCCTCCGAGATGTCCGGCGGCCAGCAGCAGCGTGTCGCGATCGCCCGCGCCCTCGTCAAGCGGCCCAAGGTGCTGCTCGCCGACGAACCCACGGGCAACCTCGACGAGTCCATGCGCGACGAGATCATGGAGCTGCTCGAAGGGCTCTGGAAGGAGCACGGGCTGACCTTCGTGATGGTCACGCACGACAGCGCGATCGCCCGGCGCGCCCCGCGTCTCGCCACGATCAGCAAGGGGCGCATCTCGGTGACGGAGAACGGAGCGATCAGCCAGTAGAGCGGCATTTTCGGCCAACTCTTCACTCTCGTCCCACTATTGAGCACAGGTCTTCCCCCCGGCATACTGCCTCCTCCGGGGGGATGCGTGCATGCGTACGGACTGTCCCCCGGCCGGATGAACTCCGTTCGTCGGCTTTTTCATCTCCAGGGGGAGACTTGCGCAGACAAGTGAAGAAGGCGTGCGCCTCGACGGTGGCCGTGGCGGCCTCCGTGGCGCTGGCGGCGGGCATGACCAGCCCGGCGTCCGCGCAGGGACAGCGGACGCCGCGGCAGTCCGCAGCGGCCGCCGACCTGACGTCGAAGCATCGCATCACCCTGATCACCGGCGACCGCGTCGTCGTCGACGCCAAGGGCCGGGTCATCGGCTTCGAGCGGGCCAAGGGCCGTGAGCACATACCCGTACAGGTACGCCGTACCGGCGGCCACACCCTGGTGGTTCCGCTGGACGCCCAGCGGCTGATCGCCTCCGGCAAGGTCGACCGCAGGCTGTTCGACATCACCGAGCTGAACCGGTCCGCGAACCGCACGGCCCAGCGGAAGGGCCTCCAGGTCATCGTCGGCTACCAGGGCGGCGCCACTGCCGCACGGGCGGACGTGCGCGACGCCGGCGACACCCGGGTCCGCAGGACCCTGAAGTCGCTGAACGCGGACGCGGTCACCACCCCGAAGCAGGACGCCGCCGACCTGTGGCACGCCGTCACCCGCGCACCGCAGGGCGGGGCGCGCACCACGGCGTCCGGCGTGGCCCACGTCTGGCTCGACGGCATCCGCAAGGCCAGCCTGGACCGGAGCGTCCCGCAGATCGGCGCGCCCGTCGCATGGGCCGCCGGCTACGACGGCAAGGGCGTCAAGATCGCCGTGCTGGACACGGGCGTCGACGCGACCCACCCGGATCTGAAGAACCAGGTCGTCGCCGAGAAGAACTTCTCGACGTCCGCGGACGCCAAGGACCGCTACGGCCACGGCACCCACGTCGCGTCGATCGCGGCCGGCACGGGCGCCAAGTCGGGCGGCAAGTACAAGGGCGTGGCGCCCGGCGCCAAGCTCCTCAACGGCAAGGTCCTCAGCGACGACGGCTACGGCGACGACTCCGGCATCATCGCGGGCATGGAGTGGGCGGCCGCGCAGGGCGCCGATGTCGTCAACCTCTCGCTGGGCGGCCCGGACGCGCCCGAGGTGGACCCGCTGGAGGCGGAGGTCAACAAGCTCTCCGCCGAGAAGGGCATCCTCTTCGCGATCGCCGCGGGCAACGACGGCCCGCACGCGATCGACTCGCCCGGCAGCGCGGACGCCGCGCTCACCGTCGGCGCGGTCGACCACCACGACAAGCTGGCCGACTTCTCCGGCACCGGCCCGCGCGTCGGCGACGGCGCCATCAAGCCCGACGTCACCGCGCCCGGCGTGGACATCACCGCCGCCGCGGCCCCGGGCAGTGTCATCGACCGGGAGGTCGGCGAGAACCCGCCCGGCTACCTGACCATCTCCGGTACGTCGATGGCGACCCCGCACGTCGCGGGTGCCGCGGCCATCCTCAAGCAGGAGCACCCGGACTGGAAGTACGCCGAGCTGAAGGGCGCGCTGACCGGATCCGCCAAGCCGGGCGCGTACACGCCGTTCCAGCAGGGGTCGGGCCGTATCGCGGTCGACAAGGCCATCAAGCAGTCGGTGATCGCCGACCCGGTCTCGCTCTCCTTCGGTACGCAGCAGTGGCCGCACACCGACGACAAGCCGGTGACCAAGCAGGTCACCTACCGCAACCTCGGCAAGAGGGACGTCACCCTCACGCTGACGTCGACGGCCACCGACCCGAAGGGCCGCCCGGCCCCGGCCGGCTTCTTCACCCTCGGCAGGACCAAGGTCACCGTCCCCGCGGGCGGCAAGGCCTCGGTCCCGCTGACCGTGAACACCAGGCTCGGCGGTACGAACGACGGCGCGTACTCCGCCTACGTCGTCGCGAGCGGCGGCGGCCAGAGCGTGCGGACCGGCGCGGCGGTCACGCGTGAGATCGAGTCGTACGACGTGACGCTGAAGCACATCGGGCGCGACGGGCAGCCGGCCAAGGAGTACAGCACCGGCCTGACGGGCATCTCCGGGCTCGGCAAGGACCAGGAGTTCGCCCCCTACGACGCGTCGGGCACGGTCAAGGTCCGTGTCCCCAAGGGTGTGTACGTCCTCAACGGCGACATCGCCGTCGATCCGCAGGACCCGGCCAAGGGTGCCGACTGGATCGCCCAGCCGAAGCTGAGCGTCACCGGGAGGACGACGGTCACCCTGGACGCCCGCACCACCAAGCCGGTGGACATCACCGTTCCGGACACCTCGGCGAAGTCGGCCTTCGCGGCGGCCGAGTTCGATGTGAACTCCGCCGGCGACCAGTACGGGTTCGGCTGGTGGCTGGACTCGTACGACAACTTCCGCACCGCGGGCCTCGGTCCGCGGATCACCGACGGCTCCGTGCGCCAGCAGTGGGACGGGCACTGGACCGCCGGTGGCGCGGCCCAGTACGACACCACGACGGGCGGCACGGTCAAGCAGCTCGCGACCGGCTACACCAGGCACTACAAGGCGAGTGAACTGGCGGCCGTGAAGGTCGGCCTCGGGGCCCCGGCCCGCAACAAGACGGGCTCGGTCACCGCGACGGGCTGGCTGCCCGGGGCGTCCGGCGGCACCGGGATCAGCTTCCCGCAGCCGCTGCCGAGCACCCGGAACCTGTACCTGTCCACGTCCGGTGGCGTGCAGTGGGGTCTGGACTTCGAGCAGGACGGCGGCGTCGACTCCGACGGCTTCCCGATCGCGGAAGCCGGCTACACGCTCGGCAACCCGCAGACCTTCAAGGGCGGCCAGACCTACCGGAAGACGTTCAACGTCGGCGTCTTCGGGCCCCGCCTCGGCTCGGTCTACGGCGTGTACCGCGAGGGCAACAACATCTACGGTCTGCTGCCGCTCTTCGCCGACGGCCAGACGCACGTCGGTTCCTCGCTGTACAGCTCGGTCAAAACGACCCTGTACCGCAACGGCACCAAGGTCGGCGAGAACGACGACCCGCTCGTGGGCGAGAAGCCGTTCAAGGTCGCGTCCGGCGACGCGGAGTACAAGCTCACCTCGTCGGTCATCCGGAGCGTGAAGGTGGCCCCGGCGTCGACCCGTATCGACACCAGCTTCACCTTCCACTCGAAGAAGACCACGGACGCCGCGCAGGTCCCGGCCTCCACGGTCCGCTTCGGCGCCCAGCTCGGCCTCGACAGCCGCGCCACCGCGGACAAGAGCGTCACCGTCCCGGTGACCGTCCAGGGCGCCGCCGCCGGCCGCAACCTGGGCTCCCTGGCCGTCTACGTCTCCTACGACTACGGCCAGACCTGGAAGAAGCTCGACGTCAGGAACGGCAAGGTCACCGTCAAGAACCCGGCCAAGGGCAAGGGGATCTCCTTCCACGCGAAGATCGCGGACAGGAAGGGGAACAAGTCGACGGTGTCGGTCTACAACGCGTACTACGGCAAGTAGGGCGCGCGTACGGCATCGGCACCTGACGTGACGACGGCCCGCCGGAACTCCTGTTCCGGCGGGCCGTTCGTGTGCCGGCCCGGTGGGCCGCAGTCCTCACGCCGTCGGCGTTCCACCGCTGCCGTACGGCCTGGTCAGGATCTCCATCCGATGGCCGTTCGGGTCGTCGAAGTACACGCCGCGACCGCCGTCGTTGCGGTTGATCTCGCCCGGGCGGCGGTGGAACGGGTCTGCCCAGTACGTGAGGCCCGCCGCTTCGATACGCGCGAATATCGCGTCGAAGTCGGCCTCGGAGACCAGGAACGCGTAGTGCTGGGGGCGGATCTCGGCCTCGTCGGTGTCGGCGTAGTCCAAGGTGACGCCGTTGCCCGTCTCCACCGGGAGGAACGGGCCGTACGGCGGGCCGGTCTCCAGCCCCAGCAGGTCGGCGAGGAACCGGGCCGACGCCTTCTTGTCGCGCGCCGCGACGATCGTGTGGTTCAGCTCGACGGACATCGTGCGGACCTCCTCCAAGGGTGTCGCCTCCGTCTTCGACGGTAGGCCCGGCGTCACTCCTCCGACCACGGGCCCCGGAACCGTCCGCCGTGGGCCCAAAGACCTAGGACCCGGAGCGGGGCGCCCCGGACCCCGGGCCGCGGCTCAGGACGACGCCGCCCTGAGCCGCGCCGCCGTCGCCGATGGGTCGTAGTCCGGGCCGACCCCCTCGACCAGCATCACCTCGCCGTCGATGTGCTTGGTGCGCATCGGCAGGATCTCCTGGTAGGCGGGCGACGCGTACCAGCCGCGGGCACTGTCCATGTCCGGGAACTCGATGACCACGACCGCGCCCGGCCAGGGCCCCTCCGGGACCTCGACGGTCTCGGCGTTGTGCACGAGGAACCGGCCGCCGAAGGGGTCCAGGGTCGACTGGACCCGATCGATGTACTCGATGATCTCGTCGTGCATCCCGGTGGGGCGCAGGTTGCCGATGGCGTACGCGGTCATGGGTCCTCCCCGTCTGGTTCCGCCGCCGGCCTTCGTACCGGAGCGGATGACCTCATCCTGCTGGGCACCTGCCGAAGCGTCGATGACCTGCCAGGTCATGTTTTCGGCCGCCGGAGGGCCTGCCGCCGGGCGCCGCCGGCCCCACGCACGGCTCAGATCGTCGCGGTGTCGATCACGAACCGGTACCGCACATCGCTCGCGAGCACCCGCTCGTACGCCTCGTTGATCCGGTCGGCGCTGATCACCTCGATCTCGGCGCCGAAGCCGTGCGACGCGCAGAAGTCGAGCATCTCCTGCGTCTCGGGGATGCCGCCGATCATCGAACCGGCGAGGGTCTTGCGGCCGCCGATCAGCGAGAAGAGGCTGAGCGAGACGGGCTCCTCCGGGGCGCCCACGTTCACCAGGGCGCCGTCCGTCTTCAGCAGCGACAGGTAGGCGCCGAAGTCGAGCGGGGCGGAGACCGTGGAGACGATCAGGTCGAAGGTGCCGGCCAGTTCCTCGAAGGTCTTCGGGTCGCTGGTGGCGTAGTAGTGGTCCGCGCCCAGCTTCAGGCCGTCCTCCTGCTTGCGCAGCGTCTGCGACAGGACGGTCACCTCGGCACCCATCGCATGCGCGATCTTGACGCCCATGTGGCCCAGGCCGCCGAGGCCGACGATGGCGACCTTCTTGCCGGGACCGGCGTTCCAGTGGCGCAGCGGCGAGTAGAGGGTGATGCCGGCGCACAGCAGCGGCGCGGCCTGGTCGAGCGGGAGGCTGTCGGGGATACGGACGGCGTAGTTCTCGTCCACCACGACGTGGGTGGAGTAGCCGCCGTAGGTCGGGTCGCCGTTCTTGTCGAGGCCGTTGTACGTCATCGTGGCGCCCTTGAGGCAGTACTGCTCGAGCCCCTGCTTGCAGTACTCGCACTCACGGCAGGAGTCGACGAAGCAGCCGACGCCGACGCGGTCGCCGACGGCGTACCGGGTGACGCCGGGGCCGACCTCGGTGACGACACCGGCGATCTCGTGGCCCGGCACCATCGGGAAGATGCCCTCGCCCCAGCCGTCGCGGGCCTGGTGGATGTCCGAGTGGCAGATACCGGCGAACTTGATGTCGATCATGATGTCGAACTCGCCCACCGGGCGGCGTTCGATCGTGGTGCGCTCCAGCGGAGCCTTCGCGGCGGGAGCTGCGTATGCGGGAACGGTGGTCATGCCCGGGTTCTCCTCGGAAGTGGTGGTGCGTGCCCCGCCCGGTCTGTGGCCGGGCACCGTTCCAGCGTGCCGCGCCGGACCGGGATCACCCAGGTCACCGCTTTGCGTACGTCCCGTGGTCCTACTACTGGCAGGGACAGGCTCACCGGCGTACGACCAGCCGCCGCCAGGAATACTGGGCCGCATGGATGGGCGCATGGATGACCGCGTGGGCGACGTCGTGGGCCGCGGCCCCGGGCCGCGGGACGAGGCGCCGCTGGACCGGCGAGCCGAACTGAGCGAGTTCCTGCGCACCCGCAGGGCGCGGCTCAAGCCGGAGGACGTCGGACTGCCGGAGTACGGGCGGCGCCGCCGGGTGCCCGGGCTGCGCCGCGAGGAGCTGGCCCAGCTCGCCGGGGTGTCCGTCGCGTACTACACACGGCTCGAGCAGGGCAACGGCCGCAATGTCTCGGCCGAGGTGCTGGACGCCATCGCGCGGGCCCTGCGGCTGACCGACGCGGAGCACGCCCACCTCACGCATCTCGCCAAGCCGAAGCAGCACAAGAAGAAGCGCTCGGCGCGCCCCCAGCAGCTGCGGGTCTCCCTGGAGCACCTGCTGGACGCCCTGGACGGGGTGCCGGCCTATGTGGTGGGGCGCCGCTCGGACATCCTCGGCTGGAACCGGCTCGCGGCCGCGGTCTTCGGCGACTGGGGCGCACTCCCGGCGCAGGAGCGGAACTGGGCGCGTCTGGTGTTCCTCGACGCGTCGACGCGCGATCTGTTCATCGACTGGGACAGCAAGGCGTCCGACATCGTCGCCTATCTGCGGATGGACGCGGGCTGCCACCCGGACGACCCGAAGCTGTCGGCCCTGGTCGGTGAGCTGTCCGTGAAGAGCCCGGAGTTCCGGCGCCTGTGGGCCACGCACGACGTCAAGGAGAAGAGCCACGGCACGAAGCGGTTCCACCACCCGCTCGTGGGCGAACTCTCGCTGTTCTTCGAGACGTTCGCGCTGCCGCACGACGAGGAGCAGCACGTCGTCACCTACCACGCGGAGCCGGGTTCGGCGTCGGCCGAGGCCCTTCGGCTGCTGGCGAGCTGGGGCAGGGACGCGACGACGGCGGCGCGCAGCGCCGGGTAGCCGGTGCTCAGCCGGTGCCCGGGCCAGGTGCCCGGTCGACGACGCCCAGGTCGTCCCGCATCCGCCGCCGCATCGCGGTCAGCCGCGGCTCCGCCTCCTGGAGGTGCAGCAGCGCCCGCTCGGCCGTCTCGCCGTCCCGGGCCAGCCCGCGGTCGATCCGCTTCACCACGGCGTCCGCTCCGGCCAGCACCTGGTTGACCTCGCGCGACGCGTCGAGGATGTGCTCCGGCACGATCATCTGGGCCTCGGCGTAGCGGTCCCGGTACTCCCGGCGGGCGTGTTCGAGCTCGGCGCGGTCGTCGTCGGTGTAGACGCCGTCGCGTATCCGGTGCAGGGCGTCCTTGAGGAGGGTGTGGAAGGACCGCGAGGAGCGGTTCATGGCGGTGTACGCGGCCCTGCGCTCCTCGAACCCGCGTCTGCGCTCGGCGAGTTCTGTCTCCTCCAGGCGCTGCCGCGCGGTCAGGCGCTGGGCGACGAGCGGCGCGAGCAGCGTGCCGAGCACACCCGCTACGGCGGTGATCATCGCGGTGACTTCGGCGGTCATGGGGTGACCTTATGGGCGAGCCTCCGCCCGCGGACAGGGAAGTTCCGCACCGCCCTGAGCGATGGCCGGAGTGAGTGCTCACTCCGTAAACTGGTTCCATGACAGGGACCGTGCACGGGAACCCCGGACCGGCGCCGTCACCACCGCAGGCCCGCCGTCGCGCCCCGGGCATGAGCCCCGGGCAGCGCCGCGAGATGATCGTCGCCGCGACGCTGCCGCTGCTCGCCGAGTACGGCGCCGCGGTGACCACGAGCCGGATCGCACGGGCCGCAGGCATCGGCGAGGCCACCGTCTTCCGGGCCTTCGCCGACAAGGACGAGCTGCTGGCAGCCTGCGTCGCCGAGGCCGTGAGCCCGGAACACGTACTGCGCGAGCTCGCCTGCATCCCGCCGGACCAGTCGCTCTCGGCCCGGCTCACCGACGCCGCCGAGGCGATGCACGCGCACATCGCCCGGATGGGCGCGGTGCTCGGCTCCCTCGCCGCCACCCGCCCCCGTATGGACTTCCCGCGGGAACGCCCGGCGCCGGGCACCGGCGAGGAACCCCCGGGCAGCCGCGAGGAGTCCCTGCGCCTCGTCCGGGAGGCCCTGGCCGAACTGATCGCGCCCGACCGCGACCGGCTCCGCCTGGAGCCGGACCGGCTCGCCGCGGTCTTCCTCGGCATGCTCTTCACCCGCCTCCAGGACCCGGCCGACGGCTCGGGCGCCCAGCCGTCGGCGGAGGAACTGGTCGACGTCCTGCTGAACGGTGCCGTCGAGACGACGGGGGGCGGGGGCTGACCGTCGCTCAGGCGGCCTCGACGAGCTTCATGTACCTGCCCCAGTCCCAGGTGGTCCCGGGGTCCTCGTGCGTGGCCTCGGGGACTTCGACATGCCCGATGATGTGGTCCCGGTCCACCGGGATGCCGTACTTCCTGCAGAGCGAGGCGGTGAGCGTGGCCGATGCCCGGTACATCGGCTCGCTGTACGTGCGCTGCTCCATCCAGCCCTCGTGCTCGATGCCGATACTGCGCGTGTTGTAGTCCCAGTTGCCCGCGTGCAGGGCGATGTCCCGCTCGCGCACGCACTGGGCGATGCGCCCGTCGTACGCCCGGACCACATAGTGGGCGGAGATCACCTCGCCCGGATCCTGGAAGGTGGCGATGGTGCCGGGGAAGGTCGCCGTCGTCAGGTGGATGACCACGAAGTCGACCGGATACGCCTCGGGGCGGCTGGACGGGGTGTAGTTCGTCGGGTCCGCCGGGAGCCAGAGCGCGGACGAGTAGTCCATCGTCGGGTAGGCCGCCTCGGGGGTGTCGGCGTGCCCGGTGCCGGCCTCGGGGTGGGCGGCGGCACCGGCCTCGCCCTTCGTGACCGCACGCGCGTGCCCGCCGTCCCCGGAACCCGCCGCACACCCCGCCGAGGAGGTCACCGCGAGCCCTGCCACGGCCCCGCCCGCGGCACAGGCCGCACCCCGCAGGAAGCCTCTACGGCTCAGGAGGCTGTGCTCCATGACCACTCCTGTTTCGATGTGCGCAGCCGGGCAGAAGAGCGGCCGCACGAGCAGCAGTCCGTGACGTCGCGCCCACGCTCCGTGTCACCGCGAGTGCGATCCTTCACCGGGGCGGGGACCACGGCAAGACGAAGGGCCGTTCGGCGGCACGGGGCCGGGGCAGGGCCCGGGTAACCCCCACGGCGGTCCCCGTCGCGAAGACGGCTGATCTTGTGTTGCGCCCGCTCCCGCCGCGGGGTGTCGTGCTGGTATCCGCGTCACGAGGCGGGCGCGGGGCGGCACGAGGAGAAGTGAATGACACGCAGACGCACGACGACGGCGCTGCTCGTCGTCGCAGGATTGGTCGCCACGGCACTGGGCCTGGTGACACCGGCCCAGGCGGGCACCCGGCAGCTCAAGGTCGCCACGTACAACATCTACCAGGGCGCCGACCTCGTGCCGGTGGCCCTGGCGCAGACCCCGCAGGAGCTCACCGCCCGCGCCAAGGCGGCCTACGACCAGATGGTGGCCACCGACTTCCCGTCCCGCGCCCGGGCCATCTCGCGTCTGCTCAAGCGGGACCGCCCCGAGGTCGTCGGCCTGCAGGAGGTGGCCCTGTGGAAGAAGGGCCCGCTGGGCGGCTCCCTGCGCACCACCTACGACTTCCTGCAGATCCTGCTCCGCGAGCTCGACAGGGACGGCCTGCACTACCGGGCCGCCGCGGTCGACACCACCTTCAGCGGCACCGTGCCGATCAGCGCCACCGATCAGGCCGGCTTCACCGACCGTGACGTGGTCCTCGTCCAGGACGGGCTCCGGGTGACGAACCCGCAGGCGCACCTCTATGCCGCGAAGCTCACCATCACCACACCCTTCGGGGCCACCTTCGTCATCCCGCGCGGCTGGTCCGCGGTGGACGTCGGCGTCGCCGACAAGCCGCAGCGGGTACGGGTGGCCACCACCCATCTGGAGCCCCTGGTGCCGGCCATCCGCAACGCCCAGGGCCAGGAGCTGCACACCGCGCTGGCGCAGTCGCCGTACCCGGTCGCGGCGGTCGGGGACTTCAACTCCCGGCCCACCGACACGGGCGGCCCGTACGGCACGTTCACCGGCGGTGGCTACGACGACGCCTGGAAGGTCCTCCACGGCCCGGGCGACGGATACACCTCCGCCCAGGACGCCGACCTCCGCAACGTGCCGTCCAAACTGTTCGAGCGCATCGACTACGTCTTCTACCGGCCCGCACACCTGTCGGCGTCCACCGCGCACCTCATCGGGGACAAGGTCACGGACCGCACTCCCTCCGGGCTGTGGCCGTCCGACCACGCGGGCCTGGTGACGTGGCTGCGCGTCACATGACGGCGCCGGGGCGGGACTCCGGCATCGGCCTCGCCGGCGTCCCGGAGCACCACGGACGCCCCGAGCGCCCCGGGGGACGACGATCCCGTTGTCGCTGACTCCCGAGCCCTCGCAGGGGAAACCGGCACAGGGCAGACGCGAACGCGTCATCAGAACGCTGACGTTCTGGCTGCGTCCGGCGTTCGCGCTGCGCGTCGTCAACCGCTTCCAGCGCATCGTGGGCTTCGACCGCTCGATGGCGCTGGCCTCCAGCGCGCTGACCGCGACGATCCCCTTCGCGATCCTCTGCGGAATCGTCTCCTCCCACGTCGGGGCCAAGGACATCGCCGACCGCGTCGTCGACCGCTACGACCTCACGGGCAGCGGAGCCGAAGCGGTCAGGGACGTCTTCTCGCCGAGCGCCGATTCGAGCCCGGGCGGCGGCATCCTCGGGACCCTGCTCCTGATGATCTCGGTACTGAGCTTCACACGGGCGGCGCAGCGGCTGTTCGAGCAGACCTGGGAGCTCAAGCCGCTCAGCGTGCGGAACACCGTGAACGGCCTGAAGTGGGTCCTGTCCTTCGTCGTGTACCTGCTGGCGAGCAGCTGGATCCACGCCGCCCTCGGCCACGGGCGCCTCGAACTGGTGGCGTCCCTCGTCGAAGCGCCGCTGACGGCGGTGTTCTTCGTCTGGAGCGGCTGGGTCCTGTCCGCGAAGCGGATCGCCTGGCGGGACCTTCTGCCGTTCGGGGCCATCGGGGCCGTCCTGGTCGCGGCCTTCTCGATCGGGGCGACGGTCTACCTGCCGCGCCTGTTCACGTCCTACGCCTCGCGCTACGGCGCGGTGGGCGCCGTCTTCGCGATGCTCTCGGCGCTCTTCGGCGTGATGCTCGTCGTCGTGGGCTCGGCCACGCTCGGGCGTGAGGTGCTCGAGGAACTCGTCCGGATCCGCCGCGGCGAGCGCCCGCCCGACGACGAGGTCCGCCGCCAGTGGGACACCGTGGTCGAGCAGATGCGCTCGCACTGGCGCTCGGCCCGCCGGCAGCTCGCCCACCTCCGCTCGCCGAAGGAGCCCTGACCCGGGGCCCTCACCGCATGCGAAGCGCGGCTCCGGCCCGTCCGCTTCGGTGAACCCGGCTCTGCGGACGGCGAACCGTCGGGCCCGGGAATGCCGGGGACCGCGGCCGCCGGGCGCCGGCAGCGTCGGGCGCACAAGCGCCGCCCCGGCGGGTGCCGCCGGTCGGTCACGAGTCCGGGACGAAGCGCGGCTCCGGCCATTCGGTGACCGGCTTGCTGGACACCGTGCAGATCTCCAGGAGCGAGAGATACCCGCCGTCCGTGAAGACGATGACGCCTGCGTCGGCCGGTTCGACGTACCGGGCGTCCGCGACCGGGTTCCTGTGTGCCGGAGCCGGCGGCACAGCCGTGCGGTCCACCGCCACGTCGACGGTCGCGCAGCCACACCGGCACCTTCCCACGACCCGCGCATACGGGATCTGGGCCCGCAGCGCGCCGCGCAGGATCGCGCGGGTCATCTCCGTGTGCCTGACGGCGCCGCCGACGGGCCGCGCCCGGACGGCGGCCGTCCTCGCACGGGACGCGAGATGGGCAGGTGGCTCCCTACGCTCGTAGGGAAGGCATTCCTTGGACCGTGCGGACACGGTCCCGGAGGTGACAGCCATGCGTGCCTCGCTGATACAGCTGTCCGTGGACGCGTCGGACTCCGCCGACGAGCGCCGCCACAGGGCGGCTTCGCTGGTCCGCGGCCGGACGGGTGACGATCTGGTGGTCCTGCCGGAACTGTGGACGGCCGGCGCCTGGTCGTACGACCGCTGGGGGCGCGACGCCGAAGGGATCGACGGCCCGACAACCGAGGTCATGTCCGCAGCTGCTCGCCAGGCCGGGGCGTGGCTCCACGCCGGATCGATCGTCGAGCGGGACGGGGACGGGACGCTGTACAACACCGCTCTCCTCTTCGACCGGGACGGCGACCTGCGGGGCCGCTACCGCAAAATCCATCGATACGGCTTCGACACCGGTGAGGCGACCCTGATGGGCGGCGGCCACGACATCGTCACCGTGCCCACCGACTTCGGTGCGATCGGCCTCGCCATCTGCTACGACCTCCGCTTCCCCGAACTCTTCCGGGGCCTGCTCGATGCGGGCGCGGAGCTGATCGTGGTGCCCGCCGCGTGGCCCGCGGCGCGCCTCGGCCATTGGCAGCTCCTCACGCGCACGAGGGCCCTGGAGGAGCAGGTCTTCCTGCTGGCCTGCTGCGCGGCGGGTACCCATGGCGGTATGGAGCAGGCCGGGCACAGCGTGGTCGTGGACCCGTGGGGAACCGTCCTGGGCGAGGCCCGCACCGCAGAGGAGACGGTGACGGTGGACTTCGACATGGCCCAGGTCGCCCGGATCCGTTCCGAACTCCCCGTCCTGCGCGACCGCATCCTCACCATCGAGGCTCCCGGAGAGCGCTGAATCCGGTGGCAGTCCGTGGGCGGCGGCGCCCGCGGGCGGGGCCGACCGTTGAGCGTGCCCCCGCGGGCACGGGCGCCCGCGGCCTTCCTCGGCCGGCTGCCCTCCCCGCATGGCGGCGAGCAGCGAAGTGGTCCCCTGCCCTCAGACTTCCGGGGCCAGCACTGTCAGACGCAACAGCGCCGCTGCGGCCAGGAGGACGGGAGGGGCGTACCACCAACGGCGCGCCAGCCACTCCGCCTTCAGGAAGAGCAGCGTCAGCAGTGCCGCCACCGTGGCGAGCGCGATCGCGAGACCCGCGGCGAAACCTGAGTGGGCGACCGACTCGGTGTCCCAGGGACCGGCAGGCGAGATCATGTACGCGGTCACCGTCACGAACCCGGTCGCCAGGTGGCCTGCGACGAGGAGCGCAGCACAGAACACCGTCGCGGCTCGGTCCGGTACGCAGACGCCTGCCGTGTCCTGCCGTTCCTCGCACGGCGCGGTGCTGTGGCTCACCGAAGGGCTCCCTTCGCATCGTCGAGTTCCTTGCCGACGCGACCGTATGCCTGTGTCTCGTCGCTCTCGCCGCACGAGCCGTGGCGTCGCTGCGTCAGCGCCCGCCCGAGGTCTCGCTGTTCGACTCGAAAGGCGCTGTCGGTGCCTGTCGTCAATCGCCGAGGGAGACCTTCGCGGTGTACGTGAGGAGGTCCGCGAAGCGCAGCCAGGAAAGCAGGTACATGTTCAGCGGTGCGTAGCCCGGTCGGACATGGCTGCGGATTCCGTTGACGGTGTCCGCCAGGGCCTCCTGCGTCGGCCTGTCCATGTGGCCGAGGCCCGTGAGGTAGGACGTCGCGAAGCCGTCGAGGCGGGCGTGCAGGTCGGCGAGTTGTCGTGACTGGCTGTCCCGGCAGAGCGTCTCGTCGGGGTGGGGGAACTGCTGGAACGCGGTGTGGCGGTTCGCCACGGCCGCGACGAGGCCCAGTCGAGAGGGCTCCGTACTGCTGGGCCAGCGGGGGCCGCGCAGGCCTGCCGTGTCGGCTGCCCGCGGGGTCCGCCTGCCTGCCGCCTTCTCCGCATGACGTCGCGCGGTGAAGGCTTCGACCTCGTTGAGCCGGACGGCGCGGCTGGTTTCCAGGGTGTCCAGCGCGCGCAGCAGGGCCGCGGGATCTCTGCGCAGATCGGGGGCGGGGCACGCGGTCGCGGCGAGGTAGGCCCACGTCGCGTTGAAGCCGAGCGGGGCGTAGTGCCCGACGGCACACCTCAGTGCCGTGTGCCGTCGGGAGAGCGGCAACTGCTCGTCGCGCACCCTGCGCGCGTAGGTTCTGAAGCCCATCCGGCTCTGTGTCAGCCCTCGGCGCGGGCGACACCGATCGGGCAGGACACGCCCGTCCCGCCGATCCCGCAGTACCCCGCCGGGTTCTTGTCGAGGTACTGCTGGTGGTACGCCTCCGCAGGGAACAGGGGGCGGCCCTCCGCGGGGAGGATCTCGGTGGAGATGGTGCCGTAGCCCGACGTGGTCAGGACGTTCTGGTAGGACGCCCGGGAGGCCTCGGCGGCGGCGGCCTGGGCGGGGGTGTGGGTGTAGATCGCGGAGCGGTACTGGGTGCCCACGTCATTGCCCTGGCGGAAGCCCTGCGTCGGGTCGTGGGACTCCCAGAAGAGCTTCAGGAGCGACTCGTAGGACACCTTCCGCGGGTCGTAGACCACCCGGACCACCTCCGTGTGGCCCGTGAGGCCCGAGCAGACCTCGTCGTACGTCGGGTTCGGCGTGACGCCGCCCTGGTAGCCGACCAGGGTCGTCCAGACGCCGTCCGTCTGCCAGAACTTGCGCTCGGCACCCCAGAAACAGCCCAGGGCGAAGTCGGCGACCTCCAGGCCCGCCGGATAGGGGCCCTGGAGCGGGTTGCCGAGGACGGTGTGGCGCTCGGGGACCGAGAAGGACGGTTCCGGGCGGCCCTTCAGAGCCTGCTCGGGGGTCGGCAGCTGCGGCGTACGGCTGTGCAGGAACATTGCTTCTCCTCGGCCCTCCTCGAACGCCCCCGGCTGGGGTGCGTACTCCCACAACGTGCGGCCGCCCCCACGAATTCCGCAGGTGGACCCGTCGGGGAGAACGGCTGCCCCGCCGCGGATCGGGGACGTCCCCCGCGGCCCCGGCGGCGCCGTGATCACCGGCGGCGCGGCGGCGCCCCCTGTCACCGGTGGCGGCGCCGGATGTCCGCGCCGCCGCCGGGACTCAGTGGGGCAGCGTCGCCGGGCTGCCGCCGTTCGCCTCGTAGCCCGCGACCGCCAGGGCGCGGAACACCGCGTAGTCCGCCGCCGGGTCCTGCGCGAGGGTCCACGGCAGGGCGCCCACGTGGCCGTCGATGTGCACGATCTGGTCCATGGCCTCGCCCCAGCGCTCGCAGCGGACCAGGAAGAAGAGCAGCAGATGGCGTACATGCGCCAGCATGGGGTCGTCCGCGCGCGCGGAGTGGACGGCGAAGAGGGCACCCTCGACGGCCTTGGTGACGACCTCGCTCTGGTAGAAGCTCCGCACCAGCTGCACCTCGGGCAGATGCTCGTACACCGCGAAGAGGGGCAGGGCCGAGAGCAGGGAGCCGCGCGGGGCCCGGGCCGCCGCGGCCTCCGCGAAGGCGGAGGCGAGATCGCGGGAGCCGTGCCACTTCTCGCACCAGTAGTGCAGCGCCGCCAGATGCGCCCCCATGTGCGCCGGGGCCCGGTCCAGGATCTTCAGCCACAGCTGCTCGAACTCCTCGCGCGGATACGTCAGTCCACGCGCGATGGAGAGCTCGACGATGTACGGGATCGGGTCGCCGGGCGACAACAGGGCCGCTTCCGCGCAGGCGTTGCGCGCCTCCTCCAGGATGATCCGGAACTCGTCGGTGCCGGCGGCCGAGGTGCGCCAGGCCTGCTGCACCAGGAACTCCGCGTGCACGAGCGCACCGCCCGCGTCCTTCGGATCCTCGGCCCGCCACACCCGCAGCCACTGCCCGCCCGGGACCTCGCCGACCCCGCCGGGCCGCCGGGCCAGCTCCAGCGACGCCGCGCCCGCGAAGGCCTGCACCCGCTGCCAGCGCAGCTCCCCGTGTACCTCGGTGCCCGCGAGCAGCTGCGAGGCCGCGCGGTAGTCCTGCGAGCGCTGCACCACGTCGAGGACGTCCAGCAGGTCCTGGTCCGGTCCGGGCATGCGCACGTCCAGCTCCTCCTGGCGTGCGAACCCGTAGGCCGCGGGGTCCGCGGCGTCCGGTGCGCCCGGGCCGACCAGCCGGATCGCGCCGCGCCTGCGCAGCACGAACGGCGTGAGAACCGCCCCCAGCATGATCACGGCGATCAGGGCCCAGAGAATTTCCATGGCTCAAGCGAACCAGACGGGTCCGACAATTGGCGAACCTGTCACGGAGCGGCCCGGCCGATCGGCGTCATGAAGCCCGTCACGGCACTACGCTCGGGACACATGAGCGACTCGCATAACAGGCACAGCTTCGAGACCGTGGCGATCCACGCGGGCAACACCCCGGACGCCCTGACCGGCGCGGTGGTCCCGCCGATCTACCAGACGTCCACCTACAAGCAGGACGGCGTGGGCGGGCTCCGCGGCGGCTACGAGTACAGCCGCAGCGCCAACCCGACCAGGACCGCGCTGGAGGAGAACCTCGCCGCACTGGAGGGGGGCAGCCGCGGGCTCGCCTTCGCGTCCGGACTGGCCGCCGAGGACTGCCTCCTGCGGACGCTGCTCAGCCCGGGCGACCACGTGGTCATCCCGAACGACGCGTACGGCGGCACGTTCCGCCTCTTCGCCAAGGTCGTGACGCGGTGGGGCGTCGAGTGGTCCGTCGCGGACACCAGCGACCCGGCCGCCGTCCGTGCCGCGATCACCCCGCGGACCAAGGCGATCTGGGTGGAGACCCCGTCGAACCCGCTGCTGGGCATCACCGACATCGCCGCGATGGCGCAGATCGCCGGTGAGGCCGGCGCCCGCCTCGTCGTCGACAACACCTTCGCCAGCCCGTACCTCCAGCAGCCGCTGGCTCTCGGCGCGGACGTCGTCGTGCACTCCCTGACGAAGTACATGGGCGGTCACTCCGACGTGGTCGGCGGCGCCCTCGTCGTGCGCGACGCGGCGCTCGGCGAGGAGCTGGCCTTCCACCAGAACGCCATGGGCGCGGTGGCGGGACCGTTCGACTCGTGGCTGGTGCTGCGCGGCATCAAGACCCTCGCCGTGCGCATGGACCGCCACACCGAGAACGCGACCCGGATCGCCGAGATGCTGACCCGGCACCCGCGCGTGACCCGCGTGCTGTACCCGGGTCTTCCGGAGCACCCCGGTCACGAGACGGCCGCCAAGCAGATGAGGGCGTTCGGCGGCATGGTCTCCTTCCAGGTCGAGGGCGGCGAGGAGGCGGCCGTCGAGGTGTGCAACCGCACCAAGGTGTTCACGCTCGGCGAGTCCCTGGGCGGCGTCGAGTCGCTGATCGAGCACCCCGGGCGCATGACGCACGCGTCCGTGGTCGGCTCCGCACTGGAGGTCCCGGGCGACCTGGTGCGCCTCTCGGTGGGCATCGAGAACATCGACGACCTCCTCGCGGACCTTCAGCAGGCCCTGGGCTAGGAGCTGAGGCGGGGCGCCCGGCCGGGCCGTCGGCGGGCGCCCGGCCCGGACTTTCGGCAGATCATGCGATGCGGACTGACCGGCCGGTCCGGCCCGAGTGCCTCCGGCAGGGTCCTTCGGTGCCTTCGGTCGACCGGGGGCGAGGGACCGTCCGCCGGGTGCTACCAGCCGGTCAGGGGTGGGGTGGTGTCGGACGGCGGCACCACCCACGGCCGGGCCATCGAGGCCCACACCACGAAGGCCACGGCCAGCGCCAGCAGGAGCAGCCAGCCGATGCGCCGCGCCACGGTGCGGCGGCGCAGCAGTCGCCCGCCGCGGCGTACCGCCTCCGCGTACACCTCAGGCGGCACCGTCGGGGGAGTGCTCTCCAGGAGCCGCCGGACGGTCGCCTCCCTGCGGTCGAACTGTGCCATCGGCTGCCTCCCCGAGCCGTCCGTACGCATCCAGCCGTGGTCCTACGGCGGAGCCACCTCCGCAGCGGCGGGCGCGGGCCCTCGGGGCTGGTGCAGCAGCAGGGAGGTCGCGCGCGAGCAGATCGCGCGCACCCGCTCGGCGGGCAGCCCGAGCAGGGCGGCCGTCTGTTCCTCGGCGACGCCCTCGTACATCCGCAGGACGAGGACCAGACGCTCCTGCGGACCGAGCCGTTCCAGCAGGCCGCCGCAGGACCGGGTCCGGGGGCGGCGTTCGTGCCAGGCCCCGCGGGCGAAGCGCAGCGCGAGCTGCTGACGGGCCCTGTCGTACGGGTCCTCGCCGCGCAGCCGGTCCCACCCCGCGTAGGTGTGGGCGAGCGTCGTGGTCAGCAGCCGCCGCGCGCGGGGGTTGTCGTCCGGCGGCTCCGCCGTGAGGAGCGTCGCCGCATGCAGCAGCCGGCCGGCCGCGCCCGCGACGAATGCCTCGAACTCGCGGGCCCGGCGGGCGTCTTGGAACGCACGCCGTTCTCCCACCGCGCCTCCCGGCTGAACCGTTGAACCTCATATGAGGTCAGGCGCGGGCCCAGGTCAAGAGCTCGACGTGCAACGAGACCGACACGACCCGGGTCAGGGGCCCGGTCGGCGAGGGGGAGCGGCCGACCCGTCCCGGTGGGCGGGAGGACCGGCGGTGAGGTGGTGGCCGGGGTCCGGTCGGGCGCCGGACCGGTGGCGAAGGGTGCCGACCGGCGGCGAAGAGTGCTGACCGGCGGCGAAGGGTGATGACCCGCGGCGCGGGATCGTGCGGACCCGGCTCAGGAGTCGGGCGGCGCCGCGCGGTGCATCCCGGTCAGGGGTCCGAGCACCGCCCGCCCGGTCCGGGCATGCGCCCGGTGGCACCGTGGGCGATGACCGGCGGCGTGGACCGTCCGGCCCGGCTCAGGGGCCGGGGCGTCGTCCCCGGCGGGGAGCCCGCATCGGCGGGGCCACGCCGTCCCGGCACGTCCGGGTCAGGAGTCCGACGGCATCGGATGGCCGGCCTGGCGCGCGGACAGCGCAGAGTTGAAGCGCGTCAGGAGCGCACAGAACTGCTCGCGCTCCTCGGGCGCCCAGTCCCCCGTCAGCTGTGCCATCAGCTCGCGGCGCGAGGCGCGGACCTCGTCGAGCCGGGCCTGCCCGCGCGGCGACAGCTGAAGCACCACCGCACGGCCGTCCTCGGGGTGCGAGGTCCGCTTCACGAGCCCGGTGTCGACGAGCGGCGCGACCTGCCGGGTCACCGTCGACGAGTCGATGCCCATGCTCGCGGCGAGCGCCTTGACGCCCATCGGGCCTTCCTTGTCGAGCCTGTTGAGGAGCAGGTAGGCGGCGCGGTCCATGGAGTTGCGCACCTGCCCGACCCCGCCGAGCCGGGTCTGTTCGGCGCGCCGTGCGAAGACGGCGACCTCGTGCTGCAGCGTGTCCAGGAGGCCGGAGTCTCCGGCGGTCGTCATGTCCATCGACATTTCCGGTGTAGTGGGCATCGCCGGGGGCTCACTTCGTGCGTGGGTGGAGGGTCGGGGGAACAGGGTACGCGGCTCGGGCACGGGTCGTACCGGGGCCGCCGAAACCCGTTCTCCGGCAGGAGACGAGGGGCATGAGCTGCGAGACTTGCCGTCATGAGCTACAGCACGGCTGACTCCTTTCCCGCGGTCACCCTCGACGATGTACGAGGGGCCCAGAAGATGCTTTCGGGCGTGGCACGGGTGACCCCCATGGAGGGCAGCAGGCACCTCTCCCGGCTCGTGGGCGCCCCGGTCCACCTCAAGTGCGAGAACCTCCAGCGCACCGGGTCGTTCAAGCTCCGTGGCGCCTATGTGCGCATCGCGGGTCTGCTCCCCGAGGAGCGGGCCGCGGGGGTCGTCGCTGCCAGTGCCGGCAACCACGCGCAGGGCGTCGCCCTCGCCTCCTCACTGCTCGGCGTCCACGCCACCGTGTTCATGCCGGTGGGTGCTCCGCTGCCCAAGATTGCGGCCACCCGGGAGTACGGCGCCGAGGTGAGGCTGCATGGTCAGGTCGTCGACGAGACGCTGGCCGCCGCGCAGGAGTACGCCGCCGAGACGGGCGCCGTGTTCATCCACCCCTTCGACCACCGCGACATCATCGCCGGACAGGGTTCGGTGGGTCTGGAGATCCTGGAGCAGTGCCCCGAGGTGCGCACGGTCGTGGTCGGTGTCGGCGGCGGCGGGCTCGCGGCGGGCATCGCCGTCGCGGTGAAGACGCTGCGGCCCGATGTGCGGCTGATCGGTGTGCAGGCGGCGGGCTCTGCCGCCTATCCGCCCTCGCTCCGGGCCGGGCGCCCGGTCGCGATCGACACTGCGGCGACGATGGCGGACGGGATCAAGGTGGGGCGGCCCGGCGATGTGCCGTTCCCAATCGTGGAGTCGCTGTTCGACGATGTGCGCACGGTCTCCGAGGACGAGCTGGCCGCCGCGCTCCTGCTGTGCCTGGAGCGCGCCAAGATGGTCGTCGAGCCCGCGGGCGCAAGCCCGGTCGCGGCGCTGCTGAGCGCCCCGCGGACGTTCGAGGGGCCGGTGGTCGCGCTGCTGTCCGGCGGCAATCTGGATCCGCTGCTGATGCAGCGCATCCTGCGGCACGGCATGGCCGCGGCCGGGCGCTATCTCGCGGTCCGGGTGCGGCTGACCGACCGGCCCGGCGCGCTCGCGCGGCTTCTCGGGGTGTTGTCGGTGGCGGATGCCAATGTTCTCGACGTGAGCCATGTGCGCACCGACCCCCGGCTCGGGATCACCGAGGTCGAGGTGGAGCTCAATCTGGAGACGAAGGGGCCCGAGCACTGCGCCGAGGTGGGCGCGGCGCTGCGGGATGCGGGATTCACGGTGGTCGACTGAGGGCGGGCCGGTGCGGTGCCCATGAGGGCCGCACCGGCCGTCGCAGGGGGTGGTTGGGTTGTCCGGAGCAGGCGGTGCGCCGACGCGGGGCGCTGATGCCGGCCGCCGCCGCGGGGGCCGTGCGCCGGCGGGTCCGGGGATGTGCGGGCCGTCGTCGCGGGGGCGGTGCGCGCTTTCTCGGCGGCCCCCGAAGGCGTTGCAGATTTGCCCGTGACCGACCTCTTGAGTAACGCGATGTATCGCGTTACTTTGTGGTCCTCATCATATACGGCTCGGCCAGCATTGGGAGCGTGAAGCAACATGCCAGGCGCCATCCATGCCGAAGGTCTGGTGAAGACGTTCGGCGACGTCAGGGCTCTGGACGGGGTCGATCTCGACGTCCCCGAAGGCACCGTGCTGGGCCTTCTGGGGCCGAACGGTGCGGGCAAGACCACGGCGGTCCGCTGTCTGACGACGCTGCTGCGGCCCGACAGCGGCAGGGCCGTCGTCGCGGGCATCGACGTCCTCGAGCACCCCACGGAGGTGCGGCGCTCGATCGGCCTGTCCGGCCAGTTCGCGGCCGTCGACGAGTATCTGACCGGCCGCGAGAACCTGCAGATGGTCGGCCGGCTGTACCAGATGCGCGGGAAGCAGGCGAAGGCCCGCGCGAGCGAGCTGCTGGAGCGGTTCCACCTGGCGGACGCCGCCGACCGCATCACCAAGACGTACTCCGGCGGCATGCGGCGCCGCCTGGACCTCGCGGCCGCGCTCGTCGTCTCGCCGCCGGTGATGTTCATGGACGAGCCGACCACCGGCCTCGACCCCCGTAACCGCCAGGCCCTCTGGGAGGTCATCCAGGAACTGGTGGCGGGCGGTACGACGCTGCTGCTGACCACGCAGTACCTCGAAGAGGCCGACCACCTCGCGCACGACATCTGCGTCGTCGACCACGGCCGCGTCATCGCGCGCGGCACCTCCGACGAGCTCAAGGCACAGACCGGCGGCGAGCGCGTCGAGGTCGTCGTGCACGAGCGGCAGCACATGGCTCCCGCGGCCGAGGTCCTCACCGGCTTCGGCAAGGGCTCCGTCACCGCCGACCGGCACACCCGCAGGCTGACCGTCCCGGTCACCGGCGGCGCCAAGCTGCTCGCCGAGGTCATACGCGAGCTGGACCTGCGCGGGATCGGCATCGACGACATCGGCCTGCGCCGGCCGACCCTCGACGACGTGTTCATCTCTCTCACCGGCCACGCGGCCGAGGAGACCCCGAACGGCGACGGCGGCACCGACGACGCCGCCACGAGCGGCGACAAGCGCACGAAGGAGGCCGTGAAGTGACCGCCGTGACCGACACCGCGCAGAGCGCGAGCCCCACCCCCGCCCCGCGGGGCGGCGGCGGCATCACCGGATCCGTCCGGGACTCCCTCGTCGTCGCGCAGCGCAATCTGATCCGGATGACCCGCATCCCCGAGGTGGTCATCTTCGGGCTCATCCAGCCGATCATGTTCGTGGTGCTGTTCAGCTACGTCTTCGGCGGCTCCATGAACATCGGCGGCACCACCGACCCCGCCACCTACCGCAACTTCCTGATGGCCGGCATCTTCGCGCAGACCGTCACCTTCGCCACCGCGGGCGCGGGCGCCGGAATCGCCGATGACATGCACAAGGGACTCATCGACCGGTTCCGCTCGCTGCCCATGGCGCGCGGCGCGGTCCTCACCGGCCGCACCCTCGCCGACCTGGTCCAGACGGCGCTGACCCTGCTGGTGCTGGCGATCGTCGCGCTGCTCGTCGGCTGGCGCACCGATGCGAACGCGGGGAAGGTGCTGGGCGCATTCGGACTGCTGCTCCTGCTCGGCTACGCGTTCACCTGGATCGGCGCGCTGATCGGCCTGAGCGTGCGCACCCCGGAGGCGGCCACATCGGGCGGGCTGATCTGGCTGTTCCCGGTCACGTTCATCTCGAACGCGTTCGTGGACGCCGGGCGGATGCCGACCTGGCTCCAGCACATCGCCGACTGGAACCCGTTCAGCGCGACGGTGGAGGCCTGCCGCGAGCTGTTCGGCAGCCCGGGCCAGTCGCACTCCTCGGCGTGGCCCATGCAGCACGCCGTATGGGCCTCGCTGATCTGGTCGCTGCTGATCGTGGTGGCCTTCCGGACCCTCGCGGTCCGCAAGTACCGCAACGCCACGGCCTGACCCGCCGGACGGCCCGCGCCGCACGCCACCGCGTGACCCGCCGGACGGCCCGGGCCGGGTGGGGGTGACGGCAAGCCGAAGCCCCCGGCCCCCTCGGATGAGGGGCGCCGGGGGCTTCGTACAGGAAACCTCCTGGTCAGCCCGGCAGGGCTGCCGGGATCAGCCCTGGTAGGGCTTGGCCTCAAGGATCTTCACCGAGGCGAACTTGCCGTTCGGCAGCTCGTACTGCGCGTCCTCGCCGATCTTCTTGCCGTTCACGCCGGTGCCGAGCGGGGACTGCGGCGAGTAGGTCTCGATGTCGGCGCTCGCGTATTCGCGCGAGGCGAGAAGGAACGTCAGGGTGTCGTCCTCGTCGCCGTCGAAGGCGATGGTCACGACCATGCCGGGGGCCACCACGCCGTCCGCGGACGGCGCCTCGCCCACCTTCGCCTTCTCCAGGAGCTGGGTCAGCTGGCGCACGCGGAGCTCCTGCTTGCCCTGCTCCTCCTTGGCCGCGTGGTACCCGCCGTTCTCCCGCAGGTCGCCCTCCTCGCGCGCAGCAGCGATCTTGGCGGCGATCTCAGTGCGCGCGGGACCAGACAGGTACTCCAGCTCGGCCTTGAGCTGGTTGTACGCCTCCTGGGTCAGCCAGGTGACGTTCTCGCTGGTCTGGGTCACAGGTGCTCCTCGTCGGTACTGGGAATACAAAGTCGCCCTACCCAAATGAATGTTCCTTGACGGGTGGGCGAAACCACGAGCCTAACAATTGAGGCGCTTCCAGGGGAGGACATAAGCCATAAGAATTGCGTCAACGCAGGTCACGACCCATGTGACGCTTTCCACGACACGTACGCCTGTGTGCCGCACGCCGGTGCGGCAGACGTCAGTGTGGCGGATGGTCAGTCCGCCTGGCACCCCATGAGCTCGGCGCTGGTGCCGCGGGATGTCGTCCGCAGTGTGACGACCTTGTCGATACGTCCCGAGTGCTGGTCGAACCGGAAGTCCGCGCGTCCGACCTCGGTGCCGTCCACGGTACGCGACCGCAGCGTGCAGGAGCCCTTGACGTCCGTGTCCTTGCGGACCTCCAGATGCGCCTCGACCGCGTGGTCCGAGACCACCTTGAAGGTGATCACCTCGGCGCTGATCTTCTGCCCCGTGATGTAGTCGTAGCCGATCCAGCCGACCACCCCCAGAAGGGCCGCGCCGAGCACGGAGCCCACGATCTTCAGCGTGCGGTCCGCGCGCTCGTCGGCGGAGCGGCCGTAACGGCCCTCGGGCAGCTTCGCCCGTACCGCGTCGCTCATCGTGGTCCTCTCGGCCTGCAAGAAAAGGGGTGAGACCGGACAAGGTCCAGGGTCCCGGAATTATTCGCCCCCCGATTCCGTCACTATAGAAGCCGCCCGCCATGCCGAATGACACCGGGCAGCCGTGGGGCGCTGGGCGCCGTATGACAGCCGGGCAGCCGTATGACACAGGCGGCCGCCGACATCTACGAGGATCGAGTCTTGACTGAGCAGCTGCGACTGATGGCCGTGCACGCCCATCCCGACGACGAGTCGTCGAAGGGCGCGGCCACGATGGCCAAGTACGTGTCCGAGGGGGTGGACGTGCTGGTCGTGACCTGCACGGGCGGGGAGCGCGGCTCCATCCTCAACCCCAAGCTCCAGGGTGACGCCTACATCCAGGAGCACATCCACGAGGTCCGCAAGAAGGAGATGGACGAGGCGCGCGAGATCCTCGGCGTCAAGCAGGAGTGGCTGGGCTTCGTCGACTCGGGGCTGCCCGAGGGCGACCCGCTGCCGCCGCTGCCCGAGGGCTGCTTCGCGCTGGAGGACGTGGACAAGGCGGCCGGTGAGCTGGTCCGCAAGATCCGCGCGTTCCGTCCCCAGGTGATCACGACCTATGACGAGAACGGCGGCTACCCGCACCCCGACCACATCATGACCCACAAGATCACGATGGTGGCGTTCGAGGGGGCGACGGACACCGAGAAGTACCCGGAGAGCGAGTACGGCCCGGCGTACCGGCCGCTGAAGCTGTACTACAACCAGGGCTTCAACCGCCCGCGCACCGAGGCCCTGCACCACGCGATGCTGGAGCACGGCCTGGAGTCCCCCTACGGGGAGTGGCTCAAGCGCTGGGACGAGTTCGAGCGCGTCGAGCGCACGCTGACCACGCATGTGCCCTGCGCGGACTTCTTCGAGATCCGCGACAAGGCGCTGATCGCGCACGCCACGCAGATCGACCCCGACGGTGGCTGGTTCCGGGTCCCGATGGAGATCCAGAGGTCGGTCTGGCCGACCGAGGAGTACGAGCTCGCGAAGTCCCTCGTCGATACCTCCCTCCCCGAGGACGACCTCTTTGCGGGCATCCGCGACAATGCCTGACATGAGCGCAAGCGCGAGCCTGGCAATGACGCACCTGGTCCCCCTCGCCGAGGTCGACCAGAACAAGGTGACCCCCGGCGTCCTCGGCTTCATCGTCTTCGCGGTGATGGCCCTCGCCGTCTGGGGCCTGATGAAGTCCATGAACCGGCACATGCGGAAGGTGGACTTCCAGGAGGCCCCCGACAAGGGCGCGGCCACGGAGGGCGCCCCGACGTCACCGAAGCCCCAGCGCGGCTGACCCCCGCGCCGGGACGGTTCTCCTCCCACCGGTTCGCCGCCCCGGCCGTGGGGGCACCTCGCTGCCCCCGCGGACCCGGACGGCGGGACCGGCCGCCGGCCTCCGCCGAAGGCCCGCAAGGGGCCCCGGGGGCACCCCGCCGATCACGCGGCGAGGCGCTCTGCCGGGCGTCGCGAGCCGGGCGCGACGTTGCGGACACCCCCTAGCGCGGTGCCGCCTCCACCGGCACCCCCATCACCTCGCGGGCGTGGCGGCCGGGCACCATGCCCAGACGCCAGGCCTGCCAGCCCGCGTCCAGCTCGATGCCGCGCTCCAGCAGAAGCCGATAGGCGTCGATGTAGTCGTCGAGCTTGCCGTCCCGGGCGGGATGTCCGGCCCGGGAGAGCTGTGAGAGATCCTCCTGGGCCACCGCCGTGCCGATCTCGACGCCGCCCGGCGACGCGTACGGCAGCAGCGTGCAGCGCAGGAAGCGCGCCCAGTCCTCGCCCCGCCGATCGCCGTACGTGGCGAACAGGCCCGCGGCCTCGTCGCAGAGCGCGAGTGCCTGCTGGCTGCGGTCGTTGCCCGCGTCCACCACCGCCAGCTCCAGGCAGGTCCACGCCTCGCCGTGCGCGATCCCGATGCGCTGGAAGTCGGCGCGGGCGTCCACCAGGAGCTGCCGGGCGAAACCGGAGTTGCGCAGGGAACCCGTCTGGGCGGCCCGCTGGTCGCGGGTGACGCGCGCCGAATGGTGCCGGGCGCACGCCAGTCCGTACACGTCCCGCATCCGCGAGAACATCGTCCGCGAGCGCTCCAGTTCGCGCACCGACGGATCCAGCTCCCCGGTCTCCTCCAGGGCCTGGCCCAGGTAGTACACCGTCCAGGCCTCGCCCCGTGCGTCCTCGTTCTCGCGGTGCCGCGACGCGGCCTGGCGCAGGCCGTCCACGGCGGCGGACGGATCGCCGTCCACCAGCCGGGCACGGGCCAGCTGGGTGAGCGCCCAGGCCTCGCCGCGTGCGTCCCGGGTCCGCCCGTACAGCTCCAGCGCCTCCCGCAGCTCGCTCTCCGCGTGCGGCACCTCGCCCCTGCGCAGATGGACCTGCCCCAGCTGGAAGTGCGCCCAGGCCTCGCCGTGCACCGACTCCGACTCGCGGTGCAGGACCAGCGCCGTCGTCAGCAGCTCGAACGCCTCCCCGAGGCGCGCCCGGTCCCGCTCCACCGCCGCCAGCGCATGCAGTGTCCACGCACGGTCCGCCGCCAGCGCGTCCGACGCCTGGAGGTCCAGCGCCTCCCGCAGCTTCGTCTCCGCCTCCGCCAGATTGCCCTGGTGGTGCAGCGTGATGCCCAGCGAGCACAGGGCCCGAGCCGCGCCCGCCTCGTGGTGCGCCTCGAAGTACAGGTCCACGACGGACGACAGCGTCGTACGCGCCTTGTCGAGCTCGCCGAGCTGGCGGGCCGCGATACCGGTGCGCCACTGCACCGACCGCACCAGCAGCCCCTGGTCGACGGCCTGCGTCAGCTCGTTGATCTCGCCCAGCCGGTACAGGTCGCCGCGCAGCAGGCAGTAGTCGCACAGCGCGCCCAGCAGATTCAGCACCGCCGCCTGGTCCACGCCCTCCGCGTGCCGCAGTGCCGCCGTGATGAAGCTCGACTCGTCGTCCAGCCAGCGCAGCGCCGCGTCCAGCGACGGGAACCCGTGCGGACCGACCGTGCTCGCCCGGAAGGCGCTGTCCGCCCGCGTCGACGTCTTGCCGTCCACCAGGCGGATCACGAAGTCCGCCAGCTCCGCATAGTTGACGATCAGGCGCTCCTGCGCCGCGGTGCGCTCGGCCGGGTCCTCCTCGTCGAGGAGCCGCGCCTGGGCGAAACCGCGTACGAGATCGTGCAGACGGTAACGGCTGCCGCGCACATGGTCGATGAGCCCGGCGCGGGAGAGCTCCGTCAGCCGGCGGGTCGCCTCGGGCTCGTCCGTCGCGAGCAGGGCGGCCGCCGCGGCGGCGCCCAGCGATGCCCGGCCAGCCAGCGCCAGCCGTCGCAGCAGCCGCCGGGCCGGCTCCGGCTGGTCGGTGTAGCGCAGCCACAGCACCCGCTCCACCGGTTCCACCGGTCCGTACGCCGACAGGTCGGCGGCGAGCTGGCGCGGCGTACGCGCGCCCAGCGACGAGCCCGCGACACGCAGCGCCAGCGGCAGTCCGCCGCACAGCTCCCGGATCCGGTCGGAGGCCTCCGCGTCGTGCGGAGCCGCCGCCGCGTCGTCGTCCGCCGACGCACGCAGCAGCTCCTCGGCGCCCGCCGCGTCCAGCGGCTCCACCGGCACCTGGTGCACCCACGCCGGCAGATCGGCCGGCAGGTCCAGCGGCGTCCGGGCGGTCACCAGCACGAGGCTGTCGGACCGTTCCGGGATCAGGGTGCGGACCTGCTCGGCGTCGGAGGCGTCGTCGAGCACGATCGCCACCGCCAGGCCCGTCAGATGCTGGTGGTACAGCTCGCTCAGCCGGCGCACCTGCTGGTCCTGCGACGCGCGGTCGCGGAACAGCAGCTGTTCGCGCGGGGCACCCAGCCGGTTCAGCAGATGCAGGAGCGCGTCGCGGGTCGACAGCGGCGGGGCGTCCGGGCTGTCGGCGCGCAGATCCACCACGCAGGCGCCCCGGAACTGGTCCCTCAGCTCGTGGGCGGCGCGCACTGCCAGCGTCGTACGGCCCGAACCGGGCGCCCCGTGCAGCACCACCACCGTGGGCCGGGTCTCCGTGCTCGCCCGTGCCTGGTGCACGGCCTGAGCGATGCGCCCCATGGCCCCCCGCCGCCCGGCGAACGGGCCGTCGGCGTCGGGGAGTTGACCGAACGACTGCTCCAGCACCGAGCGCCGCCGCGCGGCCGCGCTCTTGTCCGTGCGCCGCAACTGCGGTCCCGTCTTCTTGGCCGCCGTTCCCGTCGACGCGGTCAGCACCCGCTGCTGGTCCAGGAACGGGCGGATGCCGCGCACCTCCAGCGCCGTCAGCCACTGAAGCCGCAGCTGCTCCGGGCCGCCCGGCTGGTTGCGGGCGCCGGCCCGGCGGCTCGCGGCCGGCACATGGGAGGCCGTCACCTTCGCGACCGTCGTGGCGGCGCCGACCACCGCGACCATCGCACCGGCACCGACGGCCGTGCCGGGACCGGTGCCCAGCGCCAGGTCCGCGACGCAGGCGCCCACCGCCGCAACGGCCGCGACGAGCAGCGGAGTTCCCGCGCCCTCCTTCGCGTACCGCTGCCCGAAGCCGATCCGCCCGGCCTCCTGTTCGTCCAGGGCGTGCGTGTACGCGGCGTACTCCTCGGCGGCCGTCTCGGCGAGCGAGTCCAGCGTCTCGCGCGCCCGCGCGAGCAGCACCGTCCCGTCCGTACGCCCGCCCGACCGCCTGACCTCCTCCTCCACGGCCCGCACCAGCAGCCGCTCGGCCTCCGCCCGATGGCCGTCCCGCATGACACGTCCCCCTCCGGCGTCAACTTCTTTGCCGCACAGTGTCCTTGGTGCGGGGCCGGAGCGCGACCGGATCGCCGATCAAGCATGCGCGCGGGGGATGCGGGGCGCGCGGCGGTCAGACCCGCGGCCGGGACAGGGCGAGGTAGGCGCAGGCGCCGGCGAGCGCCGTCTCGGCGGCCGCGCAGGCGACCGCCTGTGCGAGGGCGCCGCCCGGCTGTGCGGTGGTGAGGTCGAACCAGGCGTCGAGGACCGCGACGGCGGCGGTCGCGGACGCGGTGAGCCGCGCGCGGGGATCGCGGCGGAACCCCAGGACCGCGGTGGCGGCGCAGCCCGTGGCCATCAGGATGTCGAGCCCGATCCACGCCAGCGACCAGTTCCGCACGTCGGCGTGGTCGGGGAGGGTGCGGGCCAGCAGCACCATCCACGGTATGAGGGCCACGGCGGCCACGCCCAGTAAGGCAAGAGTCCAGTGGCGTGCCCGCACGGCACGGCCCGAGCTGTTCCGGATCGTTCGCATGGACCCACCGTAGAACCGCAGAAATAATTCTGCAAATATTTCTCTGCAGAAGTTGTTCGGCAAAGCTGGGGCAGGGCCGATATCGTGGGCGCATGACGGAGAACGGCGGCCGCGCGGACGGCGAGATGACCAGCGCCGACCGGACCGCGCTGTACAAGTCGCTCGGCAACCCGCTGCGCCGGCGCATCCTCGAATACCTGGGCCGGCACGGCGAGGCGAACTCCACCGTGCTCGCCAAGGTGCTCGAGGAGTCCTCCGGCACGACCAGCTACCACCTGCGCAAGCTCGCCGAGCAGAAGCTGATCGAGGAGATCCCGGAGAAGTCCGGCGGCCGTGAACGCTGGTGGCGGGCCATGCCGTTCAGCCACACCACACCCGATCCGGCCCGGATGGCTCCGGACGAGTACGCCGCTGCCGAGCAACTGGCCATGCTGAAGATCCGCGCGGACGGCGAGCTGTACCTGCGGGCCCACCGGGAGTACCGCGGGCCGGACGGCTGGGCCCAGGTGCAGCGCGCCGGCGGCTGGATGACCAAGGACGAACTGCTTTCCTTCGTCCGTGAGTACGACGCCCTCGTACGGCGCTACGGCCACCCCCGCGAGGAGGCGCCCGACGGCGCCCGCCCGGTGAGCCTGCGCTTCTTCGCCGTGCCCGACGCAGACGAGGGCGGCACCGGGACGCCCGGGCCCGTCGCGGGCTAGCGCGGTCCTGCGACACCCCGCCACGGACGGGAGCGATCCCGACACGCCCGGGAGCCGGAACCGGCACCGGCCCGTGGGACAGTGGACAGGTGAACCGACTGGCCCATGAGACGTCCCCGTATCTGCTCCAGCACGCCGACAACCCGGTCGACTGGTGGCCCTGGTCGGCCGAGGCCTTCGCGGAGGCCCGTGAGCGCGGTGTCCCCGTGCTGCTCAGTGTCGGATATTCGTCCTGTCACTGGTGCCATGTGATGGCACACGAGTCCTTCGAGGACGAGGCCACCGCCGCCCGGATGAACGAACACTTCGTCAACATCAAGGTCGACCGCGAGGAGCGCCCCGACGTCGACGCCGTCTACATGGAGGCCGTGCAGGCGGCGACCGGACAGGGCGGCTGGCCCATGACGGTGTTCCTCACACCGGACGCCGAGCCGTTCTACTTCGGGACCTACTTCCCGCCGGAGCCGCGGCACGGCATGCCGTCGTTCGGGCAGGTGCTGGAGGGTGTGCGGGCGGCCTGGACCGACCGGCGCGACGAGGTGGCCGAGGTCGCCGGGAAGATCGTGCAGGACCTCGCCGGGCGGGAACTGGCCTACGGGGACACGGCGGTGCCGGGGGAGCAGGAGCTCGCCGCGGCGCTGCTCGGGCTGACCCGCGAGTACGACGCGACGCACGGCGGATTCGGCGGCGCACCGAAGTTCCCCCCGTCGATGGTGATCGAGTTCCTGCTGCGCCACCACGCGCGCACCGGCTCCGAAGGCGCCCTGCAGATGGCCGCCGACACCTGCGAGCAGATGGCCCGCGGTGGCATCTACGACCAGTTGGGGGGCGGGTTCGCCCGCTACTCGGTCGACCGGAAGTGGGTGGTGCCCCACTTCGAGAAGATGCTCTACGACAATGCGCTGCTCTGCCGTGTCTACGCCCACCTCTGGCGGGCCACGGCCCGCGACGGGGCCGCCGACGAGGTGAGCGACCTCGCTCGCCGCGTCGCCCTGGAGACCGCCGAGTTCATGGTGCGCGAACTGCGCACGAACGAGGGTGGGTTCGCGTCCGCACTGGACGCCGACAGCGAGGAAGCCCCGTCGCACGGCGAGGGTTCCCGGGGGGACGGCGGGAGCGACGGTGCCGGCACCGGGCGGCACGTCGAGGGCGCCTCCTACGTGTGGACCCCCGAGCAGCTGCGCGAGGTGCTCGGCGAGGACGATGCCGCCCTCGCGGCGGCGTGCTTCGGGGTGACCGAGGAAGGCACCTTCGAAGAGGGAGCCTCGGTGCTGCGGCTCCCGCGGCAGGACGCCGTCCTCGACGCCGACCGGATCGCCTCGGTGAAGGAGCGGCTGCTCGCGGCGCGCGGACAGCGCCCCGCGCCCGGCCGGGACGACAAGGTGGTCGCCGCCTGGAACGGCCTGGCGATCGCCGCGCTCGCGGAGACCGGCGCCTACTTCGACCGCCCGGACCTGATCGAGGCCGCGGTGGGGGCGGCGGACCTCCTCGTGCGTCTCCACATGGACGACCAGGCCCGGATCGCCCGTACCTCGAAGGACGGGCGCGCCGGCGCCCACGCAGGGGTGCTGGAGGACTACGCGGACGTCGCGGAGGGCTTCCTGACGCTGGCGTCCGTGACGGGCGAGGGCGTGTGGCTGGAGTTCGCCGGCTTCCTGCTGGACCACGTACTGGCGCGGTTCACGGGCGAGGGCGGCGAGCTGTACGACACGGCGTCCGACGCCGAGCGGCTGATCCGGCGCCCGCAGGACCCGACGGACAACGCGACGCCCTCGGGCTGGACCGCGGCAGCGGGCGCCCTGCTCTCCTACGCGGCCCAGACCGGCTCGGAGCCCCACCGGAAGGCCGCCGAACGGGCGTTGGGCGTCGTCAAGGCGCTCGGCCCGCGGGCTCCCCGCTTCATCGGCTGGGGACTCGCGGTCGCGGAAGCGCTCCTCGACGGTCCCCGCGAGATCGCCGTGGTCGGCCCTGCGGACGACCCGGCCACCCGTGATCTGCACCGTACGGCCCTGCTCGGCACGGCGCCGGGCGCGGTCGTGGCCGCGGGCGAACCGGACGGCGAGGAGCTGCCGTTGCTCGCCGGCCGGCCGTTGGTGGACGGGCGGCCCGCGGCGTACGTCTGCCGGAACTTCACCTGCGACGCGCCGACGACCGACGCCGAGCGGCTGCGCACGGCGCTCGGCGGCTGACGGTCCCGTCCACCGACCGCCGGCCGGTCCCGCGCGGGGGCCGACCGCCGGCGGCAGGCCGGTCGACGGCAGGGCGGGTCCGGGGCCGTCGTCGGCCTGTCCGGGCCCGGACAGGCCCGCGACGGGGCTCGCCGTGATCTCCTGTCACACCGGTGGCGTTCCGTTCGTCAGTGTGTCGACGGAACGTGCGGGAGGTGGTCACCGATGGACGAGCGACGACTGGAGGACCTGGTGGGGGAGCGGCTGACGGGCCCGGGCGCGGGTGCGGACCGGGAGCCCGGTGCGGACCCGGGGGCGACGGAGTTCCTCGCGGAGCGCTTCGAGGAGCACCGTGGACATCTGCGGGCCGTGGCCTACCGGATGCTCGGGTCGCTCAGCGAGTCCGAGGACGCCGTCCAGGAGGCCTGGCTGCGGCTGAGCCGGTCCGACGTGAGCGGGGTCGGCAATCTCGGCGGCTGGCTGACGACGGTCGTCGGGCGGGTGTGCCTGGACATGCTGCGTTCGCGTACGGCCCGGCGCGAGGAGCCGATGGGGACGGCGCACGGGGTGCTGCCCGACCCGATCATCAGCCGTGCCTCCGGGGTCGAGCCGGAGCAGGAGGCGCTGCTCGCCGACTCGGTCGGCCTGGCCCTGCTCGTCGTCCTCGAAACGCTCGCCCCCGCCGAACGGCTCGCCTTCGTGCTGCACGACATGTTCGGGGTGCCGTTCGAGGAGATCGCCCCCATGGTGGGGCGCACCCCGGCCGCGGCACGGCAGCTCGCGAGCCGCGCCCGGCGCCGGGTCCGGGGGACCGCGCCGGTGCCGGACTCCGATCCGGCCCGTCAGCGGGCCGCCGTCGACGCGTTCCTCGCGGCCGCGCGCGACGGGGACTTCGACGGGCTGGTCGCGGTGCTCGACCCGGAGGTCGTGCTGCGCTCGGAGACCGCCGCCGGGTGGCGCGAGGTCCACGGGCCGGAGGCCGTCGCGGGGCAGGCGCTCACCTTCTCGCGGCTCTCGGGTGGGGCGGGGACCGCCCGGGCGGCGCTGGTCAACGGTGCGGTGGGCGTGGTGTCGTATCGCGACGGGGAGCCCTTCTCGGTGCTCGGGTTCACGGTCGTGGAAGGGCGGATCGTCGCGATCGACATCCTGGCCGACCCCGAGCGGGTGGCCCGCCTGGATCTGACGGTGCTGGACTAGGGGTTTCGCTCGGTGCCCGGGTGCCCGGGCACCCGGGCACCGGGCTCAGCGGTGGCCGCTGTCCGTCCTGCCGAACTCGGCGACCGCGCTGCCCACGATGCGCTCCAGCCGGTCGTGGTGGGCGCCCCGCCAGTAGACGCGGGCGCACTCCACGCACTGGGCGAACACGTCGTAGGAGCGCTGGGTCCCGCCCTCCAGCTGGTCCGCGACCTCGTCCTTCGTGGCGTCCTTCAGGGAGCCGTTGCAGGCGGTGCAGCGTGTCCACGGGGCGAGGTCGGGGGCGAAGCGGCCGAGCACGTCGCGCAGTTGGTCGTCGGGCTGGTCGCTGTAGACGTAGGCGCCCGCCCAGAGCTCACGGCGCCGCAGCAGTCCCCGGTCCCGGCTGAGCATGACCCGCCGCTCGGCCGCCGAGCGCGCGGCGAGCGCCGCGTCCCCGGGGTCCTCGGCGTCGTAGGCCGCGTCGACGCCCAGCAGCCTCAGCCGCCGCGCCAGCGTGCCGAGGTGGACGTCCAGCAGAAAGCGCAGCGGTGCGCCCGGCACCGGCTGGGGACGGGTGACGGTGCGCACCTCGACGGTCTCGCCGGACGACGGGACGTGCGACACCGGCACCTCGCGCCCGTCCACGCACAGCTCGCCGACCTCGGTGAGCGGTACGCCCAGCGACTCGACGACATGGCCGAGCGAGGAGACGCCGTCCGTACGGACCGGGGTGGGGCCGCTGCGGCGCGCGCCCGGCAGGAAGGTGCCCAGCTCGGGCGCGAACACGATGTGGATCTCGGGCCCGTTCACCGGCCGACGCCGTTCTCGATGGTGGTCAGGGCGCGGTCCACCAGGTCGGGCAGCTCGTCGCGGTGGCCGCGCTCGGCCCAGTAGAGGGACGTCTCCATCAGGGCGCCCATGATCCCCATGGAGTAGGACCGCACCTCCAGGTCGTCCGCGTGGCGTCCGGTGCGCTCCGCGATCACGCGGCACAGGATGCGGCTGGTCACCGACATGCTCTCCGTCATGCGCGAGCGGACCGCGGGCACGTCGAGCATGAGCCGCGTGCGCAGCTTCGTCACCTCGGGCTCCTCCCGCATGCCTATGTCGAAGCCGTGGCGCATCACCGCCCGCAGCGAGTCGAGCAGCGGCTCGTCGGTGGGGCGGGCCCGCAGCATGTCCTCGAGCAGCGGGTCGTACTCGTCGGTGAGGACGATGTCCTCCTTGGTGGGGAAGTACCGGAAGACGGTGGACGGCGACACCTCGGCGGCCTCGGCGATCTGCTCGATCGTCGTGGCGTCGTAGCCCTGGCGGGAGATCAGTGCGTACGTCGCGCTGCGGATCGCCGTGCGCGTCTTGATCTTCTTCCGCTCACGCAGTCCCAGGTGGGACCCGTCGGCGGGGGAGGAGGTGGGTGCGTCCGTCATACGGATCATTGTCGGCCATCGGCGGGAGCCGGGGCCAAGTCCGCGAGGGCGGGGGCACGGGGCGCGGGAGCGGCGGGCGCAGGTCCCGGGGGCGGGCGAACGGGGCGTGGCCGCGGCTTCGGAAGCCGCGGCCACGGGGGCGCGAAGGGGGAGGAGGGCGGGAGACGTTGGGCGGCGGGAGCGGCCGGCGGGCGGGGCCGGGTTCAGGCGTGCTGGTACGCCACGAGCGAGATGCCCACGTAGTGCACGGCGAAGGCCGCGAGCGTGAGGGAGTGGAAGACCTCGTGGAAGCCGAACCAACGAGGTGACGGGTTGGGACGCTTGATGCCGTAGATCACGCCGCCCGCGCTGTAGAGCAGGCCGCCGACGATCACCAGGACGAGCACCGCGATGCCGCCGGCGCGCATGAAGTCGGGCAGGAAGAAGACCGCGGCCCATCCCATGGCGAGGTAGCACGGGGTGTAGAGCCAGCGCGGGGCGCCCACCCAGAAGACGCGGAAGACGATGCCCGCCGCCGCGGCGGCCCAGATGCCCCAGAGCAGCCACTGCCCCGTCGCGCCCGGCAGGAGCAGGATCGTCAGCGGGGTGTACGTACCCGCGATGATCAGGAAGATGTTCGCGTGGTCCAGCCTGCGCAGGACGCCGCCGGCCCGGGGGCCCCAATTGCCCCGGTGGTAGAGGGCGCTGACGCCGAACAGCAGACAGGCGGTCAGGACGTAGATGCCGCAGGCGACGCGGCCCCGCGTCGAGTCGGCGAGTGCGGTGAGGACCAGGCCGGCGACGAGGACGGCCGGGAACATCCCGGCGTGCAGCCAGCCGCGCAGCTTCGGCTTGACGGTGTGCGGTGGCTCGGCGGTGTGCAGTCGGTCGGCCTGGTGCGGCTGGTCGACCGGGTGCGGCTGGGGATGCGGCACGGAGGTCGCGCCGGGACCTTGGCCTGCGGCCGGCGAGTCCGTGGGCGCGTCGGGGACGGGCGCAGTCATGCGGGGCATGGTACCTACGCCACCGTAAGTTACGGATCAGTCCCGCAGGGACATCTCCGGATATCCGACCCATACGGGGGCTGTTGTCGTTTGCCCCGTGGACAGCCAGGGTACGTGGGATTGCTCACTCCGCTCACGTGTGCGGCCATCTGGACAGATGGGCGGCCGGGACGGATGATCAGATGAGTGCGGTCGGCACCGGATGAGCGGCTACGAAGCGTCCGGGTCGCAGCCCCCACGGGGCAACAATCACAAAAACCCCTCTTTTAGGAGCAATCGTGGCGCGCGACAACGCGGCTCCCAACACCGTCCCCACCACCCACCAGGGACTGATCTCGTGGGTCAACGAGATCGCCGAACTGACCCAGCCGGACAACGTGGTCTGGTGTGACGGATCCGAGGCCGAGTACGAGCGCCTCAGCGAGGAACTCGTCGAGAAGGGCACCTTCAAGAAGCTCGACCCGACCCTCCGCCCGAACTCCTACTACGCGGCGTCCGACCCGAGCGACGTCGCGCGCGTCGAGGACCGCACCTTCATCTGCTCCGAGAAGGAGGAGGACGCGGGCCCGACGAACCACTGGAAGGCCCCCGCCGAGATGCGGGAGATCTTCCAGGGCACCGACGGCAACGGCGGCATCTTCCGCGGCTCGATGAAGGGCCGGACGATGTACGTCGTCCCGTTCTGCATGGGCCCGCTGGGCTCCCCGCTCTCCGCGCTCGGCGTCGAGATCACCGACTCCGCGTACGTCGCCGTCTCCATGCGCACGATGACGCGCATGGGGCAGCCGGTCCTGGACGAGCTCGGCTCCGACGGGTTCTTCGTGAAGGCCGTCCACACGCTCGGCGCGCCGCTCGCCGAGGGCGAGAAGGACGTCCCGTGGCCGTGCAACAGCACCAAGTACATCTCGCACTTCCCCGAGAGCCGTGAGATCTGGTCGTACGGCTCCGGCTACGGCGGCAACGCCCTGCTCGGCAAGAAGTGCTACGCCCTGCGCATCGCGTCCGTCATGGCGCGCGACGAGGGCTGGCTCGCCGAGCACATGCTGATCCTCAAGCTGACCCCGCCGCAGGGCGGCCCGAAGTACGTCGCCGCGGCCTTCCCGTCCGCCTGCGGCAAGACGAACCTCGCCATGCTGGAGCCCACGATCTCCGGCTGGACCGTCGAGACGATCGGCGACGACATCGCCTGGATGCGGTTCGGCAAGGACGGCCGCCTCTACGCGATCAACCCCGAGGCCGGCTTCTTCGGTGTCGCGCCCGGCACCGGCGAGCACACCAACGCCAACGCGATGAAGACACTGTGGGGCAACTCCGTCTTCACCAACGTCGCGCTCACCGACGACGGCGACGTGTGGTGGGAGGGCATGACCGAGGAGACGCCCGCCCACCTCACCGACTGGAAGGGCAACGACTGGACGCCGGACTCGGCGACCCCGGCCGCCCACCCGAACGCCCGCTTCACGGTTCCCGCCTCGCAGTGCCCGATCATCGCGCCGGAGTGGGAGGACCCCCGGGGCGTGCCGATCTCGGCGATCCTCTTCGGCGGCCGCCGCGCCTCCGCGGTGCCGCTGGTCACCGAGTCCTTCGACTGGAACCACGGTGTCTTCCTCGGCGCGAACGTCGCCTCCGAGAAGACCGCCGCCGCCGAGGGCAAGGTCGGCGAGCTGCGCCGCGACCCGTTCGCCATGCTGCCGTTCTGCGGCTACAACATGGGCGACTACATGGGCCACTGGATCGAGGTCGGCAAGGACAAGGACCAGTCCAAGCTGCCGAAGATCTACTACGTCAACTGGTTCCGCAAGAACGACGAGGGCAAGTTCGTCTGGCCGGGCTTCGGCGAGAACAGCCGTGTCCTGAAGTGGATCGTGGACCGGCTCGACGGCAGGGCCGAGGGTGTCGAGACCCCGATCGGTGTCCTGCCGACCAAGGCGGCGCTGGACACCAAGGGCCTCGAACTCTCCGACGCCGACCTGGACTTCCTGCTCACCGTCGACAAGGACGTGTGGCGCGAGGAGGCGTCGCTCATCCCCGAGCACCTCAACACCTTCGGCGACCACACCCCGGCCGAGCTGTGGGAGCAGTACCAGGAGCTGGTGAAGCGTCTGGGCTGACGCCGACGCCGGATCGAGCCGCGCGGGGGCCCGCCGACACCCTCACCCTGACCTGTGACGTCACCCCGGGCCCCCGCGCAGCCCTGCCCGGACCGGGTCGGGTCGTTCGGCGGGCTCCTCCCGGGCGGGCCGGGCCGACTCCGGCCCGGTGCGGCTTCGGACAGCCCCTACAGCGCGGCCAGGTCCGGGCGCAGTGCCGCCGCGTGGGCGTCCATGCGCTCGGCCGCGAGAATCGCCGCAGTGGTGTCCGCGCGCGACGCGGCGACCACCAGCGCCCGCCCGGCGAGGGCGTGGGCGCGCCGGTGGAGTGCCCGGACGTCCGTGTCGCCCGGGTCCACGGCGCCGCTGCGCACGGGCGGCAGGCCGCCTCTCAGGCGCGCCACCTGCTCGGCCAGCCGCTCGGCCGCCCCGTCCAGGTCGCGGTCGGCGGCGGACGCGAGGGCGCGCAGCTCGTCGGTGACGGCGAGGAGCGCCCCGAGGTGTCCCGCGAGCTGGATGTCCAGCTCCTCCTCGCGTGAGCGGTGCGGGAAGTCGTCGGCGCGTGCCATCGCCCCGTGGACCGACTTGGTGCGGATCGGCTCGTACATGGGATGGTCTCCTGTCCTCTGACAGGAGACCATCCTAGCTTGGATTCCGTCTAAAGTTGAGTGGTGTCCGAAGCGTGCTCGGCCTATGCCTGTCCGTAGCCTTCGAGGAAGCGGCCGATCCGGCCCACCGCGTCCGTCAGATCCGTGACCGACGGCAGGGTCACCACCCGGAAGTGGTCGGGCTCGGGCCAGTTGAAGCCGGTGCCCTGGACGACCATGATCTTCTCGGCGCGCAGCAGGTCGAGCACCATCTGCCGGTCGTCCCTGATCCGGAAGACCTTCGGGTCGAGGCGCGGGAAGAGGTACAGCGCGCCCTTCGGCTTCACACAGCTCACGCCCGGGATCTGCGTCAGCAGCTCGTACGCGGTGTCCCGCTGCTCCTTCAGCCGGCCGCCCGGCAGGACGAGGTCGTTGATCGTCTGCCGTCCGCTGAGTGCGGCGACCACGCCGTGCTGCCCCGGCATGTTCGCGCACAGGCGCATGTTCGCCAGGATCGTCAGGCCCTCGATGTACGAGTCGGCATGCGCCCTCGGGCCCGAGATGGACATCCAGCCGACGCGGTACCCGGCGACGCGGTATGCCTTCGACATGCCGTTGAAGGTGAGCGTGAGCAGGTCCGGGGCGACGGCCGCGGTCGGGGTGTGCGTGGCGTCCTCGTAGAGGATCTTGTCGTAGATCTCGTCCGAACAGACCAGGAGGTTGTGGCGGCGCGCGATGTCCGTCAGGCCGCGCAGCACGTCCTCGCCGTAGACGGCGCCCGTCGGGTTGTTCGGGTTGATGATCACGATCGCCTTGGTGCGGTCCGTGACCTTGCGCTCGACGTCGGCGAGATCCGGCATCCAGTCCGACTGCTCGTCGCACCGGTAGTGCACCGCCGTACCGCCCGAGAGCGACACCGCGGCGGTCCACAGCGGATAGTCGGGCGCCGGGACGAGGACCTCGTCCCCGTCGTCGAGCAGGCCCTGCATGGCCATCACGATCAGCTCGGACACGCCGTTGCCGACGAAGACGTGCTCGACGTCGGTCTCGATGCCGAGGGTCTGGTTGTGCATGACCACCGCGCGGCGCGCCGCGAGCAGGCCCTTCGCGTCTCCGTAGCCGTGTGCCGTGCCGAGGTTGCGGAGCATGTCCTCGAGGATCTCCGGCGGGCACTCGAAGCCGAAGGCGGCAGGGTTGCCGGTGTTCAGCTTGAGGATGCGGTGGCCCGCCGCTTCCAGCCGCATCGCCTCCTCGAGAACCGGGCCCCGGATCTCGTAGCAGACGTTGGCGAGCTTCGTCGACTGGATGAGCTGCATGCGCCAACCTTACGGGCGCGTTTCGGAGGGCCGCTTCGTGTTTTGCGACACGCGGGGGACACGGAGGGTGCACGCCGCCATCTAAATAGAGCACGTGTTCGGTTTCGTGGGTACGCTGGATGCATGTCCACGCACCACCAGGGCGCCCGAGGCCTCCAGGGATCCCTCTTCGATCAGGACGACGAGATCCGTCTCGGCCCGCTGGCCGGGGTGCGCAGGACCGTGCTCGGGGACGGCGCCTGGATCGACCTGCTGCCGGGCTGGCTCGGCGGGGCGGACGCCCTCTTCGAACGGCTCGCCGCCGACGTGCCCTGGCGCGCCGAGCGCCGCCGGATGTACGAGAACGTGGTGGACGTCCCGCGGCTGCTCGCCTTCTACGGCGCCGACGACCCCCTGCCGCACCCCGTCCTCGACGAGGCGCGCACCGCGCTCGGCGCGCACTACGCCGCCGAACTCGGCGAACCCTTCACCACCGCCGGGCTCTGCTACTACCGCGACGGCCACGACAGCGTCGCCTGGCACGGCGACCGCATCGGCCGCGGCGGCCGCCAGGACACCATGGTCGCCATCCTGTCCGTCGGTGCGCCCCGCGACCTGGTGCTGCGCCCCCGTCACGGCGGGGGCCCGCACATACGCAGGCCGCTCGGTCACGGCGACCTGATCGTGATGGGCGGCTCCTGCCAGCGGACCTGGGAACACGCGATCCCCAAGAGCACACGGGCGACCGGGCCGCGGATCAGCATCCAGTTCCGCCCGCACGGCGTCCGCTGACGAAGGTCCGCGGAAGAAACCGCACGTATACGCGGGAGCGCCCCTTTGGGGCGGTATCGCCGACGACTACATTTCGGCCACGCCTTCTCCCTAGAATGCGCGACCATGTCATGGCACCCGCAGTACGGCGACGGCGCACCCGGAACGAGCGGGGTGCCGGGGGCCCACGGCCCGCACGGCGAGGGCGATGCGCACCGGAGGCAGGGCGAGCCCCAGGGCGCGCCGCAGGTGTACCACCCCTACGGGGACGGGACGCCGTCCTACGACGCGTACGCGGACCCGGCCGCCGCCCATGGCTGGCAGGAGCCCACGGGGCCGGTACCGGGCGACCGGGGCGGAGTCGAGGACACGGTGCCCTTCGAGGCCGTCGGCCCGGAACACGACGAGCACGGGGGATACGGCGACGGGTCCTCGTACGACGACGGGTCCGCGTACGGCGACGGCCGCCCGGGATACGGCGACGGGTCCGCACACGGCGGTGCCGACGGGTACGCCGAGCACGAGTACACCGAGCACGAGTACGCCGATCACGGGTACGCCGAGGCGAGCCGCGGCAAGGGCGGGTCCGGTGCTCACCGTCGCCGTTCGGCCTCGGCGGACGGTCCGGGACGGCGGCCGTGGCTCGCCCGGCGCACGGCCGTCGCCGTGGGCGGTGCCTGCGTCGTGCTCGTCGGCGTGGGGATCGCCGGTTTCCTCGGCTCGGGCCCCGCGGGCGGCGGCAAGGACGGCGGGGCTCCGCGCACCGAGCGGTCCGCCGGCCCGGCGCAGAGCCCCGGACAGCAGGAGGCTGCCGTGCCCGCCCCTTCCGGCACCGCCTCCGGGGCACCCGCCGGCAGCGCCTCCGCCTCCGCGGGCTCGGCCGCACCGAGCGGCGCCGACGACGGCAGCACCGCCACCGGGGAACCCGCCACCACGGCGTCGACGACGGCCGCGGCCGCCCCGACCACGGGTCCGGGCCGGGGCAACTCCGGCCATCGGCCCGGCCACGGCCCGGGCAAGCGGTCCAAGTGAGCCGGGCCCGGCCGTAGTCACGCGGTCATCTCCCGCGCCCGGTCATGTCCCGTGACCGTGTCCTGCGGCCGGTCACCTCGTGCGGCGGACCGCCCGGCCCGCCAGCACGTCCGTGCGGCGGCCGTCCTCGACGACGAAGCGGCCGTCGATCAGAACGTGCGGGATGCCCACCGGGGGAGTGCGCGGCGCCTCGAACGTGGAGCCCGCCGCCACCGTCTCCGGGTCGAAGAGGACCAGGTCGGCGCGGTATCCCTCGCGGACCAGACCGCGGTCGGGCAGCCGCAGCCGGGCCGCGGGCCGTGACGTGAGGTGGGCGACGCACTCCTCCAGGGAGAGCAGGCCCAGTTCACGTACGTACCGGCCGAGATAGCGCGGGAACGTGCCGTACGCGCGCGGGTGCGGCTTGTCCCCCTGGAGGATGCCGTCGGAGCCCGCGGTGTGGACGCGGTGCCGCATGATCGCCCGTACGTTCTCCTCGTGCCCCACGTGCTGGAGGATCGTCGACCCGAGCCGGTCCTCGACCAGCAGCCGCCGGGCGGTCTCCCACGGTGTCCCGCCGCGCCGCCGGGCGGACTCCAGGACCGTCCTGCCGACGAAGGGAGCAAGCCCGGGACCGGGGTCCGAGACGCCGGAGATCTCGATGGTGTCCCACTCGACGGGGACGCCGTGACAGCCGTCCGAGCCCAGCACCTCCAGATGGTGCCGGATGCGCTCGGCGGTCGCGTCGTCCCGGAGCCGTGCCAGGACCGCGTCCGGTCCGCCCTCGTGCACCCAGCCGGGCAGCAGGGCGACGAGGGTGGTGGAGCCCGGGGTGTAGGGATACGTGTCCAGGGTGATGTCGGCGCCGTCGTCGAGCGCGCGGTCGAGCAGCGCGAGCAGTTCCCCGGCGCGGCCCCTGTTCACGCCGAAGTTCATGGTGGCGTGGGCGAGATGGAGCGGGCAGCCGGCCTCACGGGTCAGGGCGACCATCTCCTCGTACGCCTCCAGGGCGCCCGCCCCGTACGAGCGGTGGTGCGGACAGTAGTAGCCGCCGTGCGCGGCCACGACCCGGCACAGCTCGGTGAGTTCGGCGTCCTCGGCGTACATGCCGGGCGTGTAGGTGAGCCCGGACGACATGCCGACGGCGCCCTCCCGCATCCCCTGGGCCACCAGCTCCCGCATACGGTCCAGCTCGCGGGGCGTGGGATCCCGGTGCTCCCAGCCGACAGCGAGCATCCGGACTGTGCCCTGCGGGATCAGATACGCGGCGTTCACGGCGATGCCCTCGCCGTCGAAGCCGTGGTCGAGCCGGTCCAGGTACTCGCCGACGCTGCGCCAGCCGAAGTCGACGGTGTCGTCGCCGGGTCCGCCGCCGTTCCACCCGGCGATGGTGCGACGGACCTCCGCGAGGGTGCGGTCGTCGACCGGCGCGTACGACAGTCCGTCCTGGCCGATGACCTCCAGGGTGACGCCCTGCGCGGCCTTCGCGCGGTGGTCCGGGTCCCGGAGCAGGGCGAGGTCGCTGTGCGCGTGCATGTCGATGAACCCGGGCGCGAGGGCGAGTCCGGTCGCGTCCAGGGTGCGGCGGCCCGAGAGCGGGACGCCGGGCAGTCCCTCGCGTTGGACCGCCGTGATCCGGCCGCCGTCGACGCCGACATCGCCCCGGTACGGACGTCCCCCGCTCCCGTCGACGACGAGGGCGCCCCGAATGACGAGTTCCACACCCAGCACCTTTCCTCCCGGCCCGGCCCGGCCCGCTGTCCTCCTGCACCGCGCCACCGGCACGGTTCTGCCCCCACCCCCGGGCCGCGGGGCGCGCCCGGCCTCACCGCGGTCCTCTCCCCGGCCTTCCCGGGCCGCCCGCCCCCGGGGACTCCTGCCGGAGGGCGGGCGGGCGCGGGCCGGGGCCCTTCGCTAGAAGTAGGTGCGGATGTAGTCCGTCACCGTGCCGTCCGCCTCGACGAGGGGAATCAGCTGCCACTTGTCGAAGGACGTGCAGGGGTGGGAGAGGCCGAGGCCCACCCAGTCGCCGACCGCGAGGTCCGCCTCCGGCCCGGTGCGGAGCCAGGCGTGCTGGTCGGACAGCGCGGTGACCTCCACTCCGGTGGCCGGACGCTCGGTGCCGTCGGTGCCGGACCGGACGACCTGGGCCTCCGGCAGATCCAGGTCGTACGCGGCGTCGCGCTTGCCCGCGTTGACGAAGGCCTGCGTGGGGGTGGGCTGTGAGACGACCTGGGCCCAGAGGCGGAACGCCGGGTGCAGGGCGCCCTCCTGCGGAACCCGGTTGAAGGGCGTCAGCCGCTTGTAGTGGCCCGCGTCGTGCGAGACGTACGCGCCGGAGCGCAGCAGCTTCATGACGGGCAGGGAGAGTTCGGGGATCTCCGCGAAGACGTCGGCCACCGCGTCGAACCAGGCGCTGCCGCCCGCGCTCACCACGATCTCCTCCAGGCCGGGAGAGGCCGACGAGGAGAAGCGGCCCGCCTTGTCGAACTCCACCGCGAGCGAGGTCAGACGGCGCAGCCACGCATGGACGCGCTCCGGCGTCGGGTCCGGCACCTCGCCCTCGTAGCCGGCCACGCCCACCAGCCGCAGCGTCCGGGCCGCCGCCACCGCGTCCGCGACGGCCGCGCAGTCCGCCTCCGTCCGCGCCCCGGTGCGCGCGCCGTCGCCCGCGGCCAGCTCGACGACGACGTCGAGGGGGCGGGCCGAGCCGCGCAGCGCCTCGTCCATCAGCTCCACACCGCGTACCGAGTCGACGTAGCAGATGACCTGGAAGTCCGGGTCCCGTTCCAGCTCCCCGGCCAGCCACTTCAGCGCCGGCGCGTCCACGACCTCGTTCGCGAGGAACACCCGCTGGATCCCGAACTCCCGTGCCACCCGCACCTGGTGGGGCACCGCGAGCGTGATGCCCCATGCGCCGTGCTCGATCTGCCGGGCGAAGAGCTGGGGCGCCATCGACGTCTTGCCGTGCGGCGCGAAGGCGAGGCCGTGCCGGGTCGCGTACGTCTCCATGAGCGCGAGGTTGTGCTCCAGGCGCTCCGCGGAGAGGGCGAGGACGGGCGTGGTGAAGCCGCCGGTGAAGAGGTTCCGGCGCTGGGCGGCCAGCTCGCCGACCGTCAGTCCGGCCGCGTCCGGGGGCAGCCCCTTGAAGCGGTGGTCCACCCGTTCGTCGGCCAGTCGGGCGACGGCGCTCGTGCCGGTGCCCTCGCTGCCGGCACCACCCGTGCCGGCGCCGTCCTCGCGGACGGCGTCCTTGTCGGCGGCCATGGGAGCCTCCTCGACTCTCTGTCGTTGCAACATGTGCAACGGTCATTGCGTATGACGCTTACTGCTGTCTAACATCCGGGCCGATGCCGGGTCAACGGAGCACTCTGCCCCACCCCGGCGCCCCGCACGTGCAGGTACGACCCGAGGAGCCCGACCCGCCGTGACCACCGACGGACCCGCCCGAGTTGCCCGACGCGTCCTCCGCGGGCCCGGTTCCGGACGCGAATCCGGTTCCGGACCCGGCGTCGGCGTCCGCGGCCGGGAAGGCGGCGCCCTCGCGGACGGCACCGGTGTCCGTGTGGGCCCCGTCGACGCCGGGGCCGACGTCGACGTGGTCGCGCTCGGCGAGTCCCTGGTCACCTTCCTCCCCACGCGGCCGGGCCCCCTCGCCGATGTGCCGTCCTTCGACCGCGACATCGGCGGGGCCGAGTCCAACGTCGCCTGCGGTCTCGCCCGCGCCGGGCACCGCACCAAATGGATCAGCCGCGTCGGAACGGACGGCTTCGGTGACCATCTCGTGGCGCGGATCGCGGCCCACGGAGTCGACACGGCCGACGTCCGGCGCGACCCGTCCCGGCCCACCGGCGTCTACTTCCGCACGGCGGGGGAGCGGGCGGTGTCGCGCACGGCGCGGACGCACGGTGCCGCGCACACGGACGCGGCGGAGGCCGGAGCGACCCTCTCCGAGGTCGTCTACTACCGCGCCGGTTCGGCCGCCTCGGCGATGAGTCCCGCGAACATGCCACTCGACGCCATCCGTTCGGGCCGCGTCCTGCACCTCTCGGGCATCACCGCGGCCCTCTCGGACGACTGCCGGGCCCTGCTGTACACCCTGACGGCGCCCCACCCGGGCCGCCGTCCTCTTCTGTCCTTCGACGTCAACTACCGCGTGGGCCTGTGGCGCGAGGCCGCCGGAGCCACCCCCGCTCCCGAGGCCGGGCCCGTCCTCCTCGCACTCGCCCGCGCGAGTGACCTCGTGTTCGTCGGCGAGGACGAGGCCCGGGCCGCCTGGAGCATCACCGGCGGCCCCGCCGCGATCAGGGCGGCGCTCCCCGAACCGTCCGTCCTCGTCGTCAAACAGGGCGCCACCGGCGCCACCGCCTTCGACACCCACGACGGCACCGTCACCTTCGTGCCCGCCCTCCGCGTCGACGTCGTCGCCGAGGTCGGCGCGGGCGACGCCTTCGCCGCCGGGTTCCTGTCCGCAACGCTGCGCGGCCTCCCCGTACGGGACCGGCTGCGCCACGGCCACCTCATGGCAGCCGCCGCCCTCACCGTCCCCGGCGACCTCGGCACCCCGCCGACCCGCGGCCACGCCGACCGGCTGGCCGCCCTCGACGACGCGGCGTGGGGGAGACTGCGACTCGGCCCCGGCTGGACGCAGGCCGCTGAGCCGGCCGACGAGGAGGTACGTACACCATGAGCCAGACAGTGGACCGCGCGCTGTCGATCCTGCCGCTGCTCGCGGAGGGCCCCGCCGACCTCGGACAGGTCGCCGACCGGCTCGGCGTCCACAAGTCCACGGCGCTCCGGATCCTCCGCACGCTCCACGAGCACGGACTCGTCTACCGCCAGTCCGACCAGCGCTACCGTCTCGGCGCCCGCCTCTTCGCGCTCGCGCAGGAGGCCATGGAGAACCTCGACGTCCGCGAGATCGCCCACCCCCACCTCGTACGCCTCAACGAGGAGTGCGGGCACACCGTGCACCTCGCCGTGCACGAGGAGAACGAAGTCCTCTACATCGACAAGGTCGAGAGCCGCTACCCGGTCCGCATGTACTCGCGCATCGGCAAGCCGGTCGCCATCACGGTCGCCGCCGTGGCGAAACTCCTCCTCGCCGACCTCCCCGAAGCCGAGCGCCGCGCCCTCGCGGAGAAGCTCGACTACCCCCTGTACACGCCCCGTTCGACGCCGAACGCCGCCGCGTTCCTCAAGGAACTGGCGACCGTGCGCCAACAGGGCTGGGCCACCGACCTCGGTGGCCACGAGGAGTCCATCAACTGCGTCGCGGCCCCCGTGCGCGGCGCGGACGGACGGGTCGTCGCCGCCATGTCGGTCTCCGCGCCGAACGTCGTCGTCACCGCCGAGGAACTCCTCACGCTCCTCCCGCTCGTGCGCCGCACCGCGGACGCGATCAGCCGCGAGTACTCAGGAAAGCCCCCAGCAAAGGACACGGACACCCCATGACCGAGAAGATCGCGCTCACCCCGGACACCCACACCACCCCGCCCGCGAAGTTCTCGCACGGCGTGAAGAAGGGCAACATCCTCCAGGTCGCGGGCCAGGTCGGCTTCCTCCCGGCCGTCGAGGGACAGCCCCCGACGCCGGCCGGGCCGACCCTGCGCGAGCAGACCCGCCAGACCCTCGCCAACGTCAAGGCGATCCTCGAAGAGGGCGGCGCCACCTGGGACGACGCGATGATGATCCGCGTCTACCTCACGGACGTCGACCACTTCGCCGAGATGAACGCGATCTACAACGCGTACTTCGAGGAGCAGGGCCTGAAGGCCCCCGCCGCCGCCCGGACCACGGTCTACGTCGGTCTCCCGGCAGGCCTCCTCATCGAGATCGACGCGCTGGCCGTCCTGGACTAGCGCCCCGGGGCCGGCCCCGGGCTCGGGTGCCGGATGGCCGGTGCCAGGAGTCCGGCGCGCGGCGCCCCGAGCCCGCTGTCCGGTGCCGTGAACACCCGGCCCGAACCCGGCCGGCGCCCCGCCCATACCCGGCGTATCCCGCCCATACCCGGCCTCACCCAGCCGTACCTCCGCGCGCCCGCACCCGGCTCTCCCGCCCGCTTCGGGCGGTCAACCCCCCACCCCTCGCAAGCCGTTGGTCGTCACGGCGCGTCGCCCCCCGCTCGACGGGGCGCCGCGCCGCGATCCTCCCTGCCCGAAAGCTCCATGTACTTAAGAGGACCCCCTCCATGTCGTCCCTCCCCCTGCTCGCCGCAACCGCGCCGCCCCCGGCCCCCACCCCGCCCCACACCGGCGGCCTCATAGCCCTGATCCCCGGCACCGCGGGCCTGCTGACGGTCGCCGCCCTCGGGATCGCCCTGCTGCTCGTCCTCATCATCAAGGCCAGGCTGCAGCCCTTCGTGGCGCTGCTCGCGGTCTCGATCGCCGTGGGCCTGGCGGCGGGCCTCTCCGTCACCGAACTCTTCGGCACCGTCCAGCGCTCCGACGCCGTGTCGCTCATCGAACAGGGCATGGGCGGCATCCTCGGCCATGTCGCGATCATCATCGGCCTGGGCACGATGCTCGGCGCGATCCTGGAGGTGTCGGGCGGCGCCGAGGTCCTGGCGACCCGCCTGCTGAACCTCTTCGGCGAGCAGCGCGCCCCGCTCGCCATGGGCCTGACCGGCCTCATCTTCGGTATCCCCGTCTTCTTCGACGTGGGCATCTTCGTCCTCGCGCCCATCGTGTACGCGGCGGCCAAGCGGGGCGGCAAGTCGATCCTGCTGTACTGTCTCCCGCTCCTCGCGGGCCTGTCGATGACCCACGCCTTCCTGCCCCCGCACCCGGGCCCCGTGGCCGCGGCGGGCCTCCTGCACGTGCAGCTCGGCTGGGTCGTCCTCATGGGCATCGTCTGCGGTGTCCCGGCCGTACTGGCCGCGTGGGCCTGGTCGGCGTGGATAGGCAAGCGCATCTTCGTGCCCGTCCCGCAGGACATGGTCGAGGCGGCCGAGGAGGCGAAGCAGACGGTCGCCGCCGAACGCCGACGGGTGGGCGTGGGCGCCCAGGAGACTCCGGTCCCGCTGACGACGGTCCTGACGATCATCGGCACCCCGCTCGTCCTGATCCTCCTGGCGACCTTCTCCTCGATCGCCTTCGCCCCCTCCACGGGCCGCTCGGTGATCGAGTTCTTCGGCCACCCCTTCGTCGCCCTGACGATCGCCCTGGTCCTGGCCTACTACCTGCTGGGCATCCGCCGGGGCTGGACCCGCAAGTCCCTGGAACAGGTGTCGACGGCCTCCCTCAAGCCCGTCGGCAACATCCTTCTGGTCGTCGGCGCGGGCGGGATCTTCGGCGCGGTCCTCAAGGGCAGCGGCGTGGCCCAGGCCCTCGCGGACACGTTCCAGGGCGTCGGACTGCCCGTCCTCGTCCTGGCCTACCTGATCTCCCTGGTCCTGCGCGTCGCCCAGGGCTCGGCCACGGTGGCCATCGTCACCACCGCCGGCATCGTCTGGCCCCTCCTCGAACACGGCGGCCACTCCCAGGCGTTCATGGCCCTCGTCATCATGGCCATCTCCGCCGGCTCCATCTTCGCCTCCCACGTCAACGACGGCGGCTTCTGGATGGTCGCCAAGTACTTCGGCATCACGGAACGCGACACCCTCAGGACCTGGACGGTCCTGGAGTCGGTCCTGTCGGTGGCGGGGTTCGCGGTGGCGGGGGTGCTGAGTCTGTTCGTGTAGGGCGGGTCTCCCCGACGGTCGGGGCGCCCCGGGTCAACACGTCCCGGGGCGCCCGGCAGTCCGCTCAGCGGCGCGCGCGGGAGGGTCGGCGCCGCTCGATACGGCCGAGGTCGCCGGCGAGCAGATCACGGTGACCGATCCCGAAGTCCCCGTTGACCAGCACCTCTCCGTCACCGAAGTACCGCCCCACGACCCTGTCGGGCAGAAAGGCACGCAGACCGTGCCGCATCCGCCCCGGGTGGTCCACGGCGGCCCCCCAGCCGTCCGGGGCCTGATCGCTGGAGAACAGCACCCAGTGATCCACGGGGACGTCGGCGTCGAGATCCGGCGCATCTCCGGTGTGGCAGTCGAGCGCAGGCAAGGCCAACTGCTCCGGATCATGCGGCGGATACCAGATCAGCAGCGGCTTGGCCGTCTTCGCGTCGGCGTTGTCGAAGCAGCACAGGGCGACGGCGTGCTCCGGGAAGTGCTCGGCGTAGAAGGCCAGGAGGCCCGGCTTGATCGACGGCCTCCGACTCCGCGGCACCCGGTACAGCGCCGCTGGGATGAGGGTGGGATCGTCGGCGAGCAGCACGGTGTAGACGTCGTGCTCGAAGACCCGCACGGCCGGCTGCGGACTCGCGTCCATCCAGTCGAAGCCGTCGCCCGCGCTGTCGTTCGGAGGCGCGACGGCGTCCACCATCCGGCGCAGGATGTCCTGGTCGCGCCCGGCCGAGATGAACTGCTCGGGCGCGAGCTGCCGGGTGGGCAGATGCAGCAGCATGGCGTTCGGCCCGTCCGCCAGATTGACGGCGGTGTTCTGGTAGCCCATGACGTGGACGAGGCCATGCGCAGGGTGCTGCAACCGCCCGCAGTACAGCACCGTCCCGGAGAACGCGGCCTCACCGGTCGAGATGCACATCCGGGTCCTTCAGGGCATCGATGAACGAGGTGAAGGCGGTGCCCGGGAACGTGAGGATCGCTCCGGCGGGGGCCTTGGAGTCCCGGATGGCCATGTGGGTGTCCTGGTGGGCGACTTCTACGCAGGCGTTGCCTTCGCCTCCGCCGGAGAAGGAGGACTTCTTCCATGAGGTAGGGGTGAACATGGTGGTCCTCACAACTCCTTGGCCAACCGATGGATGAAGTCACGTGACTGCTCAGGGGGCAGCGCTTCTCCTGCCACCCTACGGAAGAGCGTTCGAAAGTGTTCCAGTTGGGCCTCGGAGTCGACAAAGGCGGTGCCGTGCGGTGCATCGCGTACGACGGTGTCGAGCCGGGGGACCACGCCGCCCAGGTGGACCATGGTGCTTCCGGCTCCCGCGAAGTCGTCCAGCGCGAAAGGGATGACACGCACGGTGACGTGGTCGGCTTCGGACACTTCCAGGATGCGGCTCAGCTGCGCCCGGGAGGCTGCCCGTCCGGCCACCCGGATGCGGAGCGCCGCCTCATGGATCACGGTCTCGTACGGAATGGGATCGGTGCCCTGGATGACGACTCTCCGCCTCATCCGGTGCTCCACACGGAGGTCCACCTCGCTTTCCGGGAACTCAGGGTTCATGTAGGCGAAGAGGGTCCGGGCATAGTCCCGCGTCTGCAGGAGCCCCGGCACGTGGATGACGGCCACGTCCTTGCGGAACGGTGGTGTTGCATTTTCTTGCGGTCAGGGCGTCCTCGATTCAAGTGCCTGGAGCAGGTTGGCGAGGTCATTCTCTGTCGTTACGCAGAATTCTTGATCAGTCTCCGAGAGGGTGGCTAGGGCCTGGTTGAAGTTCACGCCGTCGGGGCCTGAATTCATCAGTAGTCTAGTGGGGGCAAGGGTCCAATTCCGTGCGGCTCTAAAAGTCCACTCCAGTTCCAGGGGTGTTTCTTGGATCACGGATTCAAAAATGGCCTTCAGTTCGCTTCGGGGATTCGCAAACCTCCAGGAGATGAACGAAACCTGCTGATATCCGTAGGTGGGGTGCCGCTCGACGGGGAGTCTGAACCAGGTGACAGTGTCAATCCTGTTGAGGGCGTGCTTGAATCGCTCGCCACGTTCGGTCATTTCGAGTCACTTGCCTTTCTGTTAGCGGCGAAGCTCCCATGGTGGAGGCATCCTGTAGTCCCCGTTGTGCCGGATTATTTTTTCGCCGCCGTTCATATGGCGAAGCGCCCTCTCGTAGTCACCAAGAGGTACAGGATCCAGGCTGAGCGTCGGGTCGTAGACGTACTTATTATCTGTGTATACCTCGTGGAATATGTAGTCCTCGACTGTGCGGCCACCGTGCTCCGGGATCTTGATGTCGTTCCCAGAATGTGTCGTGTAGTGGATTATCCTTCCTTCGCCCCCGGCTCTGTTGGATATGAACGAGGCGATGTCTGAGCAGTCGATCTCGGGTCCGCGAGGAGCCGCTCTCATCGCGTCTGTCAATGTGCTGCTCGGCGGATGATTCGGGTTGGCCTTGCGGAGGTCGAAGGAGCCACGCCCCTCCTGGCAGGCTTCTGGGGCAAGTCCGAGATGATCTGCCCAAATCGTTGGGTTCTCTACGTAAGCCGTAGGGTTTGGGGCTGGGGTGAGACCGAGGGGATCCAGCGTGACGTACCGCGCCGTCTCCGGGTCGTAATGCCTGAAGTAGTTGTAATGCAGCCCCGTTTCCGGGTCGTAGTACTGGCCCGGGAAGCGGAGTGGGGTGTACGTCGTGCTGCTGGCTGACCAGGCCGTCGTGCCCCAGAGGGTGCTGCGCGTGCGCCACGCGATGTCGCCCTGTTCGTCGACGAGTTCGGTCGGGGTGCCGACGAGGTCCGTGACGATGGCGAAGAAGCGGGAGTCGATCTCCTGCTGCGGGGCGTCCGCCGCGGTGAGGCGTTCGGTCTGGGAGATCGGGTGCAGGCCGTCGTGGTCCCAGGTCAGCGTGACCGGGTTGGGCAAGCCCCCTGAGGTCGTCGTCTGCTCGCAGAGCGTCGTGCCGTCCCAGGTGAAGTCGACGCGTTCGACGACCGTATCGCCGTCCGGCCCCAGGCGGAGTTTGGCGGTGCGGCGGCCCAGAGGGTCGTAGGTGTAGCGCCAGCAGGTGCCGTCGGGGGTGAGGACCGACGTCAGGCGGTCCTCCGCGTCCCATTCGTATCGCCACGTGTCCGGCTTGCGGGAGAGGCGGGTCTTCTGGCGGAGGGTGATGCGGCCCAGCGCGTCGTGCTCGTAACGGACGTTGCCCGCGCGCGTGATGCGGGTGCCGACGTACTCGCGGGCGCCGGTCGCCTCGCCGCCCGGGTGCGACGTCGGCCAGGTCGCCGCCGCCTGGTTGCCCGCGTCGTCGTAGGCGTACGTCTCCGTCCAGTTCGCCGAGTGGACCGCCGTTACGCGGCCCGCGGGATCCAGGTCGAAGCGGCGGGAGCCGGAGAGCTGGTCGTCGATGCCGACGAGATTGCCGTCGGCGCGGTAGGTGTAGGCCCGGTGCTGGACCGACTGGCCGTCCGGCCTGGTCACCGACTGGCTGGTCAGGCGGCCCAGAGGGTCGTAGGTGTGGGCCAGCGTGATCGTTTCGCCGATGGTGCGTGTCAGTTCGCGGCCCATCGCGTCGTACGCGAAGTCGATCGGGCGGCCCGAGGCCACCAGCCCGGTGCGGCGGCCCGCCGCGTCGTACGTCCACGTAGTCGTCGCGCCGGTGGGCGTGGTGCGGCCGGTGCGACGGCCCAGCTCGTCGTACGTGTACGTCACCGCACGGCCGTCGACGGTCTGGGACCTCAGGTTGCCGAAGCGGTCACGCAGCAGTGTCAGCGTCGTGCCCGGGCCCGTCGCCTGGGCCAGCTGGTCCGTCATGTCGTACAGGTAGGTCGTGACCTGGCCGGCCGCGTCCTTGCGGGTCACCTGGCCCAGCGCGTTGCGCTCGAACGCGGTCACCTGGCCGAGGGAGTTCATCCGGGAGGTCAGGCGGCCGGCCCCGTCGTGCGCGTACGTGAGCGTGCGGTCGTCGAAGTCCGTCTCCGAGACGAGGCGGCCGGCGGGGTCGTACGCGTAGTCCCAGGTCAGGGCCTGCGGGTTGGTCACCCGCGTCAGCCGCAGCTCCGTGTCGTGCTCGAACTCGTACCGGACTCCGTCCGGCCCCGTGCGTGCCGACAGCAGGTCGAAGTGCGTGTACTCGAAGCGGGAGACGCCGCCCATCGGGTCGGTGTGGCTCGTGCAGTTGCCCTCGCCGTCGTACTCCCACGACTCCTCGGTCCCGTCCGGAGCGACACGGCGGGCCAGTCTGCCCTCGACCGTCCATTCCAGGCGAGTCACGGCCCCCGCCGGGTCCGTGATGGTGACCGGCCGTCCGAACGCGTCGCGTTCGTACCTCGTCGTCGCCCCGAGCGAGTCGGTGATCTCGACGGGCAGCCCGGCCCGGTCGCAGCGGACCGTCGTCGTGTTGCCCAGAGGATCGGTGACGGACGTGAGGCGGCCCGCTTCGTCGTACGTGAAGTGGGTCGTGGCCCGCCCCGAGAGGCCCGTCACCGAGGTGCGGTTGCCGCGTTCGTCGTACGTCTGGCGCGAGACCGTGCCGTCGGAGTGGACCACCTTCACCGGCAGCCCGAGTTCGTTGTACTCGGCCTTCGCCTCCCGCCCGTCCGGGCGGGTCACGGCGAGCAGGTTGCCCGTCTCGTCGTAGCGGAAGGCGGTCGTGTGGCCGAGCGGATCGGTCCGGGAGAGGAGCCGGTTGCGGCGGTCGCGCTGGAAGCGCGTGATCGCCCCGGTCGCGTCGATCTCGGCCGTGACCTGCATCCGGTCGTTGATGACGTACTGGGCGGTGTGGCCGAACGAGTCCGTGATGGAGGTGATCCGCTGCCCCGTTTCCGGGTCGACGGCGTCGTAGGCGAAGGTGGAGCGCTGGTGCCCGGCAGCCCCGGCCTGGTAGGTGCAGCGGTCCTGCTCGTCGTAGACGTACTCGAAGCGGCTGCCGTTCGTGTCCGTCCACGACGTGATCCGGCCGTGCTCGTCGCAGCCGAAGCGCAGTGGACGGCCCGACGAGTTGATCACCTCGGTGAGGTGGCCGTCGCTGTAGCCGTAGCGGAGTACTTCCTGGTCCGAGCCGTCGCTCGCCGCTCCGGCCAGATGCAGGCCGGTTATTCGCCCGTTCTCGGTGGTGAGCTTCAGGTGGTGGCCGGCGCTGTGGACGATTCCGAGCGGACTGCCCTCGGCGTCGTACTCGAACGTGATCCAGTTGCCGTTGCGGTCGTCGATCTGTTCCAGGACGGCGAGGTCGTCGGCCCGGTCGGTGAAGTGCCACACCCGGTGTGTCTCCGGGTCGGTGACGGTGTAGCCGCCGTCCTCGCGGTCCAGGGGCCAGCGGGGCCCGTGGGAGGGCAGCACCGGGAGGCCGGGCGCGGGATGCGGATAGGCCAGGAGCATTCCGTCCTCGTGGACGAACACGATCCCCTCGGAATCGATCTCCAGGCGCTGATCGACCGTGCTGGTCCAGGTGGGGCCGAACCACAGTCCCGCCCGGTAGGAGGACTCGAAGGAACGCTTGAAGACGAGCGGGAGCGAGCCCGGCAGGGAGACGTCGGTCTGGGGCAGCACCATGCTGCCTGTGGCGACGTCGACGGGGTCCTTCTCGCAGACCTTCTCGTGCGGCCGCCGACCCACGCCCTCCGGGTGCTCCGTCACGCCACGGCGCGCTGCTCCCCGCGTCGCAGACTCCGCGGCCCCCTCGATCCCCTCCCGCGCAACGGTCCGCGCCCCGCCCGCCGCCAGTCCCGCCCCGTCGCCGAAGAGGAAGTTGGGCAGCAGCTTGCCCAGGGCCTCGGCGGGGTCCTTCTTGAAGTCGTCGACGAAGGTCTTCAGGGCGCGGTCGGGGTGGGCGCCCGTGGAGACGAGCCCCGACAGCGTCATGCTGACGTTCTGCAGATACGCCGCGGGGTGGGTGACGTTGTACGGGTCCGTGGGGTCGATGCCGCGGACGAAGGCATAGAGGCCGGTGGTGCCCTTGACCACGCCGCCGGCGAAGTGGGTGAGTTCGACGGTGCTGGCCTTGGCGCTGTCGACGGCGCCGTCCTTGAGGCGGGCCAGCGGAGGGGGCTCGGCCGGGGCGTGGGCCAGGGCGGTACTCACCGCCTTCTGCGCCGTGTGGCCGGCTTCGTTGCGCTGCTTGCGGGCGCCGGCGAGGATCTCGTGGGCCCGCTCGATGTCCGACTTGCCCGGGTCCTTGAACGGTCCCGGGCGCGGTCCCGGGTCCTTGTCGGCCATGATGGCGGCGTTGTAGGTGTCGACGCGCTTGTTGAACGCCTTCACGGCCTCGTCGGAGGCGTGCTTTCCCTTCGTGTACAGGTCGATGGCGTCCTTGGCCTGCCGCTGTGCCCAGGCCACGGTGTCGGCGTAGGTCTCCAGCGCGTCGGCCGCCTTCTGGCAGGCGTCGGCCGCGTGCAGCCATTTGACCGGGTGCATGGCGAACTTCTCGCGGAAGGTGTCGGCGGCCTCGCCCTTCCAGTGCGAGGAGTCCAGTTTCCGCATGCCCTGGCCGACCTGGTCGAAGGCCTTGTGGAAGTCCTTCAGATGGCCTGCGCTCTTGCGGATCGAACCCGGCAGGCCGTGCACCAGTTCGAAGGGTGCGTCGGTCTCGCCGAGCTGCTTCTCGCCCACGGAGGCGCCCAGTTCGGATCCGGCGTAGTCGGCGAGGTAGTCGACCGCGTGCGCGGTCTCGTCGGCGCCGACGTACTCCAGAGCGTCCGCAGCCTTGTGGGCGCCCCACTGGACGCCCTCGCCGAGTGCCTTCTTGCCGTCGTCCCAGCCGCTCTCCAGCGCACCCAGGCCCGAGTTGAGGCCATCTTCGAGGGAATCTCCCAGACCGCCCATCAGCCGGCGCCCCCGTCCTGCGTGGCGGCCTGCCCGTGGGCCCGAGCGGCCTCGGCCGCGGCGCGCTCCTCGGGCGTGGGCCCGTATCCCCGCTTCAGGAAGTCGTCGTACTGCTCGTCGTTCATGCCGGTGATCGACTGCATGCCCGCGCGGTCGGCCGTCATCACGTCCCGGCTCGCGTCGTTCCAGCCCTGCTTGCTGTGCTCCCAGGCGTCCTCGAAGGACTTCCTGCTGTAGTCGGGGTGCAGGTAGGTCTGCTTCTCCAGCTCCTCCGGGCTCATCCTCGTCACCTGGTCCTCCGACAGGTGCGGGTTGCCGCCGATGTCGTTCGTGGCCACCTTGAGGGTGCCCTCCACGTACTGGTCCGTCTCGTTGAACGTCCCGGCCGACAGGCCCACCCCCTCGGCGAAGGCGTTCGCCTCGTTCACCAGCGCGCGCACTCCCCACTCCCAGCGCTCGCAGAACGAGTCGAACACCGACTGCAGGCCCTCGTGCCCCATCTGCAAGCCGCTGAGTTCGAGGTCCGAGAATCCCCGCCCGGCATTGGCGTTGCCGAGCATGCCGAGTTCCTCCAGCTCGGCCAGGGTCCCGTTGATGCCCTGGGTGATCAGCGCCAGGCCGTCCACCTTCAGGCTCTCGCCGCTGTGCCCCGAGTCCTCACGACGGATGAGTTCACCGTGCGGGCTCATCGCACCTCCCCGTTGGTCGAGTCGTCCGGTCCCACCGCCGCCGCGTCCGGCACGATTCCGGCCACCGGCGGGAACAGCACCTCGTCCCCGTGGCTCCCCACGTCCAGTGCCACCCCGCACGGGACGTCCAGCGCGGGGACGAAACCGTCCAGCAGCCGCGCCCCCAGCACGGCTTGATACGCCCGTTCCCGCGCCCCTTCACCTCTCGCGACCGCGAAGCGGGCCAGGGTCGCCTCGTCGGAGAAGGCGAGGATCCAGCGGACTCCGCCGAAGTCGTTGGTCAGCGGGGAACCGTCGTCCGCGAGCGGGAGGAGGACCGGCCTGCGCCGGAACTCGCCCAGGATCGATGCGAACTCCCGTCCGCGGCGAATGACGTCGTCGGACGGCGAAGCGGCGGTCTCGGCCCGTGGGCCGTCGACCGTGGCAGGACCGGTCGCGTACCCCTGTATGCGGGACGTCGGGATGTGCCCCTCCGGCACACTGCTGTCACCGCTTCCCCCCATGTGCGTCATGATCCGATCATCACATCGAGATGTTTTCGAATGCAATTCACTTCAGGACACATGGTGTTGCCGACCGAGGTTCCCGATTCACAGGCCGATCCGCCATACTGCCCGCCGTGGAGCAGCGCATAGGTCAGAACCTCACGCCCCCTGTCACCGCGGCCGCGACCGACCCGGCGTACATCCCCGGGCTCATGGCCCCGCGCGGTGCCGCGCCTGCGGACGCCGCACCGGAACGGAAGGAGGAGGACGAGACGGCGGAGCACGGACCCGAGGCCGGGGTAGACGCAGACATGGACGCCGACGCCGACGCCGACGCAGATGGCGATGGCGATGTCGAGCGCGACGTGGAGGATGCTTCCGGCGTCGGTGACGACGGCTCGGACTCCTCCGCGGACGGCATCTCCGGTTCCGCGGACACCGGCAGCGATACCGCGGACACCGGCGCGGATACCGCGGTCGGTACGTCTGATGCCGCGGGACCGAAAGCCGTCACCGGCCCCGTCTTCGACGTCTCCGACCGCCGTGGCTCGATCACCCTCGACTCCACCGGCGTGCGGTTCACCCTGGACGACCAGGAGGCCGAGTGGACGTGGGACGAGATCGCGGCCGTGGAGTACGCGACGGCCCGGTTCGGGCGGCGCCTCACCGTGACCGTGCACACGCCCAACAAGCGCTGGTATCCCGCCGAGGTGGAGGCCCCCGCCCGGGCCCGCCTCAAGGAGTGGGCCGCGCAGCTGGACGAGGTGCTGGACGCCCACTTCGAGGACGAGGACAAGGGCGCGAACACGGACGCCGGTAAGGCCGAGGTCGAGGCCGGGTCCAACGCCTGACCGGACGGGGGCGAAGGGCGCCGTGGACGTGCGGCCCCGGTCCTCCCTGCCCATGGACGCGGTGCAGCGCCGCCGGGGGGGCTTTCGGCGGCGCTGCGGTCGGGGAGACGCTCCGGAGAGCAGTCCGGGGAACGGCTCGGGGCCGGACCCGGACGGCGGACCGGGATCAGGGCAGCGCGTGCACGTGCGCCCCGACGCCGTTCGACCAGGCATTGCCCGCCGACGCGTCCCAGTTGGTCGACCAGGTCATGGCGCCGCGCAGGTCCGGGTACGTCTTCGACGGCTTGAAGGAGCCGCAGCCGGTGCCCTTGGCGAGGCAGTCGAGCGCGTTGTTCACGACGGTCGGGGAGACGTAGCCGCTGCCCGCCGCGCTCGTCGACGCCGGGGTGCCGAGGCCCACCTGGGACGGGGCGAGGCCGCCCTCCAGCTGGATGCAGGCCAGGGCGGTGAGGAAGTCGACGGAGCCCTGGCTGTAGACCTTGCCGTCGCAGCCCAGCATCGAGCCGCTGTTGTAGTACTGCATGTTGACGACCGTCAGGATGTCCTTGATGTTCAGGGCCGTCTTGAAGTACTCGTTCGACGTCGACTGCATGTCGATGGTCTGCGGCGCCATCGTGATGACCAGCGACGAGCCCGCCTTCTGCGACAGGGAGCGGAGCGCCTGGGACATGTACGTGGCGTTCAGACCGTTCTCCAGGTCGATGTCGACACCGTCGAACCCGTACGTCTGCATCAGCGAGTAGACCGAGTTGGCGAAGTTCGTCGCGGATGCCGAGTCGTTGACCGAAACGGTGCCGTTCTGGCCGCCGATCGAGATGACGACCTTCTTGCCCGCCGCCTGCTTGGCCTTGATGTCCGCCTTGAACTGGTCGACGGTGTAGCCGCCGAGCCCGGCGGAGTCGAGGTTGAAGGTGACGGCGCCGGGCGTGCCGGTGGCGTCGGCGAAGGCGACCGCGATGATGTCGTACTGGGACTGGACGGCGGACAGCTTCTGCACGGTCGCACCGTTGTTGAAGTTCTGCCAGTAGCCGGTCACGGCGTGCTTGGGCAACGCGCCGCCACCGCCTCCGCCGCTACCCGACGTGGCCGTCCGTCCCGTCACGGCCGTCGACTTCGGTGATTCGCCGGCCGAGTTCGTCGCGGTGACCTGGAAGGAGTACGCGGTGTCGGCGGCGAGGCCCGTCACGGTCGCCGACGTGCCGCCGGCCGCCTGGACCTTCGTACCGTCCCGGTAGACGTTGTACCCGGTCGCGCCGGAGACCGTGTTCCAGGAGAGGGCCACCGACGAGGAGGTCGTGGCGCCGGTGGTGAGGCCGGTCGGGGCCGCCGGCACCGTCGGCGCCGGGTCGCCGCCCCCGCCGCCGTCCGGGCCGAGCACCGAGACGTCGTCGGCGTAGTAGGCGGCCTGGCCGTACCAGCCGTGCAGATAGACCGTGACGGAGGTCGTCGACGCGCCGGTCGTGAAGGTCGTGGTCAGCTGCTTCCATGAGGAGGAGTCGGGGGTCCACGTCGACACGTCGGTCGTGCCGGTGCCTGTGGCGCCGAGGAAGGCGTATCCGCCCTGAACCCAGGCGCTCAGGCTGTACGTCGAGTTGGGCTGCACGGCCACGGTCTCGGTGCACTGGGCGTCGTCCTGCCCGGTCGGGGTGGCCTTGAGCGCGGCGGCACCGCCGTGCACGGGCGAGGAGACGGTCGTGCCGCTGTTCGCGGAGCACGTCCAGTTGGTCAGGCCGGACTCGAAGCCGGCGTTCTTGGCGTTGTTGACGTCCGCGGCGGCGGCGTCCGTGGCGAACCCGGTCAGGGTGAGGACGGACGCGACGAGCCCGGCGGAGAGGACGTCGGCCCACCGCCTTCCGCGTCTGCGTACGGGCATGCCTGATGCGCGGTCCACTGCTGCCTCCTGGGAGGGGGGTGAGGAGAGGAGGGGGGAGGGAGGGACGTGCTACGGAACGGTGGCCACCGTTAGCCGTACAAGTTGGTCCAGACCATTGAGGTTGTCAAGACCTCTGGAGCTCCCCGGTCCATGAGTTCCGCGCGGTCAACTCGCTTGAAAGGCAAGCCAGTACGGCTGCACGACCCCTCCGTCGCGCACTCCCTGTGCCGCGCGCCCGGTCCACCGCCCACCCCGCCGGCCGTTCAGCCCGACCGACTCTCCTGCCACGCGCTCAGCAGCCACCCCAGCCCGCACCCCGCGAGCAGTACCGCCGTCGACATGCCCACCGCGAGCGCGCCGAACCCCGGGCGGTCCCAGGACACCGTCAGGGTCAGCACCTGCGCCGCCACGGGCACCCCGAACGCCGCGGCCGCGTGCCGCACCCGCAGCTCCCGCTGCTCCTCGGGGTGGGCGCGGGCCGCCGCCCAGGTGGTGAGCATGAGGCACAGCAGGTTCGGCAGATGGACCAGCAGCAGCGCGCCCCCGAAGGACTGCGGGCCGCGCGGGCCCACGAGCGTGTCGTACACGGCCCGCATCTGGACGTACTCGGAGACCAGCAGCACGAGGATGCCCGCCGCCCAGGCCCGCGTCATCGCGAACAGTGCGCCGCCGCTCCCTGCGGAGCCCTGCCGGGTTCGAGCTGAGGGGAACCCCGTGCCCGGGGTCCGCCGCTGCCGCCCGGCCGTCGTACGGACGTCCATCAGTGGCCTCCGAAGACCTGGTAGAGGAAGAGGGTGGCGAAGCCCAGTGCCGCCATGCCGCAGCCGGCGATCAGGGCCGCGGACTGGAGGACCGGCGACCAGCTGCCGCGGCCCGCGATGGTGGCGGTCCGTGCGGGGTTGCGCGGGTCGTACGTGACGGTGACCTCGGCGCCGACGCCGGTCGACCGGCCGGCCAGGTCCTCGAACTCGACCTCGTGACCGTCCGCCGTCCGGAACGCGAAGAAATGGCGTTCCGCGTCGGACCGGTTGTACGGCTCGGTCTCCACCCGGACGCAGGTGCCCGAGGTGCGCACCCCGGTGCGCAGCATCCGCACCACCGTCACGAGCCGCCGCGCGTACTTCATCGTCAGTGCGGCGAAGAACACCATGAGCGCACCGAGCACGAGGTAACCCGCGCCGGGTACCGCCATATCTCCCGCTCCTCCCTGTCCCGTGCCGTCGTCGGACTCCGCCCGCTCATCGGGCGGACGGGAGTCCGACGACACGCATCAGTGCACCTGCACCGAGTCGATGATCTTCTTCAGGTCGTTGTCGGCCAGCGCACCCTTCCGGGCGTCGATCCGCACCGCGAACGTCTTCTTCTTCGAGTCGAGCCCGGTCAGGATCACGCCCTTGATCCGGGTGCCCTTCGGCGGCAGGCCGTCCCGGCCGGTGGAGCTGAACTCGAAGTCGACCCGTTTGGCGTCGTCCGTGCCGGCGAGCTTCACGCCCTTCGTGCCCCCGAGCGTGGAGCCCAGCTGCACGCCCGCCTCGGCACCGATCGCGGCCTCCTCCGCCGAGTCGGCGTTGGTGAAGTTCAGCTGCACGGTGATCGTCGAGACGGTGGTCCCGCCCTCCTTGCGGACCGCGGCCGCCGCGTTGTACTTGCTGCGCTCGGCCGCGCCCTGCGCCACGTAGCCCTTCGGGTACGACACGTCGACGCCCTTGGTCCTCAGCGTGCCCCAGCCCTCCGGAGCCGAGCCGGCGCCCTGGCGGTCGCCGCCGCAGCCGCTGAGCGTGAGGACCGCGGCGCACAGGCCGGTGACCAGACCGACGGTGGTGGTCCTGCGGGTCTTCATGCGTGATCGCTCCTGTCCGTCCCGGGCCGAGTCACTTGGCACAGTAGCTGTAGGGCACGTACGTCCGCCGGTCGTCGTGCGGGGCGCCGAGGAACTGCGCGTCGTTCAGTATCTGCTCCTTCTTCTCGGTGCTCACCGAGAAGCCGAGGCTCAGGCCGAGGTTCAGCTCGAACCCGTACTCCGCGGCGCTGGTCTGCCCGGTGTAGAGGGTCTTGCTGGACTTGCCCTTGTCGAAGAGCAGCTGTCCGAAGGGGTCGTCGGCGCCCGGACGGCTCGTCGGCGCGTGGTCGTCGAACATGTAGGTGAAGGGAGCGGCGTTGTCGCCGTGGCCGTCGAGCCACGTCTGGGCGATCGCCCGGTCCTTGTCGCCGTCGGCGCCCGGGTCGAAGCTGATCGAGTTGGTGTCGACCTCGATTCCGCTCTCGTTGTCGCTGCCCTTGACGCCCGCGCTGCCGCCGCGCTTGTCGTCGCCGCTCTTGCCGTTGTCGCCGCCGACCTTGGCGCCGTCCTTGGTGGCGCCCTTCTCGACGGTGCTGGTCATGTCGATCCGGATCAGCTTGCCGGTCTTCTTGTCGTGGGTGACCGTGATCGTGCCGGTGCGGGTCGTGGACGCGGAGGACTCTCCGCTGATGGGGCCCGCCTCGTAGCCGAGTTTCGAGCCGTACTCGATCGACGCGGTGTAGGTGTAGGACTTGGTGTTCTTGTACCGGTTGTCGGTCCACGTGACGTCCGGGGCGAACTTGAAGTTGCCCCCGAGGGACGCGCTCAGCTTCTTCTCGTCGCCCGCCGACAGCTTCATGCCGCCGGCCGCGGAGGCCTCCAGGCCGAGCTTGCCGTAGGTGATCTGGCGGTCGCCGCCCAGGCCCTTCTTGACCCGGTCGTACGTCTCCTCCTCGTCCTTGAGCGGGCCCGTGTCGAAGAGGTACAGGATGCTGTCGCCGACACTGGCGTCGGCGCCGCCCGGCATCTTGCGCCGCTCCTCGTACATCTGGAGCTTCTCGATGTCGTCCCGGAACTTCTTGGCCTCCTCCGGGCTCTCGAACACCCAGGTGTCGCCGTTGGTCACCTTGACGCCCGCGCCCAGCTCGACCTTGTCGGCACCGAACTTGCCGACCTTCATGCCCGGCTTCCAGTCCTTCTTCGCGGCGACGGACGCGGCGTCCGTGAAGGTCACGTAGACCATCTCGTCCTTGTCGTCCACCTTGCCGTCGTGGTTGACGTCGGTGTTCGCCTTGAAGTGCTGCTCCTGGAAGCCGTACTCCTCGCCGAACTCCCAGAACAGCACCTTGGCCTTGGCGCCCGCCTTGTCGGTGATCGAGGAGATCTGGCACAGCGGCGGTTCGAAGTCGGCGTCGGTGAGCGGCCTGCCCGAGCTCGTGCCGGGAGCACCGCAGTTGCTGCCCCCGGTGACCTTGCAGATCTGCGTGGCGATGCCCTGGTACAGGGTCTTGCCGAGATCGGTGCCGGCGACGCCGAGCACGAGCGCGACGACCACCACGACCATTCCGAGGAACTCGGTGGCGGTCGCGCCACGGTCGTCCCGGAGCCGGACGTGGCCGGTGCGCCCGTTCCCGCCGTCGGTGCGCCGTGTGCGCTCCTGCCCTCGCCCCGCGAGGTGGCCTTCCCGGCGCTCGCCGCGCCGGGAACCGCCGCGTCTGCCCGCCTGCACTGTGCCGCCCCCGTGTGCCATGCGACGCCTCTCCCTGTCCGTGGGCCGTCCCTGGACGCGCACGGTCCGGTATCGCGGACCATGTGCCGGGCCGCGATCGTAGGGGCGGGGCGTACGCCGGCGCGTGGGTCCGTGGGCCCAGTCACGGGCCCAGAATGCGGTGGGCGCGGTGGCGAGGCCGGGAAGCGCCGGTTACTGCGTCAGCAGCAGATACGACATCAACAGCCCGAGCGCACTGAAGACTCCCGTGATGAAGATGCCGAAGAACAGCCCGAACAGCGGTGACCAGGCACCGCCGGGGCCGATGACCGTCGCGGTCCGCTTCGGGTCACGGCGTTGGTAGCGCACCGTGACGGCTTGGTCCAGGGCCATGAACATGGCGTCCTCCTGGAACTCCACCCACTGCCCCTGTGCGTCCTCGAAGCCGTAGACGTGATGCCAGTAGGTCGTGCCGTCCGAACTCTCGGACGAGAAGCGCCGCACGCATCGGCCCTGTGCACGCTCGCCGGCGAACACCGAGCGAAGTCTGCGCGTCAGCAGCCGAACGAGATGGCCGCAGCCCACGCAGAAGGCGGCGGTGACCAGGACTACCAGGACGATGACGAGCACGGAACCCTCCACGGGCATGCGTGAGAACGTGAGAGAGGGCCGGAGGGCGGGTGTGCCGATCGCCCGGCGCGAGCCGGGCGATCGACGGTGTTCGGGGAGGTCAGCCGACCTGGATCGACTTCACGATCCGGTCCACGTCGGAGGCGGGAACGGCGCCCTGCTTCCAGACCGTACGGACCAGGAACGGCGAGCCGTCGGCCATCCCGACCACGTCCGTGCCCTCGACCTCCGTGCCGGCCGGAGGCATGTGCTCGGCGCCGTTGGACTTCTGGGGTGCGTAGACGGTGCGTCGGGCCGCATCGGAGCCCTTGACCCGGATGTTCTTCTCGCTCTCGGATCCCGCACCCAGGACGTAGGTCGCCCGGGCGCCCTGCGAGGCCATGTCCACGTCCGAGGTCTGCATGAACTTCGGACGGAGCTCCAGCTCGGCCACGACCTGCCCGTTCCGGGTCAGCGTGGCGGCCACGCCCTTGGCCTTGCCCGACCGGCCGGGCGGCAGCGCCTTCCACCCCTTGGGGTAGCCGACGGTCACGCCCTCGCTCTTCAGGCTTCCCCAACCGGCGGGTGCCGCCGAAGCCGCGTCATCGTTGCCGCAGCCGCTCGCCAGCACGGCCACGAGGGTGGCCGCGGCGATCGTTGCGGCGGTGCTCCTGACCTGTCGCAGCCCGGTGCTGGTCTTGCTGGTCATGCCGGTTCTCGCTCTCTGTCCTGCTCACTCGTCACTTCGCGCAGAGTCCGAAGGGGACGTAACCGCGCTTGCCGTCGTGCGGGGCGCCGAGGAATTTTGCCTCGCCGAGCTGCTGCACGTCCTTCGAGAAGGATGCCTTGTAGCCCACGTCCGCGACCGCGAGGTTGAGCTCGAACCCGAACTCGGCGGCGTCGCCGACGCCCTTGTACTGGGTCAGGCTGGACTGGCCCTTGTCGAACATGAGGCGGTCGAAGTCGCCACCGTTCTTCGGGGCTTCGGTCGGGGCGTCGTCCGAGAACAGGCTGGTGAAGGCTGCCGTCTTGTTGTTCTTGAGCCAGTCCTCGGCGACCTTGCGGTCGCTGTCCACACCTGGTTCGGCGTCGTCGAACTTGAGCGAGTTGGTGATGGTCTTGGTGTAGGTCCTGTCCTTGGTGGAGCTACCGCCGATCTTGCCCTTCGTCTTCTTTCCGTTCTCGTCCTCGGTCGTGCCCTCCTTGCTGCCCTCGACGCTGTTCTTCACGCTTCCCTTGAACTGGGAGGTGTGCGTGATGATGATCGACTTCAGCTTGTGCGGGCTGTGCACGTCCCGGTTCACGGTGACGGTCGCCGTCCGCTTGCCGCTTCCCTCGGGCTTGGTGGCGGCACCGTTCTTCTTCCCCTCGAGGTTCAGTCCACCCTCCAGCTCGAAGGTGTAGGTGCTCCCCTCGAGGCCGTTGATGGAGTCCCTGGTGATGGTCACCCCGGGAGCGGCCTTGACCTTGCCACCCAGCTTGGCGGCGATCGCCGCGTTCTCCTTGTCGTTCAGGGCGAAGCTCGCATTCGCGGTCCCCTCGAGGGCCACGGTTCCGTACGAGATCTTCTTCCCGTCTACGGTCTTGTTGATCTCCTTGTCGAGATCCATGTACCGCTTGGCGCCCTGAATCGACGCGAAGTCGCGTCCGTACTGCATCTGCGCCTTGGCGCTGGCCCGCTGGTCCAGCTTCTCGAGGAAGTCGTCCCGAGCCTTCTCGTTGTCGAATTCGAAGGTGTCGCCGTTGGTCAGCTTGATGCCGCCCTCGAGCTCCACCTCGGCAGGGGAATCGTCCAACTCTCCTGCTTTCAGGCCGAACTTGGGCGACCAGGCACCGCTCAGCTTTCCGGCCTGCGAGAAGGTGATGCGGTACTTGTGGACACTCTTCGGATTGCCGTTCCCGTCCTTGACCTGCTTGACGAAGTCGGACTTCTGGAACGCATATTCATTGCCCAGCTTGAACCAGAGCAGTTTGACTTCGTGGCCCGCTGTTCCCGATACGTTCCTGGTGTTGCACAGGGCGGGTTCGAAGTCCTCGTCGGTCTGCTTCGCCCCGGATTCCGCCCCGGAGTGTGCCGAGCAGTTCCCTCCGGTGAGCCTGCATATCTCCACGCGCAGGCGGTCGGCGAGCTCTCCACCGAGACCGGTGGCGGTAATGCCGGCCACGATGGCCACCACGACCACGACGGTACCGAGGTACTCGGCGGCTGTGGCGCCGGAGTCGCCCCAGAGGTGTCCGCTGCGACCCTGCCCGGCCTCCCACAGCCGGTCGACCAGCATTCCGCACAGGCCGCCCAGGGCGACACAGGCGGCCATCATGCAGATGCCCTCGAGCTGCAGAATGTCCCATTCGGAAAGAATGGTCCGCATCATTGCCAGTACGGGAACACCGCAGCCGGCGACGACGTGAAGGACGCGGGACTCGCGATGAGGCTCCCGGTGGACGCGTGCCGATGTCAGAACGGCGAGAAACGCGCAGACGGCGTTGGGCAGATAGATGAGTGCGAGCCGCCAGGCGAAGTGGGACAGGCGTTCCGGTGTGGCCGCGCTTTCCGGGATGAGTCCCAGTGCGGCCCCGGCGGCGTAGAAGACCACGATGCCTGCGGCCCAGGCGAGCATGAGCGAGAAGAACGCCCTCGAGCCTTCGCGGGAGGATACGCTGTACGGCTGTTTCCCGGGTATTCCTCGCCAGTTGCTCGATGTGCGGCTCATGTCGTGCTTTCGCTACCTCTCCGTGCCAGATTCTCGGCGGAGACGCTAGCGTGGGTATATCCCGAAGTCCTGGGTCCACGGACCCACCCGGGACCCAAAGATCATCAAGAAAACCTCAGATCGCCGGGAGTCATGGATGAGTGGAGCGGAAGGGCTGGCTACGGGGTTGCTCGTGTGCCTGCCCCTGGTCATGCTTGTGCCCCTCTTCGTCCATCTGCTGCGGCGGCTGCTGCGCATCCGCCGTGTCCTGTTCGGTGGAGCGACGGCAGAAGCCGAGTGCGTATCGGTCCGCAATGTGGAGTCCCGGGTCGACACCGTCAGTTCGCACCGCTACCACGTGTTCGCCTTCCAGGCCCCTGACGGTCGCCGTATCGAGTACGTGGAGGACGCCGCGGCCGCGTACACGCAGGTCGGCTACCGGACCGTGGTGCACTTCGATCCGGCGGACCCCGAGGGAACCGCGACCATCGCGGGCCGGGACGACTTGGCGCCGGTGATCGTCCCCGCCATCGCCTTCCTCGCCGTCACGTTCTTTCTGGGGCTCTTCGTCTGGCTGGCCATCAGTACGTTGTCGAATGGCTGAGAGGGCTTTCGAGGGGCCGCGACGACGCCCGCTCGCACCGGCATCCCGCCGGTGCGGCACGGCATTCGACAGTTCCGCGACCTGCGCTCCGAGTGACTCCCGTCACCTTTCGGGTTCTCTGCGGCGGTCGAGGGCGCCGCTTGTGAAAATTCTGTAGTCACTCACCCTGCGATCGTTCTGCGTTCAAATTTCAACTGGGTAACGCAAATTGGCCATTTGGCTTCAAGTGGACGTCCGTCCTGTCCATATCTGTACGCACTTGCCCATCTCTGAGCGTCTCATGGTTGCGTAATCAGTGTTCTCCGGGCCATAGGGCGTGGATAAAGTGCTGAGGTAGCTGTGCAGGGCTGCGAACGTCAGCGGCTGCGTGTCGCTGCAGCCGGAGTGAACGGGGAACTCGACGTGCCGACCGCAATTGCTGTCAGCAGCGCTGACATGGTGTTGCCGCCAAATGATCAGCAGACGCCGCCTGCCGTTCCACTGAGGGCCCCGGACGAACAGCCGCTCGAGCAGGCCCTGGTGGACATGCAGGTCCTGCTGGAGCAGCACGGTCATGTGATCGTCGTCTACTCCTCCGCGACCCCGCCGGCGATGGAGCGGCGGCTGCACACCATGCGTTCGATCATGGAGAGCGACCGTATCGCCCTGCTCAAGTCGGACCTTCCGCCACTCGGGGTGGCCGTGCTGGTGCGCCAGCTGCGCCAGCTGTCGGTCACCGACCTCTCGGCCGGTGTCGTGGCGTCCGCAGGACGGCTGCTCACCCACTACATCCACGCGGGCGCGGTCCTCAACTCCGTGGCCAAGCTCGACCGCGTTCCGGTCAGCCTCAAGTCCCACGCCAAGTCCTGGGTGCCCGGCAGTCAGTTCGGCGTGATCGCCAACCCCGCCCCGCAACTGGTGAGGATCGGTCCGGAGGCGAAGCTGTCCGGACCGGAGTTCGGCACCTGGCTCCTCGTCGCCAAGGGGCAGCTCCAGACCGACTGGGTGAGCGGGACCCTGGCGAACGCCTGGCAGGTCCAGGGGCTGCGCGAGGCCCAGCTCCCCGCCGAGTCGGAGCGGTGGTGGGGCACCGGCAAGCTGGTGGAGTTCGCGACCTATCTGCCGGACCTCTCCGTCCTGTACCAGCTCGTCACCTCGGTGCGCCGGGACCACTGTCACTGGTGCGGACTCGAACTCATCGGTGACCGCTGTGTGTTCTGCTCTGCCACCCCGCCGGTTTACGAGAACCAAAACCCCGCCGGCGGTGTCCTGAACCAAGAGGCCCGCGCGCGCCAGTGATGCGCGCCGGCTCGCCCGTCCCACAGTCCGCCCAGACCCCGTCCCCACAATGAGGTTGTACGGCTCATGAATTCCCGCCAGCGCCGCGGCGTCATACTCCTGCTCCTGTCCGTCCTGTGCGCCTTCGGCGCCTTCGCCGGTGTTCTGTCGGTGATCAGCGATGCGAAGTCCAAGGTCGGCCCGGAGGTCACGGCGTATCAGCTGAAGTCCGACGTCGCGCCCTACACGGTCTTGCGTACGAGCCAGTTCGAGAAGGTGTCGATGCCCAAGCGCTGGCTGTCGCGCAACGCCGTGACCGACATCTCCGAGATCAACGGCAAGATCGCGGTCACCCAGCTGCGCAGCGGCTCCCTGCTGCAGAACGACATGATCGTGAAGCGGCCGGCCCTGCAGCCGGGCGAGCAGGAGATCGCGATCATGATCGACGCCGAGACCGGTGTCGCCGGCAAGATCACCCCCGGCTCGACCGTCAATGTCTTCGCCACGTTCGCCGGCGACCGGCAGGGCGTCCCGGCCAAGTCGAAGATCATCGTCTCGAACGCCAGGGTCCTCGACGTCGGCAGGCTCACGCCCCTGCAGCCGAAGGAGGGCGACCGCGGCGGCCAGCCCACCGAGGCCGTGCCGATCACCTTCGCGCTCAACACGCTCAACGCCCAGCGCATCGCGTACGCGGAGTCGTTCGCGGAGCACGTCCGTCTCGCTCTCGTCGCGCCCGGCAGTGACACCACCATCCGTCCGAGCGAGCGGACCTACGAGCTCACCCAGGACAAGTGAGGTCTGCATGACCACGAGGATCCTTCCGGCGGTCGGTGACGCCGACGCGGCCAGATCCATCACCACCCTCCTCAGTCAGCTCCCCGACGCAGAGCCGGCCGCACCGGTCGTCGACTCGACACAGCTCATCGACATGCTCGCCCGACTGGCCGGTGAGTCGCTCGACGAGCTGCCCGAAGTGGTGCTGGTGCACGAGCGGATCGGCCCGGTTCCGGCTCTGGAACTGATCCGTGAGGTGGCGCTCCGCTTTCCCGCGGTCGCCGTCATCCTCATCACCGCGGACGCGAGCCCCGGACTGTTCGCCGCCGCCATGGACTCCGGGGCCCGAGGCCTGGTGGCCCTGCCGCTCAGCTACGAGGAGCTCGTCAGCCGTGTGCAGGCGGCCGCCCAGTGGTCCGTGGGCGTGCGCCGTCACCTGGGCCACAGCGGTGACGTCTTCACCGGGCCGGGCGGCACGGTCGTGACGGTGACCGGGGCGAAGGGCGGCGTGGGTACCACGCTGACGGCCATTCAGCTCGCTCTCGCCGCGCAGGCCTCGGGCAGCACCGCGGCGCTCGTCGACATGGATCTCCAGGCCGGAGACGTCGCCTCCTACCTCGACGTGCAGTTCCGCCGGTCCATCGTCGACCTCGCGGGGATCACCGACATCTCGCCGCGGGTTCTGGCCGACGCCGTGTACAACCACGACACGGGCATGGCCCTGCTGCTGGCGCCCGGCCACGGCGAGCGCGGCGAGGAGGTGAGCGACCGGGCGACGCGCCAGATCATCAGCGCCCTGCGCTCACGCTACGACGTCGTCGTCGTCGACTCCGGGGTGCAGATGACCAGCGCCAACGCCGCCGCCATCGAGATGGCCGACACCGCGCTGCTCGTCACCACCCCGGACGTGGTGGCCGTCCGAGCCGCCAAGCGTATGGTGCGCTTGTGGGACCGGCTCCAGATCCGCAAGGCGGAGGAGACCGTCACCCTCATCAACCGCTACACCCGCAACACCGAGATCCAGCCGGCGGTCGTTCAGAAGACCACCGGCACCCAGGTCGCCGGCATCGCCGTCCCCGCCAACTTCAAGGAGTTGCAGGGAGCGGTCGACGCGGGCCGGATCCAGGACCTCGACAGCAAGAGCGTTGTGAAGCAGGCCCTGTGGGGCCTCGCCGGCGAACTCGGCCTGATCCGGGTTCCCGAAGGCGCCGACAAGGCAGGGAAGTTCCGGGGCGACCGCGGTTCCGTCGGAATCCGCCGCCGTCGCGGGGGAACTGCCAAGGAGGGAGAGGGCTGACATGCGGGTCCGGGGGATACGACCACGTACGACCGCGGTCGTCATGACCGGCCGCCGGGGCGGAATCCGGCAGGGGGACCGCGGCCAGGTCACCATCGAGTTTCTGGGCATGACGCCGCTGATCATCCTGACGCTGGTGCTGGTCTGGCAGTTCGTGCTCGCCGGATACACGTACATGCTGGCGGGGAACGCGGCGGACGAGGCGGTGCACACGGCCGCTGCGGCGCCCAACTGGAACCGCGAGACCGAGTGCGAGCAGGCCGGCAGGGACAAGCTGCCGGACGCATGGCTGGGCGGCGCCCATGTCGAGTGCCACACCGACCCGGCCCGGGGATACGTCACCGCGAACGTGCGGCTCGACGTGCCCGTGCTCTTCCCGGGTTCCATCGCCTTCCCCTTCCGGGCGGAGGGCGACGCCGGCGCGCTCGAGGAGGAGACCAGGTGACGACGTCCGGGGGAGAGCACACCATGAGGCCCACACCCGAGAAGCGCACCCGGGACCGCGGCCAGGTCGCGCTGGAGTACCTGGGATTCATTCCCTTGCTGATCCTGGTGGCGATGGCGGCCCTGCAGCTCGGTCTCATCGCCTACACGTCCCAGCAGGCCGGCACGGCGGCGCGGACCGCTGCCCGGAGCGCCTCGCTCGGCAACCTCGCCTGGAGGCAGGACGGCAAGGACGCCGTGAGTGGCTGGGTCGCCGACGGGACCAGCTTCGAGAGGGCCGATTTCGGCAAGGAGGTGACCGTCACCGCCACCGTGAAGATTCCTTCGCTCGTCCCGGGCTGGGACTTCGACCCGGCGGAGAAGAAGGCCACCATGCCCTACGACGACTGACCCGGCCCGGGCAGACGCAACTACCGAGGAGTACGCATTCATGAGCCTGCGGGCACGCATCAACTCCCCCGAGGAGAGTGGGACACGGGGCGAGGACGGCCACATGGTCGCCACGTACCGGGCCAAGCTCCTGGAGGAGATCGACCTGGCGGAGATGTCCTCGCTCGCTGCCACCGAGCGCAGGGCCCGTCTGGAGCGCGTGCTCGGACACATCATCAGCCGCGAGGGCCCGGTGCTGTCCACCGTCGAGCGCTCGCAGCTGATCCGCCGCGTCGTCGACGAGGCGCTGGGGCTCGGCATCCTGGAGCCGCTCCTCGAGGACGCCTCCATCACCGAGATCATGGTCAACGGACCCGACACGATCTTCGTCGAGCGTGCGGGCCGGGTCGAGAAGCTGCCGATGCGCTTCGCGTCCCACGACCAGCTCATGCAGACCATCGAGCGCATCGTCTCCACCGTCAACAGGCGTGTGGACGAGTCGAATCCCATGGTCGACGCACGCCTCCCCTCCGGCGAGCGCGTCAACGTGATCATCCCGCCGCTGGCGCTCACCGGCGCGACGCTGACCATCCGCCGCTTCCCGCGCTCCTTCACCCTCCAGGAGATGATCGCCTTCGGCTCGCTGGACGAGCAGATGCTGCTGCTCCTCTCGGGTCTGGTCCAGGGGAAGTTCAACATCATCGTGTCGGGTGCGACCGGCACCGGAAAGACGACCCTCCTCAACGCGCTCTCCGGCCTCATCCCCGACGGCGAGCGCATCATCACCATCGAGGACTCCGCCGAGCTCCAGCTCCAGCAGAGCCACGTCATCCGTCTGGAGTCCCGGCCCCCGAACGTCGAGGGCCGCGGTCAGATCACCATCCGCGACCTGGTGCGCAACTCGCTGCGTATGCGCCCCGACCGCATCGTCGTCGGTGAGGTGCGTGGCGGTGAGTCCCTCGACATGCTCCAGGCGATGTCCACCGGTCACGACGGTTCGCTGGCCACCGTCCACGCGAACAACGCCGAGGACGCGCTGATGCGTCTGCAGACGCTCGCCTCCATGTCCGAGGTGGAAATCCCCTTCGAGGCGCTGCACGACCAGATCAACAGCGCCGTCGACGTGATCGTGCAGCTCACCCGGCACGCCGACGGCACCCGCAAGATCACCGAGATCGCGGTCCTCGACAGCCACGGCGGCGACCCCTACCGGATCGCCACCGTCGCGCGCTTCCATGCGCAGCCGATGGGCGCCGACGGCCGTATCCACGGTGCCTTCGAATACTTCCCGCTCCCGCGTCGCACGGCGGAACGCCTCTACATGGCCAGCCAGCCCATTCCGCAGGCCTACGGCGTCGCCACCTCCGTCGACCAGCTCGCCACCCGAGAAGCCAGGTAGGTATCCCCCCATGGACAACCTCGTTCCCCTGACGATGGGCGTCACGCTGCTGGCGTGCGTCCTCGTCGTCATGGGCATACACGCGTACGCGTCGGGCAGGGCCCAGCGCGACGCACTCGTCGACCGCCTGTCGACGACGGGCCAGATCTCGCTGGGCCGCCCCCGCCCGTTCCGTGGGATCGACCGCCGTGTCCGCCGCACCAGGTTCGGCAAGAAGCTGGAACGGAAGCTGGCTGCCACCGGCCTCGAGCTGACGCCGGGCGAGTTCTTCGTCTACATGGTCGCCACCGTGGCGGGCCTGTGGCTCATCGGCCAGGCCGCCCTGGCGCCGTTCTTCGGTCCGCTGAGCGGGCTGCTCGGCATCTACGTGGCGATGCAGTTCCTCAACTGGCAGCGGCAGCGCCGCATCGACAAGTTCATCAACCAGCTGCCCGAACTGGCGCGCATCCTCGCCAACGCCACCCAGGCCGGTCTGGCGCTGCGCACCGCGCTCAGCATGGCCGCCGACGAGCTCGAAGCCCCCGCGGGCGAGGAGCTGGGCAAGGTCTCCAACCAGCTCGCCGTCGGCCACTCCATCGAGGACGCCCTCGGCGAACTGGCCGAGCGTCTGCCGTCCCGCGAGCTCGTCGTCCTGGTGACGACGCTCGTCCTCTCCAACAAGGCCGGCGGTACGGTCGTCGGCGCCCTGCGCAACCTCACGGACACCCTGGAGGAGCGCAAGGAGACCCGGCGCGAGGTCCGCACCCAGCTGTCGCAGGTCGGCATGACCTCGTACGCCGTCCCGGTCATGGGCGTGGGCGCCCTGTTCCTCATGAACGGCGTCAAGGACGGGGCCCTGGACCGCATGACCGGATCGCCGACGGGCCAGATCTGCGTGATCGTCGCCTTCGCGCTGTACGCGATCGGCTTCGTCCTCATCCGCCGCATGTCGCGGATCGACGTCTAGGGGGCCGCGATGGGACTGATACTCGCCCTCGTGATGGGCCTCAGCATCTGGGGTGCCTTCCACGGCATCCGCATGTACCGCGCCGACGCCAAGCTGCCCAGCGACCTGGCCGTGGCACTCGAGGTCGGCTCGACCCGCACCGGCGCCGTGGACTCGCTCGTCGACCGGCTCGGCATGCCGTACGCACCGCGCGTGCTCAACCTGATGGGCCCCAAGCGGGTCAACAAGGTGCGCCGCAAGATCGACCTCGCGGGCAACCCCGGCGGTCTCACCATCGACCGCTACGCCGCCCGGCGCGCCGTCTACGGCGTCCTCGGCGGTCTCGGCGGTCTGGTCATGCTGTCCAAGGGCAGCGTCTTCGTCGCCCTGATCCTGTTCGCGTTCGGCGCCTTCTGGACGGAGGTCGGCATCTGGTCGGCCGTCCGCATCCGCAAGGACCAGATCGAGCGCACACTGCCCGACTTCCTCGACGTCCTCGCCGTCGTCGTCAGCGCCGGTCTCGGCTTCCGCCAGGCCCTGGACCGGGTGGCCAGCCACTACGAGGGTCCCTGGTCCGACGAGCTCCGGATCACCCTGCGCCAGATGGACATGGGCATGGGCCGCCGTCAGGCCTTCGCGGAGCTGCGCAAGCGCAACGACTCGGAGCAGGTCGCCATGTTCGTCACGGCGCTGCAGCAGGGTGAGGAGCTGGGTGCCCCCATCGTGGACACCCTTGTGTCCATCGCCAAGGACATGCGCCGCACCGACGCCCAGAACGCCCGCCGCAAGGCCGCTCGCGCAGTGCCCAAGGCCACGATGATGATCACTACCTTCATGGTCCCGGCGACCATGATCCTCCTGGGCGCGGGCCTCATCCTGGGCTCCGGCACCGACTTCGGCTCCATCGCGGGCAGGTGAGGCGCCCGTGAAGATACGCCCGCCCCGGTTGCTGTGGGCGAGGGCAGCAACGGTGCGCCGGCCGGCGGAGATCACCACTCCGCCCGCCGGCACACTCCTGCCCCCGCACGCGGGTGGCCGGCATCCGGGGCACACCGGTGTCACTGCGGGGCCCGCGGGGCCCGCGATCAACATCCAGGTCAGTGCACTCCAGGCGATGTGCCGGCAGGTCTTCGGCTTCCGTCTGGCGATGATCGCGCTCGCTTCGCCGATCGCGCTCATGAACGCCGCTCCGGGCCTGGCCACCGAGCTGGTGGGTGCAGCGGTCCTGGTCACCTTCATGGGGTCGTACGCCCTCTTCCGGGACTGGGAGCGGTTCGGCCCGCTGCTCCTGCGGCATCCGTCGCTGCTGGCCCTGGACACCCTCTTCGGCTCGCTGCTGCTTATCGCGGCGGGTCCGGACAGCACACTGGCCTACGTCAGTGTCTGCACGCCCCTGCTGGCCGGACTGGTGTACGGCTGGCGCGGCGCGGCCTTCTTCGCGTGCCTGCAGTCCCTGATCCTCATGGCCGTGTACGGCAGCTCGGCGGCGGAGGCGACCTTCGCCAACTCCACCATTTTCCCCGGCCTCTGCATTGTCATCGGAGCCGTCGGCGTCAGCCTGCGCAAACTAATGCTGCGCTTCGGCGCGGCGACGGAGGCGCTGACCACCGTCCAGGCCCGGCTCGCGGTCGCCGAGGCGGTGGACGACGAGCGGTCCCGCCTCGCCCGCGAGATGCACGACTCCGTCGCCAAGACCCTGCACGGCCTCGCCCTCGCCGCCGACGGCCTGGTCGGCACCGCCGACCGCATGGATCCGCTCACGGTCAAGCACCAGGCCGAGCTCGTCGCCCGCTCCGCCCGGCGCGCGGCGTCCGAGTCCCGCGAACTCCTCTCCGATCTGCGCCGGGAGTCGGGACTGGACGGCGGCGTCGACATGCTGGGCGAACTCCGTTCCCGCACAGCGGACTTCGGGCGCCGCTCCGGCCTGCACACCAGCTACCGGCCGCATGGCGACGCGGACCTGCCCGCCATTCCGCAGGCCGTGGCCCGGCAGTTGCTGACGATCGCCTCCGAGGCCATGGAGAACGCCCACCGCCACGCCGGGCCCACCTACGTCGACGTGTCCGCCGGAGTGCTCGGCGACCAGCTGCGCATCAGCGTCTACGACGACGGCCGGGGCCTGCCCCCGGGAACGACGCTCGACGAGCTCCGGCGCGCCGGTCACTTCGGACTGGTGGGCATGGTCGAACGGGCGGCGTCCGTCGGGGCCCGCATCCGCATCGGGAGGGGCCGCGCCGCCAAGGGCACCGAGGTCCGCGTCGACCTGCCGCTCGCGGCGCTCACGGGCCGCCCCGCCGAAGCCGCACCAAAGGCACGACTTTGACCCCCACCCCCCACCCCCCGAGAGGAGGCCGCACGATGCCGGACCGAATACCCCACAGCGGCGGGCACCCCCATCCGCCCACCCATGTCTCCCAGCACACGTCGGCGCACACGGCCGCCCGATCCGAACACACTCCGTCCCACGGCTTCGCCGCGCAGCCCGCTTCCGCCGACCCGGGGAGCTTTCCGCCCCCACCCGCGCCTGAGGCCCCCACCGCTCTGAGGGTCGTCGTGGCCGACGACAACCCGGTCGTACGTGCCGGACTCACGGTCCTGCTCTCCGGCCGCGAGGACATCGAGGTGGTGGCGGAAGCGGCGGACGGCCGCCAGGCCTACGAGGCGGCCCAGCGGCACCATCCCGACGTGGTCCTGCTCGATGTGCGCATGCCGGGTGTCGACGGCATCTCGGCGCTGCCCTACCTGGTCCGTATCGCGCCGGTCATGATGCTGACGTACAGCCGGGAGAGCGAGATCGTGCGGGAGGCGCTCCGGCTGGGTGCCGGCGGATACCTGGTCCACGGCGAGTTCACGGCGGATCAGCTGGTGGCCGCGGTCCGGGACATCAAGGAGGGCCGTCCCCACTTCACGCACACGGCCGCCGGAGCCCTGCTGGCGCACGTACGACAGGACCCGGGCGTTGGCACGCCCCAGCCTCCGCTGCCCGACGGGCTGGGCGGGGCCACCGCGTCCCCTCTGGGCGACCCGAACACCTATGCGTACGGAAACGTTCCGACGGCAACCCCTGCGACTCCCTCCGCAACGCGATCGCAAAACGCCCCCTACGTGGCACAACACCCTTCCGAACGGCATGTTCACCCGGAAGGGGTTTCGCAAATGCAACCGGATGTGGCACAGTCTTCGTCTGGGTGGTTGCGGCCGAACTCGGTCGCGGTCAACAGGGAGGGCTTCGGGCTGAGTTCGAGGGAGGCGGAGATCATGGACCTGATCGCATCGGGCATGAACAACCAGCAGATCGCCGCCACTTGCTTCATCAGCGAGAAGACCGTCAAGAACCACATCAACCGGATCTTCTCCAAACTGCACAGCACCAGCCGCAGCGAAGCGGCAGCGAAGTGGCTCGGCACGGCGCCGGGCCAGGCGACGGGGAGAGGCTGACCGGAGATGTTCGAACGGGGGAGCGGCGGTCCGTGCGGCCCCGGCCGGCGGCCGGACTCGCGGGCCCACGCGGCACGAGGCAGGGCCCAAAGCGCGCTTTGGGCCCGGGGTTGGGCCCTGGGACCCTCTGGTGGGACCCCTCTCACGGCGTACGTTTCTCATGTCGACAGCGAGACCGGCAAGGAGGAAGCCGGAAGCGCGATCGACAACGAGACTCACACGTCGGCCGGTCAGAGGCCGGCCGAACCCGGAGGGGAACACCATGAGCGACGTCATGCTGAAGACCGCTGTTGCCGCCAAGGTCCGCGTGAACGGCTGGAAGAACACGACTGTCGAGGCCCTGCAGCGTCGCGGCGACAAGGGTCAGACCGCGGTCGAGTACCTGGGCATCATCGCGGTGGTCGTGGCGATCGTCCTGGCGATCACCGGCACGGACATCGGCAAGTCGATCTTCGACGCCATCAAGAACAAGATTACCGCGGTCACCAAGTAGAGCGGATGCAGCTCCGCAAGTACGGCGACGCAGGGCAGGCCTTCCCCATCTACATCACGGTGGTGGCGGGCCTGCTCTTCCTCGCGTTCGCCTTCCTTGCGGTCGGCCAGGCCGCGGCGACACGGAACGGTGCGCAGACCGCGGCCGACGCCGCCGCTCTCGCGGCGGCTCAGGACAAGCGGGATCAGCTCGCGGGCATGTGGCTCAAGAACGTGCTCGATCCGAGTCTCTGGCAGGAGATCTTCGACGGCAGGGTGCAGGGGCTCGACCCCTCCTGCTGGCGGGCCCAGCAGTTCGCCGACAGGAACGATGCTCACGTGGTCCCCAACGGCTGCAACCCCGTGTGGTTCCCGATGGGGTACGAGGTCGAGATCAAGACCGACAAGCCCGTGGGCGACAGCATCGTGCCGGGAACGGAACGGAAGTACGCCAACGCAAGGGCGACTGCCGTGATCGTGCCGCGCTGCCAGTTCGAATCGACCCCGCCCGACGACGGGGGCACTCCCAGCGCCGAGCCCACGGACCCGCCGTCCACTCCGGGCGACCCCGGGGACCCGGGTTCCGACAAGGGAAAGCCGAAGACGCTTCCCGAGCTCGAGTGCAAGGGCAAGAGCTGGCATCTTGACCCGGAGCACCTGACGGACCTGCCCGGTCCCGAGGACCTCTTCGACGTCCATCTGGCCGACTGACAAGCGAACGACGAACAAAGGAAACGGTAGTCATGAGCATTCGGTTCACTACGAAGGCCCGCAGGGGGATGGTCGCAGTGACCGTTGCGGCCGGCCTGGCCCTCGGTGTGGCCGGCTGCGGCGGCAGCGACAATCACGACAGTCCCAAATCATCCGCCTCCAAGGGTGGCTCTCACCCGAATGCTCAGACAAAGAATCCGGACCAGGTTCTTGCGGAACTCAAGGGCCAGGACGGCTTCCTTCTGACCATCAACTCGGCCGAGCGGGATTCCGGCGGCTTCCTCACCGTCAGCGGACAGCTGAAGAACGACAGCGGCGACATCAAGAACGTGTCCTCGGCTCTGAGCGGTGACGAGGAAGAGATCATGAAGCACGGTGTTTCTCTCGGCGGTGCCACGCTGGTCGACTCCGCCGGCAAGAAGCGCTACTACGTACTGCGGGACACAGAGGGGCGTCCTCTGACCACCAGTTCGTTCCCGGCGGTCAAGGCCGGTGAATCGGTACCTGTGTTCATGCAGTTCCCTGCGCCTCCCGCGAGCACCAAGGAAGTGACCTTCCAGCTTCCCACCTTCGCGACCGGCACCATCAAGATCTCCGGGTGAGGCCGACCATGACCCACACCCGTACACGCACGACGGCTCCACGCCTCGCGGCGACCGTCGTCTCCGTTTCCCTGCTGGTGGCCGCCAACGTCGTCGGGGCGACCCTCGCCCAGGCGGACGACAGCCCGAGCGCGCCGCCCGGTACCCAGCCGTCCGCCAGCGCGCCGGTCAAGGTCGACGCGAAGGACCCGGACCTGAAGCTCCCCGAGGGTGCGACGCTCGCCGCGCCCAAGGTCCTGGACATCAAGTCCGTCATCGAGGACCAGGGCGGCGAGGAGCGTCGTGAGGACACCAACCAGGTCGTGAAGTTCGCGCTCCAGGCTGAGGTCCTCTTCGGCAAGGACAGCGCGAAGCTGAGCGGCGCGGCGAAGTCCCGTATCGCGGCCATCGCCGAGGAGATCAAGAAGCAGGACCCGAAGAAGGTCCGTGTCTTCGGCTTCACGGACAACCTCGGCTCGTCCGCCCACGGCGACGTCCTGTCCAAGCAGCGCGCCGACGCCGTCCAGAACGTCCTGGACGACGAGCTGTCGGACTCGGGCATCACCTACGAGGTCCGCGGCTACGGCGAGCAGTACCCGATCGCCGACAACTCCACGGATGCGGGGCGCAAGAAGAACCGCCGCGTCGAGATCACCTTCCCGCGCTCCGGCGGCTGACAGGCCGGGAAGAAACCGAACAACGCCACGAGGCCGGCCACGCACCAGGATGCGGGTCGGCCTCGGTGCTGTGCCGTGCTCTGAACCGCGCAGGAGGAGGCCGATGGACACGGGTGTTGGAGCGCCGGTGACACCGTGGCACCTTGTCGAAGGCGTGCTCCGTCAGCGGCAGGTGACCGACGTCGTCGTTCCGGGCTGGGTCGACCGGGACGACGCGATCCCGCAGTTCAGACCGCAGCCGATCGTCGTCTACCTGCTTCTCGACGAGGGAGTTCTGAAGCTTGCCTCGGTGGGGCAGTACGACCAGTTGGCCGTGAGCCATGAGGACTCCATCCGCCTGGACGGCATCGATCTGTTTGACGACGCGGAGGACGAGGTCATCGTGTCGTCCTGTGGCGAACAGATCTTCGGGGACGGCTGGGACGGGCTTCGATGCACCGGCATCCGGTACTTCTCGGATGCCGGGTCGTCCCTCGTCGAGGGAGTGGTCAAATGCCTCGGCATTGAGCTGGAGTCGCGCTACTGGATCTTCTTCGATCCGACGTGGGCGTTCGGAATCAAGATCGGAAACGGTGAGGATCTGCGTCGGTGGAAGCAGGAGAACACCAAGGCACCGTCATCCGTGACGGAGCACGTCTGGACCCGCGAAGACCGGCACGCCGGCTGACGTGGAGCGAGGGTTGATCGGCAATCTGTTCACCGTTGCGAGGCTCGATCCGTCGGGTCTTCAGCACGCCCTCGCGGACCTGCTGGGCCTGCCGGGCGCGGCGGTCGACTTCGTCGACGCCGACGGGGACCAGGAGGGGCGGAACTGGGATTCCCCCGTGCTCTGCACCTATCGCCTGCTCCCATCCGGGGATCTGTCGCTTGAACTCGACATCTACATCGACGACGAGGCGGCGGGCTCCCTCACCGAATCCGGGCTGGCTCTCGGTGTCGCTGCCCGCACGGGAAGCTCGGTCCTCCATCCGTCGGAACTCCAACTGCCCAGTGATTATTGGATTGCGGTACCGGACGGTCGTTCCGTCCGATGCCGTTTGGAAGCGATGGACAGCGGCGAAGAGACCGCATATCGGGTCGAAGTGACAGAGGATCCGGTCCAGGACCTGCCCGGTGCGAGAGTCGAGGTCCTTCCGGAAATCCTCGACCGCGAAGTGATCGCCACGCCCGTCTCCGACGTGTTCCTCTCAGATTTTCCAACGGGCACGACAGGCAGCGTCGAGGGCCAGATCCACTACTACCTGCGGGTCTGGGAGAGGCTGGTTCGTCGACTGAAGGCGGACTGGGCCCCGTCCGCCCGGTACCGCGAGGACCTGTTCGAACGTGACCTCGATGCTCGCGATGCGCTGTCGTGGCTGATGGGGGTGGATGAGGTCGCGGCGGAGCACGTGAGAGGGCTCGCGGATGCGGTGACCGAACTGGACGCCCTTTTCATGGACTTCACTGTCCCGGCCGAAGCCGGGGACACGGTCCGTTGGTGGCGCGGCCGGTCTCCGCGACGTATCCCGTGGTGACCGGCGACCGGTCGACCGGAATCCTCGAGGAGCTGGCTGCGGTGATCGCTGCAGCCCCGTACGTGACCTACGGTTGGCCGCCAGGGTCTGTCCCCCTCGCGCCTCCTGCGCTTTGGTGGGAGCTGTCCGCGGCCGGTACGGCTCGGTGGCCGAGTCCGACGCTCGAAGAGGAGCTGGCCGGCTGCGAGTGGCAGCAGGCGCGGGCTTGGGCCCGGAGTTGGGACCCTGGGCCCATGCGTTTCTGATCATGTGCTTATAGCCTCGCCCTTCACGGTGGTTCGCTGTTGTTCGCGAGGTGGGGGTCGTCATGTCGTCGTACGGGGGAGTTCCGGCGTACGGGGGTGGGTGGCCACCTTCCAGCACTCGGCGTGAGCTGCCCAAGCCGTTGGCGTCGGCGTTGGTGCTGTTGCACGTGCTGTTCGCGTTCACGGTGTTGGGCGGGGTCGGGCTGTTGTGGACGGCGGCGTCTGTGGACGCTGTGGACGGCCGGTTGATTGCTCAGGTGGTGTATGCGGCGGCGCCGGGTGCGGTCGGCTGGGTGCTGGCGCGTCGGGCGTGGACTGGCAGTGTGCGGGTGTGGGCGGCGTTGGTGGCCGTTCAGGTCTGGTTGCTGTTGGGGGCTGCGGGCAATCTTGCGGACGGGTCGACGCGTGGTTTCTCGCAGTTGTTCCTGCCGATTTTGATTCTGGTCTTTTTGACGCGGTCGGAGAGCCGTGCGTGGTTCCGGCTGGAGAGTGGGGAGCGGGCGGAGCGTCGGCCGTTCTCGCTGGCTCGGATGATCCGGTGGCGTCGGGGTGACGAGGGTCAGACGGCGGTGGAGTATGCCGGGTTGATCGCGGTGGTCGTGGCGATCATCGTCGCGTTGCTGGTGAGTGGTCTGGGGACGCAGGTCTACAGCGGTATCCAGTCGGCGGTGTGCAAGGTCACGGGTACGTCGTGTCCTGCGCCGTCGGGTGGGGATGACGGTTCGCAGGTCGAGGCGGGCGGTGACAACGGGGGTGCGAAGGGCACCGACGGAGGCGCCGGCGGCAAGAGCGGTGGCGCGAACGGCGGCGGCAACAGCGCCGGTGGCGAGAGCGGCGGGTCGAACGGCGGAGGCAAGAGCGGCGGCGCCGACGGCGGTAAGAGCGGCGGTGCGGACGGCGGTAAGAGCGGCGGTGCGGACGGCGGCAAGAACGGTGGTGCCGACGGCGGCAAGAACGGTGGTGCCAACGGCGGCAACGGCGGGGACCACGGTTCCGGCGGCGCGAACGGTGGTTCCGGTTCCGGCGGCTCCGGTGACGCAACGGGCGGCACGGGCGGCAAGAGTGGCGGCGCGAGCGGCGGCTCCGGTGGATCCTCGGCGGGTGCCGACGGTGGTGCCGGCGGTTCCTCCGGCGGTTCGTCGGGTCAGGGTGGTGCTCACGGGTCGGGCGGGTCCGGGGACTCGGGCGGTTCGGGCGGTTCGGGTGCCTCGGGTGGCAGCGGCGGTTCCGGTGCGGGTGGCGCCAGTGGCGAGTCCGATGGGGGCAAGACCCAGGCCGCTCCTGCCAAGGACGACGGCGGCGACGACGACGGCGGCGATGACGGTGGCGACGACGGCTGCTTCTCGGGTGTCGGGGCGTTCTTCGGGTGTGCCGGTGACCAGGTCAAGCAGGTCGGTCAGGGTGTTTTCCAGGACGGCGTGTGGGGCGACATCACCGGGATCTACGGCATGGTCCGTCACCCGGTGGACACCTGGAACGGTCTGAAGGACTACGGCAAGCAGCTCGGTGACAAGTGGGTCCAGGACTCCAAGGGCGCGTCCGACAAGTGGAGCAAGGGCGACTACGGCGGTGCGCTGTGGGACTGGGGCGGCGCGTCGCTGAAGACGGGCGGCAAGGTCCTGGACGACATGTTCATCGGCCAGGACGTCAAGGACGAGTGGAAGAACGGTCACAAGACGCGGGCCGTCAGCCATGTGATCTGGAACGTCGGATCGCTGTTCATTCCGGGTTACGGGGAAGCGAAGGTCGTCGAGAAGGTCGCCGCGCTCAGCAAGATCGCCAAGGTCACGAAGGTCGCCGACAGGGCGGCCAAGGCGGCGGAGGAGGCCCGTAAGGCGGCCAAGGCCGGTGACGCGGCGAAGGCGGAGAAGGCCGCCAAGGAGGCCGAGGACGCGGCGAAGGAGGCCGAGGAGAAGGCCCGCAAGTCCGGCTGCACGCTGTCGGCCCCCGGCATGGTCGTCCCCTATGGCGACGGACCGCCCGTCACGGGTTCCTCCGGCACCGGTACGACCGTTCTGGCCGCCGGCGAACCCGGGTACGTGATCCTGGCGGACGGCTGCGACGAGGACGCCAAGAAGGACGCCGAGGAAGCCCGCAAGAACGCGGACGACGCCGAGAAGGCCGCCGATGGCGTGAACCTGGAGCAGGCGGCGGAAGACGCCAAGAAGACCATCACGGACGCCAAGGACAAGCAGAAGACGCCCAAGAGCGACAGGTTCAACCTCGAGGAGAAGAAGGTCGACGACCTGGTCAAGAGGGCCAAGGACAACCCGGACCTCGCCAAGGGCGAAATCGGCAAGGAGGAGCTTGCCCAGTCGCTCAGGGACCTCTCGGACACGCTGAAGACCAAGAACATCGAGAAAGAGAGCCGTGGATCGTTGGGTGGCACCGTGCTCAAGGCCACCAATCGGCATCAACTGGCCGAGGCCATGGCAGAGGTCAAGGCGGCGAAGCGTGTCGCGGACCGCGAGGCTGCCGAGGGCACGAAGGTCTACGCCGGCGTCGGGGCCAAGAAGGGCCGGGGCGCCAAGGAGCCGATCGACCTGGGTGACGGAACCAAGGTCGATGTCAGTGCCATCGACGACGCCGATGTCGTCTACAAGGGCAAGGACGGCAACGTCCACGTCGCCGAGGTGAAGAACACGGGACAGGCGACCACGCAAGCCCACATGCCGGCTCAGGCCAAGAGGTTGGGCGACTGGCAGAAGGCGCATCCCGGCCGCAAGGCGCGCTACGAGATCGAGACGGAGGACGGCTGGGACAAGGTCTTCGACGGCTTCCAGAAGGACAGGAAGACCGGCGAGAAGCCGGACGGCACCCCCGCACAGGTGCTGGCGGACGAGGGTCTCGACCTGCGCGTCGGCGGGCAGGACATCTCGCCGCAGAAGCTCAAGGCCATGAACGACGCGTGGTCCAAGAAGTCACCCGCCGAGCAGCAGGCGGCTCGGGACTCGGGCAAGATGAAGGACCCCAAGTCCGCCATGGAGTACCTGGGTGTCTCCTGAGGTGCGGCCCACGGACGAGACGAGAGGAAGGAGGCGGCCGAGCGTGATCGCACACCATCTGCTGCCCGCGGCCATGCGCGAGCTGCCTCCGCCCTGGAACGACCTCACCCGGGAGCGGGATCGGAAGCTGGAGGAGCTGCCACGTACGGAGGCGAATGAGCGCACCGCGCTCGACGGGCTGACGGCTGCGCTTTCCGCGTCGCCATCGGCTGCTCGGGGCGCTTGGAGCGAGGGGGAGCGGGACGTCGTCGACCGGGTTCGCGGGGAGGTCGGTCACCGGCTCGTACAGGCCTTGCCCACGACCGAACGGTTCACCCGTGAGGGTGTCGTCGAAGTGCTGCGGGCCTGGGCGGAGACGGCAGATCCGCCGGTACCCGGTCGGTGGTTCGAGGAACAGCTCGATGAGATCGCCGCTGAGGTGGCGTCCCGCGCGGTGTCGAGCTGGGCCCGTGACGTGTTGCGGTGGCTGGGGCAGGAGCCGCGGGACCGCGCACGCATTGCGGAAGTGGCCGAGCGCTGTGTCGAAGCGGGGCTGGCCACTTCCGAGGCGCTCAATCTGCTGCACGACCTCGGTGTGCCCCACGGCGAGAGCGCGTTGCTGCGCCTGGTGGGGGCCGGCGTGATGGACGAGTTCCATCACGCTTGGGCGAGGGATCGGCTCAGGAGTCTGCGCCGGCCCTTCTACGACCGTCGTGCGCAGTCGTCGGCGCGGGGCGAAGAGCCCCTGCTGCCTGCACCCGTACGGGAGTTGCCCGACGCCTGGGGCAGCGGGTGGTCGGAGGACGTGCCGGAGACCGAGGAGAACATCGCTTGCGCGCGCTCGGTCCTGGAGGCCTGCCTGCCTGCCGAGCCGGTGCCGGATCCGGTTCCGGCACCCGACTGGCACGGCTTCGACGACGAGGAGGAGCCCGCCTGGCTGGAGGTCCGCATCGTGATGCGGTCCCTGATGCCGTATGCGCGGCTGGTGACCCGGGAGCGGATGCTGGAGGCGCTTCGGGAGTGCGCGCTGCTCGGCATCCCCGACGTCCCGCAGGACCCCGACAGTGAGGACGGGGAGCGGTTCGTCCGGCGGTGGGTGACGTGGATCGGCGGCTGGATCGCCGGTGAGGTGTTCACCTGGCTCGGCATGTACGTCGACGAGGGGGAGCCGCTCGTCCCGTGGGCGATGGAGCTGGCCGAGCAGTACGCCCGGTGTGGTGTTGCCGCGGAGCAGGCGGTCCTGCTGCTGCGCTGGTGGAACACCGTGCCGCGCAGCCGCGAGGCGCTTGCCCGACTCGCGGCCGACGCGACGCTGCCCCCGGAGGTGCGGGAGTCGGCGGAGAACGGGCTGTGAGGCAAGCTGTAGGCCCCCCGGCAGGGGGGCCTACAGCAGGTGGTCTGCCTTCCCCGCCTTGATCTCCGCGATCAGCGTCCGCAGCGCCTCGACGGAGTCGGTGACGTAGTGGTGCTCCTGCCCGGCCACGGCGATGTAGGCGTGGCCTTCGGTGTCGGTGCCTATGCGGAAGCAGTTGTTGCCTTCTCCGCAGAAGGGTTCTTCCCAGGCGATGTCGGTCACGGAGTCTCCCCTAGTGTTCGCGTGCGATTCTGCGGATGAGGTCGCGTGAGCCCGACGGTGGCAGGGACGCGTCCTCCATCCAGTCGAGGTGGGCCCGGTACTTGGTGAGCTGGGCCTCGGCGTGCGTGAACTCGGGGCCGTGGGCCGAGTCCAGCTGCACGGTGTCGAGCCGGGGGACCACACCGTCGGCGTACAGCAGGGCGTGACCGGCGCCGGGAAAGCCGCCCACGCTCGTCGGGATGACGCGAACGTCGATGCCGTCCCGCTCGGACATGGCCGCAAGATGCTTGAGCTGCAGAAGGGTTGTCTCCGCGCCGCCGAACGGCATGCGCAGCGCGGCCTCGTGGACGTAGGCGACGTACGACAGCGGGTGCGGCCGGTCGAAGACCTGCTGGCGCTCCATGCGATGCGCCACGCGCAGTTCGATCTCCAGGCGGGTCAGGGGCGGCAGAACCGCGCTGAAGACCGCCCGCGCGTACTCCTCGGTCTGGAGTAGTCCGGGGATGTGCACGACCTGGGCCGTCCGTACGCGGGTGGCGTGCCATTCCAGTTCGGCGATGTCCAGCAGCCCGGCGGAGAGCGTGCCCCGGTGCTTCTCCCACCAGCCGCGCTCGCCAGGGGCCGCCATGGTTGCCAGGGCGTCGACGTAACTCTCGTCGTTGCAGTCGTAGTTGCAGCCCAGTGTGCGGACGCGTTCGGGCGAGATCGGACGGATTCCCGACTCCATGTTGGAGAGCCTGGTCCGGTCGATGCCCAGCAGTCCGGCGGCGTACTCCGTGGTCGCTCCGGCCGCCAGGCGCATCTTGCGCAGCTCGGCACCGAGCCGCTTCTGGCGCTCCGTCGGCGTGCTTCTTGTCGGCATCCCGCCCCTTCTCGAGCCGTGGTGCGCCCCAGTCTGCCCCCTGCCTTGCTCCCCAGTCCATCGGAGGTGGGGGTAATTATCACCAACCACGTGGACACTGTGACTCCGCCTTCCCTACAGTGAGTGACGCAACGACTACGCACGCTGTAGGCGGAAGTGCACCGCGCGAGCCTGCGCGGAACCTCGTGCGGCAGGCCACCGCCGTCCGGCGTACGGAACCCCGTCCCACCCCGCTCAAGGGAGTCAGTCATGCCCGGAAACGCCATCGGCACCGGCACCGGTGCCGTCACGTCCTGCCCTGTCCTCGTCGACGAGGTCCCCGTTCCGCCCGACCCCGAAGGGCTGGCGTACAGCCTGACCCTGCCCGCCGGGCTCGCGAGTCCCGGGGTCGCTCGGGCCGCGACCCGGGTGGTGCTGGCCAGACACGGGCTGCGGGACATGACGGACGCCGCGGTCCAGACGGTCGCCGAACTCGCCTCCTGCGCCTGCCGTTTCACGCCCACCGCGGAGGTGTACCTGTCGCTGCGGTACCGGGAGGGGGCCTTGCGGGTCATCCTCTGCGACGGGCACCCACGGCACACGCACCCGCGGCTCGCGGCGGCGTGCGACGGGCGACGCCGCGCCGCGCTGCGGGTGCTGGCCTGCGTGGTGCGGGCCTGCGACGGCGAGTGGGGATTCGGGGACGCACGGGAGCCGGGCGGCGGTACGCGGATGTGGGCGGTGCTGCCGAGAGCGGGCGCGAGGGCGTTCGCGGCGGGATGACCCGCACGGTGAGGCCGTGAACCCGCCGCCCCGGGCGGACCCCTCGCCCCCCGCGCACCTTGGCGGGAGCCGCCCGCGGCTGATATCGATCGGTCCGCGAGAGGAAGTGAGAGACATGGCGGGGACCGGAAGCCAGGGGCGGGTGCTGGTGGTCGACGACGACCCGGCGATACGCAGGTCGCTGGAGCGCGGACTGCGGCTGAGCGGATTCACGGTCGACCTCGCCGAGGGCGGCCACGCTGCCCTGGCCGGGGTACGGGAACAGGAGCCGGACGTCGTGGTTCTGGACGTCTCGATGCCGGACCTGAGCGGGACGGAGGTGTGCCGGAGACTGCGCGACGCGGGCAACGACCTGCCCGTGCTGATGCTCTCGGCACTGGACGAGACCGCCGACCGGATAGCGGGCCTTCAGGCGGGCGGCGACGACTACCTGGTCAAGCCCTTCGCGCTCCAGGAGCTCGTGCTGCGGCTCCAGGCACTGCTGCGCCGTCGCCCGGCGCGCGCCACCGACGAGGTGCGGGTCGGCGGTCTGGCCCTGGACCCGGCGGCCCGCGAGGCACGGCTGGACGGCCGGGCCCTGTCGCTGACCCGGCGCGAGTTCGAGCTGCTGGAGGTGCTCGCCCGCAACGCGGGGATCGTCCTCACCCGCGACCAGCTGCTCGACCGGGTGTGGGGCTACGACTTCGACGTGCGCACCGACGCAGTGGACACGTTCGTCAGCTATCTCCGGCGCAAGCTGGAGACCGGCGGACGGGAGCGGGTGATCCACACGGTGCGCGGGGTGGGGTTCGTCCTCAGGGACGACCTGCCGGACGGCCCGGTGGACCCGCGGCCCGCCGGTGACGGCACCGGGGACCGGTCATGAAGCTCTCCACCCGTATCGCCCTCGCCGTCGCTCTCACCACCCCGCTGCTCGTCCTGGCCGCCGGCTGGCTGCTCGTGCGGCTGGTCGCCTCGGACCTGCACACCCAGCAGGACGCCCATCTGCGGGAACGTGCGGCGTCGGCCGTCCCGGACGCCCGCAGGCTGCTCAGGGCGACGGCCGCCGACCGGCCCCCGGCGGTGGAACAGGCACGTGAGCGGCAGATGTTCACGTCCGCGCTGGACGTCGGACTGCGGCTGACCCGCCCGGACGGAACCGTCTCGGCGGGCGGCCCGCAGCCCGATGCGGACGTGCCGCTGCCCGTGCGTGCCGCGGTCCCGCGGACCGTGCACGCGGCGGGCGGGAGCTGGCGCGTCCTCTCCGTGCGGGTCAAGGGAACACGGCCGGGTGTCGACGGCACGCTGTGGCTGTTCTCGCCGGACACCGCGAGCCAGGCCCAGATCGGCCTGGTCCGCGGGCGGGTGGTGCGGGTGGCGCTGCTCGCCGCCCCGCTGTCCGGGCTGGCCGCCTGGGCCGTGGCGGCCCGTGCGAGCAGGCCGCTGCGCCTGCTGCAAAGGCGCACCAGCGGCCTCGACCCGCGGCGCAGTGCCACCCGGCTCGACCACACCCCGACCGGGGTCGCCGAGGTCGACGACCTGGCGAGCACCCTGCGCACGGTGCTCGCCCGCTACGACGAGCAGGCCGACCGCACCGCCGAGGCACTGGCCACCGCCCGGTCCTTCTCGGCCGCGGCGTCCCACGAACTCCGTACGCCCCTGATGAGCATGCAGACCAACCTGGAGATCCTCGCCGAGCACCCGGACCTCGCCGCCGACGACCGCGCGGAGGTCCTGGAGGATCTGCGGCGCGAGCACGCGCGCCTGTTCGGCCTGATCGTCATGCTCCGTGAACTGGGGCGCGGCGACCTCGTCGAGCCGGAGGCGTTCGGCCCGGTGGACCTCGCCGACGTGGTCGAGGCCTCCGCCGCCGACCTGAGGCGCCGGCACCCCACCGCGCGGATCGACGCCACCGGGGTGCCGAGCCTGTCCGTACGCGGCTGGGAGCCGGGACTGCGCCTCGTCCTCGACAACCTGCTGACCAACGCCCTGGTGCACGGCGGCCGCAGGGGCGCACCCGGACACGTGGACGTGGCGCTGCGGGTGGAACGCGGGCCGCGGGACGGGGAAGCGGTCGCGGTCCTCACCGTGGACGACCGGGGCCCCGGTGTTCCGCCGCACCTCAGGGACACGGTCTTCGACCGCTTCCACCGGCGCCCCGACAGCCCGGGTTCCGGGCTCGGGCTCACCCTCGTCGCCCAGCAGATCGCCCTGCACCAGGGCCGCATCCGGGTGGTGGACCGGCCGGACGGGCCCGGAGCGCGCTTCGAGGTCCGGCTCCCGCTGGAGGGGGACGGCGCGCGGGGGACGGAGATGACGCTGCCGCTGCGCCGGGACTGGCTGATCGCGACCGCCGACCGGCCGCACGACTCCGACTCCCCGACACCGGGGGGCTCCCTGCCAGGCGCGCCTCGGCCACGGGCGCCTCGGCCCAGCGCCCCTCAGGTGCGTCGGGCACGGGCCGTTCGGCCACGTGCCCCTCAGCCCATCGCCCCTCAGCCCATCGCCCCTCAGCCCATCGCCCCTCAGCCCATCGCCCCTCAGCCGTCCGCCCCCCGGCCGCCCGATCCCGGGCCACACGATTTCCACAAGGACGGCTCCTAGCGTTCGGACGGACAGGCAAACCGCTCCGGACCCTGGAGGACATCGTCATGCCGACGCTCAGGACAGCCGCCGTCTCGCTCGCCGCCGCGGGCACCCTCTTCGCCGCCGCGGGCCTGGCCGCGGCCGACAGCTCGTCGGACGCCGCGCAGGCCGCCCCGCGCACCGCCGCGACGGCCACGCCGCACGCCGCTCCGACCGGGGACGGCGCGCGGAAGCTGTGCAAGCGCGCGCCGAAGATCGACCGGCGCATCACACGCGCGCTGAAGCGCCTGCACGGCGACGCGACCGTGCGCGGCTCCATAGCGCGGCTGCAGAAGCGCGCGGACAACGCCGATGCCGCGGGCCACGACGCGATCAAGAAGTTCCTCGACGACAGGCTCACCTTCCGCCGGTCCCTCGTGCCCACGCTCGAACAGCGCCAGAAGGACGTCCGCGCCGTCAGGACGTGGTGCGCGGCCAACGACAACGGGAGCAAGAGCTGATGAGTCCGTCCCGGACCCTCCGGCATCCCCGGCGCTCCGGGCCCGGACTGCTCGCCGGGTCCGCCCTGGTGGTCGCCCTCCTGGTCACCGGGTGCGGGCACTCCGCGGACGGTTCCGGGGGAGACGGCGCCGCGGCCCCGACCGGCGCGTCCTCGGCGTCCACCCCCGCGTCCGCCGGCACGGGTTCGTCCTCGTCCGACCTGGCCCGTATGCAGAAGCTCCTCGACGGCGCTGACTCGGCCGTCTCGTCGGCCGAGTCCGACGCCGCGAAGAACGGCTGACCCGGCCGCGCACGACAACAGGCACAGTTGGGCCCGGAGTTGGGACTCCGGGCCCATGCGCATATGAACGCGCGCCCCTAGCCTCGCCCTTCACGGTGGTTCGCTGTCGTCCGCGAGGTGGGGGTCGTCATGTCGTCGTACGGGGGAGTTCCGGCGTACGGGGGTGGGTGGCCACCTTCCAGCACTCGGCGTGAGCTGCCCAAGCCGTTGGCGTCGGCGTTGGTGCTGTTGCATGTGCTGTTCGCGTTCACGGTGTTGGGCGGGGTCGGGCTGTTGTGGACGGCGGCGTCTGTGGATGCCGTCGATGGCCGGTTGATTGCTCAGGTGGTGTATGCGGCGGCGCCGGGTGCGGTCGGCTGGGTGCTGGCGCGTCGGGCGTGGACTGGCAGTGTGCGGGTGTGGGCGGCGTTGGTGGCCGTTCAGGTCTGGTTGCTGTTGGGGGCTGCGGGCAATCTTGCGGACGGGTCGACGCGTGGTTTCTCGCAGTTGTTCCTGCCGATTTTGATTCTGGTCTTTTTGACGCGGTCGGAGAGCCGTGCGTGGTTCCGGCTGGAGAGTGGGGAGCGGGCGGAGCGTCGGCCGTTCTCGCTGGCCCGGATGATCCGGTGGCGTCGGGGTGACGAGGGTCAGACGGCGGTGGAGTATGCCGGGTTGATCGCGGTGGTCGTGGCGATCATCGTCGCGCTGCTGGTGAGTGGTCTGGGCACGCAGGTTTATAGCGGTATCCAGTCGGCGGTGTGCAAGGTCACGGGTACGTCGTGTCCTGCGCCGTCGGGTGGGGATGACGGTTCGCAGGTCGAGGCGGGCGGTGACAACGGGGGTGCGAAGGGCACCGACGGAGGCGCCGGCGGCAAGAGCGGTGGCGCAAACGGCGGCGGCGCGAACGGCGGCGCCAGCAGTGGCGGCAAGAACGGCGGTGCCGACGGCGGTAACGGCGGGGACCACGGTTCCGGCGGCTCCGGTGGCACGGGTGGTTCCGGCTCTGGCGGCAACGGCGGCTCCGGTGACGCAACAGGCGGCCAGGGGGGCAAGAGCGGCGGCGCCACCGGCAACGGCGGAAGCACCGGCAGCAGCGGCGGAAAGGGCGATTCAGGGGGCACCGGCGGCTCGGGCGGCTCCGGCACCGACGGCGGTGGCAAGGGCGACTCAGGCGGCACGGGCGGCAGCGGAGGTGCCGGCGGGACCGGCGGCAGCGGCGGCGACGGATCCCGGTCGTCCGACTCCGCCACGCAGACGAGCGCCGACGGGGCCGACGACACCGACGACGAGAAGAACGACGCGGCCGAGGGCGAGCCCGGCTGGGAGGACGACGAGGCGGCGGCCGGGGACGACGGCGGCGACGACGGTTGCTTCTCCGGCGTGGGCGCCTTCTTCGGGTGCGCGGGTGACCAGGTCAAGCAGGTCGGTCAGGGCTTGCTTCAGGACGGTGTGTGGGGTGATCTCACCGGGATCTACGGCATGGTCCGTCACCCGGTCGACACGCTCAACGGGCTGAAGGACTACGGCAAGCAGCTCGGTGACAAGTGGGTCCAGGACTCCAAGGGCGCGTCCGACAAGTGGAGCAAGGGCGACTACGGCGGTGCGCTCTGGGACTGGGGCGGCGCGTCGCTGAAGACCGGCGGCAAGGTCCTGGACGACATGTTCATCGGCCAGGACGTCAAGGACGAGTGGAACAACGGTCACAAGACACGGGCTGTCAGCCACGTCATCTGGAACGTCGGTTCCCTCTTCATTCCGGGCTACGGCGAAGCGAAGATCGTCGAGAAGGTCGGCGCGCTCAGCAAGATCGCCAAGGTCACGAAGGCCGCCGACAAGGCGGCCAAGGCGGCGGAGGACGCCCGTAAGGCGGCCAAGGCCGGCGATGCGGCGAAGGCGGAGAAGGCCGCCAAGGAGGCCGAGGACGCCGCGAAGGAGGCCGAGGACAAGGCCCGCAAGTCCGGCTGCACCATCTCCTCGGGACCCCTCGGCAGGATTCCGTACGGCGGCAGCGGCCCGGGTTCCTCCACGGCCACCCCCTTCACCGGTTCCTCGGGCACCGGCACCACGGTCCTGGCGGGCCCCGCCCCGGGGCGGGTCGTCGTCGCAGGAGGCTCCGGGCGGGTCGTCCTGGCCGACGAGGGCTGCGACACGGGCGCCAAGAAGGACGCCGAGGATGCCCGCAAGAAGGCCGAGGAGGCCGAGAAGGCCGAGAAGGAGGCGAAGAAGGAGGCCAGCCGCAAGAAGGTCGCCAAGTGGAAGAAGCCCTCCTGGGCCAAGGACCTGAAGAACCCGCGCAAGGGCTCCATCGACGGCGGCGACGGCAAGTGGAAGGCCAAGAAGTCGATCGCGTACTGGCCGAACATGGAGCGCTGGATGCGCTACCAGGAGCAGGTCTCGAAGGTGAAGCGCGGCAAGGAGTACGGGGTCAAGGACCCGAAGACCGGCCGGGACGTCGATTTCGACGGCTGGGACTCCTCGCGGCAGACTTACGTCGAGGCGAAGTTCGGGTACGGCAAGAAGGTCGGCAAGGACGGCACGCTGCAGAAGGGCCAGGCGGACAAGTTCATCGAGCAGGCGACTCGGCAGCTGCGGGCCGCGAAGGGCAAGACGGTCGAGTGGAACTTCTCCAACAAGGCGGTTGCGGACGCGGCGCGGAAGGCCTTCAGAGATGCTGGAGTGGACGTGGTCGTCAAGTACACCCCGTGGAAGAAGTAGGAAGCAGGAACGGAGCAGCTCCGATGTCGAGTGAAGTGGTCGTGCAGGTGGCCTGGGGTCCCAGGGCCGAGACCCCGGTCGAGCTGGCGCAGCGCTGGCTCGAGCTGCTGGGGCAGCTCACGGACCACTCGGGGGGTGCCCTCTCCGAGTGGCGCTGGCAGGAGGACGCAGGCCCCGGAGAGGTCGTGCCCGCGAACGCCGAAGGCTTCGCGGCAGCACTGGAGGCGGTCAACACGCACGACGACCTGGACATCCTCGGCTACACGCACCACGTGATCGCCACCCAGCCGGATGGAGGGTATGCCCGGGTCCGGGCCCAGGCGGGCGGCACGAACGAGTACTCGCCCTTCACGGCGTCGCTGACGCTGTTCAAGCCGGCCGAGGAGGCGGCCACCCCGCTCGCGGGCCGGTACGCGGAGGCGCTGGCCGTGCTGGGGGGCGTCTGGGACGCAGACCGTGGAGCCGTCTACGACTGGCCTCTGTACGAGGAGTTGGAGTCGGAGTACGGCCTGCGCCCCTCCCACCCCCGCTGCGGCTGGGCGGTGTACCTCTCCGCCAACCGTGCCGCCCGCGTCCCCGGTGACTTCCCGGCCCGCCGCATCCCCACCACCCACGGCGGCGTCGTCCTCGACCTCGCCGCCGTTCCCGGTGAGACCCCGTCCGCCGACACCGTCCTCGCCGCCCACAAGGCCCTCGCCGACTGCGGCGCCCTGGAACCCCTGCCCGTGCCCGCCCCGCGGGCGAAGCTGTGACAGGAGACTGCCCATGAGCATGCAGCACCACGTCGTCCGCATCGACGAGCTCCTCGCACAGCCCCTCGGCGACGACGGCTACCGGATGGTCACCCTGCACCAGAGCCGGGACTTCTACGACGTGGACGACGCCTGGGACGAAGCCATGCGGGTCAACGAGGAGTTCGAGCGGGAACTGGAGGAACTGGCGAAGGTCCTCGACGAGCGGTGGGGCCCCCGCGAGGAGATGTCCATGGAGGACTACGCCGGCATGGACCCCGACGAGGAGGACGACATCCCGCCCCTCTTCCGGGAGCTCTGCGAGAACGGCTACTTCGGCGACCTCCTGTACTGGCAGGTCGGCGAGCGCCGCGTCGCGGTGAGCGTCGGGCATGAGGACAAGGAGGAGCCGATCGTGCTGTTCGCCGCGGTGACCTCGTCCACCGAAGGGTTCGCCGGGTAGCCGACACTCCTCTCCTGCCCGGCCGCCCGCCCCGTCACCTCGTACGCTGTGCCCACGAGGTGGCGGGCGCGGCATGGCCCGGAGAGAAGCGGACGGGACATAACAGAGGTGCGGGTACTGCTGGGCATCCTGGGTGCCGTCATCGTGTTCGGGACCTTCTCGTCGGTGCTGCGGACGCTGGTGATTCCGCGTTCGACCCGGTCCGGGTTCACCCGGGTCGTCCAGCGCGCGGTCCAACTGCCGTTCCAGTGGATCGCCGACCGGCTCGACAGCGCCGAGGGCAAGGACATGGTGCTGGGACCGGTCGCCCCGCTGGCCATCGTCGTCACGCTCATGAGCTGGCTCGTGAGCTTCATGGTCGGCTACGGGCTGCTGGAGGCCGCCGTGAGCGACCTCGCCCTGAGGGACTCGCTCATCGAGGCCGGCTCGTCGCTCTTCACGCTCGGCTTCGCCAGCAGCAACAGGGCCACGCTCAACGTCATCGACTTCTGCGCCGCGGCCACAGGGCCCATCGTCATCGGTCTCCAGATCGGCTACCTGCCCACGCTGTACGGCGCCTACCAGCGGCGCGAGACCGAGGTGACCCTGCTCCAGGCCCGCGCGGGGAACCCCGCCTGGGGGCCCGAGATCCTCGCCCGTTACGCACAGGTCGAGCTGCTGGAGGACCTGACCGATCTGTTCCGCAGCTGGGAACGGTGGAGCGCGGAGGTCAGCGAGAGCCACACCACGTATCCGGTGCTGCTCCAGTTCCGGTCGCCCAAGAGCACCCGCAACTGGCTGATCGCGCTGCTCTCCGTGATGGACGCGGCGGCGCTGCGGCTCGCCTTCAACCCGTCCCAGCCGCACCGCGCCGAGGTCCGGATGGCGCTGCGCGCCGGCTTCGTCTGCCTCCGCGACATCGCGGACATGAAGGGCATCCCCTACAACCGGGATCCACATCCCGAGGACCCGATCGAGCTGACCTACGAGGAGTTCCTGGACGGAGTGGCCCGCCTGGCCGACCAGGGCTACCCGATGGAGCGCACCCCGGAGGGTGCGTGGCCGCACTTCCACGGCTGGCGGGTCAACTACGAATCCCTCGTCTACCGCCTGGCGCGCGACATCGAGGCGGTACCGGCCCCCTGGTCCGGCCCGCGCCGCACCCCCGTGTCCATCAGGACCCCGATCACACCGGTCGACCGCCGTCCCGTCGGCTGACGCCGGGAGCCGGAGGGCGCGCGGGATTCCGGGGAGGGCGCCCGAGCCCGCCGGGCCGCCTGCCGCCACCAAGGTGGTGCGAGGGTCCGGCGGGCCTCACCCGGACCGTCGCGGCACCCATCGGAACCGGGCCACGTCTAGCCCGTCCGCTCCTCCATCGACAGGTCGAGCGCCACCGCGATGGCGCACCCCATGAGGACCGCCAGGGTCGGGGCCGCGATGTCCTCGGCCGTCGCGCGCGACCAGTCCCCGGCGAGCGTCACCGCGTGGACGGCGAGCGGGGCGGCGAGCGAGGCGAGGACATGGGGCGCCGGGCTGTCCCGGTGCGGCGGCCGGTGGGTGCGGGCCGCCGCCAGGGTGGCCAGCAGCGCGCACGCCAGCGACGGCAGGTGGAGGAGCATCAGCCGGCTGATGAAGGGGGCGTCGCGCCCGGGCGGGCCGAAGGGATCCGTGACCGTCGTACGCAGGAGGTACGCCGAAACGAGCAGGACCGTGAGGCCGATCGCCCAGGAGCGGACGAGTGCCAGGAGGGGGGAGGACGACATCAGCGACGGTGAGGGCCGTGAATCGCGCATGGGGGTGCCTCGGACCGGGAGGTGGGGGGACCGGAGGCGCACGGTCGCCCGGCCACGTCCGGCGCCGGTCGGACCGTAACCCTTCAACGGGCCCATCCGAACGGGCCCTTGGACCCGAACAGGGGCCCAAGAAACCGGGGTGGCGAGTCCTCGCCTAGTCCTCCACGCTCACCCGTACGCCCTCCCGGAGGCCCCAGCGCGCCATCGCGCCCGCCTCCGCCTCCAGGACGTGGCGGGCGCGCACGTACAGACGGCTCAGGCGGCCGGGCTTCATGGTGCGGACGGCACGGACGTTCAGGTTCCGGTCCAGGAAGGCGACGTCGATCGTGAAGCGCATCCGGAAGGTGTGCACGTTGTTGGCGGGGGTCAGCAGGATCGCGCCGTCGATACCGTCCCTGCCCAGCAGTCCCTTGGTGCGGGCGCGGGAGGACGCTGCGATCTCCAGGGGCACCGAGGTCCGGGGCCCGTCGCCCCCGTCCCCCGGGATCACCAGTTCCGCTCGCCCGTCACGCCAGCGCCGACCCATCCAGGGCCACCTCCCCGACCACCACATGCCACTACCGGAATTACCGACGGCATGACCGTATCCACACCCCCGTGGGTCCTGTCATGGGTCCACAGGCCCATGCCATCGACGGCCCGGGCGCCTATGGTCCCAGCGTGCACGTTCTCCTGATCGCAGCGGCCGCCGTGTGGGGCGCCGCCACCGGGCTGCTGGTGCCCCGCGCCGCGTACCGGCTCGCCGTCGAGCCCGAGGAGTCCTGGCGGCGCGACTGCCCGGCGGGACACCCGATCGCCGGGCCGTTCGGCGGCTGGCTGGGGCGGGCGCGCTGCGCGGACGGCACGCGGTACGGGCCGAACGCGCTCGCCGTCGCCGTCGGTACGGCCCTGGCCTGCGCCACGCTTGCCGCGGCGGCCGGAGCCCGCCCAGAGGTGGCGGTCTGGCTCGCCGCCGCGCCCGTCGCCATGCTCCTCGCGCTCACGGACCGCGCGGTGCACCGGCTGCCCGACGTGCTGACGCTGCCGCTCGCCGCGGCGACGGTGCTGCTCCTCGGGGTCGCCGCACTGCTGCCCGGCAACGCGGGCTCCTGGCTCACCTCCGTACTCGGCGCGCTCGCGCTGGGCTCCGTCTACTTCGTGCTGTTCCTGATCAACCCGAACGGCATGGGTTTCGGCGACGTCAAACTCGCCCTGGCGCTGGGCGCGGCCCTCGGCTGGTACGGCTGGACCGTGCTCGTCGTGGGTGCGTTCGCCGGGCTCCTCATCGGGGCCCTCTACGGCCTGACGCTCATGCTGCTGCGCCGTGCCGGCCGCAAGTCCGCGATCCCGCTGGGGCCGTTCATGATCGTGGGCGGGTTTCTGGGTCTGCTGCTGGGTGGCCTCACCGCCGCGGTCTGAGCAGCCGGTACGGCCGCGGCCCGTGGAGCTCGGGCGACTCCGGCTCGGGCGACCCGGTCCGGGCCGCCGGCCGCCGCGGGCCCTGCTGCCCGGCGCGCGTCCGGCTCACGTCCGGGCTTCTGCCGGGAGGCTTCGCGTGGCCGCAGCGCGAACGGACACGCGCACAGCGGGCTGCCGACCCACTCGCAACTCCAGTCCCAGGAGACGTTTTCCGCATCGTTATCAATCGCCCCTCGCATCCGCGTCAGGCGTCACGTAAGTTCAGACCAAGGTAATTCGCGCCAGCAAAGCTGCGCGGGCGGGTACCGCGCAGAGGAGGGGGCTGCGCGGTGCCTTGCGTCAAGTGGGTGGTTCGCACCGGGGTCCCCCTTGGGGGTACGCCCCGCCGCACCCTCAAAAGTCCGGACTCGACGCCCTTACGTGCAGGATTTCCGGGCTTCCCCGGCCCCCGAGTGTCGCCGCGCGGTCGCCGCATGACTCCGGAGAGTAGTTGTGGCACGCCAATGCACGCAGCATCACTTACGAAGGGTTATGGTGGAAGCCCCCCCTCGGGCCGGTCCGTCTCCCCCCCCACGGACCGGCCCGTTTTTTGTGCCGCCGTCGCCGCGCGACCGCGCACCGCCCCGCGGGGCGGTGGAGCCCCTCGCGCGCCGCGCCCGCGCACGCGCCGCCCAGGGGCGGCGCCTCGGCTCAGCGGCGGCCCGCCCAGATGTTCGTCCCGGGCGTCGACACGGCGAACGTGTCGATCTCGGCCAGCTCCTCGTCGGTGAGCTTCGGGCCGGACAGTGCCGCCACGTTCTCCTCCAACTGCCGGACGCTGGACGCGCCGATGAGGGCCGACGTCATGCGCTCGTCCCGCAGCACCCACTTCAGCGCGAGCTGCGCGAGCGACTGGCCGCGGCGGGCCGCGATCTCGTGCAGACCGTGCAGCCGGCGCAGCACGTCGTCGCTCAGCAGGTTCGGGTCGAGGGACTTGCCCTGCGAGGCGCGCGAGCCCTCCGGGATGCCCTTCAGGTACTTGTTCGTCAGCAGGCCCTGGGCGAGCGGCGCGAAGGAGATGCAGCCCATGCCCGCCTCCTCCAGCGTGTCCAGCAGTGCGTCGTCCTCGGTCCAGCGGTTGATCATCGAGTACGAGGGCTGGTGGATGAGCGGCCGCACACCCATGTCGGTCAGCAGCCGGGCCGCCTCGGCGGTCTGCTCGCTGCTGTACGAGGACACGCCCACGTACAGGGCCTTGCCCTGCTGGACGGCCGAGGCCAGCGCACCCATCGTCTCCTCGAGCGGGGTGTCCGGGTCGAAGCGGTGCGAGTAGAAGATGTCGACGTAGTCGACGCCCATCCGCTTCAGCGACGCGTCCAGGGACGACAGCAGGTACTTGCGGGAGCCCCACTCGCCGTACGGGCCGGGGTGCATCAGATAGCCGGCCTTGGTGGAGATGATCAGCTCGTCCCGGTACGGGGCGAGGTCCTGCTGGAACAGCTTGCCGAAGTTCAGCTCGGCGGAACCGGGCGGCGGGCCGTAGTTGTTCGCCAGGTCGAAGTGCGTGACGCCGAGGTCGAAGGCGCGCCGCAGGATCGCCCGCTGCGACTCCAGCGTCCGGTCGTCGCCGAAGTTGTGCCACAGCCCCAGCGAGATCGCGGGCAGTTTGAGCCCGCTGCGGCCGGTACGCCGGTATTCCATCGCGTCGTAGCGATCCGTTGCGGCGCGGTACAGAGACGTGTCGTTCATGGGTACGAAACTACTTCAGCCCGCTGACACCCGCTGGCCGCCCGTCCGGGGTGCAGAGGTAGGGTGTCGCCCTCGGGGGCTGTTGTCTGCACGGGAGGTATCGGCCCGCAGGGACTGAAAAGTCGTACTGCGCCGATCCGGGGGACCCCCCGGACCTCCCGGCAGAAAGGGAATATCGGGGTACCGTCCCTGCCATCTGAGAGGTGAGACTCGGTGAACTTGCGCGACCTGGTGTACGGACTCTACGCACGCCGGGTGGAGGGCCGTCTCGACCACGATCAGGTGCCCAAGCACATCGGGGTCATTCTCGACGGCAACCGCCGCTGGGCGAAGGCGTCCGGAGGTACGACCGCGCAGGGCCACCGGGCCGGCGCCGACAAGATCTCCGAGTTCCTCGGCTGGTGCGCCGAGACCGATGTCGAGGTCGTCACGCTCTGGATGCTGTCCACGGACAACCTCGACCGCCCCGAGGACGAGCTCGTCCCGCTGCTCGGCATCATCGAGGACGCCGTGCGCGGCCTCGCGGCCGACGGCCGCTGGCGCGTCCACCACGTCGGCACCCTGGACCTGCTGCCGTCCCGTACGCAGCTGGTCCTGAAGGAGGCCGAGGAGACCACCGCGGACAACACGGGGATACTCGTCAACGTCGCCGTCGGGTACGGCGGCCGCCAGGAGATCGCCGACGCCGTGCGCTCGCTCCTTCTGGACCACGCCCGCAAGGGCACCACCTTCGAGGAACTCGCCGAACGCGTCGACATCGACGTCATCGCCGAGCACCTCTACACACGCGGCCAGCCCGACCCCGACCTGGTCATCCGCACCAGCGGCGAACAGCGCCTGTCCGGATTCATGCTCTGGCAGTCCGCGCACTCCGAGTACTACTTCTGCGAGGTCTTCTGGCCGGCCTTCCGGAAGGTCGACTTCCTGCGGGCGCTGCGCGACTACGCCGCCCGGCACCGTCGCTACGGCGGCTGAGAACCACCCGCCGTGGCGCCGCGTATTCGCGCCACGGCGGCCGGGACGAACCCGGCCGGACCACCCGGATGCCGACCACCTCCGGCACCCGGGGGACGCACGTCACCAGGAGTTTCCGTACGCGCCGTCATATGCCGTGGCATGGCGGCGCTTGTTCGAGGGAATAAGCCATCCAGGTCGACGTCCGATTCACGGGCGTCGTATCTCAGCGGACGGCACGGGGCCGTCCGCCCGGGAGGCCCTTTGCACCAGGACGACCGTGCCCCGAGTACGGACGACGTGGAGGGCCGGTGCACGGCCCGCGCAATGCGGCCGGTGACCGGTCCTGAAAAGTCCGTCGCTCCCCGACCTCATCCGAGGGGGTACGTCCTTCCGTGGTGACCAGCAACAAGCGCCAGCCCGACCGGCGCACCTATGTTCTTGACACCAGCGTCCTGCTGGCCGACCCGAATGCCCTGTCCCGCTTCGACGAGCACGAAGTGGTGCTCCCGGTGGTCGTGGTCACGGAGCTGGAGGCCAAGAGGCACCATCCGGAACTGGGGTACTTCGCCCGGCAGGCCCTGCGCCTGCTCGACGACTGCCGCATCCGGTACGGACGCCTGGACGCACCCATCCCGATCGGAGAGATGGGAGGCACGCTGCGCGTCGAACTCAACCACAGCGATCCCGGCGTCCTGCCGGCCGGCTACCGCCTCGGGGACAACGACTCGCGCATCCTGGCGGTCGCCCGCAACCTCCAGGCCGAGGGCTACGACGTCACGGTCGTCTCGAAGGACCTGCCGCTGCGCATCAAGGCGTCGTCGGTGGGCCTGCTCGCCGAGGAGTACCGCGCCGAGCTCGCGATCACGGACTCCGGTTGGACCGGTATGTCCGAACTGACCCTGACCGCCGAACAGGTGGACCTCCTCTTCGAGGAGGAGAGCCTGTACGTGCCGGAGGCGGCCGACCTGCCAGTCCACACCGGGCTCACCATCCAGTCGGAGCACGGCAAGGCGCTCGGCCGGATCACGTCCGCGGGCACGGTGCGCCTGGTGCGCGGCGACCGGGAGGTGTTCGGCATCAAGGGGCGCAGTGCCGAGCAGCGCATCGCGCTGGACCTGCTCCTCGACCCGGAGGTCGGCATCGTCTCGATGGGCGGCCGGGCCGGCACCGGCAAGTCGGCGCTCGCGCTGTGTGCGGGCCTGGAGGCCGTCCTGGAGCGCCGGCAGCACCAGAAGGTGATGGTCTTCCGGCCGCTGTACGCGGTGGGCGGGCAGGAGCTCGGCTATCTGCCCGGCACCGAGGCCGAGAAGATGAGCCCCTGGGCGCAGGCCGTCTTCGACACGCTGTCGGCCGTCACCTCGCGGGAGGTCATCGAGGAGGTCACCGCACGCGGGATGCTGGAGGTCCTGCCGCTGACGCACATCCGCGGCCGGTCCCTGCACGATGCGTTCGTCATCGTCGACGAGGCCCAATCCCTGGAACGGAACGTTCTGTTGACCGTTCTGTCCCGGATCGGGGCGAACTCGCGTGTCGTACTCACCCATGACGTGGCACAACGGGACAATCTTCGCGTCGGGCGGTACGACGGGGTCGTCGCCGTCGTCGAGAAGCTGAAGGGGCACCCGCTCTTCGCGCACGTCACGCTGACGCGCTCGGAGCGCTCGCAGATCGCGGCCCTGGTGACCGAAATGCTGGAGGACGGGCAGATCTGACCCTGGTTGCACCCGCCGTCCCGACTGGCCCTGTGTGGCCAGTTCGGGGCTGATACACCCCACTTGGCGCCGTCCGGTGAAGCGAAGAGCCTAGCCGGACGGCGCCTTGATGCGCGCGCTTTTCCATAAAACCCCAGGGGCAAACGAGGTGTGAGCTTTCACACGTAGCAAGGAATTGCCTTGCGGTGGCGCCCTGCGGCAGAGTCTCACTCCTGTCAGGCCCCGCATGCGACACACGTGTACCCCCAGCGGTACGGCACCACAAGAACCTCAGAACTCCATAGCGCCGTCGTATGCCGCCCGAGCACCACGCGGCGCTCCCTTGCAGGGAGTTGCCCACCGGGCCCGTGCCTCCCGTGACCCCGCAGTTGGGAGGCCAGCGTCCAGGGGCACGATTGCGTCCGCCAGGGTCACCGAAGCGGACGACGCTGGAAGGAAACCGTGTGAGCCGGATTTCGGTCCGGGGATTCGCAGTGGCCTCGGCCACCGCGGTCACCACTGTCGGAGCCGTCGTGGGTGTTGCCTCGGGCACGCCCCAGCAGCCCTCGAACGACCTCGAGGCGACGGCGAGCGACGCGACCCTCCTCGCAGACATACCCACGGGTCAGCAGGCCCAGGTGCAGACGGCCTCGCTGTCGCAGCAGGCCGACGCCCAGGCCATCGCCGCCGACAGCGCCGCGAAGAAGTCCGCGGAGGAGGCGGCCCGCAAGCAGGCCGCCGAGGACGCGGTCGCCAAGCAGAAGGCTGCCGAGGACGCCAAGGCCAAGGCCGAGAAGGCGGCCAAGGAGCGCACGGAGGTCGCCAAGACCGCCAGCCGCTCCGCCTCGCGCGACGCCTCCAGCTTCCCGCAGCAGGCCTCGTACAGCGTGTCCCAGGTCCAGGCGATGGCGCGGCAGATGGTCCCGGCTGACCAGTTCCAGTGCTTCAGCAACATCGTGAACCACGAGTCGACCTGGAACTACCACGCCGTGAACGCCTCTTCCGGTGCCTACGGTCTCTTCCAGGCCCTGCCGGGCTCCAAGATGTCGTCCGCCGGCTCCGACTGGCAGACCAACCCGGCCACCCAGATCAAGTGGGGCCTCAGCTACATGAACGGGCGCTACGGCAGCCCGTGCCAGGCCTGGTCCTTCTGGCAGGCCAACTCCTGGTACTAGGAAGGTTCCTGGTACCGAAGGCCGACGACCGGTCCGGGCCGCGGCTCCGGGCCGCGGCTCACGCTTCTGAAGCCCCCCACCGTCCTTCGGTGGGGGGCTTCGGCCATGTAGCGTCTGTCCCACAGACTCCAGGGGGGAGTGATGACCGGGGGGAGAGGGCGGATCATGTCGCGAATGCCAGGGTGGCTCGGTCGGCTGGGTGCCGGACTGAGCGAGGTGGGAGAGCGGCTGGAGGAGCGCCGCGCGGAGACCGAGCGCGAGCACGGGCCCGAGCCGCTGCGGACCGAGTCCGCGCCCGAGTCGGAGACCCAGGACTCCACCCTCGGCCATGTGCCGCCACCGCCGTCCTACGCCCCGGCCATAGGGGCACGGCCCGATCCGTCGGCCGCTGTGCCCTGGGGCATGCGCGTCGCCGCCGAGGCCGGCTGGCGGCTGCTCGTCATCGCGGGCACCCTGTGGATCCTGATGCGGGTCATCAGCGCCGTCCAGCTCGTCGTCATGGCGTTCGTCGCGGCGCTCCTCATCACCGCGCTGCTCCAGCCCACCGTCGGGCGGCTGCGCGGGGCGGGCCTTCCGCGCGGTCTCGCCACCGCCCTGACCGCGATCGGCGGCTTCGTCGTCATGGGGCTCATGGGCTGGTTCGTGGTCTGGCAGGTGATGGAGAACATCGACAACCTTTCCAACCAGGTCCAGGACGGCATCGACGAACTGCGGCGCTGGCTGCTCAACAGCCCGTTCCACGTCACCGAGAGGCAGATCAACCAGATCGCCAAGAGCCTGCGCGAGGCGATCGGCGCCAACGCCGACCAGATCACGTCGACCGGCCTCGAAGGGGTCACCGTCGTCGTCGAGGCGCTCACCGGCATCCTGCTCGCCGTCTTCTCGACGCTCTTCCTCCTGCACGACGGGCCGCGCATCTGGTCGTGGGTCCTCAAGCTCGTGCCGGCGGCCGCGCGTCCCGGTATCGCCGGTGCGGGCCCGCGGGCGTGGCGCACGCTCACCGCGTACGTACGCGGCACGGTGATCGTCGCCCTGATCGACGCGATCTTCATCGGCCTCGGCATCTACTTCCTCGGGGTGCCGATGGCGGTGCCCCTCGCCGTGTTCATCTTCCTGTTCGCGTTCATCCCGCTCGTCGGCGCCGTGGTCTCCGGTGCGCTGGCCGTCGTCGTCGCGCTCGTCACCCAGGGCGTCTTCACCGGCGTCATGACCCTGGTCGTGGTCCTCGCCGTCCAGCAGATCGAGGGGCACATCCTCCAGCCGTTCATCCTCGGCCGTGCGGTCCGCGTCCACCCGCTCGCCGTCGTGCTCTCGGTCGCCGCCGGCGGCATGATCGCCGGGATCGGCGGCGCGGTGGTGGCCGTGCCGCTGGTGGCCGTCACCAACACGGTCGTGGGCTACCTCAGGGCGTACGCCCAGGAGACCGCGGTGCACCGGGCGGCCCGGGCGACGGTGACGCCTCCCGTGGAGGAGGCGTCGGCCGGCTGACGGCGCGCAGCACCACGAGAGGCGCCCCCCGCCCGGCAGGATGCCGGGCGGGGGGCGCCTCTTCGTGATGTGACGGGTCAGCCGGCCAGGGCGGCTTCGGCGTCCAGGGTGGTGCCGACCGCCTGGACCACCGCGGCGATCTTGAAGGCTTCCTGGATCGTCTCGCGGTCCACGTCCGCCTTGCGGAGGACCTGCTCGTGCGAGTCGAGGCACTGGCCGCAGCCGTTCACGGCGGAGACCGCCAGGGACCAGAGCTCGAAGTCCACCTTCTCGACGCCGGGGTTGCCGATGACGTTCATCCGCAGGCCCGCGCGCAGCGTCCCGTACTCCGGGTCGGAGAGCAGGTGCCGGGTGCGGTAGAAGACGTTGTTCATCGCCATGATCGCGGCAGCGGACTTGGCGGCGCCGTACGCCTCGGGCGACAGGTTCGCCTTGGCCTCCGGCTCCAGCTCGCGCAGCACGCGGGGCGAACGCGAGGCGATCGCGCAGGCGAGCACCGTGCCCCACAGCTGCTGCTGCGTCAGCTTGTCGTTGTTCCCGATGACCGAACCGAGGTTCAGCTTCAGGTCCTTGGCGTAGTCCGGCAGGGCGGACTTCAGCTCATCGAGGGCCATGCTCACTCACCGGCCAGCAGCTTGACCGCGTCGAGGGTGTCCTCGCCCTTGCTCCAGTTGCACGGGCAGAGCTCGTCCGTCTGGAGGGCGTCGAGGACCCGCAGGACCTCCTTGGGGTTACGGCCGACGGAGCCCGCGGTCACCATGGTGAACTGGATCTCGTTGTTCGGGTCGACGATGAAGACGGCGCGCTGGGCGAAGCCGTCCTCGCCCTCGACGCCGCAGTCGCGCATCAGCTCGTGCTTCGAGTCCGCGAGCATCGGGAAGGGCAGGTCACGCAGGTCGGCGTGGTCCTTGCGCCAGGCGTGGTGCACGAACTCGGAGTCACCGGAGACGCCGAGGATCTGGGCGTCGCGGTCGGCGAACTCGTCGTTCAGCTTGCCGAAGGCAGCGATCTCGGTGGGGCAGACGAAGGTGAAGTCCTTCGGCCAGAAGAACACCACGCGCCACTTGCCCTCGTAGGACTTGTGGTCGATCTGCTCGAACTCCTTGCCGCTCTCCAGCGACACACAAGCGGTCAGGTCGTACGTGGGGAACTGGTCGCCGACAGTGAGCACGCGCTCTCCTTGCAGGGTGGGTCGCCCTCTTTTTGGGAGGGCTTTCCTGTGGGTTGGACGGTGCCTGATCGTGGCACACGGTGCATTGATTATGGAAATCGCTAGACTCTGTCTAGCTGATTGGAGGTGCTTATCAATGACACTGGGCAACAAGGGCAGCCTGCGAGGCGGGCCGCTCCCCGGCAACGGGCGGGGCCGACAGCCCACGCTCGCGCAGCTGCGCGCCTTCGTCGCGGTCGCCGAGCACCTGCACTTCCGGGACGCCGCCGCGGCCATCGGCATGAGTCAGCCCGCACTCTCCGGGGCCGTCTCGTCGCTGGAGGAGGTCCTCGGCGTCCAGCTGCTGGAGCGTACGACCCGGAAGGTGCTGCTGTCCCCGGAGGGCGAGCGGCTGGCGGTACGGGCGAGCGCCGTGCTGGAGGCGGTCGGCGCGCTCCTGGAGGAGGCCGAGGCGGTACGGGCGCCCTTCACCGGGGAGCTGCGGCTCGGCGTGATCCCGACGGTGGCGCCCTATCTGCTACCGACGGTGCTGCGGCTCGTGCACGGGCGCTACCCGGACCTCGACCTCCAGGTGCACGAGGAGCAGACGGCGTCGCTGCTGGACGGGCTGGCCGCGGGGCGGCTCGATCTGCTGCTGCTCGCCGTGCCGCTCGGGGTGCCGGGAGTGACCGAACTTCCCCTGTTCGACGAGGACTTCGTCCTGGTCACCCCCCTCGACCACTGGCTGGGCGGCCGCGAGGGCATCCCACGGGAGGCCCTGCGCGAGCTGAACCTCCTTCTGCTGGACGAGGGCCACTGCCTGCGCGACCAGGCCCTCGACATCTGCCGGGAGGCGGGGCGCGGGGACGTGCCGGTGACGACCACCGCGGCTGGGCTGTCCACACTCGTCCAGCTGGTCGCCGGGGGACTGGGGGTGACCCTGCTGCCGAGGACCGCCGTGAACGTCGAGGCGTCGAGGAGCAACCAGCTGCTCACCGGGTACTTCGCCGAGCCCGCGCCGACGCGGAGGGTCGGGTTCGTCATGCGATCGGGCGCGGCGCGCGCGGCCGAGTACACGGAGCTGGCCGGAGCCCTGCGGGAGGAGCTCCGGGGGCTGCCGGTGCGGGTGCTGGACGCCCCTTCCCCGGCACCGGGGTGACCGTCCTCGTCCGACGGCCCCCGGCACCGGGGGCCGTGCCCTCCCCGGGCACTCGCCCCCGCCCCGGGCGCCGGCCGCGGCAGGCAGCGGTCGATGGGCGGGGGTGAGCCTGGGGATCACTCCGTGCGGAGGCCGTCCGGGCGCATCAGGCGGAGCAGCGGCGGCAGGCTGAGCGTGGTCACCAGAAGGACGATGCCCGCCCCGACGCCCGTCATGGCGAGCACGCTGCGCCAGTCCACCGACACCGTGGCGCCGGCCATCTTCATCAGAACGGCGCCCAGGAGCATGCCCATGGCCGAGGCCAGGGCCAGGCCGAGGGCGATCGGTACCGCGGTCTGCCAGAGGACCGACAGGCTGAGGGTGCGGCGGCGGGTGCCGAAGGCGATGAGGGCGGACAGCAGCTTCTTGCGTTCACGCAGCTGCTCCAGCTGGGAGACGAGCAGACTCGCCCCGATGAGCAGCAGCACGCAGGTGGCGCCGATGAACAGGCCCGTGCGGATGGACTCGAAGCGGCGCGACCGGTCGGTCGAGGTGTACACGTAGGCGTCCGCCAGCGGATCGATCCGTGCGGCGGCGTTGCGCACCAGGTCCCGGGCGTCCGGCACCCGCTCGTCGAGCCGGATGTACACGCTGCCGACGAGCGTCGGCGCGGCCTTCGCCGGGACGGCACCCGGGGTCACCAGGAGACCGCCGCGCGCGTAGCCGGTCGGGTCCTTGCGGGGACCGGCCTGCTTCAGGCTGCCCGGCAGCCGCCAGGCCAGCGCCTTGCCCGCGGCTTCGTCGTATGACGGATCGATGTACAGGGTCCGGCCCGGCTTGGCCAACGGGCCCGTCGCCTCGTCGGACGGGGCGCCGTGTATCGCGAAGACGTCGCCGTCGCGGCAGGACGTCAGGGACGCCACCTCGCGCAGGGCACGGCAGCTGCCCACGGTCAGTTCGAGCGATTTCCTGGGGTTCTTCGGGCGCTCCCCGAGGGATCCCGAGGACAGCGGTGTCGTGTGCCGCACGCTCTTGGCGGCGGTGAGTGTCCGGTCGGCCGAAGCGATCGGATCACGGGCCGGCAGCCGCACCTCCATCTGCGCCCGCGAGAGGTCCTGCCCGGTGGGTTTGGTGTAGTCGCCCTCGACCCCGGCGAACAGCATCTGCAGGGCGACGGCTCCGGCGACGGCGACCGCGATCCCGTTGACCATGCGGGCGGCGGTGCCGCCGCTCAGCTGGAGTCTGCGGACGGCCAGTTGCCAGGACACCGGGCCGGCGCCGAGACGGGTCACGACGGCCTCGACCAGCCAGGGCAGCAGCGCAGTGACGCCGACCAGCAGCAGGACGGTGCCGCCGATGACCATCCACTGGTTGAACTCCCCGTGGTTCCGGCCTTTCCCGACCATCGGGTAGAGCAGGCCGAGACCGGCGAGCGGCAGCAGGAGCCGCCACCACAGACGCCGCCGGGAGGATCCGGCTGTGCGGACGACGCCGAGCGGTTCGATGATGACGCGGCGCAGCGTGAGGAGGGTGACGGCCACCGCGGAGGCGGGCACCGCGACGGCCACCAGCGCGGCCAGCGCCGGGGTCGGATCGAGATCACTGGGGAAGATGCTGATCTCGTACAGCGTGATCAGGTTGGCGAGCTGCCGTCCGCCGAGGAAGAAGCCCGCGCCGAAGACCAGCCCGAGGAGCGAGCCTGCCAGTGCCTCGCCCGCGGCGATGCGCCGGGTCATCGGTCCGTCCGCGCCGACGAGGCGCAGCGCGGCCAGCCGGCGGTCGCGCCGCTCGCCACCGAAACGTACGGCGGCGGCGATGAACACGGCGACCGGCAGCAGCAGCACGACGAAGACGATCAGGATGAGCAGCAGCAGGACCGGGTCGGTCTTCTCCGGCTGCGGATCGGGGTCCGTGAAGCCGCCGATCCGTTCGACGGTGCCGGGTGAGAGCTCGGACTCCAGGCCGTGCCCGCCCGCGTAGAAGGCGAGTTCGGCCGGCCCGATCAGGCCGCTGTCGCCGATGGTGCCGGTGATGCGGTAGGGCAGGCGCTCGCGGAGCAGTTTGCCGTCGGCGGACTTCAGCAGCCGGTCCAGGGCGGGTGAGACGACCATCTCGTCCGGCGCCGGGAACGCCCGCACGCCCGGCGGGAGCGGGGCCTTCGGGCCTTCCGGCTGCAGCAGCCGGCCGCGGATGTCCTGGTTGCGGTACGTGGTCTCGGCGCGCGCGATGATCTCGGTGCCGTCGCCCTTGTCGACCCGGTGCGAGCCGTAGGTGAAGTCGTTGCGGGAGATCTCGCGGACGTGCCGCGACGACAGGGCGCTCGGGATCGCGGTGGTGAGCAGCAGCAGCGCCACACCGAGGCCGACGCCCACGGCCGTGAGCACGATCCGCACCCAGCCCTCGCGGCCGCCGGTCACGGCGAACCGCGCCCCCAGGGCGAGGTCGCGCCCCCAGACCCTGGCGCCGCCCCCGCTCATATCGCCCGCTCCATGTCACGGGACTTGCCGTCCCGTACGACGATCTCGCGGTCGGAGTAGGCGGCGACCCGCGCCTCGTGCGTGACGAGGACGACAGCCGCGTTGGTGGAGCGGGCGGCCTCCGTCAGCAGTTCCATGACCCGCTCGCCGTTGAGGGAGTCGAGGGCGCCGGTGGGCTCGTCCGCGAACAGCACGCGCGGGCCGGTGACGAGGGCGCGGGCCACCGCGACCCGCTGCCCCTGACCTCCGGACACCTCGCCGGGCCGCTTGCCCTTCAGGTCGTCGACCTCCAGCCGCTCCATCCAGCCGAGCGCGGTCCGCTCGGCCTCCTTGCGGCCGGTGCCGTTCAGCCGCAGCGGCAGCGCGACGTTCTCCACGCATGTCAACTCGGGTACAAGCTGGCCGAATTGGAAGACGAATCCGAACTCGCTGCGGCGCAGCGCGCTGCGCTCGGCGTCGTTCATGGCGGACAGCTCGCGGCCGTTGTACGTGATGGTGCCCGAGTCGGGGGTCACGATCCCGGCGAGACAGTGCAGCAGGGTCGACTTGCCGGAGCCCGACGGGCCCATCACGGCAACGACCTCGCCCGGATGTATGGAGAACCCGGCGCCGTCGAGCGCGGTCGTCGGGCCGTAGGCCTTGCGCAGGTCGACGGCGCTGAGGAGGGATCCGGCGGGGGTCATGCGCGCACCTCCGCGGCGAGCCTGTCCAGTCGTGCGGCGGTGAGTTCGAGCCAGCGCAGATCGGCTTCCAGATGGAACAGGGCGTGGTCGCAGATCAGCTGGTCGGCGAGGTCGCCCTTGCGCTTGCGTTCGGTGAGCGCGCGCATGAGCCGCAGGTGCTCGGCGCGCTGGGTGTCGAGCAGATCGGCGGCGTCGCGCTCCGTCAGCAGCGCGAGGACGACCTTGGTGTAGAGCGTCGACTGGAGATAGGGCTCGGGCTTCTCCGGCGTCGCGAGCCACCGCGTCACGTCGGTGACGCCGGCATCGGTGATGGCGTACCGCTTGCGCTCCGGACCGTCCCCCGCCTCTATCCCGTCGACCTCGACGAGGCCGTTCTTCAGGAGACGGGACATGGTCGAGTACACCTGCCCGTAGTGCAGCGGGCGATCGTGCCCGAACTTTTCGTCGAAGGCCCGCTTCAGGTCGTAACCGTGCCGGGGTCCGGCCTCGAGAAGGCCGAGAAGAGTGTGACCGATGGACATGGCGGCCACTATACGCACGATGTATACGTGGTGTGTATAGACGGCGGGAGGGCCTCTGCGGGGGAGCGGGAAGGCCTCTGCGGGGGAGGGGGAAGGCCTCTGCGGGGGAGGGGAGGAGCGGGAGGGCGGCCGCGCGCAGGCGGGGAGCACCCGCTGTGCGGAGGAACGCCGTAGCGGCCCCCGGGTGTCCGGGAGCCGCTACGAGTCAGGAGTCCTGGGTGGCCGTCCGCGCCGCGGGATGGGCCCGGCGCCGCCGGGCAGCCGCCCCGCCTCGGACAGGGCCCTGCGGAGCAGGAACTCGATCTGCGCATTGGCGCTGCGCAGCTCGTCCCCGGCCCACCGCGCCAGTGCCTCGTACACCAGCGGGTCGAGCCGCAGCAGCACCTGCTTGCGCTGGGGCTGCCGCGGCCTGCGCCCGGACGCCGGCGTCGCCGGCGTCTCCCGGTCGTCGGAACTCACTGGTACAGGGTGCCCGTGTTCACGACGGGCTGCGCCGAGCGGTCCCCGCACAGCACCACCATCAGGTTGGACACCATCGCGGCCTTGCGCTCATGGTCGAGGTCCACGATCCCGTCCTCCGCGATCCGGGCGAGCGCCGCCTCGACCATGCCGACCGCCCCGTCGACGATCTGCCGTCGCGCGGCGACCACGGCCCCGGCCTGCTGCCGCTGGAGCATCGCCGACGCGATCTCGGGTGCGTACGCGAGGTGCGTGAACCGCGACTCGATGATCTGTACACCGGCGGCCTCCACGCGTGCGTGAAGCTCGACGGCCAGCTTCTCGGTGATCTCCTCTGCGTTGCCGCGCAGCGAGAGCGCGTCGTCCTCGTGGGCGTCGTACGGGTACTCGATGGCTATGTGGCGCACCGCCGCCTCGGTCTGGGTGGCGACGAACTCCAGGAAGTCGTCCACCTCGAAGGTGGCCTGCGCGGTGTCCTCGACCTTCCACACCACGACGGCGGCGAGTTCGATCGGGTTGCCGTAGGCGTCGTTGACCTTGAGCACGGCGGTCTCGTGGTTGCGCACCCGGGTGGAGATCTTGGTGCGGGAGGTCAGCGGGTTGACCCAGCGCAGGCCGTCCGTGCGGATCGTGCCCCGGTAACGCCCGAAGAGCTGGACGACGCGGGCCTCGCCCGGCGCGACCATGTTCAGCCCGCCCATCGAGAACAGCGCCGCGATGATCGTGAGCAGGCCGACGGCGATCAGCGCGACCTTGGCGCCGGCCGCGGTCATGACGCCCCCGGTCGCCATCAGGCCCACGCCCAGCAGCAGACCGGCCAGGCCGAGGAACAGGGCGAACCCGCCCCCGATGCTCCGGGCGGCGATCTCGCGCACCTGTGGCGAGCGCACCGCGGGTGCGGCGGTGGTGTCGGAGCTCTCCATGGCGTCAACGGTCATGACGGGTCCCCCTTGATTGCGGTGGCCGGGAGATCGTCCCGGCCCGATGTCTAGCAAAGTGTTATCACATTAACGCGTGTGGCAACCTTCCGCGCTCCTCACTCGTCGGTTCCATTGGGCTGGGTGCTGATTGTCACGTCCGGAAAAGACTGGATTGGCCGACCTTTGTCCCCAGGTGCGGTGTTAGTTTTCTGAGCTGATCTGCCGGTAAGAGCGAATCGAAGGAAGCGGAGCGAGCGGACCCATGGGACGAGCGGATGCGAGACGAGCACGGCAGCGCGACGCGCGCCGGTCGGAGCGCGGGCGCGCGTCCGACGGCGGGCGCGGCGGCATACGCCGCTTCTTCACCTGGAAGAAGATCGTCGGTGCCTTCTTCGGTCTGTGCCTGCTCGGCATGGCCGGCTTCGTCGGGCTCTACCTCTACGTGGACATACCCGAAGGCAACGCGGACGCGAAGAAGCAGAGCAACATCTACAAGTACAGCGACGGCAAGCTGCTCGCCCGCACCGGCGACGTGAACCGCGAGATCGTCGACCTCGCCGACGTGCCCAAGCCCGTCCAGCACACCTTCGTCGCCGCCGAGAACAAGTCCTTCTACACGGACTCCGGCATCGACTTCAAAGGCACGGCGCGGGGTCTGATCAACACCCTCTCCGGCAAGGGCAAGCAGGGTGGTTCGACGATCACCCAGCAGTACGTCAAGAACTTCTACCTGAACCAGGACCAGACCGTCAGCCGCAAGCTGAGGGAGCTGGTCATCTCGCTCAAGGTCGATCAGCAGAAGACCAAGGACGACATCCTCGCGGGCTACATCAACACCAGCTACTACGGCCGGGGCGCCTGGGGCATCCAGGCCGCGGCCCAGGCCTACTACCACGTCGACGCCAAGCAGCTGAAGGTGGAGCAGGGCGCCTACCTCGCGGCGCTGCTCCAGGCCCCGAACCAGTACGACTGGGCGATCGCCTCCGGCACGGGCAAGCGGCTGGCCAAGGCGCGCTGGAACTACGTACTCGACAACATGGTCGAGAAGCACTGGCTGGACGCCGGCAAGCGGCAGGGCATGACCTTCCCGGTGCCGGAGTCGCCGCGCCCGCCCGCCAACCTCGCCGGGCAGAAGGGCTATCTGTTCGAGGCGGCGAAGGCCGAGGTCAAGAGTGAACTGCACCTCACCGACGCCCAGTTCGAGGCCGGCGGCTACACCATCACGCTCAACATCAACCAGAGGAAGCAGCGCGAGCTGGAGCGAGCCGTCAAGTCCGAGCTGACGTCCCAGCTCTCCCCGAAGACGCGCAACGTCGACGCCGACGTGCAGGCGGGCGCCGCCTCGGTCGACCCGAAGACCGGCAAGGTCCTCGCGCTGTACGGCGGTCCGGGCCTCACCAAGCACTGGACGAACAACGCCACCCGCCGCGACTACCAGCCCGCCTCGACGTTCAAGCCGCTCATCCTCGCCGCCGCGCTGGACAGGAGCTCCAGGACCCAGGACGGCCAGCCGATCACGGCCCGCACGCTCTACGACGGCACGAGCCGGCGCCCGGTCCAAGGCAGCAACATCGCCTTCGCGCCGCCGAACGAGGACAACCAGAGCTACGGCCCGATCAGCGTCCAGCGGGCGATGAACGACTCCGTCAACTCCGTCTTCGCCCAGATGGGCGTGGACGTGGGCATGGAGGACGTCCTGAAGACCGCGGGCGACCTCGGCATGAACGTCAAGGGGCTGCCGGTCGTCCCGGCGCAGACCCTGGGTTCGATGGGCGCCAGCCCGCTGGAGATGGCGGGGGTCTACGCCACCCTCGACAACCACGGCAAGAAGGTCACCCCGCAGATCGTCAAGTCCGTCACGCACCAGGGCGCCCCGGTCGAGCTGCCGTCCGCCATCGGCGACCAGGTGATCAGCAGGCAGGCCGCCGACTCCGTCACCTCCGTCCTCACCGGCGTGGTCGACGACGGTACGGCGCGGCAGTCCGTGCGGGACGCGGCGAACCGCAACGGCCAGCAGGTCGCGGGCAAGACCGGTACCTCCGACGACAACAAGTCGGCCTGGTTCACCGGCTACACGCCGAAGCTGGTCACGTCGGTCGGACTCTTCGGCGAGGCGGCCAAGGACGGGAAGACGGTCGACGGCAAGCCGGTCCACCAGCGCGACCAGGTCACCCTCCGGGGCACCGCCGGCGGTGGCCGCGTCAACGGCGGTACCTTCCCGGCCCGGATCTGGGCCGCCTACACCTTCAACGCCATGGGCGCGCCGAGCGAGTTCGACCTCGACACGGACATGGGCGCCGCCGTGGCCCCGCCGCCGGACCCGACGCCGAGCCACACGCAGAAGCCGACGAGCTCGCCGTCGACCGAGGCGCCGACGACGAAGCCGCCGACGACGCCGCCCCCGTCGAAGTCACCGACGACCCAGGCACCGACGACCGAGCCGACGGACGAGCCGACGACGGAGGAGCCGACGGCGCCGGACCCCACGGCGACGGACGACGTCCCGGACAACCCGCGCGGCGGTCCGGCGGGCAACTGACGCGCGACGGCGACATGTGAGGGCGGGCGCCCGGAGGAATCCTCCGGGCGCCCGCTTCGTCGTACGGGACCGTGCAGGCCCCCGGCCGTGCGCGGCGGGCTCAGCCGCCGTTCACGCGCTTGGCGATGTGGTCGCCGATGTCCTGGTCCACCTGGCGCCAGTACTGGAAGGCGCGCTCCTGCACGGGCCGCGACACACCGTTGCTCAGATGGCCGCTGACATTGGAGACCAGACGCTCGCGGGCCGCATCGTCGAGGACCTGGCGCACCATCGTGCCCGCCTGGCCGAAGTCGTCGTCCTCGGCGTGCGGCCGGTAGGCCTCGCGGACGATCTCGCCCATGACCTCCCAGCTCGCCGGATCGCCGAAGCACTGGACGTCGGCCGCGGGACCGCCGTACGAGTTGGGTGCGTACACGGCGCCCACGTTCGCCGGCTCGTACCGCATGGGGCCGTCCTTGGCGTACGACCTGACGTCCGTGCGCGGCCGGTTCGGCGGCAGCTGTGCGTAGTTCGGGCCGATGCGGTACCGGTGCGTGTCCGGGTACGAGAAGAGCCGGCCGAGCAGCATCTTGTCCGGCGAAGGGCCGATGCCGGGCACCATGTTCGACGGCTCGAAGGCGGCCTGCTCGATATGGACGAAGAAGTCGTCCGGGTTCGTGTTGAGCGTCATCCGGCCGACGTCGATCAGCGGGTAGTCGCCGTGCGGCCACACCTTCGTCAGGTCGAACGGGTTGAAGCGGTAGTCCGCCGCGTCCTCGAAGGGCATGACCTGGACCTTCATGGTCCAGGACGGGGCGTTGCCGGACGCGATCGAGTCGTGCAGGTCACGGCGGTGCAGATCGCCGTCCGTGCCCGCCAGCTCGTCGGCCTCCGACTGGGTCAGGAAGTCGATGCCCTGATCGGTCTTGATGTGGTACTTGACCCAGAACCGCTCGCCGCCGCCGTTGATCCACATGTACGTGTGCGAGCTGTAGCCGTTCATGTGCCGGTACGTCTTCGGGATGCCGCGGTCGCCCATCAGCCACGTCACCATGTGCGCGGACTCGGGGGAGAGCGTCCAGAAGTCCCACTGCATGTTGTTGTCGCGCAGGGCGCTGTCGGGGCGGCGCTTCTGGGAGCGGATGAAGTCCTGGAACTTCATCGGGTCCCGTACGAAGAAGATCGGCGTGTTGTTGCCGACCAGGTCGTAGTTCCCGTACTCCGTGTAGAACTTCAGCGCGAAGCCGCGCGGATCACGCCAGGTGTCGGGGGAGCCCTGCTCACCCGCGACGGTGGAGAACCGGGCCAGCATCTCGGTCCGCTTCCCCGGCTGGAAGAGGTCGGCCTTGGTGAACTGACTCACGTCGTCGGTGACTTCGAAGACCCCGTACGCGCCGCTGCCTTTGGCATGGACCACCCGCTCGGGAACCCGCTCACGGTTGAACTGGGCCATCTTCTCGATGAGATAGTGGTCCTGGAGCAGGATCGGACCGTTCGAGCCGACGGTGAGCGAGTGCTCGTCGCTCTCGACCGGGATGCCCGCGTTCGTGGTGGTGTAGGGGACCTTCCGGGGTGCCTCGGTCACGAGGGTCCTCCCTCATGGGTCGATCAGGCCGCTTCGTCCACGACGTCAGTGAACCCCGCATATACGACATCGGCAACTTTCGGACCGGGTCCAGAACCGGTCCCGCTCCGGTCCGGCCCCGTCCTGCTTCCTCAGCCGGAACGCTCCTGCGTGTGGTTCAGCTCGAACCAGACCACCTTTCCCGTGCTCAGTCGTGAGGCACCCCACCGCCGAGCCAGCCGGTCCACCAGGAACAGGCCGCGACCGCCCTCGTCCGTGGCCCGGGCCTGCCGCAGCCGCGGCAGCTGCGGCACATCGTCGCCGACCTCGCAGCGCAGGACGTCCGTGCGCAGCAGCCGCAGTGTCACGGGCCGCGACGCATAGCGCACGGCATTGGTGACGACCTCGCTGACCAGCAGCTCCACCGACTCGGTCAGCTCCTCGAGGCCCCAGCGGGCCAGCGCACTGCGCGCGAGGCGCCGGGCCCGCCCCGGAGCGGCGTCCTCCGGGTCCAGGAACCAGTACGCGACGTCGCTCGGCGCGATCCCGTCGAAGCGGGCGGCGAGCAGCGCGATGTCGTCGTCCCGGTCGCCCGGGCCGAGCATGTCGAGCACCTCGTCGCACAGCGCCTCCAGCGGCGGCGGATGGTCCGGCCCGGTCAGCTGGGCGGTCGCCGCGAGGCGCTCGCGCAGCTGCTCTATCCCCGACCACACGTCCCGCAGCCGGGACTCGACCAGACCGTCCGTGTACAGCAGCAGCGTCGCCCCGGCGGGCGCGTCCAGCTCGACCGCCTCGAAGTCGACCCCGCCGACGCCGATCGGTGCGCCCGGCGGCACCCGCAGCACCTCGGCGCGCCCGCCGAGATGCAGCAGCACCGGCGGCGGATGTCCGGCGTTCGCGATGGTGATGCGGTGCGACACCGGGTCGTACACCGCGTACAGGCAGGTCGCCATGCGGTCCGAGCCGAGCCGCTGCGCCTGCTCGTCCAGGTGGTGCAGCACCTCCTGCGGCGGCAGGTCCAGGCCCGCGAGGGTCTGCGCCGTGGTGCGCAGCTGGCCCATGATCGCCGCCGAGGTCATGGAGTGGCCCATGACGTCGCCGACGACGAGGGCGACCCGGCTGCCGGGCAGCGGGATCGCGTCGTACCAGTCGCCGCCGACCCGGGCGGTCTCGGCCGCCGGGAGATAGCGCGACGCGAGCCGCACCCCGGTGGGCCGGGGCAGCGTCTCGGGCAGCATGGTCCGCTGGAGCTCGTCGGCGATGTACGCCTCGCGCCCGTACAGCACGGCCTTGTCGATGCCGAGCGCGCTGTGCGTGGCGAGCTGCGCCGCCACCAGCAGGTCGTCGGGCTCGAAGGCGGGCCGGTCGGTGCGGCGCAGGAAGACGGCGGCGCCGATGACCCGGCGGCGGCCGCGCAGCGGCGCCAGGATCGCCCGCTTGCCGTCCGGCAGGGCACGCCCCTCGCCCAGCAGTTCGGGCAGCGCCTCGCGGGCCGCAGGCGCGTCCGCGAAGACCGGCCGTACGCCGCGCAGCACCTCGGCGAGCGCGCCGCCGGGCTGCACCTCGCACAGCTCGGTCGTGCCGGCGAGATCCGGCTGCACCTGGAGCTGCAGCGCGGGCAGGAAGCCGCCGTCGGTGTCCTGGTCCTCGGGGATGCGGTCGGTGCGGCGCAGCCGCAGTACGACCGGGCCGACCGGACGCTCGTCGCCGACCGGCAGCGGGTCCCTCAGATACACGAGGATCGCGTCGGAGAAGGTCGGCACGGTGGCCCGGCACAGGCCCATGACGATCTCGTCGAGGTCCATGCCGCGCGCGATACGGCGGGTCGCGGCGCCCACGAACCGCAGCCGGTCGCCGTCCCGTCGCATGGCGACGGAGGCACCCGCCGGCTGGCCCCGACCGGTGCGCCGGTCCTTGCCGCCCGGACCGGTGGGCGGCCGGTCCCCGGCGGCCCCGGGCTGCACCGGTACGCCCGCGGGCGCGGGCCGGGGGCGGTGCGGATCGGGCTCGGCCGTGGACGGCTGGGAGTGCTCGCTGCTGGGGCCCTGGCCGGCGCCGGCCGGGCCCGACGGCTGGCCCGCGCCGGACGGGGTGGGGGTGCCGGACGCGGGGCAGGGGGAAGCGCCCGGCGTCGCCGGGTCGCCCGTCGTGCGGCCCTGGGCCGCTAAGGCCGCGCTGCCCACGGCCTCGGGCGGCCTTGGGGTACGCAGCAGCGCCCCGCGGGGGTCCGTGGGGCCGGTCTGCCGGGCAGCGCCTGTCCGGCTGCCCTTGTGGGAGGTGGGGTGCTCCGTCACGCGTGTCGAATCCGTCCGTCTCCGGGGCTGCGCGGCGTGCGCGCGGTCATGGCGTCAGCCTCACACCGTGATCACGGGCGTCGGCAGGTCAGGAACAACTGGTGCTCGGGTGGTGGTTCGGTGCCCACCGGGGCGTACGCGAACGAGTCCTCGCCGGCGATCTCGAATCCCGCGTCGCGCACGACCTCGTGCAACTCTTCCCGCAGGAATCCCGATACCCGGATTACCTGCCCCAGGAACGGAATCGCGGCGTCGTCCAGGTCCGCCTCGACCATCGAGAGCGCAAGGAGGCCTCCCGGCCGCAGCATTCGGTGGAACTGTCGCAGTGCGTAGGGGATTTCCGGGCGAGGCAGCATCAGCAGGGTGAAGAAGCACGTCAGTCCGTCGAACTGCCCGAGTCCGTCCGGTCCCGCCACGCGCAGCGCCGCCAGGTCGCGGTGGACGAACTCGGCCTCCGGCACGTTCTTGCGGGCCAGGTCCAGCATTCCGGTCGACAGGTCGACGCCCACCACGGTGTGACCCGCGTCGACCAGCTGCCGCGCGGTGGGCACGCCCGTGCCGCAGCCGACGTCGAGGACGCGCGAGCCGGCCGGCAGCTCGCCTGTCAGCCACTCGACCGCCGCGAGCTGGCCCTCCTTGTGCGGGAAGGCCTCGTCGTACCGGGCGCCGATCGCGTCGAAGGCCTCGGCCTGGCCCTCTCTCGAGGAGAGGGGACCCGTATGGTCCGGTGCCGCTCCGCCGTACCCCTCGTATGCCTCACTACCGCTCACGTCCCCGCCGCCCCTCGATGACTGACTGTCAGGCCTCGTGTACGCGCACGGAGTTGCCGCCGCAGTGCGCCCTTGCGGAGGACGATCCTACGTTTGAACCCCAGGGGCGCATCAAGGGTCTCATGACGACACGTGCGCGGGCGTACGGTCCCAGCCGTCGGGAAGTGCCGGTACGAGCCACTCCGGATCCGGCCGCCAGTGCTGCCAGCCGTCCGAGAACGGCTGCCCCCACGCGCGGATGACATCGACGGCGGCGGCGCCCGCCTCACGTACGGTCCGTGCCTGCGCGGCGTTCATCAGGCCGACGCGCTGGGCCTGCGCGAACTCGTCCTCGTCGCGCCAGTGCCAGGTGCGGTCCGGGTGCACGGAGATGTCCAGGAAGTGGTCCTCGGAATCGACGCCCCCGGCCCACCGGACGCGCGGCTCCTCCAGGTTGACGTACCAGTTCTTGAAACGCCAGCCCGGCTCCCAGAACAGCCACACCGACCACGGTTCGCCGGGCCGTGCGAGCTTCAGCACCCCGGTCCCGAACCACCGGTCCCGCACCACGGTCCGCGGCTTGGTGTACCGCGTGGCCAGCGGCTCCGCGTGCACCGGGGTCCCGTCGGCCAGCACGGGCTTCACGCACTCCGTGCCGGGCGCCATCCACACGGCCAGCAGCTCGTCACTGTCCTCGACGACGGTCACGGGCCGGCAGATGTGGAACCGCGCACCGCCGTTCTCCCGGTACCGCCACAGAATGTGACTGCCGGGTTCCCAGTGCCGGGTCCGCATCCTTCGCCCGTTCGTTCCGTCGTCCGCCATGCGCAGATATTAGGTGCCCGGGGCACCCGCCAGCTGCGATCCACGTCTCAAACAGGGGCCGGGGTCCCGGACCGGCACACCGCGGGGCCGGCGCACCGGGGCCCGGCGCCGAACTCCCGCCGTCCGCCCGCGGGGCGGGCGGGAGTCCGGTGACAGGACCTACGGCCGGGTCATGCGCAGCACGTCCAGCGCCTCGTCGAGCTGCTCGAGCGTGAGGTCGCCCCGCTCGACGTACCCGGACTCGAGCACCACCTCGCGGATCGTCTTCCGCTCGGCCAGCGCCTTCTTCGCGACCTTCGCGGCCTCCTCGTAGCCGATGTACTTGTTCAGCGGCGTCACGACCGAGGGCGAGGACTCCGCGTACTCCCGGGCCCGCTCCCGGTCGGCGGTGATCCCGTCGACCGTCCGGTCGGCGAGCAGCCGGCTCGCGTTCGTCAGCAGACGGACCGACTCCAGGACGTTCTTCGCCAGCACCGGCAGCATCACGTTGAGCTCGAAGTTCCCCGCGGAACCCGCGACGGTGATCGTGGTGTCGTTGCCCATCACCTGGGCGGCGACCATCAGCACGGCCTCGGGGACCACCGGGTTCACCTTGCCGGGCATGATCGACGACCCGGGCTGGAGGTCCGGCAGGCTGATCTCGGCGAGCCCGGTGCGCGGCCCGGACGCCATCCACCGGAGGTCGTTGGCGATCTTCGTCAGGCCGACCGCGACGGTCCGCAGCTGTCCGCTGGTCTCGACGACGGCGTCCCGGGCCCCCTGAGCCTCGAAGTGGTCTCGCGCCTCGGTGAGCGGCAGCCCCGTGGCGCGGGCGACCTCGGCGATGACGGCGGCCGGGAAACCGGGCGGTGTGTTGATGCCGGTGCCCACGGCCGTGCCGCCGAGGGGGAGTTCGGCGAGCCGGGGCAGCGATGCGCGCAGCCGCTCGACGCCGTACCGCACCTGCGCCGCATAGCCGCCGAACTCCTGCCCGAGGGTGACGGGCGTGGCGTCCATCAGATGGGTGCGCCCCGCCTTCACCACGTCGGCGAATTCGGCCGACTTCCGCTCCAGGGCCGCCGCCAGGTGTTCCAGCGCCGGGATCAGGTCGCGGGTGACGGCCGCGGTGGCGGCGATGTGCAGGGAGGACGGGAAGACGTCGTTGGACGACTGGGAGGCGTTCACCTGGTCGTTCGGGTGCACGTCGCGGCCGAGCCGTTCCGACGCGAGGGTCGCCAGCACCTCGTTCATGTTCATGTTCGAGGACGTGCCGGAGCCGGTCTGGAAGACGTCCACCGGGAAGTGGTCGTCCCAGCGGCCCTCGGCGACCTCGCCGGCCGCCTCCACGATCGCCTCGGCGACCTCCTTGTCGAGCACGCCGAGTTCCGCGTTCACCTTCGCGGCGGCCGCCTTGATGCGGGCCAGCGCCTCGATATGGGCCCTTTCCAGACGCTGTCCCGAGACGGGGAAGTTCTCGACGGCCCGCTGGGTCTGCGCCCGCCACTTGGCGTGCGTGGGGACGCGGACCTCGCCCATGGAGTCGTGCTCGACGCGGTGACCGGCGTCTTCGGTGGACATCGTGGCGTACCTCCGGTTTCAGGGCCTGGCTGTGGCGGCTCCTGAGGCAAAGCCTCCTGAAAAGTTGAGCCGTTGTCTTGTTCTGTGTATTCCCAAGTCGCCTACCCGCCAGTAAATACCGCAGGTAACACTCCAATCGGGGAGGCGCAATGAGTCACACCAGACCCAGGCTCCGCAGATCCGGAGTCCGTTGTTCCGTCGCCGCCGTCGTGGCGGCGACCGCCGCCGTCCTCGGCGGACTCACCGTCCCGGTGGCGGCTGCCGCGCCCAAGGCGGCAGCCGTCACCCCGCTCCCGCCCGACCTGGAGAAAATCCGCGCGGCGGAGGCCACGCAGCTCTACGGGGACCCCGCCGAACGTCCCCTCGCCGACCGCAGGACCTCTCTCATCTCGCTCGGGGACAGCGAGATCTCGGGCGAGGGCGTCGGCACCTACGAACCCGGTACCAATGGTCCCGACAACTGGTGCCACCGCTCGCCGGACTCCGCCATCCACCGCACGGGCATCCCCGCCGACGAGACGTACAACGTCGCCTGCTCCGGCGCCTACACCGGCAACATCCGGATCGGCGGCACCAAGCAGTACGCCGACGAACTGGTGCAGAGCGACAGCCTCGCCATCAAGGCGCGCAACACCCGGATCAAGATGGTCCTGCTCGTCGCGGGCGCCAACGACGACCTGCAGTTCGGGCCCGTCATGACCGACTGCGTCACCCGCTGGTTCACCCTCCAGGGCGCCTGCGAGTCCAAGTACCAGCCCGGCTGGCAGGCCCGGGTCGACGGGCTCGTGCCCAAGGTGGAGGCCACCGTCGCCGACTTGAAGACCGTGATGCGGCAGGCGGGCTACGCCGACGACGACTACAAGCTTGTCGTCATGGGCTACCCGAGCCCCATCGGACCTGACATCTACGACAACCCGAACTATCCGGGCAAGATACCGGGGGGCTGCACCGGCTACGACTCCGACGCGGCCTGGGGGCGCAACACCGCCGTGCCCGCCTTCGAACGCGGGATGCGCAAGGCGGCCGAGGAGAGCGGCGCGGTCTTCCTGGACGACTCACGGCTCTTCCACGGCCACGAGGTCTGCATGGAGGACGCCTGGGCCCGCGGCCTGTGGGTGGACCTGTCCAACCCGTTCCCGCCGGACTCCAATTCGGTACGCCAGTCGTTCCACCCCGACTACCGGGGGCACGGCGCGTTCGCGTCCTGCCTGACCCAGATCTACAACTCCGACTACCGCGAGGCCGGTTGCGCCGACCCGGCGAGCACCGGTACCCCGAAGCTGTATCCGGGCGCCTGGGACGACATGTACCGGCCGCTCAAGGACGAGGCCACCGGCACCTGCATGGACGCCTCCGGCGGCAGCAGCCGCAACAACACGGCCGTCATCGGCTGGGACTGCTCCGGGAACCGCAACCAGACCTGGTGGTACGACGGTGACCGCAAGTCGCTGCACACCGGGCTGACCCAGGACCGCTGCGTGGACGTCCCGGGCGGCACCTACCGGGCGGGCGCGGCGGTCATCCTGTGGAACTGCCACGGCGGGGCCAACCAGCAGTTCGTGCGCGAGTCCGGGACCATCCGCCCGGCCGCCGCGACGGGGCTGTGCCTGACACTGGCGTCGTCGAAGGACCCGGTGAAGCTCCAGACGTGCAACGGCTCGGCGAACCAGCGGTTCGCCTAGGCGCGCAACCGGCGCGGCACGGCGGCGTACCGGGCGATGCACCGGGCGGACGTACGTGCACCGCCGCAGCTGCGGGAAGGCCGCCCCCGGTACGGGGGCGGCCTTCCTTCGCGCGGGTGTTACGCCAGGCCGGGGCCGCGCACCGGGATGGACGTGAACGTAGGGGCCGGGGCGGGGTCCTTGAAGAAGTCGTTGCCCTTGTCGTCGACGACGATGAAGGCCGGGAAGTCCTCGACCTCGATCCGCCAGACGGCCTCCATGCCGAGCTCCTCGTACTCGACGACCTCGACCTTCTTGATGCAGTCCTGGGCGAGGCGTGCGGCCGGGCCGCCGATCGAGCCGAGGTAGAAGCCGCCGTGGCTGCCGCACGCGTCGGTCACCTGCTGCGAGCGGTTGCCCTTGGCGAGCATCACCTTGGAGCCGCCCGCCGCCTGGAACTGCTCGACATAGGAGTCCATACGGCCCGCGGTCGTCGGACCGAAGGAGCCGGAGGCATAGCCCTCGGGGGTCTTCGCCGGACCCGCGTAGTAGACCGGGTGGTCCTTCAGGTACTGCGGCATCTCCTCGCCCGCGTCCAGGCGTTCCTTGATCTTGGCGTGCGCGATGTCCCGGGCGACGACGAGCGGGCCGGTGAGCGAAAGCCGGGTCTTCACCGGGTACTTGGTGAGCTCGGCGAGGATGTCGTCCATCGGCTGGTTGAGGTCGATCCGGACGCTCTGCCTGTCGGCGTCCTCGCCGCGGGCGCTCGACTCGTCGAGGTGCTCGTCCGTGGTGTCCGGCAGGAAGCGGGCCGGGTCGGTCTCCAGCTGCTCCAGGAACACGCCCTCGGCGGTGATCTTCGCGACGGCCTGGCGGTCGGCCGAGCAGGACACGGCGATGGCGACCGGGCAGGACGCGCCGTGCCGCGGGAGGCGGACCACGCGCACGTCGTGGCAGAAGTACTTGCCGCCGAACTGCGCGCCGATGCCGATCTTCTGTGTCAGCTCGAAGACCTTCTCCTCCAGCTCCGTGTCGCGGAAGCCCTGGCCGAGCTCGGAGCCCTCGGTGGGGAGTTCGTCGAGGTAGTGCGCGGAGGCGTACTTGGCGGTCTTCAGGGCGTACTCGGCCGAGGTGCCGCCGACGACGATCGCCAGGTGGTACGGCGGGCAGGCGGCCGTGCCGAGCGAGCGGATCTTCTCCTCCAGGAACTTCATCATGGAGGCCTCGTTCAGGACCGCCTTCGTCTCCTGGTAGAGGAAGCTCTTGTTGGCCGAGCCGCCGCCCTTGGCCATGAAGAGGAACTTGTAGGCGCCGCCGTCGGTCGCGTACAGCTCGATCTGGGCCGGCAGGTTCGAGCCGGTGTTCTTCTCCTCCCACATGGTGAGCGGAGCCATCTGCGAGTAGCGCAGGTTCAGCCTGGTGTACGCGTCGTGGATGCCGTGCGAGAGCGCCTTCTCGTCCTCGCCCGCGGTGAGGACGTTCTGGCCGCGCTTGCCCATGACGATCGCCGTGCCGGTGTCCTGGCACATGGGGAGCACGCCGGCGGCCGCGATGTTCGCGTTCTTCAGGAGGTCGAGCGCGACGAACTTGTCGTTGCCCGACGCCTCCGGGTCGTCGATGATCCGGCGCAGCTGCGCGAGGTGGGCCGGGCGCAGGTAGTGCTGGATGTCGTGGATGGCCTCTTCGGCGAGCTTGCGCAGCGCCTCCGGCTCGACCTTGAGGAAGGTCCGTCCGTCGGCCTCGAAGGTGGAGACACCCTCGGAGGTCACCAGCCGGTAGGGGGTGGTGTCCTCTCCCGTCGGCAGGAGATCGGTGTACGCGAACTCGGGGCGGGCCGGGCGGGAACTAGCAGACATTTCGCCGATTTCCTCACATGACAGACAGCGCGGCTGCCTCCGTTGGCAGCGCTCACCAGCGTAGAACCTGCCGGGCCGGGCGGGTCTGTGAGGTAAGGCTCAGTTCGCACCTTCGTTTGTACGCCCCGGCGCAAGCCGCCACCCGATGCGGGGTAGTCGCGATCTATCGCGTTTGGGTACGCTGCTTGCGTGGACCTTCAGAAGCGCCCCGAGCCCGGGCCCAGGACCTCGCGGACCGCGCAGGCGACGCCGACCGCGGACGCGGAACTGCGTGCCTCCGACGCCGATCGCGACCGTGTCGCCGACATCCTGCGCGAAGCCCTCGCCGAGGGCCGCCTCACGGCGGACGAACACTCCGAGCGGATCGACCGCGTGTATCGCGCCAAGACCGTCGGCGAGCTGGAGCCGCTCGTCCGGGACCTGCCGGTGTCCCGGGAGCACCGTGCGGCCCGCGCGGAGTACGAGCCCGCGCCGTCCCGCCCGACCGCCGGAGCGGTCCCGGCGGCTGCCGACGAGAACCTGGTCGCGGTGTTCAGCAGCAGCACCCGCAGGGGCCGTTGGCGCGTCCCGCGCCGCACCCATGTGTACGCGGTCTTCGGCACCGTCGACATCGACCTCAGCGAGGCCCTGTTCGAGTACCAGCAGGTCATGATCAAGGTGGTCTCGATCTTCGGCAACGTCGACATCCGTGTCCCGGAGAACGTCTCGCTGCGCGGCAGTGGCGGCGGGGTGCTCGGCAACTTCGAGGTCGACACCCTCGACTCCGGGGAGCGCGACGCGCCGGTGGTCTTCGTGGACGGCATCTCGGTCCTCGGCAACATCGAGGCGCGGCCCAAGCGGGGCAAGTGGATCGAGGACCTCAGGGCCCGGGTGGACTCCAAGGTCGAGAAGGCGCTGCGCAAGCATCTCTGAGCCGTCGGCCTGCGGGGACGAGGGGCGCGGCCGGGACCCGTTCTCTCCCGTCCCACTGGTCCACACCTGACCGAGAACTTCCGTACATCGGAACTCAGTGCATAGGCGTGCGTACAGCGGGTAGGGCTTGCTGCATCGTCTCTCGCTCGCGAAGCCGTCGTCAGGAGTAGACCGTGCTGCAACCGCCGCATCAGTCCCTGCAGGTCGCCGCCGTTCCGTCGCAGCGTGTGCCTGCGACGGAACGGGATCAGGACGCTCCGTGGCACACGGAGGCGGTGTGCCGGAGGGACGAGGCCGGGCTCTTCTTCGCCCCCTCCAAGGAGCCCACCGCGGCGCGGCTCTCCCGCGAAGAGGCCGCCAAGCGGGTCTGTGCCCGGTGCCCCGTGATGGTCGAGTGCCGTGAGCACGCGCTGCTCCAGCCCGAGCCGTACGGCGTCTGGGGCGGCCTCACCGCCGCCGAGCGCCGCGTGGTGCTCGCCCGGCGCCGCCGGCGCGAGGTCGAGCTGAAGAAGGCGGCACACGCGGCCGGTCCGATCGCGGCCGCCGGGTAGCCGGCACGGCCGTACCCGATACGGCGCGAGGAGACGGGGCGCCCCCGCCGCAGAGCAGGGCGCCCCCTTCGTACGACCGGCCCGTGGTCCGGGCCGGCCCTTCGCGGCGCGGAACGCCGCTCGGCGGCTACTTGGCCCGGTCGAAGTCGATCGCGCTGTACGCGCGCAGCTTGCTCAGCCGGTGCGTGGAGTCGATACGGCGGACCGTGCCCGACTTGGAGCGCATCACGATCGAGTCGGTCGATGCGGTCTCGGCGCGGTACCGCACCCCGCGCAGCAGCTCGCCGTCGGTGATGCCGGTCGCGACGAAGAAGACGTTGTCGCCGGAGACCAGGTCGTCCGTGGTCAGCACCCGGTCCAGGTCGTGGCCCGCGTCGATGGCGCGCTGGCGCTCCTCCTCGTCCTTCGGCCACAGCTTGCCCTGGATCGTGCCGCCCAGACACTTCACCGCACAGGCGGAGATGATGCCCTCGGGCGTGCCGCCGATGCCCAGCAGCAGGTCGATGCCGGTGCCCTCGCGCAGGGCCAGGATCGACCCGGCGACGTCGCCGTCGGAGATCAGCTTGATCCGGGCGCCCGTCTCGCGGACCTCCCTGATGATGCCCTCGTGGCGCGGCCGGTCGAGGATGACGACCGTGACGTCCTCCGGCGCGGAGTGCTTGGCCTTGGCGACCCGCTTGATGTTCACCGACACGGGAGCGTTGATGTCGACGAAGTCGGCGGCCTCCGGGCCGGTCACCAGCTTGTCCATGTAGAAGACCGCGGACGGGTCGAACATGGTGCCGCGGTCGGCGGCGGCGAGCACGGCGATCGCGTTCGGCATGCCCTTGGCGGTGAGCGTGGTCCCGTCGATCGGGTCGACGGCGATGTCGCACTCGGCACCGGTCCCGTCCCCGACGCGCTCACCGTTGAAGAGCATCGGGGCTTCGTCCTTCTCGCCCTCACCGATGACGACGACGCCGTTCATCGACACGGTGGAGACCAGGGCCCGCATGGCCCGGACGGCGGCGCCGTCGGCGCCGTTCTTGTCGCCGCGGCCGACCCAGCGGCCCGCTGCCATGGCCGCGGCCTCGGTGACCCGGACCAGTTCCAGGGCGAGGTTGCGGTCGGGGGCCTCGGGCGAGACTTCGAGTTCGGACGGCAGATGATGCTCGGTCATCGGAGCGCACCTTTCTGATACGACGACGGCCGGATGAGGGTATGGCCACGACTCTATCCGCAGGCCGACAAAATGAGCAGAGCGCCCCACGTCTGAGCGGGCCCGGACACTCCAGGCGAGGGGCGGCGCTCCTGGTCCTGAGCCATTTCATCGGCTTCGGGCGGTTCAGGTGCTTTTCGGGCGGGGGCGGTGACGGGCGCCCGGCCGCGGCCTGCGACCATGGGGGGCGTGGCAGGTAGGAATGGCAAGCAAACCGTGCGGGGTCTGCTGCAGTCGATGGCTGTGGTCGGTCTCTTCGCCGGTGTGGTCTATTACTTCGGCATCCCGCACGACGACACCCCGGCGCCGGTCCGGCGGGTCGACTTCGGCGTCGAACTCCAGTCGGCCCGGCGCGCCGCGCCGTACCCCGTCGCGGCGCCCGAAGGCCTGCCCGGGGCCTGGAAGGCCACGTCGGTGCGGTTCCAGGGCGACGCGCACTACGCCTGGCACCTGGGCTTCCTCGACCCCGACGAGCAGTACGTCGCCGTCGAGCAGTCGACCGACAAGCCGGCCCGCTTCATCGACGAAGCCAGCCACGGCGCCAAGGCGACCAAGGCCACGCAGGAGATCGACGGCCGGACCTGGCGGCGCTACGAGGGCCCCAAGTACGACGCGCTCGTCCTGGAGGAGAAGGGCTCGACGACCCTGGTCACCGGCACGGCGTCGTTCGGCGGTCTGACGAAGATGGCGGAGTCGCTGAAGGCGTCGTAGCCGCCCCGGGGCCGTCCGCGGCCGAGCGCCTGCGCGGGGCGCCGGGGCGCACCATGCGCCCGCGTCCGCCGGGCGCGTATGTGCCCGTATCTGCGCCACGCGCCCGCGTCCGCCGGGCGCGTACATGCCCGTATCCGCACACGGGCGCACCACCCGCAACCCGCTCAACACCCCACCCGGCCTGACAGGACGTCTCGCTGTGAAGCCGATCACGACACCCCTCGGTTTGTTGAATGTTCAACGTAACCGGCGTACGGTCGTGCCCGAAGGTCGATACACAGCCACGAATCAAGAAGGTTCTTCCATGTCTCTCGTTCTTGACCCCGCCGCCCAGGACCTGCTCTTCCGCGAGGCCCGTACCGCGAACACCTTCACCGACGAGCCGGTGTCCGAGGAGCAGGTGCAGGCGATCTACGACCTGGTCAAGTACGGCCCGACCGCCTTCAACCAGTCGCCGCTGCGCATCACCCTGGTCCGCTCCGCCGAGGCCCGCGAGCGTCTTGTGCAGCACATGGCCGAGGGCAACCGGCCGAAGACCGCCACTGCCCCGCTCGTCGCGATCCTCTCCGCGGACAACGAGTTCCACGAGGAGCTGCCGGAGCTGCTCCCGCACTTCCCGCAGGCCAAGGACCTCTTCTTCTCCCAGCGCCCGGCGCGCGAGCAGGCGGCCGCGCTGAACGCCGCCCTCCAGGCCGCGTACTTCATCATCGGCGTGCGCGCCGCCGGTCTGGCCGCCGGCCCGATGACCGGCTTCGACTTCGCCGGAGTCCAGAAGGAGTTCCTGGACGACGACCACACGCCGCTGATGATCGTGAACATCGGCAAGCCGGGTGAGGACGCCTGGTTCCCGCGTTCCCCGCGCCTGACCTCCGAGCGGGTCATCACCACCGTCTGATCCCCGCAGACGAGGAGGAGGGCCCCGGCAGTGGCTGCCGGGGCCCTCCTCCTCGCGTTCGCCGCAGCGGCAGCTCGCACCCGCTCGCAGGCCACGCCGCGGCCCCGTCCGTGCGGGTGGCCCCGCGCGGCCGGCCGTCAGGGAAGAGCCGGGCTACTCGGCCGCGGCGTCCCCTTCGGCGGCCTCCTCCTCGGCCAGCGCCGCGTCCAGCCGCTCCCGGGCGCCGTCCAGCCACCTGCGGCACACCTTGGCCAGCTCCTCGCCCCGCTCCCACAGGGCGAGCGACTCCTCCAGCGAGGTGCCGCCGGCCTCGAGGCGCCGGACCACCTCGATCAACTCGTCCCGAGCCTGCTCGTACCCGAGTCCCGCCTCGTCCGCTGCCGCACCGCTGGTCATGCACCCACCCTACGTACCGTGAATTCGCCATCGGCGACCCGAGCCCGCAGCTCCTCGTCCGCCGCCACCTCGTCCGCCGCGCGGACCACGTGCCCGTCGGCCTTCTGCAGCACCGCGTACCCCCGCTGGAGCGTCGCCGCCGGAGACAGCGCCACCACCCGCGCGTGGGTGTGCGTGAGCTCCGACCCGGCCCGGTCCAGCAGATGCCCCAGACATCGCCGGCTCCGCCCGAGGAGCCCGTCGATCTGCTCCTCGCGCTCCTCGACCATCCGGTGCGGATCCTCGACCACGGGCCGGGCGAGCGCATGCGCGAGCCCCCGCTCCTCGCGCTCCAGGAACGCCCCGATGCTGCGCCGCGCACGGTCCCGCAGCCACCGCACGCGCTCGTACTCCTCGCCCACGTCCGGGACGACCTTCTTCGCCGCGTCGGTCGGGGTGGAGGCACGCAGATCGGCGACGTAGTCCAGCAGCGGTGTGTCCGGCTCGTGCCCGATCGCCGAGACGACCGGCGTACGGCAGGCGGCGACCGCCCGTACCAGCTGTTCGTCCGAGAACGGCAGCAGATCCTCCACGCTGCCGCCGCCGCGCGCCACGATGATCACGTCGACCTCGTCCAGCGCGTCCAGCTCCTTGACCGCCTGCACGACCTGCGGCACCGCATGGACACCCTGCACGGGCACGTTGCGCACCTCGAAGCGGACGGCGGGCCAGCGGTGCCGCGCATTCTCCAGCACGTCCCGCTCGGCCGCCGACGCGCGGCCGCAGACCAGGCCGACGAGCTGCGGCAGGAACGGCAGCGGGCGCTTGCGCCCGGGCGCGAACAGCCCCTCCGCCGTGAGCGCCTTCTTCAGCTGCTCCAGCCGCGCCAGCAGCTCGCCGACGCCGACCGGCCGTATCTCGGCGGCCCGCAGCGACAGCTGCCCGCGCGGTGCGTACCACTCGGGCTTCGCGAGCACCACGACCCGGGCGCCCTCGCTGACGACGTCGGCGACCGCGTCGAACACCTGCCGGTAGCACGTCACGCTCACCGAGATGTCGTACGACGGATCGCGCAGCGTCAGGAACACGACGCCGGCGCCCGGGCGCCGCGACAGCTGCGTGATCTGCCCCTCGACCCACACCGCGCCGAGCCGGTCGATCCATCCCCCGATGAGCCGCGACACCTCGCCCACGGGGAGCGGGGCGTCGGCGGACGTGTTCAGAGCCATGCGCCCGAGACTAGCGAGCGCCACCGACACCGCGGACCCGCAGCACCGCCCGCACCCCCAGTCCCACCGCCAGCCAGACCGCCCCGGCCACCTGCGCCACGCGCGACGCCCCGACGATCACGGCGAGCACGACCGCGGCCCCGGCGACGGGCACCAGCACGTGCCGCCACCAGCTGACCGGGCCACCCCGACGGCGCACCACGAACCAGCCCACCACGCTGGCGTGCAGCAGCGCGAAGGCCGTCAGCGCCCCGATGTCGACCAAGGAGACGAGCCGGTCCAGACCGTCGTCGTGCCGCGCCGCCCACACCGCGGCCACCAGCGTCACCGCCGCCGCGCACAGCAGCGCCGACCGCGGCACCCCGGAGGGCGTCCTCGACAGCGCACGCGGCAGCAGGCGCTCCCGCGCCATCGCGAACAGCAGCCGCCCCGCGGCCGCCTGCCCGGCCAGCGCGGCGAACGCCGCCCCGACCGCCTTGCCGACCGCCACCAGATCGTGCAGCCAGGTCCCCACGGACGCGTCCACGGCGTCGTAGAACGCCGGCCCCTCGAGCTCCGGATCCGCCGCCAGCCGCGCCGAAGGGAACGGCTCCAGCAGGGCCACCAGATAGGTCTGCGCCACGAAGAGCGCACCCGCGAGCGCGAGGCAGCACAGCACCGCCCTGGCCACCTTCTCCGGCCCCCCGGCGACCTCCTCGGCGAACGACGCGATCGCGTCGAAGCCCAGGTACGACAGCACCGCGACCGACACCGCCCCGACGACCGCGGTCAGCGCGAACGGTCCCTGCGAGCCGTCGCCCGTCAACGGCGACAGCCACCCCCGCTCGGTACCGTGCCGCGCGACCACGGTGAGCGCGGACACCAGGAAGACCAGCAGGACGGCGATCTCCATCGTCAGCACCGCGAACCCGATCCGTGCCGCCGCCCGTACCCCCCACAGGTTCAGCAGGGTCGTGACCACCGCCGCGAGCGCCGTCCACACCCACCGGGACACCGACGGCACCAGGGCGTTCATCGCGATCCCCGAGAACAGGTACGCCACCGCCGGGACGAGGAGATAGTCGAGCATCGCCATCCATCCCGCGACGAACCCGGCACCCTCGCCGAGCCCCGCGCGCGCGTAGGCGAACACCGAACCCGCCCGGGGGACGACCCTCACCATCTGCGCGTAGCTGAAAGCGGTGAACGACATGGCGGCCGTGGCGATCACATAGACCAGCGCCACCGCGCCGTGCGCGCGGGCGTCCAGCGTCCCGTAGATCCCGACCGGGGCCATGGGGGCGATGAACAGCAGCCCGTAGACCACCAGGTCGCGGAGACCCAGGCTGCGCCGGAGCGTCTCGTCCCCGGCACCTGCGGCATCCGTGCCAGTCGCCACGTCGGCCCCTCCCTGGAGCGGATCTCCAGTCTCCCCACGGAGGCGATCTCCGGCCCCTCGGACGCGGCCTTACGATGGTCCACATGACTGCTTCGACGCCCGCCCGCCGCGTCCTGCTCGCCGCCCCCCGTGGCTACTGCGCGGGTGTGGACCGCGCCGTGATCGCCGTAGAGAAGGCCCTCGAGCAGTACGGCGCGCCCATCTACGTACGCCACGAGATCGTTCACAACAAGTACGTTGTGCAGACCCTGGAGAGGAAGGGTGCGATCTTCGTCGAGCAGACGGAGGAGGTGCCCGAGGGCTCCATCGTGATGTTCTCGGCGCACGGCGTCGCGCCCGTCGTCCACGAAGAGGCCGCCGCAGGCAGGCTCGCCACCATCGACGCCACCTGCCCCCTCGTCACCAAGGTGCACAAGGAGGCCGTCCGGTACGCCAACGAGGACTTCGACATCCTCCTGATCGGGCACGAGGGCCACGAAGAGGTCATCGGCACGTCGGGCGAGGCGCCCGAGCACATCCAGCTGGTCGACGGCCCCGGCGACGTCGCCAAGGTCGAGGTCCGCGACCCCTCCAGGGTCGTCTGGCTCTCCCAGACCACGCTGTCCGTCGACGAGACCATGGAGACCGTCGACGCCCTCAAGGAGAAGTTCCCGCAGCTCGTCTCGCCGCCGAGCGACGACATCTGCTACGCCACGCAGAACCGTCAGCTCGCCGTGAAGCAGATGGGCGCCGAGGCGGACCTCGTCATCGTGGTCGGCTCGCGCAACTCGTCCAACTCCAAGCGTCTCGTCGAGGTCGCCAAGCTCGCCGGCGCCCAGGACGCCCATCTGGTCGACTTCGCGGAGGAGATCGACGAGGCCTGGCTCGACGGTGTCGACACGGTCGGCGTCACCTCCGGCGCGTCCGTCCCCGAGGTGCTCGTCGAGGGCGTCCTGGAGTGGCTCGCCGCCCGAGGCTTCGAGGACGTCGAGATCGTCAAGGCGGCCGAGGAGTCCATCACCTTCTCGCTGCCGAAGGAGCTGCGCCGCGACCTGCGCGCGGAGGCGGCGGCCCTGGTGGGCGAACAGCCCGAGGAGTAGGCGTCGGTCCCCGCCGGGGAGTGACGGACAGTTCTCCGTCGTAACGTGGAGCCATGCAGATCTTCGGCGTGGACATCGGCGGAACCGGTATCAAGGGAGCTCCGGTCGACCTGGAGCGCGGTGACCTGGCGGAAGAGCGTTTCAAGGTGCTGACCCCGCACCCGGCCACGCCCGACGGCGTGGCCGACGGCGTCAAGGAGGTCATCGAGCACTTCGGCTGGCGGGGAGCCGTCGGCATCACCTTCCCGGGCGTGGTGACCGGGGGCTCCACCATCCGGACGGCGGCGAACGTCGACAAGAGCTGGGTCGGCACGGACGCCCGCGCCCTGGTGGGCGAGCGCCTCGACGGCCTTCCGGTGACCGTGCTCAACGACGCGGACGCGGCCGGCATCGCCGAGATGCACTTCGGTGCGGGCCGCGGTCGCAAGGGCACCGTCATCACGCTCACCTTCGGCACCGGCATCGGCAGCGCCCTCTTCGTCGACGGCGTCCTGGTGCCCAACACCGAGCTGGGCCATCTGGAGCTGCATGGCCACGAGGCCGAGAAGCGGGCCTCCACCAAGGCCAAGGAGGACCACGACCTCAGCTGGGAGAAATGGGCCCAGCGGGTGCAGAAGTACCTCGCCCACCTGGAGATGCTCTTCTCGCCCGGGCTGTTCATCATCGGCGGCGGCATCAGCCGCAAGGCCGACCGGTTCCTGCCACTGATCGAGGACATCGAGGCCGAGCTGGTCCCGGCGCAGCTGCAGAACAACGCGGGGATCGTGGGCGCGGCGATGCGGGCCCAGGAGATGGCGTAGCCGCCGGGCGCCGCGGCGGCGGCGCCCGGATACATCCCGGCTCGCGAGAGCCCGTCCTCGCCTGCCGGGTCCCGGAGCCCGCGGAGCGGCGCCGGACGCCCCAGCGGTGGCTGGGCGCCTCGGAGCCGGAGTGCGGAGCCCAGCGGCGCCCAGCGACCCGGAGCCGGAGTCCGGAGCCTCAGACGGGGCGGCGGCGGGGCCCCGGCGGCCCCTGCCGCGGCCGCCCGCCCTGCGGGCTCGCCTGCCGCTGCCGGGCCTGCAGCGCCTGCTGCGGATGCAGCTGCGACTGCTGCCGTTGCCGCGGCCTCGGTCCCTGCCCCGCCCGCTGCTGCCGCTTGCGGGCCATGAGCCGGACCTTTCGCACGGTCGTGATCACGCCGGCGACGAGCGTGCCCCCGTACAGCCAGCCCGCGTGCACGGCCAGCGCCGTGAACAGGGCCATGGCCTGAGCCCCGATGCCCCCTTCGCCCTCGGCGAGGGGCAGCAGCCCGACGGCGAACGCGATCGGCACCGCGACCGGCGCCGTCACCAGGTCGGCGGGCCGCACCCAGTGCGCGGTCAAGGCGCTGACCAGCAGGAACAGCACGCCGTACACGGCGATTGCCCCGTCGAGCAGAGCCTGGTCGGCGGCGCCCAGGAGGAACATCAGCGCGGAGCAGAACAGCCCGACGCCGAGCCCTGTCAGGCGCGGGTTCGGCACGGCGCGCACGGCGCGCACGGCGCGTACCGGCCAGGGCACGGGGCGGCGCGGGCCCGCCACGGCCCGGCGGACGGCGACGGACCCGCGAGGGCCGCCCTGCGGCGGCAGGGGCGCGGTCCGTCGCGGTCGGTACTGGGGGGTTCGCGTAGTGTGCTGCTCCACATCACCCAACTTAGGTCGGGTTATGTGCTGAATAGGGCCTGGGACACGCACTTTGGCCGACCTTGCCCAACGGTTCGACCGAGCGTGGGCCACATGCCCCGAAAACGCGGGGTCCGCACGCCGTAGACTGGTGGATCGGCCCGCGCATCAGCTGAAGGACCCGGGCCCCCACTCAGCCCACAGTCCTCACGTACGGGAAGTCGCAACGTGTCGCTCACGATCGGAATCGTCGGTCTGCCCAATGTCGGCAAGTCGACCCTGTTCAACGCCCTGACCAAGAACGACGTGCTGGCGGCCAACTACCCGTTCGCCACGATCGAGCCGAACGTCGGCGTGGTCGGCGTCCCCGACACGCGCCTCGCGAAGCTGGCCGAGATCTTCGGCTCGCAGCGCGTCCTGCCGGCGACGGTCGACTTCGTCGACATCGCGGGCATCGTGCGCGGCGCCAGCGAGGGTGAGGGCCTGGGCAACAAGTTCCTCGCGAACATCCGCGAGTCGGACGCGATCTGCCAGGTCATCCGTGCCTTCAAGGACGAGAACGTCGTGCACGTCGACGGCAAGGTCTCGCCCAAGGACGACATCGAGACGATCAACACCGAGCTGATCCTCGCCGACCTCCAGACGATCGAGAAGGTCCTTCCGCGCCTCCAGAAGGAGTCGCGGATCAAGAAGGACATCGCGCCGAAGGTCAAGGCGGTCGAGGAGGCCAAGGAGATCCTGGAGAAGGGCGACACGCTCTTCGCGCACGGCATCGTCCAGGGCACCGAGCGAAACGAGCTGCTGCACGACCTGCACCTGCTCACCACCAAGCCCTTCCTCTACGTCTTCAACGTCGACGAGGACGAACTGGTCGACGAGGAGTTCAAGAACGAGCAGCGGGCGCTCGTCGCCCCCGCCGAGGCGATCTTCCTCAACGCCAAGCTGGAGGCGGACCTCGCCGAGCTCGACGAGGACGAGGCCCTGGAGCTCCTCCAGTCGGTGGGCCAGGAGGAGCCGGGCCTCGCGACCCTGGCCCGCGTCGGCTTCAACACCCTCGGCCTGCAGACCTACCTCACGGCAGGCCCGAAGGAGTCCCGCGCCTGGACCATCAAGAGGGGCGCCACCGCCCCCGAGGCCGCCGGTGTCATCCACACCGACTTCCAGAAGGGCTTCATCAAGGCCGAGGTCATCTCCTTCGAGGACCTCGTCGCCACCGGCTCCATCATCGAGGCCCGCTCCGCCGGCAAGGCCCGCATGGAGGGCAAGGACTACGTCATGCAGGACGGGGACGTGGTGGAGTTCCGGTTCAACGTGTGAGCGGTTCGTTGCTGTGCGCTGGGTGATCCGTCGAGCGCGCAGGTCGGAAAGGGCCGGGCTCTGGCGAGCCCGGCCCTTTCTGTGCTTCCGCGCTGACTCGGTGCTGACTCTCAGCTGCTCCGTCGAGGGGTGAGCTTGTCGAGATCGAGGCTGACCTCGAAGGGCACCGGGCGATGGAGAGTCCCCCGGAAGATACCGGCGGGAGCGTAGGCGTGGGTGGGTTCGTCAAGCTCGTAGACGTGGACGACGGGAGCCCCGTCCTCGTCCTCGATGCACCAGTAGTGCGGGATTCCGGCCTCCGCGTATTTGCGGAGCTTGACCGTGCGGTCGCGGTGGGCGGATTCGGGGGAGACGACCTCGACGACCAATCGCACTTCGTCCGGGGCGAACCAGGTGCGGTCACCGTCGTAGTCGGCGGTCGTCACCAACAGATCCGGCTCGGGCCGGTTGCGCTGATCGAGCTTGATCGTCATCTCTCGGCCGACTCGGACGTCGGAGGGTGCCTGCTCCATGAGGGCGACGGTGAGCATGGTGACGAGGTGGGCGTGCCACCACCTCTGCGGCGACATCACGAAGACAAGCGCTCCGTCGATGAGCTCGGTGTGGCGAGGCGCCTCGGGGAGGCGGTCCAGGTCCTCCGCGAACCAGCCCTCCGCACGCGGCGGGCGCATCCAGTCGGGCAGTGCGGTCATGGCCCAACCGTAGCGACTCGGCGGGGCCCGGGCCACGAGACGGCCGGCGGTGCAGCGGGCGTCCTGCGGGCCCGTACGCGACGAGCCCGGCGCCAGGACGGCAGAGCCGTCGCGTGCCGGGGTGGAGGCGTCGGGCCGGCGTCGGGGCCGGTGGGGCTTACGCGGGAGCCGCAGGCGGGTGCCCGGCCGCGGCCTCTCCCATCCGGCGCAGGATCTCCCGCAGAATCGTGGGCGACGTACCGAAGTTGAGCCGGACGAAGCCGTCGCCGCCCGGCCCGAAGGCGCGGCCGTCGTTGAGCAGGACCCGGGCCTTGTCCAGGAAGAAGGAGTGCGGGTCGGTGCCGAGGCCGAGCCCCCGGCAGTCCAGCCAGGCGAGGAACGTGGCCTCCGGAACCTGGTACCCGATCCCCTCCGGCAGCTCCTCGCGCACCAGTGCGGCGTTGCGCGCGAGGACCTGCCGCAGCTGTGACAGCCAGGCGTCGCCGTCCCGCCAGGCCGCCAGGGTGGCCGCGACGCCGAAGGTGTTGTGCTCGCCGTGGAGGTGCGGGGGACGCGACAGGGCGTCGCGCACCTCGGCCGCGCCGACGTGCGCGACGGCGCACCGGACCCCGGGGACGTTGAACGCCTTGGTGGCCGAGGTCAGCGTCACCGTGCGCGAGGCCACCTCGGGGGAGAGCGAGGCGAACGGCGTGTGCCGGTGCGGCGCGTGGACGAGGTCGGCGTGGATCTCGTCGGAGACGACCAGCAGGCGGTGGCGCAGGGCCAGGTCCGCCACCGCCTCGAGCTCCTCGCGGCGCAGTGCTCGCCCCGTCGGGTTGTGCGGGTTGACCAGCAGGAGCACCCGGCAGCCGGCTTCCGCGAGTTCCCGGTCCAGCCGCTCCGCGTCGAAGGCCCAGCTCCCGTTCGCCCGGGCGTACGGCATGGGGTGCAGCCGCCGCTCCATGCTCGCCACCGTCTCCAGGAACGGCGGGTAGGCCGGGGTGTGGAGCGCGATGCCGTCCCCGGGCCGGGTGGCGACGCGCAGCACGGCCTGGAGGCCCTGGTTGATGTCGGTGAACTCCCTGACGTGCGCCGGGTCCAGGATCCAGCCGTAACGTTCCCGCATCCGCTCGGCGAACGCCGGCCGCAAGGGGTTCGTCCCCGACTTCCCGTCCCAGGAGGGGTACCCGAGGTCGTTCTCCACGCAGCGCAGAAGGGCCTCGCGCACGGCCGGGGCCGGCGGGAAGTCCATCTCCGCGATCCACGCCGGGAGCACGTCCGGCTCGGCACGGCTCCACTTCGCTCCCGTGCGCTGGGCCAGGGCACGGACGTCGAGGTCGTCGAACATGACCTGTCTCTCCTCGCGTCGATCCGGTGGTGTCGGGCCGGCAGGCTTCAGGGGCCAATATGTCCACGGCGCCGGGCCCCGACACCCGCGCGAGGGTCAGATGCCGTCCACCGCGGCCACCGTGAACGGCGTCTGCGGCGTCCCCTGCCCCATCGGGCCGCCCTTGTCGAACTGGGACCGCACCACCAGCAGCCGGCCCCGGCTGTGGGTCAGCGTGGTCGGGATCTGCAGGGCGTCGTCGGTGAGCGTGTGCTCCACGCGCGCGGACCTGCCGTCGTCGTAGACGTGCCAGCGGCTGATGGTGTTGGTGGCGTTGTGGGACGCCCACAGGGTGTGGCCGCGCAGTTCGAGGCCGTCGCCGTGCGTGAGGTCGCCGCCGTGCAGTGCCACCCGGCCGGTCGCGCCGGAGCGCAGGTCGATGCGGTACAGCGTGCCCGCGGTCATGTCGACGGTCAGCAGATACCGGCCCGCGCCGTCCGCCGCGATGCCGTTCAGGGTGACGTCGCCGGGCGCGTGCGGGGGGAGGGCGTCGGTCAGGTCGTACGCCGTGGACAGCTGTGCACGCCGGCCGTGCGCCGCGGCATCGGCCAGCTGCTGCGGGGTGACGCGGTAGACCACGGGCCGGTAGCTGTCGGTCAGATAGGCCGTTCCGTCCGGCGCGATCGCCAGGTCGTTCGCGAACGACCTGGCCGTGCCGGGCAGGTCGAACCGTGCGATCAGCGCCCGGTTGCGCAGGTCGTAGACGGCGACGCCGGCCGTCGAGTCGATGACCCACAGGCGCCCGGCGCGGTCGACCTTCAGACCGTTCGCGGTGGTGCGCCCGTCCGTGCCCGCCGGCAGCAGTACCTCGGCGGTGTGGTGGCCGGGTGTCGCCCGGTAGACGGCCCCGGTCGTGTAGGAGCCGACGTAGACGGCGCCGGTGCGGGGATCGGCGGCGATGCCTTCCGGATACACACGGTCGCCCGGGAGGTCGTACGCGGCGGAGATCCGGGTGCGGGCCTCCTGCGAGGTGTCGTCGTGCCGGGGCGCCGGTCCGTCCGCCTGCGCGGTGGCGGCGAACGGGACGATCGCGGTCAGGGCCAGGGTGGCCGCGGCCAGGGTGCGGCGGCGGTTCTTGCGGGACATGGGTCGGTCCTCTCGACGGATCGCCTTCATTCGTATGGATGCGAAGTTATGTTAGAGCTCTAATCATCGTCAAGATGCATATGTAGATTCGTGCGGTAACTATCGAATGGGGTCTTTCCTTCCGTACGGCCATTACGATGCGGGGATGACGTCCATGCCCCCGTCCGAGCGCCTCGGCGCCTCCATCAAGCGCGCCGAACAGGCCTTGAGCGGCGCGAAGCATGCGGCGCTCAAGCCGGCGGGCCTGACCGTCCCGCAGTACGCGGCGCTGCTCCAGCTCTCGGAGAACGCGGGGATCTCGGCCGCCGCACTCGCCAGGGCGTGCGGCGTGACGCCGCCGACCATGAACACGGTCCTGAAGAACCTCCAGGAGCGCGGTCTCATCGAGCGCACCCCGCACGCGTGGCACAAGAACGTCCTGGAGACCCGGCTCACGGACGAGGGCTGCGTCGTCCTGGCGGACGCGGATGTGCGAGCCGTGCGCGTCGAACGGGCGCTGGCCGACCAGTTCACGGAGGAGGAGCGGGCCGCTCTGGTCGCCCTGCTCGGCCGCTGCGCGACACTCCTGGACTCGGTGCGGCCCTCCTGACCGGGGCCGGCGCCGGGGCCCGGGTCAGCCGGTCACGGTCAGCCGGTCACCGTCAGCCCGGTCAGCGTCGGCGCCGCCGATCCCGCGTGGACCGTCACCCGGACCCGACGCGCCGGCTCGGCGCCGAGCGGACGCCACTCGCGCCCGTCCACCGATGTCTCGACGGTGTACGACGCCGGGCTCACTCCCCACCGCGGCAGCACCGCGCCGATGCGCCGGGCCGAGCCAAGGTCGACGGTCAGCGACGCGTCCCGCGCCGTCGGGGACCAGGCGGTCGCCCCGTTGCCGTCGACCGCCGCCGCCGCGTACAGCCCGGGTTCCTCCGAGGTGGCCGTCACCGGGCGGCAGCGCGCCAGGTCGTCGGTGGGCGTCAGGTCCGGACGGCGGGTCTTCAGCACGCCGGGGGAGTCCTCGCCGACCGTGATCCGCCCCTGCGGTGACTCGACGGTGAAGGGCGCGCCCGCCTTCAGCCGTACCGTCGTCTCCGTGGGCCCGACCGTGACGTCGAACGCACGGCCCTGCCAGTGCAGCCCCGTCAGCCGTACCCCGTCGGAGAGTTGGGGCGGCAGCGTCGGGTCGAGGTGCACCGCGTCCTCGCGCAGCCGCAGCCCCGTCAGTCCGTGCGTGAACACCTGGAGGAAGCCGCCCTTGCCGGTGAGGAAGTCCTGCGCGGGTGTGCCTGCGAGCGGGTCGCTGTGGCCCGCCGTGGCACCCCGCGCCTCCGAGAACAGCGCGAACGGCGCACGGAAGAAGGGCCGCGAGGCACGCTGCAGATAGGTGTAGGCGGTGCAGCCCGGCTCCCCGATCGCGGCGGCGTCGATCGCGTGCACGGAGTCCGTCATCGCCGGTCCGTCCGGATCGGTGCGGCGCGTGTAGTAGTCGAGCGTGGCCGCCGCCGCGCCCTCGGGCATGGGCCATTCCAGCGGATACAGGAGCAGCACGGTGTCCGCCTGCTTGATCTGCGAGCCCTGGTACCCGGCGTACTGGAGGAAGACCTTCCGCTCGGGGTCGTACGGGATGCGCAGCCGGTCGGCGATCCGCGTCCACTCGGCGGGGGCGGGCAGGTCCAGGATCCGGGCGGCACGGACCGCGTCGCGCAGGGAGGTCGCGGCGACGGCGTTGGTGTAGACGCCGTCGTCCACGCCGTTGCTGTATTCGTCGGGACCCGCGACGCCCTTGACGGAGTAGCTGCCGTCCGGGTTGGCGGTGACGCGCGATGCCCAGTACTCGGCGAGTCCGCGCAGCAGGGGTGCGCCGTGCGCGCGCAGCCAGGCGCGGTCGCCGGTGGCGAGGTAGTACTGCCAGGCGGCGAGCGCGATGTCGCCCTGGAGGTGGTTCTGCGTGAGGCAGTGCGGAGGGTTCCAGCTCTGGCACTCGGTCCACAGACGGCCCCGGCTCGCACTGGTCCAGGGGTAGAACAGGCCCTCCACCCAGGTCGCGCGCGCGTTCTCGGCAGCGGCTCCGCGCGTGCGGTCGCGATAGTCGAGTACGGGCCGTGCGAGGTCGGGACGGGTGGCGAGAAGCGGCGGGAGCATCCAGGTCTCGGCGTCCCAGAAGACCATCCCCGCGTAGTTGTCGCCGGTCAGCCCGGTGGGTGCGATGCTGTCGCGTCCTCCGCGGCGCAGGGACGACAGCAGCCCGTACTCGGCGCTGCGCAGCCACAGTTGGAGCTCGGCCCTGCCCGGCACCTCGATGTCGGAGGCCCACAGTCCGCGCCATGCCGCCCTGTGCTCGTCGAACAGGGCCGTCCAGCCGCGCGCGGCCGCCCGCCGGGAGGCGTCCCGCGCCGAGCCGCGCGGATCGCGCGAGGTGAGGGCGGTGTCCACGCCGACGAACTTCGCCACGTCGTACGTACGGCCGCTGCGGGCGGCGAACACCGCGGACTGGCCGACCGTCAGCTTCCGCGCCGGGCCGGCCGGACGGGCACGCCCGGGAGCCCGGAGCGTCGACGCGACGGCTCCCGCCGTCCCGGTCCCGTCCGCGCGGAACGCCACGTCCATGGTGTGCGCCCCGGCCGCCCCGCCGCCCGTCTGTGCGATCCGCCGCGCACCGCGCCCGTCCAGCCGGTCCGTGACGGTGACCTCGCCGCTCCAGTGCGGTACGACGCGCAGCCGCACGGCACCGGTGTGGGCGGCCCCGCGTGCCGCCAGCACGTCATAGGCGAGGTCGGTGCGGCGGCCGTCCGCGGTCGTCCAGGTCAGCGACGTACGGACGAAACCGCAGCGCAGGGAGAGGGTCTGCCGGTAGTGCGAGATCCGGCTGCGCGGACCGTACGTCTCGCCGCCCACGGTGACGTCCAGCGCGGTCCACACCGGCAGCGCGGCCAGCGCCTCGCGGCCCGCCGTGTTCGCGGGGCCGCGCCCGTAGAGACCCGACACGAACGCGCCGTCGTAGCGCGGTGTGTAGAGCGGCCAGCCCGACTTCTCGGCGAACGCCGCGTATCCGGCCCCGGCCGGCGGCACCCGCACGCCGAGGTAGCCGTTGCCCACATAGGCGTCGTACGGGTCCGTGCGGCCGGCATCCGTGGACGTGGCCGCCCAGCCGGTCCCGGAGGCACACGTGTCGGCTGCACGGGGGCCCGGGGAGGCCGGGGCGGCGGCCGCCGCGGGCAGCGGCAGTGCGAGAGCGGCAGCGGCCGCGGCGGCCAACGGGACGGCCACGGGGGCCCTGCGCGAAGATCTCACCCCCCCGACGATGGCGGTCACCGTCCCGGTGCCGGGTGCAGCGCGCTCGGGTGTCCCACGAAAGGGGGGCGTGGCCGTGTCAGTGGCTTCCTCCGTGCGCCAACCCCGACTTCAGGCCCGCACCGCACAACGGCACCACGGCCGTCCGGTCTCCGAGCGCACCCTCGCGGACCGCCGCCCAGCAGGCCACGCCCGTCGACTCGACGTACAGGCCCCGGGAGGCCAGATCGAGCTGCGCGTGGCGGATCCGGTCCTCGGTGACCGTGAGGAACGCGCCGCCCGATTCGCGTACCGCGCGCAGAATCTGCCGGGCGCGCGGCGGGCGGGGGATCGCAATGCCCTCGGCCAGGGTCGGGGCCATGGGCGTGACGCCGACCAGGTCGTCCGCCTCGGCCTGCCAGGCCGCGGCCAGCGGCGCCACGGCGGCGGCCTGCACCGCGTACAGCGCGGGGCGCCGGTCGATCAGTCCGGCGGCGTGCAGTTCCCCGACCGCGATGGCCGCGCCCAGCAGCAGCGTGCCGTTCCCGACCGGCACCACCAGCGCGTCGGGCAGCCGCCCGCCCAGGTCCTCCCACAGCTCGTGGACGTAGGTCTTGGTGCCGTGCAGGAAGTACGGGTTGTACACATGGCTCGCGTAGAAGGTGCCGGGCGTGTCGGCGGCCTCGCGCGCCGCCCGGGCCGCGGCCTCGCGGTCCCCGTCGACCAGTTCGAGCCGTGCCCCGTGGGCGCGGATCTGCTCCAGCTTCTTCTCCGACGTGCCGGCGGGCACGTACACCGTGCAGGCGAGTGCCGCGCGGGCGCAGTACGCGGCGATCGCCGTGCCCGCGTTGCCGCTGCTGTCCGCGATCACCCGGTCCGGACCGAGCCTGAGGGCCAGTTCGGCGAGCATCACCGCACCGCGGTCCTTGAACGACAGCGTCGGCATCAGGTAGTCGAGTTTCGCCGAGATCCCCTCCTTCAGCGGGACGAGCGGCGTGCGGCCCTCGCCCAGCGACACGGAGGGTCCTGTCAGGGGCAGCGCCTCGGCGTACCGCCACAGCGAATTCACGCGGCCCGTCAGCGACTTGAGCGAAGCGGGCGTCGGTGTGAAGTCGAGGTCGAGCGGGCCGCCGCAGGCCGGGCAGCACCACGCGGGGGACGCCGTGGGCACGCGCGTGCCGTCGAGGGGACAGAAACGATCCGGCAAGGCTGTCATACGCGCAGGTTAGATCGGCGGGGACGGCGGCTGCACATGATGCCGTGTCATGTCGGTTCCGCGGGTCGCGTGTTGGGCCGGACGGGCCGGTGGTGGGCGCCTGACCTGGTGGGTGCGGGGCGCCGGACCTCCGCGCAGATGCCTCCGGGGCGCGGAAGCGGACCTCGCGGGAGAGGGGGACAGGCGGGCGGGGAGGCGGAGAGAGGTATGCGGGAAACACGGGTGGAGCGCGCCGGAGGCGGAGGCGGACGGGGAGGGGGCCGAGGCGGACGAGGACGGGGCGGGAGCCGAGACGGATCGCGGGGGAGCGTGGCGCCGGCGCGGCGGAGCCGGTGCCTCCGTCCGAACCGGGCATTTCCGCGCCGCCGGCCACCGCAAAGCCCCTGGGCAAACCACAAATCATCACTTCGGGTGAATCCCTGGCCCGCGCTTGCGGGCGACAACCCACGGTTGCCAGTCTGTTGCTGTCTGTCAATCCGATGGGAGTGGCCAGTGACATTCGGTGAACAGCCGGCGTATCTCCGCGTCGCGGGCGATCTGCGCAAGAAGATCGTCGACGGTTCGCTGCCGCCGCACACCCGGCTCCCGTCACAGGCCAGAATCCGCGAGGAGTACGGCGTCTCGGACACGGTCGCGCTGGAGGCGCGCAAGGTGCTGATGGCCGAGGGGCTCGTCGAGGGCCGCTCCGGCTCGGGCACCTATGTGCGCGAGCGGCCCGTGCCGCGCCGTATCTCCCGGTCCGGATACCGTCCGCCGGCCGGCGCCACGCCCTTCCGCCAGGAGCAGGCCGAGGAAGGGGTGCGCGGCACCTGGGAGTCCCGCAGCGAGCAGGCCGAGGCGGGCGCATCCGTCGCCGAGCGGCTCGCCCTGCGGCCCGGCGACCGCGTGATGTGCACCAAGTACGTGTTCCGCGAAGCGGGCGAGGCGATGATGCTCTCCACGTCCTGGGAGCCGTTGTCCGTCACCGGACGCACACCGGTGATGCTTCCCGAGGAGGGCCCCCTCGGCGGCATGGGCGTGGTCGAGCGGATGGCCGCCATCGACGTGGTCGTGGACAACGTCACCGAGGAGGTCGGCGCCCGCCCCGGCCTCGCGGAGGAGCTCATGGCGCTCGGCGGGGTCCCGGGCCATGTCGTCCTCGTCATCCAGCGGACGTACTTCGCCTCGGGGCGACCGGTCGAAACGGCCGACGTGGTCGTCCCGGCCGACCGGTACCGCGTCTCCTACCACCTTCCGGTGAGGTGACGCCCGGGTCTGCCCCGGGCCGAGCCCGGGCCGGGGAGCGTGGTGTGAGCGCCGGGCTCCCGACCGACTGACCGGCAACCAGGCGTCTTCGAGGCGAGCGTTGCGCGCTGCGGCCGGACCCGCCCGCTCCTGCCGGTGCTGGCGAGGAGCGAACTCGGGTGAGGATTTCTGACGGGATTACTAGTCGTACGAGTTGGTCGTTCGGTTCGGATGCACAGGGTGCGGGGTCGCGCGCCGTGCCGTGGCCCGTGCCGCCCGTCGGGTGCCAGGAACCTCCACGGCGCAATCCGCCGGCGCGACGCCGCCACCGAGGCGTCCGACTCCCCGCCGCAGAAGCGCAGAAGCGCAGAAGCGCAGAAGCGCGGAGGTGCAGTTGTGTCCGGGCGGCCACCGGTGCGAGCTGCAAGCGCTGCGCCCTGGGCCGCACCGGTCTGCGCGGTAGGGCCCGGGTGCGGGCGACGGAATCTGGCCGTTCTCGCGGCGGGTCCCGGCTGCGCCGTCACCGGCGCGGCCGAACTCGACACTCCTGCAACGGATTCGGTGTTCGTCGCGGCCCGACTCACCCCGAATCCACGCCCGTTGCCCGCCCGGGCGCGAGGAGCCGCTACCGCCCGGCCTCGGACCCGGGTGCCGCCCGGGCGCTCGGTCCGGCGGCAGGGGCTGACGCCGCGGGCGAGGGCATCACCGCCGCCCGCGCGTGCGCCGACCGCACAACCGCGCACGCACCCCCCGCCATCGCCGATCGCCCCCTCCTGTCCGGCCCCGTCCGCTCCCTCTGCTGCCCGCCGGATGCCGCACGCGGTGACGTCCGATGTGCGGACCCGGCGACGGAGCCCGTGCTCATGCCGGTGCCGACGGTGCCCGTGAGGTGCAACCGGCCGCCGTCACAGGGGGCGCATCCGGCGGGTGTGCCCCCTTGTCATGGCCGGTTGGGTACCTCTTTGTGAAAACACGTATCCGCTGAGTGAAGGTCGGGCGTACGCTCGGGCATATGCGGAGTGGGGTTTCGTCGGGGAGTGGGGCGCGGAGCAGGCCGGGAGGGGCGCGATGAACGAGAACACGGCGGCACTTCCCTGGCTCGTGATACGCCAGGACGACAACGGCAACCGCTACCGCGTGGGCAGGTATGCGACCAGGGCGGAGGCCCAGAAGATCGCCGACAGTCTCGACGGCCGCGGCCACAAACAGCTCTACTGGGTCGAGCGCGTCGGTCAGGGCGGCTCGCGCCGGGCGGAGACCGAGGGGTCCGGCGGGCTGTCGTAGCGGCCGGACGACGCAGGGCGCCGGCCCCCCGGACTCCCGTAGGCTCCGGCGCATGACGGAACGCATCGTGGTGGTCGGCGCCGCCCTGTACGAGGCGGGGCGACTGCTCGCCGCGCGCCGCAGTGCGCCCCCCGAGCTGGCCGGACGCTGGGAGCTGCCCGGCGGCAAGGTCGAGCCCGGTGAGCGGCCCGAGGCGGCGCTCGTACGGGAGCTGCGCGAGGAGCTCGGCGTCGAGGCGGAGCTCGTGGCGCGGGTGCCGGGGGAGTGGCCCCTGAAGCCCGGTTACGTCCTCCAGGTGTGGACCGCCCGTCTCCTCTCCGGTGAGCCGCGCGCCCTGGAGGACCACGACGCCCTCCGCTGGCTCGCACCCGGGGAACTCTGGGACGTGGCGTGGCTCGACGTGGACGTCCCGGCCGTGAAGGAGGCCGCCCGCTGCGCCCCGCCTCGGGTTTGACGGGGTGTGGGCGGCCTGGGGCCGTCCCGGCACTCCGGCCGCGCGCCTGCTACGCCGTTTGCGCCACAGTGCATCGGATAACGGGATAATCGGCGGTCGATATCGGGTATGTGCCTATTAACCCCATGAAATCGGACATCGATCCTCCCCAAGTGGTGCGGGAAGTGAGCCGCGTGATCGACACCGACGGTGATTGCGCCGAGTGGACCTTCCCTGCCGAGCCGGGTGCCGTCCGTGCCGCCCGCGCCCTGGTCCGGAGCCAGCTCGGGCACTGGGGGCTCGGCGCACTGAGCGATGTGACCGCGCTGCTGGTCAGCGAGCTCGTCACCAATTCCCTGCGTCACGCCACGGGCCCCATCGGCGTCCGTCTCGTGCGTCCCACCGAGGCGCCCGACGCCCTGCGGGTCGAGGTCTCCGACCCGCTGCCGGAGTGGCCCCACGAGCGCAGCGCCGGCAGTGACGACGAGGGCGGACGCGGGCTGCAGCTGGTCGCCGGCGCATCCCGCCGCTGGGGCACCCGGAACCGGGACACGGGCAAGACGGTGTGGTTCGAGCTGGCGCTGCCTGGTTAGAAGACTGAAAGTACAGTCCTGGCCGGACGGCCGGGGGTACGGTTTCGGCCACACCGGGGGAGCAGTTCCCTGGCAGGGCCAAAAAGCGTCGAGGCCGTGCTGTGATCGTGAACACCGTTTTGCCCGGGGCCGTAGTACTGGATACTGCGGGCAGCCGCCCCCGGTGACCGGTGCCGGGCATGCGGTGAGCTGGAGGGGACGGTTCGCGTGAGCGAGATACCAGCGAGGGCCACGGGGTCCGAGGAACCGTCGGACCGCGCTCCGGAGGAGGCGACCGATCGCGCCAACACCGGTGCGGCGCGTGGCGCGGAGCCGGACGCCCGGCCGCGCGGCACGGGGCCGGACGCCCCGGGCGGCGTCGTATGGCAGAGCAGTCCGCCCGGCTCGATCTACGACTACATCAAGGTCGCCTCCTTCTCGATCGGCCCGGACGGCCTGATCGACCAGTGGAGCCTGCGCGCCGAGCAGCTCTTCGGCGTCCGCTCCGCCCAGGCCGTCGGCCGGGACCCCATCGACGCCTTCGTCCCCGCCGAGCACCGCGAGCGCGGGCGCCGCAAGATGGCCGAGGTGCTCGACGGCCGCGAATGGACCGGCTCCGTCCCCTTCCGCGTCCCGGACGGCGAACCGGGCGCCGGCGTCGAAGGCACCGCCGAGATCTATGTGATGCCCACCCGCACGGAGGACGGCGAACGCGCGGCCGTCTGCATCGTCGTCGATGTCAGGACACTGCGCCGCATCGAGACGGACCTCGCCGCCTCGCAGGCCGTTTTCGGTCAATCCCCTTTCGGGTTCCTCCTGTTCGACACGGACCTCCGGGTGCGGCGCACCAACAAGCGCTTCGCCTCCGTCTTCGGCGGCGAGGCCGACGACCACCGCGGCCGCACCGTCCACGACTATCTGCCGCACCACGAGGCCGAACGCATGTCGTCCGCGCTGCGCCGCGTCCTGGAGACCGGCGAGTCCGTCACCGACATGCAGATCGTCGGCCCCGTCCCCGGCTCCACCGACCGGCGCCACTGGTCGATCAACCTGTACCGCGTGCACAGCGGCGCCGGCACCCCCATCGGTGTCGCCGGACTCGGCACCGACGTCACCCGGCGCCATGCGGCCGCCCGCGAGGCCGCCCATGCCCGCCGCAACCTCGCCCTCCTCAACGAGGCGGGCGCGCGCATAGGAAACTCCCTCGACCTGGAGACCACCGCCCGCGAACTCCTCGACGTCACGGTCCCCGGCTTCTGCGACCTCGCCACCGTCGACCTGTACCAGGGCCTCCTGGAAGGCGACGAGACGCCGCCCGGCCAGTGGGGCACCCGCACCGACCCCGGCGGCGGCAGCGCCGCCCTGCGCCGGGTCGCCTTCGCCAGCGCCGTCGCCGACGCGCCCTTCGTCGACGGCACCGCGCCCGTCGCCGTCGGCGCCGTCCACCACTTCGCCTTCGCCTCCCCGTGCGCCGACGCCCTGCGCACCGGACGCCCCCGGTTCGTGCGCGGCGAGAACGGCGGCCTCGTCCAGTCCACCCTCGCGGTGCCGATGGTCGCCCATGACACCGTCGTCGGCCTTGCCCAGTTCTCCCGTACGAAGGGCAGCGAGCCGTTCGGCGAACGGGACCGGGCGCTCGCCGTCGAACTCGCCGCACGCGCCGCGGTCTGCATCGACAACGCCCGGCTCTACCGCCGCGAGCACGAGCGCGCCCTGATACTGCAGCGCTCCCTCCTCCCGCCCGGCGCCCCCGAGGCGTCCGGCCTCGACATCGCCTGCCGCTATCTGCCCGGCAACGCCGCCACCGAGGTCGGCGGCGACTGGTTCGACGTCATCGAACTGCCCGGCCACCGCACCGCCCTCGTCGTCGGCGACGTCATGGGCCGCGGACTGCGCGCCGCCGTCGCCATGGGTGAACTCCGCACCGCCGTGCGCACCCTCGCCCTGCTCGACCTGGAACCCGCCGAAGTCCTCTCCCAGCTGGACGAGATCGCCCGCGGCCTCGGCACCCCCGGCGGCCCCTCCCAGGCCTTCGGACCCGGAGGCGGCAATCCCGTGCCCCGGTCCCGGATGATCCCCCACTCCCGGCTCAACGGAGGCGCCCCCGCCGGGGACGCCGAAGCCCGCCGGTCCCGCGACGCCGACCTCTCCGAGGTCTACCTCGCCACCTGTGTGTACGCGGTCTACGACCCCGTCACACGGCGCTGCACCTTCGCCAACGCCGGCCACCTTCCGCCCGTGCTCGTCGAACCCGGCGAGGACGCCCTCATGCTCGACGTACCGCCGGGCATGCCGCTCGGTGTCGGCGGTGAACCCTTCGAGGAGGTCGAGGTCGAACTCCCCGAAGGCGCCCTCCTCGGCCTGTACACCGACGGCCTGGTCGAGTCCCGCGACCACCCGCTCGACGAGGGCCTGCGCGCCTTCCGCACCGCCCTCACCGACCCCGCCCCGGTCCTGGAGGATGTCTGCGACCACGTCCTCAACACGCTCGACACGCACCACGGCGAGGACGACATCGCCCTGCTCATGGCGCGTGTCCAGGGCCTGCCCGCCGAGTCGGTCGGCGACTGGACCCTGGAGCGGGAGCCGCGCAGCGTCGGCCGGGCCCGCGAACTGGCCCGCGAGCAACTGCTGGGCTGGGACCTGGAAGCCCTCGTCGACACCACCGAACTCCTCGTCAGCGAGCTGGTCACCAACGCCCTCCGGTACGGCGAGGGCGAGATCCGGCTGCGCCTGCTGCTGGACCGCACCCTGGTGTGCGAGGTGTGGGACGCGGGCCTCGTCCAGCCCCGCCGCCGACGCGCCCGCGACACCGACGAGGGCGGCCGCGGCCTCCAGCTCGTGGGCCTGCTCAGCGCCTCCTGGGGCTCACGCCGCACCCCGCGGGGCAAGACGGTCTGGTTCGAACTCCCCCTGCCGAGCGCCGCATCCGGCGCGGCGGACCCGGTGGAGGCGTTGCTCAGCCTGTTCTGACCACCCGTCCCGGTCGCCCGCGCGCGGCGCGACGCCCCTCCGCCCGTGCACGGCACCGGGCGGCCGCCGGGCCTCAGAACCGCTCGCCCCCGCCCAGCCGTCCCCGTGTCCCGGGCCCGCCGAACCGGACGGGCCCGCCGGTGCCGCCGCCGTGGCCGCCGAGGAGGACACCGCCCAGCAGGGCGCCGCCCGTCCCTTCGGACGCCGGGCCGCCACAGGGGTTGCCGTACGCCCGCACGTCCCGTTCCGCGAGGGCGGCGGCCCGGCTGCCGAGCAGCTCGGCCCGCTCGACCTCGGCGAGCGCGCCCGCGGGGCCCGACGCGGCCCACTGCTCCGCCTGGGCGAGACGGCGCCGCGCCTCCGACAGCCGGGTCCTGGCCGGGCATCCGACGGCCGCCCGATGCGTCGTGACGAAGTCGGACCCGGCCGCCACGCGGCTCCGCGCGGTCAGCAGGGCCGCCTCCAGCAGCGACCGCGCGCGCCGGTCGGCGGCCTCCCGGTCGCGCACCCCGGCCAACGCCTCGGCCAGCGCCGCACCGGGCCGGTGGACCCGGCGCAGCAGCCCGAGCGGGTCGTACGGTCCCGCGGCCACCGCCGAGCGCACCTCGGCGGCCGCGAAGTCGGCGGCCGCGATCCGGCTCAGCAGATCGGGGGCCGGAAGCCCCGCTTCGGAGCGGCCCACCAGGGCGCGGGCGTCGGCCAGATCGCCGTCCGTACCCGCCAGCGCGTCGGGAAGCAGGCCGTCGGCCCGCGCCAGCTCCGCGGCGAAGCGCTCGACCCCGGCCACGAACATCCCGGCCTGGCCGAGCGCACCCTCGGCGGCACGCAGATGCACGGCGGCCGAGGCACCGTCGCCCCGCCCGGCGTACTCCCGCGCGGCGTCAAGGTGCCTCCCGGCGAACGCGAGCCGGTCCTCGGCCTGCCCGATGTGGCCCGCCACGGCGAGCCCGGCGGCGGGTGCCCAGTGCCGCTCCAGCCCGGCCAGCGTCGTCCCGGCGTCGACGACAGCGGCCGTGACCCGCCGGAAGGCGCCGTCCGCGATCTCCAGAGCCTCCGGGGCGCGGCCGGCCAGATCACGCGCCCGGTCGAGGTCGGTGGCCTCGGCGTCCAGTCGCCACCCGGCCTCCGTGCAGTGCGCGGCGATTCCGTCGAGCAGCCGCTGCCCGCTCTCCTTGCCCCCGGGCGGCAGCGAGTCGAACTCGTACCGCAGCCGGAAGGCGGCCGTCAGTTCCGCCTGCGCGAACGCCACCGCCTCGGCGAACCGGCCGACGGCCGCGTCCCCCAACCGTGCGGCGGCCCAGCGGAGTTCCTCCTCGCTCGTGCGGACCGCGTCGTCGTGGGCCACGAGCATGCGGTCGGCCCGCCCGGCCGGCTCCGGCCGTGGCGGGCGCGCCGGGCCCGCAGTGGTGCGGACGACGGGGGCGCGCCGGCTGCTCCGTCCGTAGGCGTACAGGGCGAGGACCACCGCGCAGCCGAGGGAGAACAGGGGCAGTACCAGGTCGGCGCCGGTGGTCCCGCTCCCGGGGGCCGCCGCACCCCGGAACGCGCCGGCGGCGAGCCGCGCCGCATGCGGTCCTGCCCGCTCCCGGGGCCTGCCCGCGCCGTCCCCGACGGTCAGGAACGACACCAGCCACATCCCCGCGAGCAGCACGCCGACGACGGCATGGCCGACGCGCACGGCACGGGCGGCGCGCGGCGTTATGTGCGACGGGGCTCGACCCGGGGGAGGCGCCACATTCGCGAGCGTATGAGGGGAATCGCCGGGATGCGAGCGGGGCCGCCGGTGGGGCGTACGAGGGGGCGCCGCCGGGCGCGGTGCCCCCGGCCGGTGATCCGCAGGCACGTACGATGGGGCGCCATGGGGGTGGGGACCATACGTAGGGCATCGCGGGCGGGAACCGAACGGGACCGGAGCGGGGGGCGGATACGCCGTGCGTGGCGCAGTCCCCGCCTCAAGTGGCCCAAGCGCGTGGCGCTCGCGCTGGCCGTACTGCTGCTCGTCCCGACCCTGACCGCGGCCGTCGCGCTGCGGCTGGCCTACGCCGGTGACGTGGGCGACGGGACGCGGACGCGCGGGAAGGACGCGATCTGGCTGGGGCACGCCTGGCTGGACGGCCGCAAGGACAACGCCGACCTGGCCGAGCTCGCGGGCCGGCTGCGGGGCACGGGCCTCCATGACCTGTACGTCCATGCGGGCCCCCTGGAACACGACGGCACGCTGCCCGCCGGGCGGTATCCGCGGGCCCGGTGGTTCGTGACATCGGCGCACCGGGTGCTGCCCGGCATCCGGGTGCAGGCGTGGCTCGGCGACAAGCTGGCCACGGAGTCGCCGAACGGGCTGCGCCTCGAACGGCCGGCGACGCGGCACGCCGTCGTACGGTCCACCCGGCAGATCCTCGATGCGGGGTTCGAGGGCGCCCACTTCGACCTGGAGCCGCTGCACTCCGGCGACCGGAACTACCTCGGGCTCCTGGACGAGCTGCACGGCGTCACCCGGGCGCGCGGGGTGCCGCTCTCCGTCGCCGCGCACCAGATCGACCCGCTTCCGGGGCTGCACGCGCCGGTGGGGGCGGTCACCGGGCACCCCAAGTGGTGGTCGCAGTCCTTCTTCGGGCAGGTCGCCCGGCGCGTCGACCAGATCGCCGTGATGTCGTACGACACCGCCATGCCGGCGGAGAGCCTGTACGGGGGGTACGTCGCCGAGCAGACGAGGCTGGCCCTCGAAGTCACCCCGGCGTCGACCGATCTCCTCATGGGGCTGCCCTTCTACCGCGAGAACAAGCCCGGGCACTGGGGCTTCGCGGAGACGGTGCGTGCGGCGGTGCGGGGGGTGAGGCTCGGGCTCACCCGTACGGATGCCGGGCGCCGGCGGTTCGGTGTTGCCCTCTACGTGGACTTCGCCGCGCACGAGGACGACTGGGCGTCCTACCGGACGGGCTGGTGCACCGACCGGGCCTGACCTGGTATTTCCCTCCCACCCGGGACCGGGTGCGCCCCGCCCACCCGGCACCACGCGCACGCCTCCCGCAGGGGTGCCCGGCACCGTGGCTGTGCCCCCCGGCACCACCTCACGTCCCACGCAGGATTGCCCGGCACCGGGGGCTGTGCCCACCCGTTCCGCCCCTGGCGGAACGCCTGCCCACAGCGGAGAACGGGAACGCTGGCACAGCCTCCCCGGCGGGAAAGCCGCCGTCCGGCCGGAGGGGGCGTGGCGGGACCTCCGCCCGCAGTGGCCGGCGCGCAAGTACCGAGTGACCCGGCGGGCGACGGAAGCGCGCCGGTCCGAGGACGGAGGTCCCGGCGCGCACCCGACCCACTACCCACCGGCAGCGCACCCCAGACAGCGCACGAGCGCACGACGACCCCGGCACACCAAGGACAGGCGGCGCACCCCAAGCAGCGCACGCGCGCACGACGCACCCGACCCACCACGCACAGACGGCGCACCCCAAGCAGCGCACGCGCGCACGACGCACCCGACCCACCACGCACAGACGGCGCACCCCAGGCAGCGCACGCGCGCACGACGCACCCGACCCACCACGCACAGACGGCGCACCCCGAGCGGCGCACGCGCGCGCCCGTGTCAGTCCTCGCGGCGGCGGATCTTGTTGCCGAGCCAGACCAGGGGGTCGTACTTGCGGTCGACGGCGCGCTCCTTCAGCGGGATCAGCGCGTTGTCGGTGATCTTGATGCCCTCGGGGCACACCTCCGTGCAGCACTTGGTGATGTTGCAGTAGCCGAGCCCGTGCTCGTCCTGTGCCGTCCTCTTGCGGTCCAGGCCCGCTTCCTCCGCCGCGTCCAGCGGATGCATGTCCAGTTCGGCGACCCGCATCAGAAAACGCGGCCCGGCGAACGCGGCCTTGTTCTCCTCGTGGTCACGCACCACATGACACGTGTCCTGGCACAGGAAGCACTCGATGCACTTGCGGAACTCCTGCGACCGGTCCACGTCCTCCTGCTGCATCCGGTACTCACCGGGCCCGAGCCCGGCCGGAGGCACGAACGCCGGGATCTCCCGTGCCTTGGTGTAGTTGAAACCGACGTCCGTCACCAGGTCCCGCACCACGGGGAAGGCGCGCAGCGGCGTCACCGTGATCGTCTCGTCCCGGCCGAATACCGACATCCGGGTCATGCACATCAGCCGAGGCCGCCCGTTGATCTCCGCCGAACACGAACCGCACTTGCCCGCCTTGCAGTTCCAGCGCACCGCGAGATCGGGCGCCTGCGTCGCCTGGAGACGGTGGATGATGTCGAGGACGACCTCGCCGTCGTGCACCTCGACCTTGAAGTCCTCCAGGCCGCCGCCGGCGGCATCCCCGCGCCAGACCCGGAAGCTCGCATCGTACGTGCTCACTCGTACAGCTCCTCTTCGGCGAGGTACTTGACCAGCTCGTCCTTCTCGAAGAGGGCGAGCAGGTCGGAACGGATGGGCTCGGTGGTCTCCCGCATGAGCCGGATCTGGCCGCGCACGGGATCGGTGGCCGCCAGACCGCCCGTCGGGTCGGCCAGCCGGCACAGGAGATTGACGCGCCGCCAGGCGCGGTCCATCGCCGGGTGGTCCTCGCGGGTGTGCCCGCCCCGGCTCTCCTCGCGCTCCAGCGCGGCCCGCGCCACGCACTCGCTGACGAGGAGCATGTTGCGCAGGTCGAGCGCCAGATGCCAGCCGGGGTTGAACTGCCGGTGCCCCTCGACGCCCGCGCGTCGCGCCCGTACGCGCAGCTCGGCCAGCTTCTCGAGCGCCTGTTCCATCTCCCCCCGGCGGCGGATGATGCCGACGAGGTCGTTCATGGTCTGCTGGAGTTCCTGGTGCACGCTGTAGGGGTTCTCCGGCGGGCGTCCGCGGCCGGCCGCCTCGATGCCCGGTTCGATGCCCGGCTCGGGGCCCTCCGCGGAGAACGGCCTCAGCGCCTCCGCGGCGGCCGTGTCCACCTGGATGTCGTCCACCGGAGGCCGCCCGTCGCCCAGCCCGGCGGTGTACTGCGCAGCGTGCAGCCCGGCGCGGCGGCCGAATACGAGCAGGTCGGAGAGGGAGTTGCCGCCGAGCCGGTTGGAGCCGTGCATACCGCCCGCGACCTCACCGGCCGCGTACAGCCCCGGCACACCGCGCGCCGCCGCCGTGTCCGAGTCGACGGCGACCCCGCCCATGACGTAGTGGCAGGTGGGGCCGACCTCCATCGCCTCGGCGGTGATGTCGACGTCGGCGAGCTCCTTGAACTGGTGGTACATGGAGGGCAGCCGCCGCTTGATCACCTCGGCGGGCATACGGGTCGACACGTCCAGGAACACACCGCCGTGCGGGGAGCCGCGGCCCGCCTTCACCTCGGCGTTGATGGCCCGCGCGACCTCGTCGCGGGGCAGCAGCTCCGGCGGGCGCCGGTTGTTGTCGGGATCGTCGTACCAGCGGTCGCCCTCGTCCTCCGACTCGGCGTACTTCTCCTTGAAGACGTCCGGGACGTAGTCGAACATGAACCGCTTGCCCTCGGAGTTGCGCAGGACCCCGCCGTCACCGCGCACGGACTCGGTGACCAGGATCCCCTTCACCGAGGGCGGCCAGACCATCCCGGTGGGGTGGAACTGCACGAACTCCATGTTCACCAGCGGCGCGCCCGCGAGCAGCGCGAGCGCGTGACCGTCGCCGGTGTACTCCCAGGAGTTGGAGGTGACCTTGAAGGACTTGCCGATGCCGCCGGTGGCCAGCACCACGGCGGGCGCCTCCAGGACGAAGAAGCGGCCGGACTCGCGCTCGTAGCAGAAGACCCCGCTGACCCGCCCGCCCGCGGGTCCTTCGTCGGGGGCCGTGTCCTTCAGTACGCGGGTGACCGTGCACTCCTGGAAGACCTTCAGCCGCGCCTCGTGGTCGCCGAACTCCCGCTGGTCCTCCTGCTGGAGGGCGACGATCTTCTGCTGGAGGGTGCGGATCAGCTCCAGGCCGGTCCGGTCGCCGACGTGCGCCAGCCGCGGGTACTCGTGGCCGCCGAAGTTCCGCTGCGAGATCCGGCCGTCCTTCGTACGGTCGAAGAGCGCGCCCCAGGTCTCCAGCTCCCACACCCGGTCGGGCGCCTCGCGGGCGTGCAGTTCGGCCATGCGCCACTGGTTGAGGAACTTGCCGCCGCGCATGGTGTCGCGGAAGTGGACCTGCCAGTTGTCGTGCGGGTTGGCGTTGGCCATCGCAGCGGCGATGCCGCCCTCGGCCATCACGGTGTGCGCCTTGCCGAACAGCGACTTGCAGATCACGGCGGTACGGGCGCCCTGTTCGCGCGCCTCGATCGCGGCCCGCAGCCCCGCACCTCCCGCGCCCACCACGACGACATCCCACTGCTGCCGTTCCACTTGAGACATCGGGTTACGCCATCCAATCTGAACCGGTCCGCCGCCGGCCGTCTAGAAGGAGCCCGTGACGTACGGGCGCCGTCGGGAGGAGGGTGGGCTAGAAGAAGCGCGGGTCGTCGAAGGCTCCGCTGGCGAGCAGGTACACGTAGAAGTCGGCGAGCGCCACGCTGACCAGGGACGCCCAGGCGAGCTGCATATGGCGGGCGTTGAGCCTGCTCACCCAGCCCCACATCCGGTACCGCACGGGATGCTTGGAGAAGTGCTTGAGCTGCCCGCCGACGATGTGCCGGCACGAGTGGCACGACAGCGTGTACGCCCAGATCAGCACGATGTTGATCAGGAAGACGACCGTGCCGAGCCCCATGTGGCCCCAGTGGTACTGCTCGTCCCGGAACGACAGCACCGTGTCGTACGTGAGGACGCCCGCGACCAGCAGCGCCGCGTAGAAGAAGTACCGGTGGATGTTCTGCAGGATCAGCGGGAAGCGGCTCTCGCCCGTGTACGTGCGGTGCGGCTCCGCCACCGCGCAGGCCGGGGGCGACAGCCAGAAGCTGCGGTAGTAGGCCTTGCGGTAGTAGTAGCAGGTCAGCCGGAAGCCCAGCGGGAAGATCAGGATCAGCAGGGCGGGGGACAGGCCCCACCAGCCGCCGAAGATCTCCGCGTTGGGGCCCGCGTGCATCGGCCGGCAGTTCTCCGCCAGACACGGCGAGTAGAACGGTGAGACGTAGGGTGCGTGGTAGTAGTCGGCGTTCGCGAAGGCCCGCCACGTCGAGTAGACGATGAAGGCGAGCAGCCCGCCCGCGGTCGCGGCGGGCGCCAGCCACCAGCGGTCCTTGCGCAGGTGCGGGGCGGCGATGGCGGCACGCGTGCCCTCGCGCACACCGCCGCCGTTCGGATGGGGTTCCGTGCCCGTGGCCAAAGAGGGCACCTCCTAATTCGGGGCTCGGATCGCCTGCTTCAGGGCTCGGATCGCCCACGGAGCGCGCCCCTTCGGCTCGCTCGCCGGGCGTCCGGGGCGCTCAGGGTGCGTGCCGGTCGCGGGCGCCGAGGCCCTCGTCGTCCGCGTCCGTCCACAGGGAGCTGTCGTACGGGGTGTCGGGGATCGGCACCAGGTCGGGCTCGCCCGCGCCGCGCGGGTGCCCGTGCGCGGCCTCGCGCAGCAGGGCGACGCTCTCGCGCAGATGGGCGGCGTCGGTGCGTACGCGACGTATCTCCAGACCGGTGCCGACCTGCTGCTCCAGCCGTCCCACGGACCGGCACAGATCGTCGATCGAGCGCTGCACTGCCGTCAGGTCGTCCTGCACGGACATGGCGTGTCCTCACTTCCGCGGTTGCGTGGCACTCGCGGTACAGGGCTCGGGCCCCGTCGTCAGGGCCCGGAGCCCGGCGGCTGCCGTCGGCGGCCGCCGTGTGCGCCAGCGAGTGTCGCGCGTCACATCATCGCTTGGGAAGGGATCTGCGCGGATTGGCCGACTCGTACGCCACACGCGCGCCACACGTACGCCCCATGCGCGCCCCCGGGCGGCCGATTCCGCGGCCTTCCCGCGCTGGGCCGCACGGGTGGGGTTCGCGGCGCCCGCCGACGTGTCGCCGCCGCCGCTTCGCGGCCGTCGCCTTCAGTGGGGCGATAGATCTGATCAGCTCCATATACCGCCAAACGTGATCAACCCGGTCCGGTCCTGGTAGTAGCGGGCGGCCGGGCGAGCCCCGGAGGTACGTACCAGTGATGTCCCACGACGGCGTCAGACTGCGCTCGGTGATGCGCTCTGTCGCGTTCCTGACGACGGGCGTGCTCGCGGTGCCCGCCCTGGCTGCCTGCGGCTCCGACGACGACGGCGGGTCACCGGCCGCCGTCCAGGACATCGCGCCCGCCAAACGCGACCAGATCGTCGACGGTGGCAGGATCACCTGGGCCGTCGACGCCCTGCCCCAGACACTGAACTCCTTCCAGGCCGACGCCGACGGCGCCACCTCCCGGATCGCCGGTGCCGTCCTGCCGTCCATGTTCCGCGTCGACGCCAAGGGGCGGCTGCAGCGCAACCCCGACTTCCTGGAGTCCGCCAAGGTCGTCGAGACCGAGCCCAAGCAGGTCGTCCTGTACAAGCTCAACCAGCAGGCGGTGTGGAGCGACGGCCGGGAGATCGGCGCCGACGACTTCGTGGCGCAGTGGCGTGCCCTGTCCGGCAAGGACTCCTCGTACTGGACCGCGCGCAACGCGGGCTACGAGCGGATCGAGAAGATCGAACGCGGCGGGAACAACCTGGAGGTGCGGGTCACCTTCAAGCAGAAGTACGCGGACTGGCGGTCCCTGTTCTCGCCGCTCTACCCGAAGGACGTCATGGGCACCCCGGACGCCTTCAACGACGGCTCGCGCCGTGCGCTGAAGGTCACCGCAGGGCCGTTCATGCTCCAGAACATCGATCTGAAGACCAAAGAAGTAACGCTTCAGCGCAGCCAGCGCTGGTGGGGTCGTCCCAGCAAGCTCTCCACCCTGGTGCTCCGCGCCGTCCCGCGCGACCAGCGGGCGGCCGAGCTCGCCGACGGCAAGGTCGACCTCGCCGACGTCGACCCGGCCGACGCGGACCGCATCACCCTCGCCGCGAGCGGCAAGGTCCCGCAGGGCCCGCTCCCGAACGGCGCGGGTGGCGGCCGCACCGCGGCCAAGCCGGTCCGCAAGCTCGACCGGAAGGCCCGGCAGGCCGCCCGGGACTACGCCGAGGAGCAGTCGGGGCTGCGCGCCTTCGTGGTCCGCAAGTCCCTAGAGCCCGCCTACACGCAGCTCGCCCTCAACGGCTCCGAGGGCCCGCTCGCCGACGACCGGGTGCGCCGCGCGGTGGCCCGCGCGATCAACCGCGACGAGCTGGCCAAGCTCGTCCTCAAGCCGCTCGGTCTGCCGTCCAAGACGGTCGGCAGCCACCTCGCGCTCGCCGGTCAGGCCGACTACGAGGACAACAGCGACGCGCTCGGCGGCGAGGACGAGAAGGTGGCCCAGGCCCTGCTCGCCGACGCGGGCTGGGTACGGGGCGGCCCGATCACGGAGGCCAAGGACAAGGACCCGGCGAAGACCGCGGGCAGCCAGGCGGACGGCAAGAAGACGTCCGACGACCAGGACAAGGACCACGGCACCGAGGGCACGTACATCATCGGCGAGGACGACAAGCCCGACGGGGCGGGTGAGCGGGGCGGCCACGCGAACGACCGGGCCGGCCGGGCGGGCCACCGGGACGGTGCCGCGAGCGACAGGGACGCCGCCGCGAGCGACAAGCCCGGCGACAGGAGCGACAAGCCCGGCGACGCCGACCGCGAGCACAAGAAGGGGCACGACGGGCAGGGTCCGGCCGGGGCCTACGCACCCAAGGGCACCGCGGCCCCCGCCGGAGCGGTGAGCGGACCGTTGGCCAAGGACGGCAAGGCGCTCAGCCTGCGCTTCGTGGTGCCCTCGGGGGCCGGGTCGGAGTCGCTGCGCACGGTCGCCGACCGCATCTCGAAGATGCTGGAGCGGATCGGCATCCGTACGGAGATCTCCAAGGTTCCGGACGCGAGCTACTTCAAGGACCACATCGCCTCCGGTGAGTACGACCTGGCGCTGTACTCGTGGCCCGCGACCGCGTTCCCCGCGACCGACGCCCGGCCGATCTTCGCCAAGCCGGTCCCTGCGGCCGACGGCTCCCTGAACGTCGAGCAGAACTACACGCGGGTCGGCACCGACCACATCGACCAGCTCTTCGCCAAGGCGGTCGGTGAGCTCGACGAGGACGCGGAGCGGGATCTGGTCCGCCAGGCCGACGCCCGGATCTGGGCCGCCGCGGGGTCGATCCCGCTCTACCAGCGCCCCCAGCTCGTGGCCACCCGCCCCGACATCGCCAACGCCGGCGCCTTCGGGTTCCAGACCCCGGTCTACGAGGACATGGGCTTCCTGAAGAAGGGGGTCAGCCCTGGTCAGGGCCCGGGCGTCATGGCCAGCGGGAGCCCCACGAACTAGCCCCGCCCCGTCTCCGCCACGGCCCCGGCCCCCACGGACCGGGGCCGCGGCATGCCTCCCGCAGGGGACCCGGCACCGTGGACTGTGCCCACCCGTTCCGCCCCAGGCGGAACGCATGCCCACAGCGGTGTGTGGGGCCTGACCGCATCCCCCCTCCGGCCGGTGGGGCCGGTGGGGCCGTGCAATGCCGTTTCCCCGCTGTGGGCAGTCGTTCCGCAGGGCGGAACGGGTGGGCACAACCCCGGTGCCGGGCAACCCTGCGGGAGAGGTGCATGTGGTGCCGGGTGGGCACGGTGCCGCCCCGGTGCCGGGCGGCTGTTCGGGAGGCGTGCACGTGGTGCCGGGAAGGCGTGGCCTCCGGTGTCGGGCTTCGCGCCGGGGACGGCGACCCCGGCACCGGGCAGGCACCCCCGCCCGAGGCACCCCAGGTGTGACGTACGCCCCGGCACCGGAACCGCACGCCCGCCGCAGGCCCCGTACCATGGGGTGAGGCCGTGGCGTGTTCAAGCCCGGCAGGCCCTGGCCCCGCGCAGCGGGAGGCCGTCCACTCACCCCGGGAGAAGCGCCGCAATATGGCCACGCGCCACGACATCCGCAATGTCGCCATCGTCGCCCATGTCGACCACGGCAAGACGACCATCGTCGATGCCATGCTCAAGCAGGCCGGTGCCTTCGCCGCGCACCAGCTCGAGTCCGTCGACGACCGCGTCATGGACTCGAACGACCTGGAGCGTGAGAAGGGCATCACGATCCTCGCCAAGAACACGGCGGTGAAGTACCACCCCAAGGACGGCGGCGAGCCGATCACGATCAACATCATCGACACCCCCGGCCACGCCGACTTCGGCGGCGAGGTCGAGCGCGGTCTGTCGATGGTCGACGGCGTCGTCCTCCTCGTGGACGCCTCCGAGGGCCCGCTCCCGCAGACCCGCTTCGTGCTGCGCAAGGCCCTGCAGGCCCGGATGCCGGTCATCCTGTGCATCAACAAGACGGACCGCCCGGACTCCCGTATCGACGAGGTCGTCAACGAGACGTACGACCTCTTCCTGGACCTGGACGCCGACGAGGACCAGATCGAGTTCCCGATCGTCTACGCCTGCGGCCGTGACGGCATCGCGTCGCTGACGAAGCCGGAGGACGGCACGGTCCCGGCGGACTCCGACAGCCTGGAGCCGTTCTTCTCGACGATCCTGGACACCATCCCGGCCCCGTCCTACGAGGAGGAGGCCCCCCTCCAGGCGCACGTCACCAACCTCGACGCCGACAACTTCCTCGGCCGTATCGCGCTGCTCCGCGTCGAGCAGGGCGAGCTGCGCAAGGGCCAGACGGTCGCGTGGATCAAGCGTGACGGCACGATCTCCAACGTCCGCATCAGCGAGCTGATGATGACCGAGGCGCTGACCCGCAAGCCCGCCGAGGTGGCCGGCCCGGGTGACATCTGCGCCGTCGCCGGCATCCCCGACATCATGATCGGCGAGACCCTCGCCGACACGGAGAACCCGGTCGCGCTGCCGCTGATCACGGTCGACGAGCCCGCGATCTCGATGGTGATCGGTACGAACACCTCGCCGCTGGTCGGCCGTGGCGGCACCGGCAAGGGCGCGGACGCCAAGGCCGCGGTCAAGGACCGCAAGGTCACCGCCCGCCAGGTCAAGGACCGTCTGGACCGCGAGCTGATCGGTAACGTCTCGCTGCGTGTCCTGGACACCGAGCGTCCCGACGCCTGGGAGGTGCAGGGCCGCGGTGAGCTGGCGCTCGCGATCCTCGTCGAGCAGATGCGCCGTGAGGGCTTCGAGCTGACCATCGGCAAGCCGCAGGTCGTCACCAAGGAGGTCGACGGCAAGGTCCACGAGCCCGTCGAGCGCATGACGATCGACGTGCCCGAGGAGCACATGGGCGCGGTCACGCAGCTCATGGGTGTTCGCAAGGGCCGTATGGACAACATGTCGAACCACGGCTCCGGCTGGGTCCGCATGGAGTTCGTCGTGCCGTCCCGTGGCCTCATCGGCTTCCGGACGGAGTTCCTCACCAGCACCCGCGGTACGGGTATCGGGCACTCGATCCACGAGGGCCACGAGCCGTGGTTCGGCAACCTCCAGACCCGTAACAACGGTTCGCTGGTCGCCGACCGCTCCGGCGCAGTCACGGCGTTCGCGATGACGAACCTCCAGGAGCGCGGCGTCCTCTTCGTGGAGCCGGGCACCGAGGTGTACGAGGGCATGATCGTCGGTGAGAACTCGCGCTCCGACGACATGGACGTGAACATCACCAAGGAGAAGAAGCTCACGAACATGCGCTCCTCGACGGCCGACGTCGCGGAGTCCATCGTTCCGCCGCGCAAGCTCTCCCTGGAGCAGTCCCTGGAGTTCTGCCGCGACGACGAGTGCGTCGAGGTGACCCCGGAGGCCGTCCGCATCCGCAAGGTCGCCCTGGACCAGCGTGAGCGGGCCCGTGCGGCCTCCCGCGCCAAGCACGGCTGACGCACTCCCGCACCAGGCGCGACTGACGTCACATCAGTCCTGAGCCCGGGCATCCCTTCGGGGGTGCCCGGGCTCAGGTATTGGCAAAAAATGTCTACGCGGGAAGACTTCTCGCTACTCTGCGGAATGGGCCCTCGTGGCCGACCGTCACGACCGCAACCGGTTTTAGACCATGATCTGTCCGGAATACGGACGCCGATGACCGATAGATATGTAACACGTCCGTTTCGCAACCATCTATCTCGGATCGGTTTGTCCGGATTTTGGAAGAAGTAGGTGGCAGGTGTGATCGAACCGAGACCAAAAGAGTGTGGTCGGGCGCAAGGCGATGGCTAATAGTTGAGCGCGAAGAGCTCGGGTCAATGGGTCACGCGCTGTGGGGAGCACGGACTCACGAGCACACTGGGGCACTTGGAAGGCTCGCCGTCAGGGGTGTCGGCTTGGCCAAAAGTGTCCCCTCTCGTAGTGAACAGTGGACTCATGAGGAGGAACCCATGCGCGGTGCCAAGAGCGCCAAGTGGGTCGCAATAGCCGCGGTTGTGGCGCTGGGGGCGACCGCCTGTGGTGGCGGCAGCAAGTCGGGCAGCGGGGACGACAGCAAGGCTGCTGTCAACCCGAATGCCAAGTTCTCCATCGAGGTGGGCGAGCCGCAGAACCCGCTGCAGCCGGCCAACACCATGGAGTCCAACGGCAGCATCGTCGTCAAGTCGATCTTCTCGCAGCTGGTCGACTACGACGCCAAGGGCAACATCGTCATGGTGAACGCCCAGTCGGTGGACACCAAGGACAACAAGACCTACACGGTCAAGCTCAAGGCGGGCTGGAAGTTCCACGACGGCACGCCCGTCACCGCAGAGTCCTACGTCAAGGCTTGGAACTGGGCCGCGAACCCGGCCAACAAGCAGACCAACAGCTTCTGGTTCTCGGACATCAAGGGCTACGACGACGTGGCGCCCGCCAAGGGCAAGTCGAAGGCCGACAAGATGTCCGGTCTGAAGGTCGTCGACGACAACACCTTCACCATCACGCTGACCAAGCCGATCCCGTACTACGTGTACAAGCTCGGCTACGAGGTCTTCTCGCCGCTCCCGGAGTCCTTCTACAAGGACCCGAAGGCGGCCGGCGAGCACCCGGTCGGCAACGGCCCCTACAAGTTCGTCAGCTGGCAGCACAAGAAGCAGATCGAGATTGCCCGCTACGACGGCTACAAGGGTCCCGACAAGGCCAAGAACGGCGGTGTGCTCTTCAAGAACTACACCAGCCTCGAGACGGCCTACGAGGACCTGAAGTCCGGCAACGTCGACGTCCTGCGTCAGATCGCGCCCAAGGACCTGCCGGTCTACAAGCAGGACCTCGGTGACCGCGCCGTGGACCAGGCGTACTCCGCCATCCAGACGATCGCCCCGGCCTTCTACACCAAGCAGTGGAAGAACATCGACCCGAAGGTCCTGCAGGGCCTGTCGATGGCGATCGACCGGAACACCATCACCAAGACCGTGCTGCAGGGCACCCGTGAGCCGGCCACCGGCTGGGTCGCCCAGGGCGTGCTCGGCTTCCAGCCGAACGCCGCGGGTGACGTCGTCACCTACAACCCGGCCAAGGCCAAGCAGCTCATCAAGCAGGGTGGCGGCGTCCCGGGCAACAAGATCTCCATCCAGTACAACGCCGACGGCGGTCACAAGGAGTGGGTGGAGGCGGTCTGCGGCTCCATCACCAAGGCCACCGGCGTCAAGTGCACCGGCGACTCCAAGGCGGACTTCCAGGCCGACCTGAACGCGCGTGACGCGCACGAGGTCAAGTCCCTGTACCGCAGTGGCTGGGTGCTCGACTTCCCGATGAACGCCAACTTCGTCCGGGACCTGTTCGGCACGCACTCCGACGGCAACCAGAGCGGCTTCTCCAACAAGAAGATCGACGACGCCATCGCGAAGGCCGACAGCGCCTCCTCGCTGGAGGACTCGGAGAAGCAGTACGCGGCCATCGAGAAGCAGCTGCCGAACTACATGCCGAGCATTCCGCTCTGGTACTACAAGGTCAACGCGGGCTACTCGGACAAGGTCACCGGCGTCAAGTACGCGCAGAACGGCGACCCGATCCTGACCGGCGTTCAGGTCAAGAAGTAACCGCAAACAGCTCGTCGCCCCCGGCGCGGCCGCTCGTCGGCCGCCCGGGGGACGGCAGTGGCCGGGGGGCCCTTTCCGCCGTATTCGCACGGACTCCGTACCTCGTCGTACGGACTCCGTACGAGTGCGTGCGGAAAGGGCCCGTCCGGCTGCGCTGTGACTGACATGGAGGCACGATGGGGCGTTATGTCGCACGACGACTGCTCCAGATGATCCCGGTCTTCATCGGGACAACTCTTCTGATCTTCCTGATGGTCTACGCCCTGCCCGGCGACCCCGTGCGCGGGCTCTTCGGCGACAAGGGCGGAAGCCCGGCGACCATCGCCGCACTCAGGCACCAGTACGGTCTGGACCAGCCGATCCTGACGCAGTACTTCCACTACATGCGCGGCATGATCCTGCACGCCGACTTCGGCACGCAGATCGCCAGCGGCCGCCCGGTGACCGACGTCCTCGGCGACGCCTTCCCGGTCACCTTCCGGCTCGCGTCCCTGTCGTTCGCCATCGAGATCGTGCTCGGCCTCTCGCTGGGCGTGCTGGCCGGCCTGCGCGCCGGGCGCATCACGGACAACGTGATCCTGGTCATCTCGCTGCTGCTGATCTCGGTTCCGGTCTTCGTCCTCGGCTACATCCTCAAGGTCGTCTTCGCCTTCGACCTGGGCTGGCTCCCGCCGAACGTCAACGACTCGACGAACTACACCGAGTTGCTGATGCCCGCCTTCGTCCTGGCGACGGCATCACTGGCGTACGTGACGCGACTGACCCGTACGTCGATCTCCGAGAACCTGCGCAGCGACTACATCCGCACCGCGATCGCCAAGGGCCTGCCCAAGCGGCGCGTGGTCGGTGTCCACCTGATGCGCAACTCGCTGATCCCGGTGGTGACCTACCTGGGCACCGACATCGGTGCGCTGATGGGCGGCGCCGTCGTGACGGAGGGCCTGTTCAACATCCAGGGCATCGGCGGCACGATCTACCAGTCCATCGTGCGCCGCGAGGGCACCACGCTCGTGGGCCTGGTGACGGTCCTGGTGCTGATCTACCTCCTCGCCAGCCTGCTCGTCGACCTGCTGTACGCGGTCCTGGACCCGAGGATTCGCTATGCCTGACATGACCAAGACCGCGGACGACACCACCACGTCGGACGCCGTGGCCACCGCGGCGGCACAGCCGGCGAAGCACGACGAGAAGGCGCGCAGCCTCTGGGGCGACGCCTGGCGCGACCTGCGGCGCAGCCCGATCTTCGTCATCTCCGCCGTGCTGATCCTGCTGCTGCTGACGATCACGGCCGTCCCCTCGCTGTTCACCAGCGCGGACCCGACGCTCGGCGACCTGTCGAAGCACTTCCTGCAGAAGCCGAAGCTGGGCGAGGTCTTCTCGTCCGACTGGCTCGGTTACGACGCGCAGGGCCGCAGTGTCTACGCGCGTGTCATCTACGGCACCCGGGCCTCGGTCGCCGTCGGCTTCGGCACCACGCTGTGCGTGACGCTGGTCGGTGGTCTGGTCGGCATGCTGGCCGGCTACTTCGGCGGCTGGCTCGACTCCGTGCTCTCGCGACTGACGGACGTCTTCTTCGGCATCCCGTTCCTGCTCGGCACCATGGTCGTGCTCAACTCCTTCCAGGAGCGCAACGTCTGGGTCGTCATCGGGGCGCTGTCCTTCTTCGGCTGGACCCAGATCGCCCGCGTGATGCGTGGCGCGGTCATCACGACCAAGCAGTCCGACTACGTGCACGCCGCCCAGGCGCTGGGCGCGAGCACGCCGCGCATCCTGTTCCGGCACATCCTGCCGAACACGATGGCCCCGGTGATCGTCGTCGCCACCATCTCGCTGGGCGTCTACATCTCCAGCGAGGCGGTCCTGTCGTTCCTCGGCCTCGGCCTGAACGGCGTCTCGTGGGGCAATGACATCTCGGACGGCGGCAACTCGATCCGCGTGGCCCAGCACATCCTGCTGTACCCGTCGATCATGCTCAGCATCACGGTGCTGGCGTTCATCATGCTCGGTGAGGCCGTCCGCAACGCCCTCGACCCCAAGATGCGCTGAGGGAGGCGTACGTGACCACCATCGACAAGACCGCGACCGTTCCCGCCCCGCGCGGCGGGGACGACCAGGGCGGTCCGCTGCTCGACGTGCGTGACCTGCACGTGGAGTTCCACACCCGCGACGGGGTCGTCAAGGCCGTCAACGGCGTCAACTACAGCGTCAGCGCCGGTGAGACGCTCGCCGTGCTCGGCGAGTCCGGCTCCGGCAAGTCGGTGACCGCCCAGGCGATCATGGGCATCCTGGACATGCCGCCGGCGAAGATCCCGCAGGGCGAGATCCTCTTCCGCGGCCAGGACATGCTCAAGATGCCCGCGGACGAGCGCCGGAAGCTGCGCGGTTCGAAGATCGCCATGATCTTCCAGGACGCGCTGTCCTCGCTGAACCCGGTGCTGACCGTCGGGTACCAGCTCGGTGAGATGTTCCGCGTCCACCAGGGCCTCTCCAAGAAGGAGGCCAAGGCGAAGGCCGTGGAGCTCATGGACCGGGTGAAGATCCCGGCGGCCGCGGCGCGTGTGAACGACTATCCGCACCAGTTCTCGGGCGGTATGCGTCAGCGCATCATGATCGCGATGGCGCTGGCCCTGGAGCCGGACCTGATCATCGCGGACGAGCCGACGACGGCGTTGGACGTGACGGTTCAGGCGCAGGTGATGGACCTGCTCGCGGAGCTTCAGCGCGAGTACAACATGGGCTTGATCCTGATCACGCACGACCTGGGTGTGGTCGCGGACGTCGCCGACAAGATCGCCGTGATGTACGCGGGCCGTATCGTCGAGACCGCGCCCGTCCACGAGCTGTACAAGCGCCCCGCGCACCCGTACACGCGTGGTCTGCTGGACTCGATCCCGCGCCTGGACCAGAAGGGCCAGGAGCTCTACGCGATCAAGGGCCTGCCGCCCAACCTGCTGCGCATCCCGACCGGTTGTGCGTTCAACCCGCGCTGCCCGAAGGCGCAGGACATCTGCCGCACGGACGTTCCCGTGCTGCACCCGGTGACGGAGCAGGACGGCAGCGAGCTGCCGGGCCGCCGCTCCGCGTGCCACTTCTGGAAGGAGACGATCCATGGCTGAGCCCACGAAGCTCGACACGAACGACGAGCCGCAGGACGCGACGCCGAACGTCTCCGACGTGGAGGTCGTCGACGCGCACTCCGAGAGCGAGGCCGTGGCCGCCATCGAGGCGCCCGTCGAGCGCGGCGAGCCGATCCTCCAGGTGCGCAACCTGGTGAAGCACTTCCCGCTCACCCAGGGCATCCTCTTCAAGAAGCAGATCGGCGCGGTCAAGGCCGTCGACGGCATCTCCTTCGACCTGTACCAGGGCGAGACCCTGGGCATCGTGGGTGAGTCCGGCTGCGGCAAGTCCACGGTCGCCAAGCTGCTCATGTCGCTGGAGCGGGCCACCGCGGGCGAGGTCTTCTACAAGGGCCAGGACATCACCAAGCTGTCCGGGCGTGCGCTGAAGGCGGTGCGGCGGAACATCCAGATGGTGTTCCAGGACCCGTACACCTCGCTCAACCCGCGTATGACGGTGGGCGACATCATCGGGGAGCCGTTCGACATCCACCCCGAGGTGGCTCCGAAGGGCGACCGCCGCAGGCGTGTCCAGGAGCTCCTGGACGTCGTCGGTCTGAACCCCGAGTACATCAACCGCTACCCGCACCAGTTCTCGGGCGGTCAGCGCCAGCGCATCGGCATCGCCCGCGGCCTGGCCCTCAACCCCGAGATCATCATCTGCGACGAGCCGGTCTCGGCCCTGGACGTCTCCGTCCAGGCCCAGGTCATCAACCTGATGGAGAAGCTGCAGGACGAGTTCAACCTGTCCTACATCTTCATCGCGCACGACCTGTCGATCGTCCGGCACATCTCGGACCGGGTCGGCGTGATGTACCTCGGCAAGATGGCCGAGATCGGTACGGACACGCAGATCTACGACCACCCGACGCACCCGTACACGCAGGCGCTGCTCTCCGCCGTGCCCGTGCCGGACCCGGAGGCGCGGGAGGGCCGTGAGCGGATCATCCTGACCGGCGACGTCCCGTCGCCGGCGAACCCGCCGTCGGGCTGCCGCTTCCGCACCCGTTGCTGGAAGGCCATGGACAGGTGCGCCGAGGAGGTCCCGCTCCTCGCCGTCCCCGAGCGCTTCCAGGGCAGTGACAGCCCGGCCGCGCACGAGTCGGCCTGCCACTTCGCGGAGGAGAAGGACGTCGTGCACGCGGCGTGAGGAGCCCTGCTCCCGCTTCGACGAGGGCGCCCGGAACCGATCGGTTCCGGGCGCCCTCGTCGTTGTGGACCCGCCGTTCGTGCGAGTGGCGCAACGATCGACCCGTGCGGGTGGGGCACCTATGCAGAATGGGGCGAATGGGGTGATATTGGGGCCCTGAGTGACTGGTCGGGCCCGAGTGATCCGGGAGCACGCCGAGGAGGCACCCCATGCGTCGAGCCGCGCGCGCCAGGTGGGCCGTGTGCGCGATGGCCGCCGCGCTGGCGGCGGGCGCCTGCGGCGGGGGCGCGGGCACCGAGCCCGGCGTGGTCAGCTCCTCGTGGGGAGACCCGCAGAACCCGCTGGAGCCCTCGAACACCAACGAGGTGCAGGGCGGCAAGGTCCTCGACATGATCTTCCGCGGGCTGAAGCGGTACGACCCGCGGACCGGCGAGGCGAAGAACATGCTCGCCGAGAAGATCGAGACGTCCGACTCGAAGAACTTCACGATCGTCCTCAAGAACGGCTGGACCTTCAGCAATGGCGAGAAGGTGACCGCCAAGTCCTTCGTCGATGCTTGGAATTACGGCGCCGGCCTGAAGAACAACCAGAAGAACGCCTACTTCTTCGGCTACATCGAGGGATACGACAAGGTCCACCCCGAGACGGGGGCCCAGAGCGCCGACACGCTCTCCGGGCTGAAGGTCGTCGACGACAGGACCTTCACCGTGAAGCTCTCGCAGAAGTTCTCCACCTGGCCGGACACCCTCGGCTACCCCGCCTTCGCCCCCCTGCCCAGGGCGTTCTTCGACCACCACGACGCCTGGCTGAACAAGCCGGTCGGCAACGGCCCGTACCTGGTCGACACGTACGTCAGGGGCTCCCAGATGAACCTGCGCGCCTGGGACGCCTACCCGGGGGACGACAAGGCGCGCAACAAGGGCATCGACCTCAAGGTCTACACGGACAACAACACCGCCTACACCGACCTCGTGGCCGGGAACCTCGACCTCGTCGACGACGTGCCCGCCGCACAGCTCAAGAACGTCAAGTCCGACCTCGACGGCCGGTACATCAACACGCCCGCCGGCATCATCCAGACCCTGGCCTTCCCCTACGACGACAAGAGATGGGACACACCGGGCGCGGCCAAGGTCCGTACGGGCCTGTCCATGGCGATCAACCGCGCGCAGATCACCGACAGGATCTTCCGGCGGACCCGGACCCCGGCCACCGACTGGACCTCACCCGTACTCGGCGACAAGGGCGGCTACAAGGCGGGGCTCTGCGGAGCCGCCTGCGTCTACGACCCCGGGCAGGCCAGGAAGCTCATCCAGGAGGGCGGCGGGTTGCCCGGCGGACAGGTCCGGATCTCGTACAACGCCGACAGCGGCTCCCACAAGGAGTGGGTGGACGCCGTCTGCAACAGCGTCAACAACGCCGTCGGCAACGACCGGGCGTGCGTGGGCAACCCCGTCGGCACCTTCGCCGACTACCGCAACCAGATCACCCAGGGCAAGATGACCGGCCCCTTCCGGGCCGGCTGGCAGATGGACTACCCGCTGATCCAGAACTTCCTCCAGCCGCTCTACTACACCAACGCGTCGTCCAACGACGGCAAGTGGAGCAATCCGCAGTTCGACAAGCTCGTCGACGAGGCCAACGCCGAGTCCGACCAGACCGCCGCCGTGAAGAAGTTCCAGGAGGCCGAAGGCGTCGTGCGCGACAACATGGCCGCCATCCCACTCTGGTACCAGAACGGCAGCGCCGGCTACTCGAGCCGGATCGGTCATGTCGCGCTGAACCCGTTCAGCGTGCCCGTCTACAACGAGATCACGGTGAGCTGACCCCAGGGGGCCGCGATGGGACGGTACGTCGTCCGGCGTCTGCTGCAGATGATCCCGGTCTTCTTCGGCGCGACGCTGCTGATCTTCCTGATGGTGAACGTGATGGGCGATCCCATCGCGGGGCTGTGCGGCGAGCGGAAGTGCGACCCCGCGACCACCGCGGAGCTGCGCCGCGAGTACGGCCTCGACAAGCCCGTCGTCGAGCAGTACGCGAGCTACATGGGCCACGTCTTCACCGGGGACTTCGGCACCGCCTTCAACGGCCAGAAGGTCACCGAGCTGATGGCGACGGCGTTCCCCGTGACCATCCGGCTCACCGTCGTCGCGATCGTGTTCGAGATCGTCATCGGCGTCACCCTCGGTGTCCTCACCGGTCTGCGCCGGGGCCGGCCCGTCGACACTTCCGTGCTGCTGCTGACCCTCGTCGTCATCTCCGTGCCCACCTTCGTCACCGGCCTGGTCCTGCAACTCCTGCTGGGCGTGAAGTGGGGCGTCATCCGGCCCTCGGTCTCCCCCGAGGCCCCGCTGAACGAGCTGATCGTGCCGGGCCTCGTCCTCGCCTCGGTCTCCCTCGCCTACGTCACCCGGCTCACCCGTACCTCCATCGCCGAGAACCGGCGCGCCGACTACGTACGCACCGCCGTCGCCAAGGGCCTGCCGCGGCGGCGCGTCATCACCCGGCATCTGCTGCGCAACTCGCTGATCCCCGTGGTCACCTTCATCGGCGCCGACATCGGCGCGCTGATGGGCGGCGCGATCGTCACCGAGCGGATCTTCAACATCCACGGCGTCGGCTACCAGCTCTACCAGGGGATCCTGCGGCACAACACACAGACCGTCGTCGGCTTCGTGACCGTGCTGGTCCTGGTCTTCCTGGTGGTCAATCTCGTCGTCGACCTGCTGTACGCCGTACTCGACCCGAGGATCCGCTATGCCTGAACCGCAGAAGGAGGACGGCGCCATCGCCCCGACCGGGATGGGCGGCGCGATGGACCTCGCCACCAGCGAGGGGGCGACCCTCGAACGGACACCGGGCGGACCCGAGGGCACAGGCCCCGCGGGCAAGCCGCGCAGCCTGTGGTCCGACGCCTGGCGCGACCTGCGCCGGAACCCGGTCTTCATCCTCTCCGGGCTGGTCATCGTCTTCCTGGTCTTCATCTCCGTCTGGCCGTCCTCGATCACCTCCGGCGACCCGCTCAGCTGCGACCTCGCCAAGGCCCAGGAGGGCTCCCAGCCTGGCCACCCCTTCGGCTTCGACGGTCAGGGCTGCGACGTCTACACCCGCACGGTCTACGGGGCCCGGACCTCCGTCGTCGTCGGTGTGTGCGCCACCCTCGGGGTCGCCCTCCTCGGCTCGGTGCTCGGCGGGCTCGCCGGGTTCTTCGGCGGCGCCTGGGACGCGACCCTGTCCCGGCTCACCGACGTCTTCTTCGCGATCCCCGTCGTACTCGGCGGCCTGGTGCTGCTGTCCGTGGTCACCAGCAACACCGTCTGGCCCGTCATCGGATTCATGGTCCTGCTCGGCTGGCCGCAGATCTGCCGCATCGCCCGCGGCTCCGTCATCACCGCCAAGCAGAACGACTACGTCCAGGCGGCGCGCGCCCTCGGCGCCTCCACCACGCGGCTGCTGCTCCGCCACATCACGCCCAACGCGGTCGCACCGGTGATCGTCGTCGCCACCATCGCCCTCGGCACGTACATCGCGCTGGAGGCCACGCTCTCCTACCTCGGCGTCGGCCTGAAGCCGCCCAGAGTGTCCTGGGGCATCGACATCTCGGCCGCGTCCCCGTACATCCGCAACGCCCCGCACATGCTGCTCTGGCCGGCCGGTGCGCTGGCGATCACCGTGCTCGCGTTCATCATGCTCGGCGACGCGGTCCGCGACGCCCTCGACCCCAAGCTGCGCTGACCACGGAGGGAGGCCGCCGATGCTGCTGGAAGTGCGCGATCTGCACGTGGAGTTCCGGACCCGGGACGGGGTCGCCAAGGCCGTCAACGGTGTCACCTACGCCGTCGACGCGGGCGAGACGCTGGCCGTGCTCGGCGAGTCCGGTTCCGGCAAGTCGGTGACCGCGCAGGCGGTCATGGGCATCCTCGACACCCCGCCCGGACGCATCACCGGCGGCGAGATCCTCTTCCAGGGCCGGGACCTGCTCCGGCTCAAGGAGGACGAACGGCGCAGGATCCGCGGCTCCGGCATGGCGATGATCTTCCAGGACGCGCTGTCCTCGCTGAACCCGGTGCTGACCGTCGGGTACCAGCTCGGTGAGATGTTCCGCGTCCACCAGGGCCTCGGCAGGAAGGAGGCCAGGGCCCGGGCCGTGGAACTGATGGAGCGGGTGAGGATCCCGGCGGCCGCGGCGCGTGTGAACGACTATCCGCACCAGTTCTCGGGCGGTATGCGTCAGCGCATCATGATCGCGATGGCGCTGGCCCTGGAGCCGGACCTGATCATCGCGGACGAGCCGACGACGGCGCTGGACGTGACGGTTCAGGCGCAGGTGATGGACCTGCTCGCGGAGCTTCAGCGCGAGTACAACATGGGCTTGATCCTGATCACGCACGACCTGGGTGTGGTCGCGGACGTCGCCGACAAGATCGCCGTGATGTACGCGGGCCGCATCGTCGAGACCGCGCCCGTCCACGACATCTACAAGGCGCCGGCGCACCCGTACACGCGTGGTCTGCTGGACTCGATCCCGCGCCTGGACCAGAAGGGCCAGGAGCTCTACGCGATCAGGGGCCTGCCGCCCAATCTGATGGACATCCCGCCCGGCTGCGCCTTCCATCCGCGCTGCCCGATGGCCCAGGACGTGTGCCGCACTGATGTGCCCGAGCTGTTCGAGGTGAACGAGGAGCGAGGGGCCCTCGGGGCGTGGGGAGCGCTGGGCGCGCCCGCGGCCCGCGGCGCGCGGGGGAGCGCCTGCTTCTTCTGGAGGGAGTGCCTCCGTGGCTCGAACGGCTGAGCGGACCGAGACCGCCCGGACCGCCGGCGCGGGCGAGGCCATCCTCGAGGTGCGCGACCTGTACAAGCACTACCCGCTCACCCGGGGCATCCTGTTCAAGCGGCAGATCGGCGCGGTCAAGGCCGTCGACGGCGTCGACCTCGACCTGATGGCGGGCGAAACCCTCGGCATCGTGGGCGAGTCCGGCTGCGGCAAGTCCACGCTCGCCCGGCTGCTGGTCAATCTGGAGCGCCCCACGTCCGGAGCGATCCGGTACCGGGGCGAGGACATCACCAAGCTGTCCGGGCGTGCGCTGAAGGCGGTGCGGCGGAACATCCAGATGGTGTTCCAGGACCCGTACACCTCGCTCAACCCGCGTATGACGGTGGGCGACATCATCGGGGAGCCGTTCGACATCCACCCCGAGGTGGCTCCGAAGGGCGACCGCCGCAGGCGTGTCCAGGAGCTCCTGGACGTCGTCGGTCTGAACCCCGAGTACATCAACCGCTACCCGCACCAGTTCTCGGGCGGTCAGCGCCAGCGCATCGGCATCGCCCGCGGCCTGGCCCTCAACCCCGAGATCATCGTCGCCGACGAGCCGGTCTCGGCCCTCGACGTCTCCATCCAGGCCCAGGTCATCAACCTGATGGCGAGACTGCAGGACGAGTTCGGCCTGTCCTACATCTTCATCGCCCACGACCTGTCGATCGTCCGGCACATCTCCGACCGCGTCGGGGTGATGTACCTCGGGCGGATCGTGGAGCTCGGCCGCGACGCCGAGATCTACGAGCACCCCACGCACCCGTACACGCAGGCGCTGCTGTCCGCGGTGCCCGTGCCGGACCCCGGCGCCCGGGAGCACCGCGAGCGGATCATCCTGACCGGGGACGTCCCGTCGCCGACCGACGTCCCGTCCGGCTGCCGCTTCCGCACCCGCTGCTGGAAGGCCCGGGAGCTGTGCGCCCGCGAGGTCCCGGCGCTCGCGGTCCCGGCCGTGTTCCGCGGCGGCGCGGGCCCCGCCGCGCACGACTCCGCATGCCACTTCGCCGAGGAGAAGGTGGTGGTCCCGCCGGAGAACGGGGCGGGCGGCGACAGCGGCTGACGGGGCGGCAGCTCTTAACACGCGTGCAACTCGCCCGCAGTGTCACCGATATACGGACGCGGCATTCTGGAGGGCGTACGGCCGTGCGGGTGCCGTAGACCGGCCGGGGCGCAGCCATGTCGCCCCGGCCGGTCGTTTTCCCCGTGATCGGTACCTAGCGCATCCCCAACGACCGCTTCAGGAAGTCCACCTGAAGCAGCAGCAGGTTCTCCGCGACCTGTTCCTGCGGGGTCATGTGCGTCACGCCGGACAGCGGCAGCACCTCGTGCGGGCGGCCGGCGGCGAGGAGCGCCGAGGACAGCCGCAGCGTATGGGCGGCGACGACGTTGTCGTCGGCCAGGCCGTGCACGATCATCAGCGGGCGGTGGACGTCCGCGGCGCCGGAGAGGCCGTCGTCCGTCACGAGCGAACTCGTCGCGTACGCCTCGGGGGCGCTCCCCGGGTCGCCGAGGTACCGCTCCGTGTAGTGCGTGTCGTACAGCCGCCAGTCGGTGACCGGGGCGCCGGCGATACCCGCGTGGAAGACGTCGGGGCGGCGCAGCACGGCCAGGGCGGCGAGGTAGCCGCCGTAGGACCAGCCGCGGATCGCGACCCGGTCCAGGTCCAGCGGATGGGTTGCGGCGAGGCCCTGGAGAGCGTCGACCTGGTCGTCGAGCGTGACCGTGAAGTCGTGGTGGACCGCCTTCTCCCAGGCGGGGGAGCGGCCCGGGGTGCCCCGGCCGTCCGCGACGACCACCGCGAAGCCCTGGTCGGCGAACCACTGCGAGGTGAGGTGGGGGTTGTGCGCGGCCAGCACACGCTGGCCGTGCGGACCGCCGTAGGGGTCCATGAGAACCGGAAGCGGACCGTCGCTTTCCTGATAGCCCGTGGGAAGCAGGACGGCGCACGGGATGCGGCGTGCGCCCCCTTCGGTGAGCGTCACCCGCGGAACGAGGGCCGGGCGCTCGGCGTGCGAGGTCACGGTCGCGATCCGCTTGCCGTCGCGCAGCAGCTCCACCAGCGCCCCCGGCCGGCCGGGGGTGGCCGAAACCAGGACCGTCACGCCGCCGGCCCGCACCGCCGAGTGCACCCCCGGCTCCTGCGAGATCCGCTCCATGCCGAGCTCGTTGACCCGGTAGACATGCACCTCGCCGGTCTCCGGGTCGGCCGCGGCGGGGCCCGCGGACGCGGAGATCAGCGCGTCGTCGTCGGAGACGTCCAGTACGGCGCGGACATGGAGCTGCCCGCTCGTCAGCGGCCGGTCGCCCAGCGCGAGAACCCGCGCGCCCGCCTCGTCCGCGATCCGCACCAGTCGCCCGCTCGGCGCCCAGCAGGGCGAGCCGGGGAAGAGCTCCAGCCAGTCGGCGTCCTCGTCGGCGTGCACCATGCGGGTCGCGCCGTCGTCCGGGTTCACCGCCAGATACAGCTGGCTCTGCTGGTCGCGGGACTGCACGAGCAGCAGCGGAGCCCCGGCCTCCGACCAGTGCACCGCGGCGAGATACGGATAGCGCGTACGGTCCCAGGCCACCTCGGTGCGGCTCCCGTCGAGCCCCAGCACGAACAGCTGCACCTCGGCGTTCGGCGTGCCCGCGGCCGGGTAGGCCACCCGGGCCGGCTCGCGGTCCGGGTGCGCCGGGTCGGCGATCCACCAGCGGTGCACGGGGGCGTCGTCCGCGCGGGCGGCCAGCAGCCGCGTGCTGTCGGGAGCCCACCAGAAGCCCCTCGACCGGTGCATCTCCTCGGCCGCGATGAACTCGGCGAGGCCGTAGGTCACGCCCTCCGTCTCCGGCTCGGCGAGCGCACGGTCGTCCGGTGCCTCACCGGTGCCGACGACCCGCAGGGCGCCCCCCGAGACATAGGCGACATGGCGCCCGTCGGGAGAGGGCCGCGGGTCGATCACCGGCCCGGGTACGGGCAGTTCGCGCGCCGTCCCCGCACGCAGCTCGGCCACGAACAGCCGGCCCGAGAGGGCGAAGGAGGCCAACTCGACGGCCGCGTCGGTCGCATAGCCGACGATGCCCGCCGCACCCTCGCGGCTGCGCTCGCGACGCGCCCGCTCGGCCGCCGACAGGTTCTCCTCGGCCCCGCTCAGCAGCACGGACGGGTCGGCCGCGACCCTCTCCTGGCCCTCCGCAACGTCAAGTACCCAGAGCAGATTCGCCCGGTCGGTACCCGACCGGGAACGCAGAAAGGCGACGCGAGCCCCGTCCGGGGCCACGGTGAACGCGCGGGGCGCGCCCAGCGTGAAACGCTGGGTTCGCGCGTGCTGCCGCGGGAACGAGATCGGTTCGGAGATCATCCCCCGAGCCTAGGCCCTGTCCCAGGACTCCCGCCCGTCTCACCCTTCGGACAGGCGCCGGGAGCCCGGCGACGGAACGCGGGCCCTTCGGCCATCCGGGCGGAGGGTTCCGTCCGACACGTGCCATTGGGGCATGCGCCCCCTCGTGCTGCCGTGAGCCTCGATTTTGCGATCCATGCGTACGCACGGAAAGTTATGATCCGTTGCGCGGGGTGGGTAGGAAGCCCCTGACATCTGTCGTCGTAACGCGTGGTCTTGGGAGGTGAACCGCCGTGGCACTCTCCATTTCGGCGGTGGTGCTGCTGGCGATCATCGTCTTCATCCTGGTGAAGAAGTCAGGACTGAAGGCCGGGCACGCGATCGTGTGCATGCTCCTCGGGTTCTATCTCGCGAGTTCGTCGATCGCTCCGACGATCAGCCAGCTCACCACGAATGTCGCAAGCATGATCGGCGGCATCAAGTTCTGACGGCGCCGGTCCGGCGGGACGGCCCGTCCGGGGGCGGGGCCGGCGGTAGGCCCGCCGGTCAGTCTTCGGAAGCGTACGGCACGAAGGCCGACCAGGTGGCGGGCGAGAAGGCCAGGCGGGGGCCGTCGAGGTTCTTGGAGTCGCGGACGTGGACGGTGCCGGGGGTGGTGGCGAGTTCTACGCAGGAGTCGCCTTCGCTGCTGCTGCTGTAACTGCTCTTGAACCACGTCAGGTCGGAGGCGCCCCCGGCCGAGGTGTCGCGGATCATGTTTCCCCCAGCAGTTGCTCGATGAAGGCCGTCGACTCACGTGGTGTAAGTGACTGGGCCCGGATGATGCCATACCGCAGTTCAAGGATACGGAGCTGCTTGGGCTCGGAGAGCGGTCGGCCGTTGGCCACCGCCTGTGAACGCCCCACGGCCGATCCGTCCTCGAATTTCAGCACCTCGATGCCACCTGCAAGTCCGGCATGTTCCTCGCGATCCATCGGCATCACCTGAAGCTCGACGTTCCGCAACCGTCCCGCCTCAAGGAGATGTTCGAGCTGGCGTCGCAGCGCCGCCCTTCCCCCGAGTGGACGTCGTAACGTCCACTCCTCCAGGACAAAGCTGACTTCGGGCGCGGGGTCCCGTTCGAAGACGGACTTGCGTGCCACGCGGGCTGCGATGAACCGCTCCACCTCGTCCTCGCTGTACGCGGGGCGCCGCATCAGGAGAAGTCCGCGTGCGTATTCCGGCGTCTGCAGCAATCCATGGATGTTCAAGGGGTCGTACAGCTGAAGCTCGACCGCCTTCGCCTCCATCTGTGCCAGATCCCGCACCTTCTTGGGGTATCGAACCCTCCGTACGTCCTCCTTCATCGCCGAGAGCAGCCCGCCCGCCCGTAACACCTCGTCCGCCATGTCCAGATACTCGGGCCGGGGGATCCGCTTCCCGCTCTCGATCTTGTAGACCATGTCCTCGCCGTACCCGACGGCCTCTCCGAAGTCGGCGGCCCGCATCCCCACCGCCTCCCGGCGGAGCTTCAGCTGCCGCCCGACGGTCGCGACGACCGCCACACCCCAGTCGTCGGGGTCCACCTCCCACCCCGGTTCGTCCGCCTCGCTCTTGAGCCGACCCGCGCCACCGTCCATGTGCGCCACGCACCCCTCCGCCGTACCGCCGTGCCTCAACGGCCCTACCCGTACGACGCTTCCGGACTGACCGGACACGACCGGACAACCTCCGGACAGTCACCGTACGTATCGGTGTTGTCACTGTTCACGGTAGGCGCGCGTCGCCACGCTGAGTGACGTGAATCAGGAAACCGCCTCGCCCGAGGTCCAACTCGACGCACCCGTGCCCGACTTCAGCGTCCTCCTGTCGCCGACACCGCGCGGGGCTCGCCTCGGCCGTCTTCTCGCCACCGAGCAACTGCGCAGCTGGGGGTTCCCCTTGGAGCCGGCCGCGAACGTCGTCGCCGAGCTGGCCGCCAACGCCGCGACGCACGGACGCGTCCCGGGCCGTGACTTCCGGCTCACGCTCCACGTCGCCGCCGGCACGCTCCGGATCGAGGTGACCGACACCCGCGGTGACCGCCTCCCGTGCGCCCAACCGGTTGCCCCCGACGCCGAGTCCGGCCGTGGCCTGGTCCTCGTCGAGGCGCTCGCCGACCGCTGGGGCGTCACCCCGGGACCTCACCCCCGCAAGACGGTGTGGGCGGAACTCGACCTCGCACCGGAACCCGGCCGCCCGTGCTCCGGTGCGAGGGGTGCTCTTTCCCAAGAAACACGAGGGTGAAAGAACCCGGCCAAGCCCCACCCCTCCCGCCCGGAGCGCAAACTCACTCCCGCGAGTGAACATCGCCAACGCAGCTGGATTCGGGACGGGTTGGCTGCTCTACGCTCGGCGCAACACCACCGCAGACATGCGACGGCCCCCGCCGGGACTGGCATCCCAGTGCGAGGGCCTGACCACCGAGGAAGTAGGAGCTTCCCGATGGATACGGAAAACCCTAGCGTGCCCCCGCACGCCCAGTCCCGCATTGCCGGGAACAACCGCCCGTACCGGCGCCCTCACTCCGGCGGTCTCGTCCACGACCACACCCGCCACACCACCCGCTTCACGGTCATCGGCAACCACCTGGCACAGCACCCCGAACTCTCCCTCCTCGCGATCGGACTGGGCGTGCACCTCCAGTCGCTGCCCAAGGGCGCCCGCGTCGACATCAAGACCCTCGCTGCCCGCTTCCCCGAGGGAGCTGCGCGTATCGCCGCAGCTCTGCGCGAACTGGAGGCTCACGGGTACCTGCGCCGTGAACGGCACCGCATCCCCGGCGGCCGTATCGTCACGCGCACGATCTCCTGCAACCAGCCCGGCCGCCGTCGGGCCGACCAGGAGCCCGTACGGCGGGCGCACCCGGCCCCGAAGCAGCGCACACCCCGCAAGCCCCTCCCCGCGGTGCCCCACCCGGCTTGGGCCACCCCGGGCCTCCTCGGGGCGGCCGCCGACCTCCTCGCAGAGCTGCGTCGCCACGACGCGCGCCTGCTCCTCTCCGCCTGCGACACGGCGCACCTCGCCCCCGGCGTCGCCGCCTGGCTGGAGCGCGACGTCAGCCCCGCCGCCGTACGGCACGCGCTGACCAGCGACCTGCCGTCCGAAGGGCTCCGGCGCCCGGCCGCCCTCCTGGCCCACCGCCTCGACGCCCAGCTGCCGCCCCTGCTGCCGCTGCGCGCACCAGTCCCGCAGCCGGCCGCCCCGCACCCACTCCAGACCTGCGACAACTGCGACCGCGCCTTCCGCGCATCCGTCCCGGGCCGCTGCCGCGACTGCGGGACCGCCGCTCCAGCGGCGGTCTGACGCGCCTGTCCGGGGCACCGGCACCACGGCACGAAAGGTGGCGGAAACGATGAGCACCCACTCCGATCTCGGACACGAGCTGATCCCCCGTCCCGAGCGGACCCCTGACGCCCTGCGTGCGGCCCTCGCCGTCGTCGACCCGGGCCGTCTGGAGGAGATGCAGGCCAAGAAGGACGAGGCCTTCGCCAAGGCGGTCGAGTGGCAGTCCCTCAGTCCGGTGCAGAGCTGGGTCCTGACCTGGGCCAGGGACATCGAGATCGCACGCCGCCCCGATCTGTCCGCCCGCTACTCCCGTGCTCAGAGCCGGACGGAACACGAAGACCCGGCCACCGCTCGGGAGGCCCTGCAGGAACTGAGCTCGGTCCTGGACGAGGCAAGGGCGGCTGTTGGCCGGTGAGCTGGAAGCGGGAGTACGCCTTCGGCAGTGAGGAAGCCGCTGCCGGACCGCGCCTCCCGCCGCACGTGTGCCCGACGGCGAGGGTGACGGACGATCGGGGAGGTGGTGGGGGAGCGCCGCCTGCCTCGTAGGGTGGGCGGTATGACGGAACCGCCCGCCCGGCGCCTGCTGCTCGTGCACGCGCATCCCGACGACGAGTCGATCAACAACGGCGCGACCATGGCCCTGTACGCGGCCGCGGGCGCCCAGGTCACGCTGGTCACCTGCACCCTCGGTGAGGAGGGTGAGGTCATCCCGCCCGAGCTGGCGGGGCTCACCTCGGACCGGCAGGACACCCTCGGGGCCCACCGCGTCGGCGAGCTGGCCGCCGCGATGCACGAGCTCGGCGTCACCGACCACCGTTTCCTCGGTGGGCCAGGGCGGTACCGCGACTCCGGGATGATGGGCGCCGAGCAGAACACCCGCGAGGGCTCCTTCTGGTCCGCCGATCTCGACGAGGCGGCCACGCACCTCGTCCAGGTGATCCGCGAGGTACGTCCGCAGGTGCTCGTCACCTACGACCCGGACGGCGGCTACGGCCACCCCGACCACATCAAGGCCCACCGCGTCGCGATGCGCGCCGCCGATCTCGCGTCCGAACGGGCCTACCGTCCTGATCTGGGCGAACCGTACGAGGTGGCGAAGATCTACTGGAACCGGGTACCCCGCTCGGTGGTCGACGAGGGCTTCGCACGCCTGCGCGAGGTCCTTCACGAGCTGCCGTTCAAGGCGGCGGCGACCGTCGACGACGTGCCGGGCGTGGTCGAGGACGGCGTCGTCACGACCGTCGTCGACGGCGCCGCGCACGTCGGCACCAAGGCCGCGGCCATGCGTGCCCACGCCACCCAGATCGAGGTGGCCGGACCGTGGTTCGCCCTCTCCAACCAGCTCGCCCAGCCGCTGTTCGCCGTCGAGTACTACCAGCTGGTGCGCGGGGTGCCGGGCGGGGCGCCCGAGACCGATCTGTTCGCGGAGGTGGCGGTGTGATGAGCACGGAGGACAAGGGGACGCCCGGCGGGCGGCCCCGGGCGAGTTCGGGCCCGGCCCCCGGCAACGGTGCGGGCGTCGGTACGGGTTTCGGCGGGGGGTCGGGGCAACGGCCGTTGACCCCCGGGCGAATCGCCGCTTATGTCGGGCTCTTTGTGCTCGGCGCCGTCGTCGCCGTTGCAGGGGCGCTGGTGCAAGGCGGCCTGTTCCCGGGCGGGTTGCTGCTCGCGCTGGCCGCGGCGGCCGGCACGTTCGTCGGCGGGGCTCGCGCAACCGGTGCGCGCGCCGGGGCGATCGCGCCCGCGGCCGGCTGGATGCTCACCGTCGTCCTGCTCACCACGAGTCGCCCGGAAGGTGACTTCGCCTTCGGTGTGGGCGTCGGCTCCTACCTCTTCCTGCTCGGCGGCATGGCAATCGCTGTGATCTGCGCCACCCTTGGTCAACCCCCGCACCAGGGTCCCCCTTCCGCCCGACTTGGCAAGTGACGTACCACTTCGCCGTACCAGGCGCCCACGAGTCCCGCACAGGTTTCCCCGGCCGTCCCCGATCGAGGTCCCGCGGTGGCCAGTATGGTGGTGCGCGCCGCCGAGCTTCCCCCAGGCTCTTGAGGAGCGGGGGGACCCCACCGCCGGATCAACGGGCGGCGGAGCCAACCGGGAGAACCTGCCTTGAGTCGTGAAACTGACAGTTCGTCCTCCGGAGCCCAAGGGCGCGGCGGAGCCGCTTACCCCTCGGGGACGCCGCCGTACGGAACCCCCACGCAGGGCGCCGCTTCCGATGAGGGCGCGGCCGGCCGGCAGTCCGCCGACGCGCGGTCGGAGGAACGCAAGACCGAGACGACGCTGACCACGCGCATCCGGATCAACATCCCCGGATCGCGTCCCATCCCGCCGGTCGTGATGCGCACACCCGTCTCCGACGCCGACAAGGCCGCGAGCGGCGACGAGGGCCCGGCCAAGGGTGCGGGGGCGCCGGGAGCCGAAGGCTCCGCGCCCACGGGCGGCACGCCGGCCGCCGCGGACGGCGCCGACGGGGCCGGGGTGTCCGGCCCTGCCGAGGAGAAGACCAGCAGCTGGTTCGCGCCCCGCAAGTCGTCCACCAACGGCCGTGGCGTCGACGCGCCGTCCGCGGCGCCCCAGGGCGGTGCGCCGGGCGGTGCGCGCCCCGACGGTCCGGGCGGCGACCCGGGTGCGGGGCTCGGCGGCGGTGCTCCGGGCGCACCGGCCGACGGTCTCGGCGGCGGTGCGGCCCGCGGCCCTCAGGGCACGGGTGCTCCCCGCACGGTGCGCGGTACGGCCCCCCTGCCGCGGCGCGGTGCGGGCGGCGGTGCCCCGAGCGGGTTCGACGCCCCCGCCGACGGTGGCACGGGAGCGTACGAGATCCCCGGCGGTCCGTTCGGCCCGGGCCCGGGATCCGGCCCGCGTGCCGACTCCGGCGCGAACGCGCTCAACCGCGAAGGCGGGGACCCGAACCGCGGTGATCTGCCCTATTTCGCCCAGAATCCCACCGGTCCGACCTCCGGACCCGTGACCGGCGACAGCCCGCTGGTCCCGCCGCTCGACCAGGACACGGGCTCGGTGCCGCGACCGATGGACGCGGACACGGGCGCGATTCCGCGGATGGGCGACACCGGATCCGTCCCCCGGATGAGCGACGACACGGCGATCCTCACGCCGCAGAAGCCCGCCCCCGAGCCGGGCGGCCCGGGCGACAACGTCTCCGGGCACACCCTGACCAGCGGCATCCCTGTCGTGCCCTCGACGCCGGGCTCGCCGTTCGCACCGGGACCGCACTCCGAGGCTCCGGTGCCGCACACGCCGCCGCAGCTCCCGGACCCGCCGCGGCCGAGCGGGTCCGCCGCCGCCCCGAAGAAGAAGGGCCGCAACAAGCTGGTGCTCGCCGCGGTCGCCGTGGTCGTCGTCGGCGGCCTCGCCTACGGCGCCGGGCTGCTGGTGAACCACTCCGACGTGCCCAAGGGCACCACCGTCCTCGGCGTCGACATCGGCGGCGGCACCCGTGACGATGCCGTCAAGAAGCTCGACGCGGCCATCGGCGAGCGTACGAACCGGCCGCTCCAGCTGTCCGTCTCGGGCGACGCCACCGCGCTGAGGCCGGACCAGGCGGGCCTGTCCTTCGACACCGAGGCCACCGTGCGGGCCGCCGCCTCCAGCGACTACAACCCGGTCTCCGTGATCGGTTCCCTCTTCGGCGGCGAGCGGGCCGTCGATCCGGTCATGCCCGTCGACGCGGAGAAGCTGCACTCCGCGCTGGAGCGTGCGGCCGGCGCCTCCGGGGCGGCGAACGAGGGCACGATCAAGTTCGTGCCGGGCCGGGCGGTCCCCGTCTACGGCAAGGTGGGCAAGGGCATCGACGTCGACAAGTCGGCCGCCGCGGTGGAGCAGGCGTACCGCGACCAGGTCGCGACCGGCCGGAGCGAACCCGTCCGGGTGCCCACCACGATGCGCCGCCCGACGGTCTCGAACGCCGAGGTCGACCGCATGATGAAGGCCTTCGCCCAGCCGGCGATGTCGGGTCTCGTCACCATCAAGGCGGGCGACAAGTCGATTCCGTTCGGCCCCGCGAAGTCGCTGCCGCAGATCCTCGGAGTGAAGGCGGTTGACGGCAAGCTCGTCGACACCTACGACCTTCAGGCCCTCAAGCGGCTGTACGGCAACACCTTCGACGGCGTCCTCGTCACCCGTGCCACGGGCAAGACGCCGGTCCAGCCCCAGGACGTGGTCCTCGCGCTCCGCCAGGCCCTCCTCGGCAAGACCCCCGCGGAACGGGTGGGCGTCATCAAGACCAACCCGAACTAGCGGATCCGGTCCGGGACGCCGGCCCGGCGCCCCCCTCGGATGCCCGGCGCCATCCGGCCCGTCCTCCTCGGAGACCGAGAAGGGCGGGCCGGTCCGGCTTCCAGGGGCAGGGCCCCTGTGGTCGCGGGACGGCGGAAGGCCGGAGGCCGGAGCCGCGGGCGGTCTTGCGGTGCGTCCGGATTCGTTTCATGGTGGCCCAAGTCGCGTGCGAGGAGCGCGAGTTGACGCCGAGGGGGCAGGGGCCATGGGCTGGGAGTTCACCGACGACCGGGGCATCACCGTCCGGACGGCCGCCCCGCCCACCCGCGTCGCCGCGTATCTCCGTGCCGGAGCGGGCCTGTGGGACCTCGGCATACGCCCGGTCGCCTGCTACGGCTCCGGACACGACGGCGACCGCCCCGACCCTGCCAAGTCGGGCGCCCTCACGAGGGCCGAGGTTCCGTACCTCGGCGCCGGGAAGGCCCTGGACGAGGCCGCGCTGAGCTCCGTACGCCCCGATCTGATCGTCGACGTGACGTACGACCGCGAGCACGCCTACGCCGTCGACGACGAGGTCGCGGCGCGCGCCGGAACACCCGTGGTGGCGCTCGCCGTCGCGGGCGACGTCTCCCTGACGCACATCGTGGCCCGCTTCACCGCGCTGGCCCGCGCGCTGGGGGCGGAGCCGTCCGGCGCCTCCGGCGAGTTGACCGCGGCCGAGAACGCCGTGCGTGCCGCGGCCGCGGGTGCCGCACCGCCCCGGGTCCTCGCCCTCTCCGGTGCCGGCCCCGAGCAGGTGCACCTGGCGCGCCCCGCCACCTGGCCCGAACTGCGCCATCTCGCCGGACTCGGCGTCCGCTTCGCCGAGCCCGGACCGGGCGGCGTCAACTGGACCACCACCACCTGGGACGAGGCGGCCGCCCTCGCCCCCGGTCTGGTCCTCGCCGACAGCCGCGGCAACGCCGTACAACCGTCCGCACTGGACGGCGTACCGGCTTGGCACACCCTCACCGCGACCGCCGGCGTCGAGCCCTGGAACCCCGAACTCCCCTGCAGCCCCCGCGCCGTTTCGGGATTCCTGCACACCGTCGCCGACGCGCTGGAAGTGCTGCGGGGGAAGCGGGACTGAGACGGGCCCGCCCGGCAGGGCAGTGGCGGGGCCGAGCGGGGGCGGGAACCGGCCGGGAGCAAGCGGCCCGTCATCCCCCGCCCCATGACATCTGTCATGCACAACCCACGATGCCCGACACTGCCCCACGTCGCCCGTTCCCGACACCATGGAGGACATGACGACGACAGCGACAGCCACCGCGACGGGCACCGGCACGGGGACCGTGGTGACCTTCGACCAGGTGTCGAAGACCTATGGGGACGTCCGTGCCGTGGACGGCCTCAGCCTCGATCTGCGTCCCGGCGAGACCGTGGCACTCCTCGGCCCCAACGGCGCGGGCAAGTCCACCACCCTGGACCTGCTGCTGGGGCTGCGCCCCGCCGACCAGGGGACCGTCCGGGTGTTCGGCGGTACCCCGCGGGACGCGATCGTCGCCGGGCGGGTCGGCGCGATGCTCCAGACCGGCGGGCTGATGGACGAGGTGACCGTCGGCGAGCTGGTGAAGCTCGCGTGCGACCTGCACCCCAGGCCGTACAAGGTGAACGACGTGCTGACCCGGGCGGGCATCACGCAGATCGCCGACCGCAAGGTGAACAAGCTCTCCGGCGGCCAGGAGCAGCGCGTCCGCTTCGCGCTCGCCACCGCCGGAGCCAACGACCTGATCGTCCTCGACGAGCCCACCACCGGTATGGACGTCTCCGCCCGCCAGGCCTTCTGGGCGACCATGCGGGAACAGGCCGACCAGGGACGTACGGTCCTGTTCGCCACGCACTACCTGGAAGAGGCCGACGCGATCGCCGACCGGGTGCTCGTCCTGCACCGCGGCAGGCTCCTCGCCGACGGCACCGCCGCCGAGATCAAGGCGAAGGCGGGCGCGCGCCGCGTCTCCTTCGACCTGGAGACCGTGGACGCGGCCACGGAGAGCTCGCTGCGCCAACTGCCCTTCCTCGCCACCGTCGACATCTCGGGCCGCACCGTCCGCATCCAGTCGACCGACGCCGACGCCACCGTCCACGCGGTGTACGGACTCGGCCTCTACCCCCGCAATCTCGAAGTCGCCGGGCTCGGTCTGGAGCAGGCCTTCGTCGCCATCACCGCAGCCGAGGAGGCCAAGTCGGCATGACCAGCCTGATCAAGCTCGAACTCACCCGCGCCCTGCGCAACAAGAAGTTCCTGTTCTTCTCCGTGATTTACCCGGCGGCCCTCTTCCTGCTGATCGCCGGCGGACAGGACAGCACCACCAAGGTGCCCGGCACCGCACTGACCCTGCCGACGTTCTTCATGGTGTCGATGGCCTCCTTCGGCGCCCTCACCGCCGTCCTGATGGGCAACAGCGAGCGCATCGCCAAGGAGCGCGAGAGCGGCTGGGTGCGCCAGCTGCGCCTGACGCCGCTGCCCGGACGTGGCTACGTCCTGGCGAAGATCGCGAGCGCCGCCGTGGTCAGCCTTCCGGCGATCGTCGTGGTCTTCCTCGTCGCCGCTGCGGCCAAGGGTGTGCGGCTGGACGCCTGGCAGTGGCTCGCGCTGACCGGCGCGATCTGGGCCGGCAGCCTCGTCTTCGCCGCGCTCGGCGTGGCCATCGGCTACCTCGCCACCGGCGACGCCGTCCGCCCCATCACGATGATCGTGTACTTCGGCCTCTCCGTGCTGGGCGGCCTGTGGATGCCCACGACGACCTTCCCGGACTGGCTGCAGTCCATCGCGAAGTGGCTGCCGACGCACGCGTACGCCGCCATGGGCCAGGCCATCGAGGTCGGGAACGCCCCGCATGCGAAGGACCTCACCATCCTCGCCGTGTCCTTCTTCCTCTTCGCGGGCGGGGCCGCCTGGCTGTACCGCAAGGACACCCGCAAGGCGTGAGGACCGCGCCGGCCGGAGGATCATGGGGAACACGAGGCGGTGCTGGTCCATGAAGGCGGCCGCCGGCGACCGAGGCGTGACCCCCGACCCGGGCGTGACCACCGACCGAGGCGTGCCCCTCACCCGGGCGTGACCACCGACAGAGGCGTGACCACCGTGAAGACCATGAACGACGACGACCTGCTCGACGGTCCCTCGGACCCGCTGCCGCCGATGGGCACGCCTCCTCGCAACCGCGCCGAGGTGCGGCGCAAGCTGGTGTGGATCGGCGTCTGGCTCGCGTTCCTGGGCGCCCCGGTCACGGACCTCCTCGACGGGAACCACACGCCGCTCGCCACCGCCCTCGGATGGCTCGGCCTGATGACCTTCGTGGCGGTGTACCTGCTCCTGGTCTTCCGCCACACCGCCCGCCCGCCGTCCCGCAGGGCGCTCGGAGGCGTCCTCGGGTGCCTCACGGCCATTGCCGTGGTCACGTCGCTCACGCTCGGTGACCCCTGGCTGGTCCTCTTCGTGTACGTGTCGGTCTCCTGCGGGGCCACGCTGCCGATGCGGCTGGCCCGCTGGGCGATCCCGGCCGCGACGCTCGTGATGGTGCTGATCGGCCTCCGCAACGGCAGGGGGCTGGAGATCGACCTCGTGATCCCCGCCCTGCTCAGTGGGTTCGCGATGACGGGGGTGCGCCAACTGATCCGTACGACGGTGGAGTTGCGCCAGGCGCGGGCCACGGTGTCCCAGCTCGCCGCGAACGAGGAGCGGCTCCGCCTCGCCCGTGACCTGCACGACCTCCTGGGCCACTCGCTGTCCCTGATCACGCTCAAGAGCGAGCTGGCGGGGCGGATGCTCCCCGACCACCCGGAGAAGGCGGCGCAGCAGGTCGCCGACATCGAACAGGTCAGCCGCCAGGCCCTGGTCGACGTCCGGGAGGCCGTCACCGGATACCGCCGCCCCCGGCTGCTCGGTGAACTCGCCGGCGCACGGGTCGCGTTGACCGCCGCCGGAATCCTCGCCGACCTGCCGACCGAGCCGCAGCTGCCGGACGGCCTCACCGAGGACGGCGAGTCCGCGCTCGCCTGGGCCCTGCGCGAGGCGATCACCAATGTCGTACGGCACAGCGGCGCACGGCGCTGCACGGTGGACCTCGGCCGGCGGGAGACACTCGACGGAGCCGTGCTGCGGCTCACCGTGGAGGACGACGGAACGGGCGGCTCGGGGGTGCCCGGCAACGGCCTCACGGGTCTCACCGAGCGGCTCACGGCGGTCGGCGGCGCGCTGGAGACGTCCTCGGCACGGCGCGGCGGTTTCGTGCTCACCGCCCGTGTCCCGCTGGGTCCCCACGGGGCCGGGGCGGCGGACGTACGGCCCCCCGTAGGATCCGAGGCATGAGCCGAACGATCAAGGTCCTCCTCGCCGAGGACCAGTCGATGGTCCGCGAGGCCCTCGCCGCGCTGTTGGGCCTGGAACCGGACATCGAGGTGGTCGCCCAGGTCGCCCGCGGCGACGAGGTGCTGGCCGCGGTCCGGGCCCAGGACGTGGACGTGGCGCTGCTGGACATCGAGATGCCGGGCAAGACCGGCATCGAGGCGGCGGCCGAGGTCCACGCGGCGCTTCCGGCCCTCAAGCTGGTCATCCTGACGACGTTCGGCCGCCCCGGCTACCTGCGTGCCGCGATGGAGTCCGGCGCCGACGCCTTCCTCGTCAAGGACGCACCGGCCGCCCAACTCGCCGAAGCCGTGCGCAAGGTGCTCGCCGGGGAACGCGTCATCGACCCCACCCTCGCCGCGGCGGCCCTCGCCGAGGGCGCCAACCCGCTCACCGACCGCGAGCGCGAGGTCCTGCGGGCGGCCGCCGACGGCGCCACCAACGCGGAGCTGGCCACCGCCCTCCACCTCTCCCAGGGCACCGTCCGCAACTACCTCTCCACGGCCATCCAGAAGCTGGCGGTGCGCAACCGCACCGAGGCGGTGCGGGTGGCACGCGAGAAGGGCTGGCTGTAGGGGGCGCGTGCGACGGTCACGCGGGGCTCGCGGGGGTGAGCGTCACCTCCAGCGGTCCGGCTGTTCACGGACGGGACCCTCGGGCCGGGCGGCCCGTCCCGCCGGACGTGCCGCGCGTCAGTTCAGCCGGGCGCGGGCGGCGCGGGCCTGGCCGCGGATCACGGCCGCCGTCGGCTCGTCGACCGCGGCGACCACCTCGGCGTACGCGTCGAGCTCCGTGGCGCCGTGGAGGAACTCGCCGCGCTGCACGAGCAACTGGGCGCGCTCGTAGCGCAGCCGGGCCGGGTGGGACGGGAGCAGCAGGGAGAGGTCCAGGGCCCAGAGCGCCACGGCCGTGTGCTCGGGGCGGGCCGCGGCCCAGGCGCGGATGTTGTTGAGGACGCGCAGCACGACGGCGAGCGGATCGGCGGGAATCAGCATCGACGGGTCCAGCGGAGCCCCCGTGGCGCCCGCCACGAGCAGCTGTACGTCGCCGCCGGTGAGCACCCGGCCGCCGTCGAAGGGATCGGCGAGCACCTGCTCCTCGATCACCCCGGGAACGCCGATGCCCACCACGAAGTGCCCCGGCAGAGCCACTCCGTACACCGGTGCCCCCGCCCGCCGGGCGACCTCCATCCACACCACCGAGAGCAGGATCGGCAGCCCCCGGCGGCGGTGCAGCACCTCGTGCAGCAGCGACGACTGCAGCTGCTGGTAGCAGCCGGCGCTGCCGCCGAACCCGTAGTGCTCGCCGAGCAGCTCGGCCAGCGCGTTCGCCCAGTCCCGGGGCTCGCCCGGGCGGAACGGCATCTCGCCCGCGAGCCGGTCCAGCTCCATCTGGGCGGCGTCCATTCCCGCCTCGTCGAGCGACCCGTCCGCCACCGCCGCGATGAGCAGGCAGAGCTGGGACAGGTCGGGCCGTGCGGCCCGGGCCTCCTCGGCGAACAGCCGCCGCCACTCCGCGGCGCGCGCGGGGTCCGGGGGGTGCGGAGGGCTGGGGGGCTGCATAGCTGACTTGTACCCCTTCGGCTCGGGCGCGTCGCCTCCCGGCGGCGCGGAGGGTCGTGATCCGTCGGGTGGTCGTCTCCGCGGACGTGTGCGGGTCTCGGGGCACGCGGGGCGACGACGGGAACGTCCCCCCGGTGCCGGGTGCTGCTGAGTCCAGGGTCACTCAGGATCGGGCGCCCGGTAATGGTGGTAACGGTGGTGTTCTTCGAAGCCCATGCCGGCATACAGCGCCCGGGCACCGTCGTTGTCGGTCTCCACCTGGAGCCATGCCGCCGACGCGCCCTCCTCGAGGGCCTGCCGGGCCAGCGCCGCCATCACCGCCGTGGCCAGGCCCCGGCGACGGTGCGCCGGATCCACCTCCACGGCCATGAACCCCGCCCACCGCCCGTCGATCACGCACCGCCCGATCGCGGCGACCCCCTCCCCGGCCTCGCCGGGCACGGACGCGAACCACACCGAGGGCCCGCTCCCGAGGACGCTCAGCACGTGCGGCCCCGGCTCCTCGAAGCGCTGGTACCGGCGCAGCCAGCCCTCGTCGGCATCCCGCGACAGCCGGACGGCCGACACGTCCGCGTCCAGGTCACCGATCGCCGCGAGCCCGGCGATCCACAGCCCGGCGCTCACCTCGCGCACCCAGCCCCGCTCCTCCAGCTCGCCGCAGAGCACCTCCTGCGTGCCCTCCGCGCCGGTCGCGGTCTGGGCGTACGCGGGCAGCCCCCGCGCGGCGTACCACTCCCGCACCCGCTCCAGCGCATCGTCGAGCGGCACGCCCGGATCGCCGAGCGGCAGCACCGAATTCGCGCGCCGGGTGAATCCTGCGGCCGCGCGCAGCTCCCACCGGCCCAGCCGTTCGCTCTCCACGGGCTGCCAGGCCCGTGCCGAGATCCGCGCGAGCTCCTCGTACGACGTCGCGGGGCCCCGGCGACGCGCCCGGGCAGTCGTCGCGGGGCGCGAAGCGCCTCCTGGAGGGGCGGCGGTCGGGTGACGGGTGGGAACGACCTTGCCCGCGACCAGCGTGGATTCCGCGATGCGGACCCGCTCACCCGTCCGTCGTGTGATCGTGAGCACTCCCTTGTCCCACGATGTGAGAACACCGACCGTGTCGGTGAACTTCGTGGATTCCTCACGGGTGTCACTCACTCGCCGCACAGACACACGTTTTCCCACGTCAGCGGCCGTGATGCGGACTTCGAGCCGTCCGCCCGCAGTGAATTCCACAGCTGTGTCCACCCCTCCTGTTCGGATCATGCCCGGGAACGGAGATACTAGGTGCGGGCATCGACGACGCCGCGCTCCCGCGCGCCAGGCGGCGGAGCCTGAGGAGGCCCGCCAGCGCCCTATCGAGGAGGAACGACAGCGTGACCTACGTCATCGCGCAGCCTTGTGTCGACGTGAAGGACAAGGCGTGCATCGAGGAGTGCCCGGTCGACTGCATCTACGAGGGCCAGCGGTCCTTGTACATCCACCCGGACGAATGCGTCGACTGTGGTGCCTGTGAGCCGGTCTGCCCGGTCGAGGCGATCTTCTACGAGGACGACACGCCGGAGGAGTGGAAGGACTACTACAAGGCGAACGTCGAGTTCTTCGACGAGCTCGGCTCGCCCGGTGGCGCCAGCAAGCTCGGGCTGATCGAGCGCGACCACCCGTTCATCGCCGCGCTGCCGCCGCAGAACCAGTAAGCGGCACGCGCAGACGCGCCGCCTCGGTCCCGTACGGCATGCCCGCCGTACGGGACCGAGGCGTTCGTCCATGGTGGCCGCCCTGGCGGAATCAGGGCGTCCGTCCGAGAGGAAAGTGATCTCCCGTGTCCGCAGTCCCCGATCACCCACCCGTCGCCCGCAGCACGTCGCTTCGTGACCGCCTTCCCGACTTTCCCTGGGACAGGCTGGAGCCGTACAAGGCGACGGCGGTGGCCCACCCGGGCGGCATCGTCGACCTGTCCGTCGGCACACCCGTCGACCCGGTGCCGGACCTGATCCAGAAGGCACTCGTCGCGGCGGCCGACTCGCCGGGCTATCCGACCGTGTGGGGGACCTCGGAGCTGCGGGACGCGATCACGGGGTGGTGCGAGCGGCGGCTCGGGGCGCGCGGGGTGACCCATCACAACGTCCTGCCGATCGTCGGCTCCAAGGAGCTCGTCGCCTGGCTCCCCACGCAGCTCGGCCTCGGCCCGGGCGACACGGTCGCCTATCCGCGGCTCGCCTACCCCACGTACGAGGTGGGTGCCCGGCTGGCCCGCGCCGGCCATGTCGTCTACAACGAGCCGACCGAGCTGGACCCCTCCGGTCTGAAGCTGCTCTGGCTCAACTCGCCGTCCAACCCCACCGGCCGGGTGCTGTCCAAGGACGAGCTGATCCGGACCGTGGCCTGGGCCCGGGAACACGGCATCCTCGTCTTTTCCGACGAGTGCTACCTGGAGCTCGGCTGGGAGGCGGACCCCGTCTCGGTGCTGCACCCCGACGTCTGCGGCGGCTCGTACGAGGGCATCGTCGCCGTCCACTCCCTCTCCAAGCGGTCGAACCTCGCCGGGTACCGGGCGGCCTTCCTCGCCGGTGACGCCGGTGTGCTGGGCGACCTGCTGCAGATCCGCAAGCACGGCGGCATGATGACGTCGGCGCCCACGCAGGCGGCCGCGGTCGCTGCGCTCGGCGACGACGTGCACGTCCGGGAGCAGCGCGAGCGTTATGCGGCCCGTCGCGCCGCCCTCCGCGACGCCCTGGTGGGCCACGGCTTCCGCATCGACCACTCCGAGGCCAGCCTCTACCTCTGGGCCACCCGCGACGAGTCCTGCTGGGACACCGTCGCGCGTCTCGCCGAGCGGGGCATCCTGGTGGCCCCCGGCGACTTCTACGGCGTGGCCGGCGCCCGGCACGTCCGCGTCGCGTTCACGGCGACGGACGAGCGGGTGGCGGAGGCGGTCAAGCGCCTCGCCTAGTGCCTGTCGTCGCCCTTCGGGCGACGACGGGAATGTGACGCCAGGCCCTGGCGAACGGC